>JBHOGO010000009.1:0-87721 GCA_043421945.1 bacterium sp. HQB-150 | reverse complement strand
GGGTACTTCCAAGCATCGGATACCTAAAAATATCGCGATCGCGGCCTACGGCCGCTCATAAAAGAGAACCCCACTTCGAAAAGTGGGGTTCGTCAGCAATCTGACAACACTCGAAAGTGTTGTTTTAGTGTTTTTGGCGATTAAAGATTACTTCGAATTCATCGCGCGGCGAATACAGATGGCAGCGCCGCCCCATGTACAGCCTAAACCGATAATCATCATGATAATTGCACTAAATTCCATCTTAAGCCTCTTCAACGTCAGTCGTAGGTTTGCTGTTAAAGTTAATGACAACAGCAATAAATGCCATTGCTGCAACTAGGTTCCAACCAAGTAGAACAAGATCAAGCTGAGCGTAACCGCCGTAACCTTCTACGACAGTATTTTTTAGGTTGGTGAACAAAATGATTGCAAGTAATGCTGGGCTGATGAATTTCAAGCAGAACTCAAACCAGCTACCAATAGACAATTCAGATACATTGTTTGCGTGGTTACGTAGTTCTGGCAATTGCTTAAGTACCCAACCAATCAGTACCAATTCGATTAGACAGCTTGCCAGAAGGGCAACGTTATTCATGAAGTAGTCAACAAGGTCAAGTAATAGAAGACCACCATTTGTTGCAAAGGCGAGTGATGCCAGCGCACCAATACCGCACACTAATGATGCTACAACTTTACGTGGTAGCTTTGACTTGTCGATAATGGCAGACGTTACCGCTTCAATGATAGAAATCATCGAGCTCAAACCAGCAACAGTCAATGCGATAAAGAATAATGGACCTAGAATTTGAGGCGCAGGTAATAGGTTAATAGCAGCAGGTAATGTAACAAATGCTAAGCCAACACCGCCAGAAACAACTTCAGTGATCGCGACGCCTTGTTCATTCGCCATATAGCCAAGGATACTAAAGATCATGATACCAGCCATGATCGAGAAGCCACAGTTAATGAAGACGGTCATCATTGCATTGTTGCTGATGTCTGATTTCTTCGGTAAGTAGCTTGAATAAGCAAGCATAATGGCAAAGCCGACACTTAGCGTGAAGAAGATTTGTCCATAAGCTGCAGACCATACTGAAGGATCGAGGATACGGCTGAAATCAGGTTTGAACATGAAGTTCAGTCCTGCAGATGCACCCGGCAACATGCAAACACGAATAATTAGACCAAGCACTAAGAAGAATAGTACAGGCATCATTACTTTACTTGCGCGCTCAATACCACCTTTAATACCACTGAAAATAGCGAGGAAGGTTAGGCCCCACGCTAGCATCATTGGACCAGCAATATGTGTTTGGATACTTCCTAAGCTTGTTGGTGCGTTATCACCCAGCTTTAAGTACTCGCCAAAGAAGAAGGCGTTGGTATCGGCACCCCAGCTTTGTGTGAAAGCAAAACCGATATAAGAAATAGACCAACCGATAATGGCTACGTAGTATACGGCAATGATTGCAGCAATAAATACTTGGAACCAACCAAGCCATTCAAGTTTCGCATTGATTTTAGCAAACGCTCGCGGGGCAGCACTACGTAAACGGCTTCCTACGGTGAATTCCATAATCATAAATGGAATACCAGCAGTGAGCATGGCAAAAAGGTAAGGGATAAAGAAGGCACCACCACCGTTTTCGTAGGCCATATATGGGAAACGCCAAATGTTACCCAATCCGATAGCTGAACCAACAGCAGCTAATATGAATCCTACGCGGGATCCCCACTGTTCTCGTTGCATTTTTAACTCCTAGTAGATTATCTCTCTAGTAAGTTCCTTTATACTAGAGATTCATTCTTTTTTATTTAATGTTGTGTTTGCGAATTTGGGATGATTCGCTAAATATGACCAGTGAAGATTATCGTTTGGTAGGGAATAATACAATAGTAGATGTTTCTGCTATGTTGCCATTTGGTATGGTAATAAACCAATATTTATAAGCATAACAGTAGTATATAAGCATATGGTACCGATTGTTCTCAGAGGATCCTCTACGTATTGATTGTTTCACAGGATATAATTTTTATTTAACCTGTTGCTAATGAATCTGATTAATGAGTAAAAAGTACGCAGAGTCGCTATTAGTGAGAGGTATAGCGATATAAATCGCATGTTAAATAATGGTTAACTGGGCTTATGTTCTGATGCTTTGAGAAGTTATTCACTGTGCATGTCTATTTTAGTGCTAATAGGATGAGCTGAGTCATTTATAGTCATTATCGTTACATAGTTAATCATTGCTGCGTTTTTTATTGTTAAGGTTATGTGTTTTGTTGTTAGTGAAGGCTTTGCTTAATCCCTCAAAATATGTGGGAATTCCGTATGTTGTGATTTTGTTAACGGTTAGTGGTCAGCATATAACATAAACTAGTTGTTAGTGAATATGCACAGGAAGGGAAGGCGATGAAAGATACCAATTTGAAATTAGCACTATGTTTTGCTGCTGGTGCACTAACACTTATTTTGGCTTTTAGTTTTATGGCTGTTACAGCTTAGAGATTGTTATGATATCCCACTAACGAGTTCAGCGACTGATGGCTTTACTGTGTTAGTGTAATGTCATTGAGTTCTTTTTTTGTTATCGAATTGATGTCTAAATATTGTCAGCCACGCTCTGAGATGGCTCTTGTTGCTCAAGGTGGGGGGCAACGAGGTATTTTTACTGCGGGTGTTTTAGATGCGTTCTTAGCCGCTGGCTTTGACCCTTTTAGTCGCTATGTCGGTGTCTCGGCTGGCGCTTTAAACCTCTCTTCATTTATTGCTCGCCAGCCCGGTGTTGGGCAACGCTTCATTGCTGAATATACAACCCAAGATCGATTCTTTAACTTGTTTCAGTTTATTCGTCGTCAGCAAACGATGGACTTGGATTGGGCATTATCGTCTGCCCTTGATACTGGTGAGGCGGAATTAGCCTCTTGTCGTGCGCAGTTAACTTTAGATGAAGGTCGAGAAGCGCTGGCATGTGTGACCAGTACCCAATCGCTAAAAGATCACTACTTTCCTATGTATGGTGATCAGTGGAAGTCAGTCGCAACTGCAACGTGTGCAATACCTATGTTGTACGATAGACCTGTAGAAATCAATGCACAGACATGGGTAGACGGAGGGGTCAGTGCAGCAATTCCTGCATTAGAAGCGTGGCGACGTGGCTCTTCGGAGCTAGTCGTTATTCGAACCGAAAAAGTAGTGAAAATATCGGCATCAGCAAGTCGGGCTATTGAGACGGCGAGACAGAGAATTGAGCTAGAGCTTCCAGAGTACTTACGTCGCTTAAAGCTTGACGATGAATTGAGTTCTTTAAAAACTTTCCACAAAGGGTTGTCTAATAAATTGGATTCGTTGAGTAAGGAGTGGAGAGAGCTGCCTTTTGTTAACGACCTGGAAAAGAATCTAGAGTTATCATCAGCTAATAAGGGGCAGGGCGATCGTTGGCTATTTAGTGGAAATCATTTTTTTCGTTTACTTGCATTAAAAAGAAGTGGGTATTCGAATGAAATGTTAGAGATGTTGATTAGTCACTATCGTAATACACAAGAAACAGAACGTTTTCTAGCATCGCCGCCTTCAGGTGTGAAAGTGATACAAATTGCCCCAACGAAACCATTATTAAGTACTGCATTATTAAGTTCACAGCATCAGTTAGCGTCTGATTACCAGCATGGACTTGATATAGGAAGCGCTTTTGTCGATACATGGCGTCAACAGCATGGTATGAGGCCATTAGAACATAAAAAAATATACCGTCATTTATGAAGTTTTGGGTAATAAAAAAGAGGAAGCACTGCTTCCTCTTTAAATCGGATATTTCTAAGTAAAGCCTTTAGTGAGACACCTTACTGAGCACATAGCGTTAGCAGTTATGCCAATACGCCTTGTAACCAAGGCCAGCCTTGCTTCTTACGGCTTAGCGTATTTTCCATCATCAACACGCCATCTTTAACGTGTGGTGCTAGTTTGTCGCTCCACTCACCTTTGAATAATAGGCGAGTCGTACTTGTAGTGATGTCAGTCAACATTAATGCTGCGAAAGCAAGGCCTTCTTCATCACAACGACGCTGCAAATCAGCTTCAAGGGCATCAATCATACCTTCAACTTGCTCAATAGTTGCAAGTTCAACTTGACCAACAACAACTGGACGGTCATTGAAAGGGTAAGCTTTAAGGTCTTTTTCAACAAGTTCGTTTGCTGTTAGGCCTTCGATATCTGTTTTTGCAATCAATAGATCTTTGATGAATGTATCAAGATCTTCAACACCCGCTAGAGGTGCTAATGCAGCAACAGCGTCTTTATCTTTTTGTGTACACGTTGGCGATGCAAAGCCAACCGTGTCACTTAAAATGGCTGAAAGCATCAAGGTTGCGATTGGGCGTGTAATTTCAGCGTCTTCCATCTTAAATAGATTGAAAAGAATCGTTGAAGTACAGCCGACAGGCCAAATCCATGCTTCAAGAGGGTTTGTTGTTGTTACGTCACCAAGACGGTGGTGGTCAACAATGCCAAGGATTTCGGCTTGAGCCATGTCATCAGGACCTTGTGCAAGATCTGAATAGTCAACAAGCCAAAGAGATTGTCCTGCTACTTCTGTGCACATTTCAGGTTGTTCAACACCCGCGCGATCCAAGATAAATTGAGTTTCGCGGTTAATATCGCCTTGTCTTACGGCTTTTGCTTCAAGACCACGGGCCTTCAGTAACGCTTCAGCAACTAACGCAGAGCAAATACTGTCGCTATCTGGGTTTTTGTGTCCAACTACTAGAATCATTCTCTTTCCTTTGCTCAATGTGTCTGACCACATAATCGAATTTTTAATCGATGCCATTCTAGGTCGCTGGCGCGAAATAACAACTACCAATTGTGCGGTTTTTCATCGAACAGTGCTAATTTTTTGCTTCAGTGCACTTTAGTAGTCTGTTGACTGAGGTAGTAATGTTCAAAATCGACAAAGTGCATCGGCTTAGCAAAGTAATACCCTTGCATAAGGTGTACTTTTTGTGACAGTAAATAGGCGACTTGTTCTTTTGTTTCAACACCTTCTGCAATTAAGGATAATTCCGCGGTATGACCAAAGGAGATGATGGATTGAAGAATGTTACGTTTTAAGTCTTCAGTACCGACGGTATCAACAAACATTTTATCAATCTTAAGAGTATGTATCGGTAATTTTTGTAAATAACTGAATCCACCATAGCCTGTGCCCGCATCATCGAGTTTGATTTCGATCCCACGCTTTTCGAGAATATTCATTGAGATGGAAGCTGCAGCAATGTTCGTAAAAGGGGTACGCTCAGTGACTTCTAACGCTATCGACGATGCCCGCACTTGGTGTGAGTCTATGATATCTAGAATACGATGAGCAAAATGAGGATCTTCTAGTTGACTCGGTGTCACGTTGATACTCGCAAATAACTGGTTATCTTTCCAGTCAAGCTTGCCTATATCATGAAGTACTTTCTGAAAGAGTTGCTCAGTTATCGGCACGATTTGACCGTTATTCTCAGCGAGAGGAATAAAGTTATTTGGTGGGATGAGCTCTCCATCCGCTTTTATCCAACGCACAAGGACTTCACCCCCGATCATATTGCCAGACTTCGCATCGATAATAGGTTGATAGAAAGGGGTAAACTCACTGTTTTCTATGGCTTGGTCAATTAGTTCAACAAGAGTCAGAGACTTTGCTCTCCAAAGCCCCCAAAGCGTGGAGGTGAAAAAAATAATTGGCCATATATACCAAAAAAACTTGCGCTGTAAGTCCGCAGTATAATGTTTTACTGCCATATCGTTAGCTTCAACGTTAATTGTAAAACCATCAATTAACGGACTTGAAGCGAGCATTTTGTATTTAATCCCATCTGCCTTCGGGTGAATAGCAACACTTTTGTGGCTTCTGTTCGTCAATGAAATGGCAATGCAGTTTACACAATCGATGTGATCGATGAAAAGGTATTGAAATGGCTCCGTAATGACCCTAAAGGTGCCTTTCTCGAATTCGATCTGCAAAAACAAGCGTTGATTTTTATACATTGAAATTCGGTAAGGGTTAGTTGGTGAATCTTCAACGATGGCGGTGTTATCAAGTTCAAAGAGCGTAGGCTCAAGTCCATATTGATTACACAGCAAGGGACCAAACTGCACTTCGAGTAACTGGATACCAGCAGATTCCTCACTGATATTTCGGATAGTCTCAATATCGGATGGGCTACAAGTTCCGTCAAGTAGCGAATCGAGAGACATAATTTCATCATAAATATGCCCGAAACGTTCATGGTAGAAATAGGTCAATGAGTTAAGCTTGTCGGTAACATCGCGTTTCAGTAGGTAGTGCCCTAAAGGCTTTTGTAGTAGCAATAAAACAGTCGTGGCGACGCTCAATAACAATAATGCTTCTAACCAACGGCGATAATTCCTAATTCGCATGGAAACCCATTTCGTTTGAACATGTAAATGGGGTTATTTTACGTGATTAATTCATTTCAATCTATTTGTCTTGTGAATTTATTCGGTAAGGCCATGTTTCGACGCGTATTGAGCCAGTTCTGCGACCGATTGGATATCGAGTTTATGGCGAATATTTTGACGATGTGTTTCGACGGTACGGGCGCTTATTTCCAGCTGTGCTGCTATTTTTTTGTTACTTAAGCCGCTAGCCACTAGAGTGAGTACTTTTTCTTCACGGCGACTTAGTGGCGTTGTCGCTTTTGCTATCGTTGATTTTTCCGTGGGTTGGAATAACGATTTTGTTGCGGTATGGCAGAAATAGGTTGCCCCCTTAAAAACCGTTTGGATAGCATTCACCATCTCTTCAGCACTGATTTCCTTTAAGAGGTAGCCCATAGCGCCAGCCTCCATGACTTGCATAATGTACTCTCGACTGTCATGCATGGTCAGCATGAGCACCTTTACATCAGGGAAATTTGTTTTCAGTAATTTAGTGGCTTCAAGACCGTTCATCACGGGCATGGAAAAGTCCATCAGAACGATATCTGGCGTCGACTCTTTCACTCTCTCAATAGCTTGTTGTCCATTGTTGGCTGTTCCAACAATTTCAATACCGGGTTCATGGGTAAGGCGAGCAACAAAGCCCTCTAAAACGACCTGATGATCATCAACAAGTAGAACGCGAATTTTGCTCATGTCATGTCCTTTTCTAATTCTAACGTCACCGTAATTTCTGTACCGTAATCGGGCTCGGTGATAATTTCAAAGTGTCCGCCGATAAATTCAATTCTCTCTCTCATATTGCGTAAACCGATACCATCGCCATGCAATGCTTGAGTGAGTGAAAACCCACGTCCGTTATCTCTGACAATGAGTTGAAGATAGTGACCGAGCCTTTCGACGATCAAGTCGACCTGTGATGCAGTGGCATGCTTTTGAATATTACACAGGGACTCTTGCACGACGCGGTACAGGGTTGTTACCCAATCATTATTGAGTGGTAATGGTGCGTTGGTCAGAGTCATATTGACCTGTAATTCGGTGTGATCAGCGAAATCTTCTGCCAGAGATTTAATCGCTGCAGCGAGCCCAATATCATCCAATGTACTTGGCCTTAAACTATGAGAGATCTGTCTCAATTCAGTAATGGCTTGTAATAATGCGTTCTGCCCTTTGCTGAAAGCACTATTATCAGATGCCACATTGAGTTGTTTCTGATGCAGTTCAAAATGACATTTACTGGAGATAAGAAGCTGATTAATCCCATCATGAAGTTCTCTGGCTAGATGCTTCTTTTCATTTTCTTGGAACATCACCGTTTTGTGTGCCAAGGCCTTCAAATTACTGTCAGCAAGACGATGTTCATGAAGGTTTATCGCCAGCGTCGTCACGATGATAACGAGCACGGTAACACTGAGTAGCGCAAAGACAGTGACAAAAGTAGTGCTAATATTGGCTTTTACTGAGCTGCGGATACCGTCGAGTTGCTCCTCGATATCTTCGATATAAAGCCCTGTACCCACCATCCATTGCCAGTTAGGAAGCCAGCGAGCATAGCTTAGCTTGGTGACAACGTCACCTGTGGAGGGTTTCTCCCATTGATAAAGATGAAAGCCGCCACCTTCTTTTGCCGCACTCAGAAGAGATTGGATGAGGTAATTCCCTTTTTCATCTTGGAGGTTATAAAGGTTCGTGCCGACTAACTGAGGTTGAATAGGGTGGACGAGGTTATTGCCATCAGCATCATAAACAAAGAAATAGCCATCTTCCCCATAGCGGAGGTTGTCGATAATTTCTTTTACTGCGTGTTGAGCTTGCGCAGTCGATAAGGAGGGATCAGACACGATATGTTCAATGCTATTAAAAGCCAAATCAAGGTGATCTTTCAGCGCTTGTTCACGGTTTTCGAGCAGGTTGTTTTCAAATGTCTTAATCTCTTGTTCTCCGAGTTGGGAAATTTGATGAATAGAGATCCATGCCACGGTGAGTGAGATAAGCACAAGTGGCAGCAAGGTAAGTAAGATGAGTTTCAATTTCAGAGGCATCGAACATCTCGCTGAGTCATAAATTAACCTGATTGTAACATTTGTGTGTGAGAGGGGATGTTAGCAGAGTCAAATATATGGTGAGCTATAGTGATGTGGGAAAAAACAGTGAGGTGGAAAAAAACGTATCGAAGCAATTCGCTCCGATACGTTGAATTGAAGTCTATGACTTACATGCCAAAGAAAGCGGGGAACATCAGTAAAGAGATAACCACAAGCACTTGCAGAATGATAAAGGGCAATACCCCCCGATAAATGTGTGCAGTCGTTATCCCTTTAGGCGCAACACCTTTAAGATAAAATAGACTAAAACCGAAAGGTGGCGTTAAGAAAGAGGTTTGCAGATTGAGCGCAATTAAGATGGCAAACCACGTCATGTTAATATCCATGATCATCGCGACAGGGGCGATAATCGGCACGATAATGAAACATATTTCAACAAAGTCGATGAAGAACCCAAGGACTAAAATGACCAGCATGGTAATAATTAAAAAGCCCCATTTATCGCCCGGAATAGCGAGTAGCCACTCCTCAACGAGATAGTCACCACCTGTGTAGGTAAACGCCATCGAGAACGCTGTTGCACCCAAAAGAATAGCAAACACCATGGCGGTAACCTTTATGGTCTCATAGGCACTTGCATAGAGCATTTTGAGAGAAAACTGCCCATAGAGGAGTGCAAGGGTGATAGCCCCGACGCCACCCAATGCAGCTGATTCTGTTGGTGTTGCGACACCGGCAAAAATGGAGCCAAGTACAACCACGATTAGCGCTAATGGAGGAATAATCGCTTTGAGCGCAGTGATAACTTCTTGTCGACGAGATACGCCTTCTTCTCTTGGTATTGCGACTGCTGCTTGTGGGTTGAAGTGTGCGTATATCATGATGTACGCAATATAAACGCCCACCAAGACTAGCCCGGGAATAACCGCGGCTTTGAACAGATCACCCACCGGTATGCCTAATACATCGCCAAGCAGAATTAAAACAATCGAAGGTGGGATAATTTGGCCGAGTGTCCCTGAAGCACAAATTGTTCCGCAGGCTAAGCCTTTGTCATAGTTATACTTCATCATGACGGGGAGCGAAATGAGCCCCATAGCAACAACAGACGCACCGACCACACCTGTAGAAGCGGCAAGTAAAGAGCCGACTAACACGGTAGAAATGGCTAAGCCACCTCTGACGCCACCGAATAGCCTCCCCATTGAGACGAGCAATTGTTCAGCGAGTTTTGTTTTTTGGAGGACGAGTCCCATAAAGATGAACAATGGTACAGCCATCAAGACTGTATTTTGCATAATGCTCATGATTCGAAAGGGCATAAACGCAAAGATCTCTGGCCCTTCAGCCCATACGCCAAACAAAAGTGCAATGCCGCCAAACGTGAATGCAACAGGAAACCCTAACAAGAGAGCCACCAGCGCGACGATAAACATAATAATACCAACCATGTTTTAGTCTCCTTACTTGGTATGGATCAATTGAGGGTTAAAAATACGATTGAGAGAATGCAGAAGCAGTCCAATCCCACTAATCGCCATCGCTAAGAACGAAATTGGGATCATCGATTTGATTATCCATCGATAGGCGAGACCACCAGGGTCACCACTCGACTCACCGAGTGCGTATGACTCTTTCGCAAAATCAATGCCATACCAAAAAACCAAGAGGCAGAATGGTAATAAGAATAACAGCGTACCTAGCAAGTCAATAATTGCCTGTGCGCGATGGTTCAAGCGTTCGTAAATAAGGTCGACACGAACGTGACCGCCAGCGCGAAGGGCGTAAGGCACGCCAAGGAGAAATACCGCAGAAAATAGATGCCATTCCATCTCTTGTAATGCGATAGAGACGCTACTAAATAGGTATCGGGCAATAACGTCGTACGAAACATTAACGACCAAAAGAAGAAAAAGAGTGGCTGATAGCCAACCAAGTAAATCTGAAAAGCGGTTGATTAACCGTTCTAGCATCACCAAATTCCGCATGTTACTTCCTTATAGCAACGATATATTCGTTACTGGTTGCTTCTACCTGTCCCTGCGTTTACTTAAAAGTGGCGCGGTGAGGTATTTGGTTGTCTCATTGAGGTAAAACGTGCAGATGGGGGCAAGCCCCCATTGTCGTTATTAAGAGACAATGAACAATTGTTCTCTATTCGCCTTCTAAATAGGCTTGTGTAGATATTTCCGTCCACTGACGAATAGTCGCCATGTAGGCAGCCTGAGAGTCTAATATCTCTTTTGCAAGAGGATCTGATGCAGCACGTTCAGCTAACAGGGTATCGTTCGCTTGGCGAATCGCAGCCATGACTTCTTGAGGGAATTTTTTTACTTTGATATTTGGGTATTCTTCCAGCATTGATGCCCAGTTGATGCCACTTGCGTGGTTGTTTTGGGTATACATATCGTAGGCAGATGTACGCATCGCAACGCGTAAGATCTCTTGGAGATCTTCTGGTAGACGATCCCACGAGCGCTTATTGATGAGGAACTGTAATTCCGTCGCTGGCTCATGCCAACCGGTGTAATAATATGGGGCTATCTTGTGGAAGCCCATTCTGAGGTCAAGGCCTGGACCAACCCACTCCAGTGCGTCGATAGTTCTGCGTTCTAATGAGGTATAGAGTTCACCCGGAGCGATATTGGTTGGGCTTGCCCCCAGTTTCGCAAGTACTTCTCCTGCAAAACCTGGGATTCGCATCTTAAGGCCTTTTAAATCATCGACAGAATTGATCTCTTTTTGAAACCAACCACCCATTTGAACACCAGTGTTGCCACCAGGGAAAGACATTAAGTTATGCGGTCCGTAGACTTTCTCCATCAACTCCATGCCACCGCCGTGATAGAACCACGCGTATTGCTCAGAGGCAACCATTCCAAAGGGCATGGTGGTGAAATATAGAGTATTCGGTACTTTACCTTTCCAGTAATACGATGCGGAGTGACCCATGTCGTATTGACCAGCTTTAACCATATCAAAGACACCCAGAGGTGCTTTGTGTTTGTTTGCCGAGTCAATTCTAATTTGGAGACGTCCGTTAGACATCTTCTCAGCCATTGCGGCCATGTTTTTTGTCGTATCACCAAAGATGGGGAAGTTTGGTCCCCATGTTTCAGCAAGTTTAAGGCGGTATACTTTTTCGGCGGCCATTGCTGAAGCTGAAGTTAATAGCGCAGCACAGGTACCAAAAGCCAATAGAGTGCGTTTAAGGGAGAAGTTGCGTTTAGTCATTATCATGTCCTTGTGAGACTCGTTAGTCGGAGTAATCATGGTGACAAAATCGCATTTCGCCTACCCGCAACAACACGTAGTTACTGAGTGTCGATTTGTAGCGGTATCGACCTAGGTCGTACGTAGTTGATGCATTTGTTTGACTAATAGCGATGTAAATGTACGGCAAAATGGCTATTTGCATCGGTTTAAGCGAAAAATAGCGAGATAACTACGTACGTAGTGGTGCGGGGGAGTTTGTTATCATTATGTGATCAGTGATGCGTTTACATAATGTTATAATATAACATTTATTACTTGCGTCGTGATCCTTTATCTGGTCTACTGCTAGTCATAAGGTGAGTTATTAAACTTGTGTTACAAAGCAAATGAGTAGACGTGGATTCACACGATGATGGCTTTTAGGTATCATTCAGATCTTCGCTAGATTCAGCAGCCTCCAGTAGTTTTTAGGTAAGTCATGGCAAATGTAAGGGCGAGAGTCGCCTTCAAAGTTGGAAAAAGTAGTCACATCCCTGCAGAAATCCTGTCCTTTAGTGGTCTTGCAAGTGATAAAGAGCATGTCGCAGTCATCTTCAAAGAAGCAGACAAAAATGGATCTGCCCCGATTGTACGAATGCATTCTGAGTGTTTAACCGGTGATGTGTTCCACTCTTCGCGTTGTGATTGTGGCGAGCAGCTTGATGAGACCATCGAACGGATGGGCGAGCAAGGTGGAATTTTACTCTATTTACGTCAAGAAGGGCGTGGCATTGGTTTGTACAATAAAATTGATGCTTATACATTACAAAGCCAAGGTATGAATACCTACGAAGCAAATAACCATTTGGGATTTGGTGATGACTTACGTGACTTTACCGAAGCGGCGCAGATGTTAACAGCACTGGGTGTCAGTACCATTCGGTTGGTGACGAATAACCCGAAAAAAATTAATGAGCTTCAACAGCACGGTATCGAAATTGAAGAGGTGATTGGTACTCAGGCGCACGTTAAAGAGGGCAACGAAAGTTACCTTCAAGCCAAAGTGGATCACGGTAAGCATCGATTGAAGTTTGACTAGTTAGTCGTTGGCAAGATGAACCATCGCTTTATTAAAAGAAAAACCGCCGCGGCGGTTTTTCTTTTTTACGGACAAGACGTTAAATTAATCACGCTTCCAAAGTACATGGCAAAACTTTTCGTCAGGAAGTCGGCTAATCAAAAGACGTGCAAAGACGTCATCAAGTACGTCATTTTCTTCGTTGACAAGCCCAACTCTCACTTCGCCGTAATGGTCTGGGTTCACTTCAAAACCAACGTGAGAAGCCCAATCATTCCCAGTTTCTACCATTTCAGCAGCACCGCGCTCGTCAAATTGCAACGTGAATAATGCAACGTCCGCAGCCTCAAGGTTGTCTGGTGCCATCTCTAAAAAAATATCGTAGGCAACGTCGATGACTTCATCGACAGAAAGTAGGTTTTCAGACATATATTAGCCCAATAAAAGTATCAAAACGCCATTATAACGTAGTGATAATTTTACGCATGTATTACGACAAAAATGTTCCTGATTACCACGAGCTGCCGTCAGTTTAAGCCATTCTCCACCAATTTGTTGCTCACACTCACATCATTGATGCCGATTGAGCAAAACGCAGTGGGTAAGTGACAGGGTTATCCTCCGCGATTCTCATCAGCAAGTACAGCGCGGTGGCTCTGAAGACGGTGAAAGTCAAGCGGGGTGATTTTACGACTATTTGGGTCAAGTAGTTCGCGTTGCTTAAGTTGCTTGCATACTCTAATCACCGTTTGGGTTTCTGTACCGCTAAATTCAGCGATCTCCCTGCTTGTCCAAGGGTAATAATCGAACTGTTGAAAAAGATGTATGATGGCATCAATAATACGCACGGGGGCGCTATGTGCAGCTATATCCGCTAAACGATTTTCTGCTTCGCCAAGCTCTTGGCAAACTGACGACATCAGGTGATTAAGCAATATCGGCGCGTGGTGTTGAAGCTCATCAATACTTTTTAAGTGAATATGCTGCAGTTGTGAAGGGAGTAAGCTGCGAGTGGTTAAGTGGTAGCGTTGTTGGCTAAATAATGAACGGTACCCAAAGTAATCACCTCGACCATAGACACGTAATAAGTTCTCTTTGCCAGTTTCCGTCATACGATAGAGACCAATTAACCCTTCTTGGACGTAGTAAAAGCCACTCGCCTGCTGATTTGCTCTGTAGATAATCGTTTTTTTTTGAATATTGAGTGCATGGCAGTGCAGGGCGTCAGGAAACATATAAAGTCCGTTATCAGTGTTTAAGGCGACCTTAACTGAAATTATCTCTCTGTACCATTTGAAAATTATGTCATTAGACATAAATGTGAAGGTGGTATTTATGTCTGCCAACATAAGCGAAATTAGTCACTTACTTTACGCTATGCATGATGACTTTATTAGGAACTCTCATGGATATTCTGACCTTACTTTTCTCTGTTGATACGTTAATGAAATTAGGCTTTGGTACGTTAATTGGTCTCTGTTTAGGCTTAACGGGTGTTGGGGGAGGTGTGCTTATCATTCCCATTTTGACCGTGTTTTTTGGTATGCAGACTATCATGGCGGTCGGGACTGCCAGTTTGATATCCGCGATTGTTAAAGTGAATGCAGGTTTTGCCCATATTCGAGCAGGAAATGTTGCATGGAAACCGTTGCGCTGGATGCTCGTTGGAGCAATACCTATGACGATGTTGACAACGTCGGGTATTGTCGCCCTAAGTCAATATGAGCAATGGCAACCCATTGTTGAAGTTGTGGTTGAAATTGCGATTATTGGGGTTATGGTGTTTGCACTAGGCTCCATTTTTCGTAAATATCGCGCGGTGACTCGAACCGAATTAATCACAGAACGCTCAAACTCAACAGCATTAATGTCTGGGATGGCGTGTGGCTCTATTTTAGGCTCAACAGGGGTAGGAGGTGGTGTAATGTTATTGCCGGCTTTTAACTCTGTTATGGGCGTTGATATTAAAAAATCGGTAGGATCTTCGGTTGTTATGGCTCTCGTTTTATCAGGGCTGACCGCAATGAACTACAGTCGAGGTGGCCAAAGTGATATTTTAGCGGCTATGGTGATGTCATTGGGTGCTTTTATCGGTGTCCCCATAGCTGTAAGGCTTATGAAGGTATTCTCTGATAAACATGTTTATCAGTTAACGCTTGTTATCATTAGTACCAGTTTAGGTTTAACGCTTTTAGCTTAACCAGGCTGACTAATATCCTATAAGCTTTAATGATCACACTGCTAGCTCTAATGTATTTGGGGTTTAGGTCTAACAACATGGTTGTGTCTACTTAAAGGGCTGGCTTTCGCTGGTCCTTTAATTTTTGAGCGCGTTAACGGCGCTGAATATCGCCTCTATTGGGTTGCCTTATTCACTCATAGACATCGCTACTGAAAACGACGTTCCCCGTAAGTACATCGCCAAAAAGTCCCTCGTTACTCCCCCAAAAAGCGTCATTAAGTTGAACGTATCCTGTGAGTGGTGACTCATCCGCCTCCCTTTAATCGCTGTGTTAGCTTGTGTTCTAGCCACTACATCACCTTTAAAAAGAAGAGTAAATTGCCATTTTTGAATCAATAGTTGTTATTTTTAAGGTTAAAAATTTGAGTTATTTTCTGTTCAGGGAGGGTTAACTTGACCACATTACACTGAATTTGTCAGTCGACAGAGGGGGAGCCCCAAGTCGAAAAATATTATAACAAGGAGAATATGATGAAAATTCGTGTAGTGAGTTTAATCGCTGCAGTACTGATGTCACCGGTATCGTTTGCCGGTGATAAAGAAGTCAATACTGACATTGAGCATGAGTATCCTCATGAGCAAGAAACGCGACCAATATATGATTTAAGAGATGCAGGGGAAGAGGCTCAATCATTGATTAATCGTGCAGAAATTGAATATAAAAGAGCACACGATGAAGATTAAATTGGCGCTACTTATCACACTATTTGCAGCGGCAGTTAGCGTCTCGTTTGCGGTAACACACGCCTAAGCAAGCGAAGTGCTAGATAATTCATCGAGTACAGAGAATATTTTTGAGCAAAAAAAGAGCGTGCTTTACAGCATTGGCGTGAGGTCAATGAGAACCCTGATAGTTCAGAGGAAATCAAAAAAGGGGCGACTGAGCTAGTGCTGATGTATCACCAATTAGAAGGCATATCAAAAAATGCCATCGTGATACCTGGAACACGTAAGTAATAGCGTAATTACAGCATAACTGCTATATTCTCCGCACGTAAAACTACTGTTTTTATTCGATTTACAATGATGACTCGTGCGCCATTTCAGTCCGAATACATGCCTATTTTGACCCTGGTTGTTAAGCAACTCAGCCAGGGCTTATCTCATTCTCTCCATAGCCTTTATTTAAGCGGTAGTGTGATGAGGGGCGATGCAAAGCCCAATCGCTCTGATCTTAATATTACTGTGCTGCTCAAACGTTCACTCACGTCTCAAGAAGAGTCGATAATTAAATCGATTCAGATGCGAGTGGAGTCTCGCTACCCTTATCTAAAACAATTGCAGTTGACTGTGACCACACTCAATGAAGTGGCCAATCTCGACAATATATTTTATTGGGGTTTTTGGTTTCGACACTGTACGTTATGCCTTAGCGGAACGAATATTGGTGCAGAATTTGGACGATTTGAGCCTAGTTGGGAAGTGGCGAAAGCATTTAATGGCGATGTCGATAAATGGCTTAAAGAATATCGCAGTAAAATTCAGGCGGTCCAAACAACGGGGCCATACCTCGACGCTTGTGAAACGATTGCTAAAAAGCTTATTTATGCGAGCTTTTCGTTGGTTGCTCATCGTGATCGCTGTTGGGCGTTTACGATAGACGAATGCCTAGAGCACTTCTTGTTTCGTTATCCAGAAAAATATGTCGAAACTGAACGCTTGATGATTTTGTATGAACGAAAGCGCGTACCTAAAAGGGCTGTGCTTGGTTTGTTACAACTTTACGGAGATTGGCTTGTGTCTGAATTTCAGCGTATAGACCGCAAAATTGGTTGATAATCATACAGCTGGTCTTTTTATTTGTTTTCATTTGGAGATATTGGCTCCTAAAGTGTAATTTTGCTGACAGTGCACGGTCTTTCGTTATGTCTCCTAATTTCATTCTTTAGTGGTGTCAGATGAAATCGCATACAGAGGTTATCACCTTGTTTCCAGCTCAATCTCAAATAACGCATCCACGTTGGCATATTGTCCTTAAAACGCTATTTGCTCTTATCTTTTTTGCGGGCAATTCAATTCTGTGTCGATGGGCCATGCGTGAGGATGTGATTGATGCCTCTTCATTTAGTGCTGTTCGGCTACTTTCAGCGGCTGTTACTTTGGTGATTATTTTTGCCTTTCGCCATCGTCAGGTAACGTCGATATTCGTCACCAATAGGATTGAGCATTGGCTCGGTGCAGGGTTACTTTTTTTGTATGCAGTTTGTTTTAGCTTTGCGTATATGAAAATTGAAGCGGGCCTAGGGGCGTTGATTCTCTTTAGTTGTGTCCAACTGACGATGTTGATTTATACCTTTTCTCGCGAAGGAGGGCTGAGTATTAGACAGTGGCTCGGGCTTGTCGTTGCAATGGTGGGGTTGGGGTATTTACTCTCTCCATCGGCGATGCGACCAGATTTGCAGGGGGTATTATTAATGGCCACAGCTGGTGTTGCTTGGGCTGGTTATACACTGCTGGGTAAGCGCTCAAACATTGCTGCTTCATTACTGACAACGAAACAGTTTGTGCTGACATTAATCTTTATTGTGCCTTTTTTTGTCCTCAATGTTCCTATGATGATGGTCACTAAAGAGGGCTTATTCTTAGCCATTGCGTCTGGTTCAATCACGTCGGGGGTTGGCTATCTGTTATGGAATAGTGTCTTACCACATCTTAAGGCGTTAACGGCAGGGGTTGTTCAACTTTTGGTTCCCGTCATTGCCATGATACTTGGAGCTTTATCACTAGCAGAGTGGCCAACCTTGCATAGTGTACTTGCGAGTATTGTCATCATGCTTGGCGTTGGATTGATTGTTTTTGCACAATCTCGAACGCGTTAGCAGGCAAGTACCTACATGATAGGTATCGCTGAAAAACGGGAAGTGATAATCACAAGATTATCGCATGGTCGCCTTTGGGTGATAGGAGTTGGTGAATACACGGGTAGAGGGTAAACTACTGGGGTTATTTACAGCGCTACGAGGCGTGTTTTGGTACAAGATGGTTTTATTCTTTCTCGTCACTATCGTGACAAAGGACAGCAGACAGAGCTCGTTTTTTGGGTTCAAACAGACAATGGCCCATCACAACTGATTGTTGAGGGTGAGCGAGCGGTATTTTTTATATTGCAAAAAGATCACGCTGCCGTACAAACGTTACTTCCCGACATACGTGTGACAGCGCTGTCTTTAAAGACCTTTGATCATCAGCCTATCAGTGGGTGCTACTTCCCAACACTACGCCAAGCTCAACAAGCAATGAGACTGCTAGAGAGTGCGGAGATCGTCTGCTTCGAGTCGGACATTCGTTTAAGCGACCGCTATCTGATGGAACGCTTTATCTGTGGCGGGGTAAGCTTTACCGGTCAAGCGTATCCCAAAAGCAATCACACCCAATATCGGCACGTTAAAACAAAATCCAGCCAATATCTTCCCAACCTAAAAATGGTCTCTTTGGATCTTGAGTGTTCAGAAAAGGGGGTTCTCTATTCTGTCGGCTTAGATTGTGAACAAGAGCAAGCGGTCTTTATGGTGGGAAAACAGCAACAAGATGCGCCAGACTTTATCTACTGGGTTGAAAATGAACGTGCGTTGCTGGTGGCACTAGAGCAGTGGATTCAACGTGTCGATCCTGACGTTATTATTGGCTGGAACATCATCGACTTTGATATGCAGTTGTTGGCAAAACGAGCCAATATTCATCGTATGTCGCTAAAAATTGGGCGAGGGGGGGAATCACTGTATGTTCGCCAATCCCCTCAGCAACAAACCTTTGTGACGTTACCGGGTCGGGTTGTCCTTGACGGTATTGATAGCTTAAAAACGGCAACGTATGGCTTTCGATCGTGGTCGCTAGAAAATGTGGCACAAGAGCTACTTGGTAAAGGCAAGGCCATTGATAATCCTTATGATCGAATGGATGAGATTAATCGTCAGTTCCGTGAAGATAAAGTTGCCCTTGCTACCTACAACCTTCAAGACTGTACGCTTGTCTCAGAAATTTTTGCTCACACTCATCTTCTTGAATTCATCATTCAAAGAACACGTTTAACCGGCGTGGAGCTTGACCGTATTGGCGGCTCAGTGGCTGCATTTACTAACCTCTATTTACCTAAATTACATCGTGCTGGGTATGTTGCTCCCAACTTATCGAGTGATGATTGGATTGCCAGTCCCGGCGGTTACGTGATGGACTCTAAACCTGGTTTGTATCAGTCGGTGCTCGTACTTGACTTTAAGTCTCTTTATCCTTCTATCATTCGTACGTTTAAAATTGATCCTTTGGGATTAATTGAAGGCTTAACTCAGCCCATAGGCAGTCATAGTGACCAAGCGATTGAAGGCTTTCGGGGCGGGCAGTTTCATCGCGAACGGCATTTTCTCCCCGCACTTATTGAAGAACTTTGGGCTGCACGTGAAGCGGCGAAAAGTCAGGGAGAAAAGGCTTTTTCCCAAGCGATAAAAATCATTATGAACTCTTTTTACGGTGTTCTTGGCTCATCAGGCTGTCGATTTTTTGATTTCCGTTTAGCATCATCGATTACCATGCGCGGGCATGAAATCATGAAAAAAACGCGAGATTTGATTCAGACCAGGGGCTATGAAGTCATCTATGGTGATACCGACTCAATTTTTGTCGCGTTAAATGACCAATTCTCCAAAGAAGAGGCCGATTCGATTGGTCTGAGTTTAGCTGACGAAATTAATCAGTGGTGGACTACGCATTTAAAAGAAACCTATGCGATTAACTCTGCATTAGAGCTGGAGTATGAAACGCATTACCATCGCTTTCTCATGCCAACCATTCGTGGGCAAGAGACGGGCAGTAAAAAACGCTATGCGGGTCTTCTTGGCTACGGGGAGGAGGAACAGCTCATTTTTAAGGGGTTAGAAACCGTCAGAACAGACTGGACGCCTTTGGCTCAACAATTTCAAAAGGAACTCTATCATCGTATCTTCCATGATGAGCCTGTTCGGGATTATGTACAGGCTTATGTTGATAGTACCCGTAGTGGAGAGCTTGATGCGCTATTAATTTACCGTAAGCGATTAAGACGGAAGCTGGTTGAATATACGAAAAATGTCCCTCCACATGTGCGCGCTGCGCGTTTAGCCGACGAGTACAACCGTGCGAATGGGCGTCAGGAGCAATATCAGCGTGGTGGCTGGATAGAGTACAAAATGACGACGTCTGGCCCAGAGCCTTTGGAAAATTGCCATAGCCCTACAGATTACGACCATTATATAGAAAAACAGATTAAGCCTATCGCAGATGCTATTCTACCTTTTATCGGTGAAGATTTTGACAATTTGACCCAACCACAATTAGGATTGTTTTAGTCAACGTAAATTATTTGGCATATAACATGCCAGCCATGAGGAGGGAAGAAGATGGAGCAACTCGACTTTTTCCCGGTTCCAAGCCCCTGTATCGGTGTCTGCCAAGTTAACAATCGAGGCTATTGTAAGGGGTGTTTACGAAACAGAGACGAGCGTTTTAATTGGCTCACACTGACCAATGAGCAAAAAAGAAATGTAGTGAGACTGTGTTTGCAGCGTAAAAAGCGTGTAGAACAAGCGAAGAGAAAGGCTCAACAGGGAGAAGACGTCAAACAGCAGACTATATTTACTCAGTCTGATTTGTTTGGTGATTAAGTGGGCAACATAGAAAGCGGAGTTCAAATACAAAAAAAGCGCCCTGAGGCGCTTTTTGAAGAAGTTCTCTTGAGAGAGAAGCTATCCAACATCAATTAGATGCGGATGAAGTCCATGTGTTGAACTTTTGGCTTGTAAGCGTGACGTTGGATGTCTTGTGGCTTAACTTTAACTTCTTTACCTTCGATAACAAGAGTGATTTCTTGGTAGAACTCAGGCTTGTCAACTTGGTTGATGATTTCGTTGTGGTTCAACGCGATAGAAACTGGCTCACCTTCGCCACCGTAAACGATTGCTGGGAACTGGTCTGCGTGACGTAGGCGGCGGCTCGCACCTTTACCTAGGTCAGTACGTAATACTGCTTCAAATTTCATAATAGATATACTCTATAAGTTATGCAATGTGCAATGCGACCTTGCACAATGTCGTTAAATCGAGCGCGAATACTAGCTCGCGTCTCATCAAAAAGCAAGGCTTAATCCCGTTTAATGACTCTCTCGAGTTCAGGTGATTGATTTTTCTCCATTTCATTCACTTCCATGGCAAAAATCTTGCTTCTTAAGCGCCAAAAACGTCCCTCTTTTTGTGCCACTATAATCGGTGGTGGCTGAAGGCGGTGGCTTTGTTTGACCACTTTTGAAGGTGCGGTGTCGGTAAAAGGGCGATGCCTATCAACGAGCATAGGCTGAATAAACTCAGCCAAAAAGGCTTTCTTTTGGTTTTTGGTTGTGAGTTGCCAAACCTCGCTTAAAGGGAGATCGGCATCGGTATGATATTTGACTTTGAGCTGGGGCTTACCGTGTTTGTTTTTTCCAGCTTCCAAGGTCATATCTTGGCAATTCAACACCATTGCATCTTTTAAGTTAAGGGCTTCACGGAGCTTTTTATCTGGGTCGACGAGTTGATGGTCACACTCATGGCAACGGCGAGCAGCGATGTCGTTGTCGGCGCCACACATGTCACAGAACTTGGCTCTAAAGCGATAACCACAGAGCTCTCGCTCACCGTTCTCTTCATCTTCAAAGTAGCCTTGGCATTGGCGTCCATAGTGCTCAAGCAAAAAGCCCGCAGGGTCTAATTTACCCCAAAAATTGTTATTGAAGCCACAGGCGGGGCAGGGAATAGTCACAATTTCGCTTGTACTATCCGGTTTGGCATCGCCAACTTCTGGTTGATAGAGGTCAAAACGATTTCCTGCATAGTCGAGCACTAAACAATCTTCTTTTCCTGGCGATAAGCGCAACCCTCGACCTACGATCTGTTGATATAAACTGACTGATTCCGTCGGGCGGAGAATCGCAATAAGGTCAACATGGGGAGCATCAAAGCCTGTCGTCAGCACCGAAACATTGACAAGAAACTTAATTTCTTGGCGTTTGAACGCTTGGATTAAACGGTCTCGCTCATCCCCAGGGGTATCGCCAATGATCATGGCGGCGGATTCGTTAGCCAAATAGCCCATGATCTCTTCTGCATGATGTACCGTCGAAGCAAATATCATGACGCCTTTACGACCTTGAGAGCGAGCGATCACTTGATTGATAATTTGAGGTGTCACTCTTTTGGCTTTATCAATCACATCATCAAGCTCAGTCTCTCGATAATTACCCGATGCTGTGGGGGTGAGTGAGGAAAAATCATAGCCTTCAACGGCCATATCAAGAAGCTTTGGCTCTGTTAGAAATGCTTCATCAAGCAAATATCGAATAGGGAGCTCAAAGACACAGTCTCGGAAAAAGCGCGGTTCAGGTGTCCTTACTTGTCCGCGTGTATGAAATTGGTAGATCCAGCCAAGACCAAGACGGTAAGGGGTTGCGGTTAGTCCGAGTACTTTGAGTCCTTGATTAACCGATTGGAGGTGGCTGATGACTTTGCGATAACTACTGTCTTTATCCTCTGGGACGCGGTGGCATTCATCAATGACCAGTAAAGAGAACTGATCTTTAAAAGCATCAAGGTTTCTCACCACGGATTGAACAGAGGCAAACACAACCTTATCTGATGCTTCCTTTCGCCCTAGACCAGCCGAAAAAATACCGCCTGTTAAACCATAACCTTCATATTTTGCGTGATTTTGTTCAACCAGTTCTTTGACGTGTGCGAGTACTAATACGCGACCACGAGCCAAACGTGCTAACTCGGCAATAACGAGGCTTTTTCCTGCTCCTGTTGGTAGAACAATAACCGCAGGCTCAGGACGACGACGAAAATAATGAAGAACAGCATCGACAGATTGCTGTTGATAGGGGCGAAGCGTGTACATAGAAAGATATCATTTGGTGGGAGAACGCGAGCAGTGTATCGAAAAAATAAAGAGGATGCACTGCTTGCTCTTCTTTGTTAAAGCGTCATCCTCTTTTGCATTTCAGAGAGATTAAGAGACTAAATCTAGGTCAGACGGTGTCATTGCTTTAAGGGGCTTTGCCATGATGCAGTGTTGGCGGCGCGGGATATACCCCATGCGCTCGTAGAACCGTCGTGCACCTGCATTACCAATATTGACTTCCATTGATAATAACTCAATACCTTCTTCGTAAAGTTCAGCTTCAATGGCAGGAATAACAAAGGTTCCGACCCCCTGTGAGCGCCATTCCTGGGCAAGGTAAAATTGATCGACAATCGCGACCCGACTTGCTGTTTCGAGACTGAAGCTATAACTGATGATGAGGTGCCCAACAATATGCTTCTTATTATCGATGGTGGCTTCTATTAACCTGACGCGGCCAAGGCTTGGGTTAGCGATCAATACATCAAGTGCTTTTCGTGTTTTTTCAACATCATACTCCAAGACTTCGTGGACAAAAAAGTCGTCAACGAGTTGAAGAAGTGTTTTGTTATTGGCGGTAGTAGGAGACAAAAGGGAAACGTTCATGGTACTAAACCTTAAATTACGACGTACAGCATTACGTATAGAATGCGCCAGTATTGCAGCATTGAGACAACAGAGCTTAAATATTGTTCTTAGTGAAGTGCTCTATCGCTTCGAATAGTTATAGTGCTGATATTATCAATACGCCATCAATTGTATCGGAAAATTAGTCCAAACCCTTAGGGTTAGTTATACTGCATGGCTTGAATACCTGACGTTGATCACTATGAGATTAGATAAGTACTTAACAGAAACCCTAGGTGTCACCCGAAAAGAGGCGACAAAACTACTCAAATCTGGCGATGTGACCGTAAATGGCGACACGGTAAAACAAGGTGCCGTTAAGCTTGCAACCGACGCGGAAGTGATGTTTCAGAATCGCCAATTAGTGTTATCTGGACCGCGCTACATCATGCTTAATAAACCGACGGGTTTCGTTTGCTCCCATGTTGATGACTACAACCCAACAGTGTTTGTTCTTCTTGATGAGATAAGCCCTGAGAAATTGCATGTCGCTGGGCGATTAGATGGCGATACCACTGGACTTGTTTTGATGACCGACGATGGTCAATGGTCACACCGTATTACCTCGCCTAAGCATATCTGTGAGAAAACTTATTTGGTGACACTTGCCGATCCTGTACCGGAAGAGACGATTCAAACATTTGCTGACGGCGTGATGCTACGTGGTGAAAAAGCGCTAACTCGCCCTGCTAAATTGGAGCTGTTATCAGAGACAGAAGCAAGGTTAACGATAACCGAAGGGAAATATCACCAAGTTAAGCGGATGTTTGCATCGGTGGGTAACCGCGTTGTTGGCTTACACAGAGAGAGGGTCGGTGGTATCACGCTTGATGATGACTTAGAGCCCGGCGAATACAGAGATCTATCCCCAGAAGAGATCGCTCTTTTTTAAAGGAACATCCTCTTAAGTACCAGCGTCTAACTATCTACCCATGAGGTTAGACGCTTTTTAAAAAAATAGGCACGAGTTGGGAGTATGCTTTTACCTCACCTTAACGGCTTCTCTCATTACCTTTGGTGATTTTACGGTCGCATATATTGTCATTTACTATGTTTGAGGCCGTGCATGCTAGTATTTTGCTTTTAATCGCTTTTTTAAGGTGCGGTTTAGTCAATAAGCGCTATGATATGTGACCCACTACACATTTTTAGGCAACCCATGCGAACCTCTCCTCAAATGATACTCATCTTTTTATTGGGAGCTATCTCAGCATTAACACCGTTGGCAATCGATATGTATTTGCCTGCGATGCCCAGCATTGCTGACGATCTCAGTGTTACTTCAAGTGCCGTTCAAATTACATTGACCACTTATACTGCAGGTTTCGCTATTGGGCAGATATTTTTTGGACCGTTAGCAGATGCATACGGTCGTAAGCCTGTACTCATCACGGGCATCGCGCTCTTTGCGATCACCAGTGTACTTTGTGCGTTGAGCCAAGATATATTTCAGTTAACATGGCTACGTGCGATGCAAGGCTTTGCCGGTGCAGCAGCAGCCGTTATCGTACAAGCTTTAGTGCGAGATCTCTTTGACCGAGATGATTTTTCTCGAACAATGTCATTCATTACACTTGTGATGACTGTCGCCCCTCTTGTCGCACCACTGATAGGGGGTTACGTCGCGGTTTTCTTTGGTTGGAAAGCGATATTCTATGGTTTGTCTGCATTGGCATGCCTCATCATCGTCGCGGTTATTATCAATATCCCTGAGACACTTAACGTCGAAAATCGTCAACCGTTAAAACTGACTGCAACGCTACGAAATTATGCCAAGCTTATCGCGAGTCCTGTTTCTGTAGGCTATATCTTTTGCGGGGCATTCTCATTTGCAGGGATGTTCACTTTTCTTACCGCAGGCCCATTTGTTTACATTGATTATTATGGTGTTAGCCCAGAGCATTTCGGTTATTTTTTCGGTTTGAATGTTGTGTGTTTAATTGCCTTTACAACCTTTAATGGGCGAATGGTGAAAAAACTGGGCTCTCATTTCATGTTGAAGTTAGCGCTGATGATTCAGTTGAGTGCTGGTTTCCTATTGGTTGTTGGGCAGTTATTGGATTTCGGTTTGTGGGGAACAGTGATACCCGTCATGATGTTTGTCGGTATTATCTCTATTATAGGTAGTAACACGATGGCATGTTTACTGAATGGCTATCCTAAGATGGCGGGTACGGCTTCTGCAATTGCCGGCACGTTACGTTTTGGTACGGGTACCGTCGTTGGCGCGATTATCGCTATCATTCCTGACACGACACCAATGCCAATGGCATTGACTATGGCGATTTGTGCCGTAATATCGGCATCCTTCTATTGGTTTGTCGCCTTAAGAAGTGAATAACAGACAAAGTGAGTAATATGAGCACCAATTTTTATCAGCATTTATTATCTGTCGTAGAGAGTGGACTGGATGAGCTAAATGCATCCATTGCCAGTGGTAAGACATCAGCGACACCCGTCAGTGAAACGTACTTTCTTAGTAACTGGGTAACAAAGTCGATTAAACAACAGCGTTTTGACCATAGTGCGAAAACCGTTTTATTGAGTTGGCAGCAGCAATCAAGAAGTATGGGTAAGAATGCGGGACTAAAGCAGCAGTTTGAGTCAATTAAGCAAGCTTATCGTGCAATGTTAAGCGGCAAGTCAGAATTTGACACCGTTACAGCGTCACAGCTAATTGGCTTTTTCGATGCACTAGAAGAGTTGGAATGGGAAGTCACGTTGGATTACCCTGTATTACGCAAAGTCTCTCACTTTACTGATGGTCATGACTCCTTGGTAGTTTGTATTGAGCAGCAAAAAGCGGGCATACAGGATGATAAACTGGTTAAACCGTTATCGTTCTTTGTACGTGGTGATAAATCGTTGTTTATCAACCTTGCCGCTAAGCATGGGCTATTACTTCACAAAGTGACTGATTATAAATCAAAAGTGAAATACCATGGTGAGTACTTGGTTTACCCGAGTAACAGTGGTCCTATCATTGCTGAGATCCCAACAGAGATTTAAGTTTTTGTGTTCTCTGTAAGGTGCTGCTGTTGTTCAGCACCTTCTCTTCTATAACGTTCATTCCTCTGCTTTATTCAGTCATTTTGACATGGCTATTCTGTGCTAACTCACACACTGCTTTCACCATTCCTTTAAAAATAAAGAGGTGGGCAGGCATCATGGCAAACCAGTATAACAATCCCCTAAACCCCGCTGGATGCCACCAAGCACGAATATCAAGACGTCGACAGTGACCTTCTTCCGTAATCGTAAATTCAAGTCTGCCCAGGCCAGGGGCTTTCATTCCGAACAATAATGAAAGATGGTGATTTTCGGCAACCGAAATCACTTTCCAAGAGTCAATGTAGTCACCCACAGAGAGGGTATGCTCATTACTACGCTGACGATTGAACGCTTTGCCACCGATGATATGATCCATCCACTCTCGAATTCGCCAAAGTATGTTCGCATAAAAATAACCAGGCTCTTTCCCTAATTGGTTGATGGCGTACCATAACTGCTCGCACGTTGCGGTCGTTGTCTGAGAGAATCCTGCATTCTTTGGGTAATAACCATAGCCTTTTTGCCAGCGGAGTAAGGCATCGGGGTCAAACCCCCAAATATTGCTCCTTACAACCTCATCTTCTTGTTTTAACGTTGAAGCCACTGCTTCTTCGTAACTCAGTAATGGTTGTGAGAATAGCGCTTTAATTGCAGTGTCATTAGCAGGTAGATCGTAGCGAAGGCCACTAACAAGGGCACGCGCTATGTTGACAGGAACAGAGGTAATAAATTGGAAGAAATGCGCGGTCATTTCAGGCGTTAAGAAAGGGAGCTTAATCACCCTGACACGTTTTCCCATCGCAAGACCAAGTTTAGTCATTTGCTCTTGATAGGTAAGAACATGGGGTCCAGCGACATCAAAAATGGGGTTCCCCTCAACGGGATGGCTGACTAACTCTCCAATATAAAACAGTAAATTTTCAAGAGCGATGGGTGATGACTTTGAAGATACCCATGGTGGGGTAAACAGGATAGGGAGGTGATAGATGAAATCCCTCATAACTTCAAATGCTGCCGAACCGGGTCCGATGATGATGCCAGCACGTAATTCAACCGTTGGGATGCCCGACTCTCGCAGAGTATCACCCGTCTGCTCTCTTGCTTGAAGGTGCTCACTTGTCGCACTGGTACTTGGCTGCAACGCGCCAAGATAAATCACTTGTTTCACCTGACTTTTCTGTAGCGCATTGGATAGGTTAGTCGCTACCGTGAGTTCATAATCAATAAAGTCATGCCCATGTGCCATTCCATGAACGAGAAAAACCACTACATCCACCCCTTCCAAAAGTGGTGATACATCGTCGCTCATAAGATCAAGTTGTTGAAGCGTGATGGTGTCGAGGTGGCTCCAGCTTCGTTTTTTTAATAAATCGAGCGAGCGACCTGTCGCGGTAACGCGATGACCTTTGCCTAATAAAAAGGGAACGACATGGCTACCAATGTAGCCAGAGGCACCGATGACCAGTATATGTTGGGACATAACGCAATTCGTCCTTGATTGCGGGGGATATGTGCTTAAGAGTATATACTGAAGTTCGGCAATATATGGTATGAGAAATGTCACTATTTTCCGTGGTCATGATCAGTATTACTTATTCTAAGAGCTTGATTACAAACAGCCCTGTAATTGATGAAACACTGTTTATGCGGGCAGACAAGATATAAACTGACTCTCTGGCTTGATTTTTGATGAAAAATAACTAAATTCCTTCGAAATTGTCGACTTGTGACGCTATTTCAATATTTTCCTAACTGTGACCCCTTCCGCATTTTCCACGAATACGGTAAATTGCTGAACGGTCATCGTGATATACCCGCAACGGAAGTAATAATGTTAAAAATAAACCAGCTTTGTAAGGGCTACCGAGATGGTGATGATTTCCATCCGGTATTGCAAAGTGCAGAACTACACATCCCACGGGGCACTCAGATTGCATTGATGGGGGAGAGTGGTTCAGGAAAAAGTACGTTGCTTAATCTTATTGCAGGCTTGGATACTCAAGATTCGGGTGAGATATGGTTTGATAATCAACCTCTTCATGCATGTGATGAACGTCAAAGAACCCATTTTCGTCGTGAAAATATCGGCATGATTTTCCAGCAGTATAATCTACTCCCAACATTGACTATTGCTGATAATATTCGTTTTTGTCGTCAACTTCGTGGACTACCAGAAAACGATAGAATTTGGCGGCAAATCCTCTCTAACTTAGATCTGATGTCACTCCTTTCTCGGTTCCCTGAAGAGCTTTCGGGTGGACAACAACAACGTGTTGCGATCGCACGTGCACTTTATATGGAACCAAAACTTTTATTAGCCGATGAGCCTACCGGAAGCTTAGATGAAAAGAATGAAGCAGCGGTGATGCGATTACTCATTAGCCTAGCGAAAGAGTTACGTTGTACCTTATTACTTGTCACACACAGTGCTAACGTCGCAAAATATATGGAAGGTCAAGTTAGGTTACAGGGAGGCTGTCTGGATGTTCGTTCCCGTAGCTAAAGCGGTTTGGGGTCATTACCGTAAGCACAAACTCCAGTTAGTCTTAGTTTGGTTTGGTCTTACCCTTGGCATCTCATTGTTAGTGGGTGTTTTAGCCATAAACTTCCAAGCGCGTTTGAGTTACGAACGAAACGCTCAGCTTCTTAATAATCCCTTTCCTTATACCATTGTTAATAAAGACTTGGGAAAGCGGGTACCTGATGAAACGTATATCTCTCTGAGGCGTCAAGGTTTTTCACAATGTGTTCCGCTTGAAAGAACAGTCCTTACAACGCCAGACCACGTGCTAGAGATATTAGGTATCGATCCAATAGCATTGCTTAATCTTTCTACTCAGCATCAGCGTGCTTCTTTGTTCAACCCCGCAAGTTTAATGCTACCGCCATACCCTATTCTTATCAGTCAAAGTTACGCAACTTTTCTCGATATTAAAAATGGGCAACACATACTGACAAACCATGGGGAAGTGGGTCCCTTTCAGGTTGTCAGTGACAGTATTTTCGGTGGTGCTCGGTTAATGGCTGACATATCGATGGTGAAGTCCTATAACCACGCAAGAGGGCTATCTTCTATCGCGTGCGGGGAAATGTCGACAAGCACATTAGATAAGTTAACGAAAACGTTGCCAGATTCGCTGCGGATTGAGTTACGTTCTAGCGATCAATTAGCACCACTCACACGAGCTTTTCATAGCAACCTGTTAGCCATGGGATTACTGGCGTTTGTCGTTGGGATGTTTATTTTTTTCCAAGCGATGTCATTAAGCTTTACGCAGCGACAGCCCCTTTTTGGTCAATTACGTCAGCTTGGCGTCGCTGGGCGACAATTGTTCGCTGTGCTGGTTGCGGAGGTGACTATTTGGCTTATTATCGCCGTTTTCAGTGGTAATATCGTCGGCTTAGCATTGGCTAATCAATTGATGCCCTCGGTAGCGAGTAGCTTGGGGGACTTGTATGGTGCCCTCGTTCAAAGTCATGTTGAGTGGCATTGGCAATGGGGTATTTCGAGTGTCGGCATTGCAATTATAGGCACAGTATGCGCATGTGGCTGGCCAATGGTTCGACTATTAAAAACGCCGCCAGCCAGACTCTCACGCCAGCTCTCATTACATCGCTTTAGCGGTAAATCATTCTTTAGGCAAGCGTTGTTGGCGCTGGTATTGACTTGCATTGCGGTCGTTCTTTATTTTCTTCCTCCTACCGAGTTAATCGGCTTCATGTTAATTGGTTTGCTATTGGTTTCATCAGCACTGGTTATGCCTTTCTTGATATGGACGCTCTTCTCCAATTTAGCCCTCCTTCTTCCTAGCCCGAAGTTACGATGGTTCTTTACTGATGCTGCCGCAAGCCTCAGCTACCGTGGGGTGGCATCAATGGCCTTTATGTTAGCGATTGCGACGAATATTGGTATGGATACGATGGTGGGTAGCTTCCGTACAGCAACGGTAGATTGGCTAAAGACGCGTATTGTCGCTGATCTCTATTTACAGCCGAAGACTGAAGAGGCCGTCGCGATAGATAGTTGGTTAGACAGTCGATCGGATGTGAAAGAAGTGTTGTGGCAATGGCGCACTGATTCAAATAGTGAGCAAGGGGTGCTTCAAGCAATTAGTATTGGTACCAGCCAAATAGAACTCGAATCGCTGACGATGAAGGTATCGACGCCTGACTTTTGGTTTGATTTCCATAGTGGACGTAGCGTACTAGTCAGTGAGTCATTGGCACTATCTCGTGGTTGGTCTCCCGGTGATAGGGTGCATTTACCGAGCCCTTTTAAAGGTGAGTGGCGCGTTGCCGGGGTCTATTATGACTATGGGAACCCTTATGGTCAGGTTATGTTACCGCATAAACGTTGGCATCAGCTTTATAATGGACAGGGGCGTGTTGGCTTGGCCGTTTTATTGGCAGAAGGCGCTGATTCACATCAACTCTCACAGGACCTCAAAAAACAATTTGGGTTAACCGATAGGCAAGCGATCAATCAACACGCTTTGCTATCGCGTGCAATGAAAGTGTTTGAGCAAACTTTTAAGGTCACAGACGCGCTGGGTTTACTGACATTAGTGATTGCGGTGACAGGTTTATTCTTTGCTACGACAGCCGGTGAGTTGTCACGGGCTAAGCAGTTTTCACTGTTGCGCTGCATGGGGATGTCCGGCAGAGAGCTAGTACTACTCGGCGGTGGGCAATTGTTAGTGATAGGACTGCTTAGTACGATGATTGCATTACCATTAGGGATAGCTCTGGCAAAACTGCTCATTGAGCGCATTTTGACGCACTCCTTTGGCTGGACGATGGAACTTGTACTGTTCCCATTGCAATATAGCTTGATACTCAGTATATCACTGCTATCACTCTTATTAGCCGGTGGTTGGCCTGTAGTGAGGCTTGTGCGTCGTTCTGCGATACGTTCTTTCCGGGAGGCACAGTGAAAAAAGGGCTTGTGGGTATTGTTGTTTTTTGCGTTATTGGCTTAGCGTTGATGTTGTCTGCTGACAAATTTTCAGCAGACAAAGATCGAATGAGTGACAAAACAACAGTACCAACGCTTTTTTCAAATCCTGCACTGTATTCAAATAATGAGACTTCGGATTTTGAAGTCTCTTCGCCTGATCGCGTCATCGAACTTCCAAGTGATCATGGTGCCCACCCGATGTTTAGAAATGAGTGGTGGTACTTAACCGCTAATCTTATCGACGAGTTTGGGCGAGAATGGGGGGTACAATGGACACTTTTTCGTTATGCTACCGCTGTGAATGATCTTACTGGTTGGCAAAACCCACAACGCTATATGGCACACTTTGTTATTACCAGTGCGAATGAACAGGTGGCGCTACAACGTTTCGCTCGTGGTGGTATTCAGCAAGCCGCTGTTGTCTCCTCGCCTTATGAAATGTGGATAGATAATTGGCATTGGCAGGGTACGGGGCAATCGCCATTTCCAGGGGTATTCAGCGTTGAAGAGAGTGACATTAGCGCTAAATTGACCATTCAAGATGAAGGGAGTGCCGTTCTTCAGGGAAAAAATGGCTATAGCACCAAAAATGAAATGGGTACCCTAGCTTCTCATTACTTTAGCCATCCTTATCTCAATGTTGAAGGTACAATAGAATTTAAAGGTAAGCGCTTTGAAGTGACAGGAAGTGGCTGGTATGACCGTGAATGGAGCTCTCAGAGTTTGCTCCCAGGGGAAAATCTGGGATGGGACTGGTTTGCGCTTCACCTCTCTTCACAGGAAAAATTGATGATCGCTCGTGTGCGAGAAGGTAGCGCTTATACTTATTTTGGTTCGTTAATATCTGAGACAGAAACGGTTGCATTGTCTCCTCAAGAGATAGTGATGAAGCCACTCGATTACGGTAAATTTGATGGTAACCGTTGGCCATTAAAGTGGAAGCTTTATGTACCGAGCCAGGGGATAGATATCATGGTTTCAGCGAAGAATCATTACCCGCCGTTACCTTTACTCTTTTCCTATTGGGAAGGCCCTGTCTCATTCATCGGTAGCCATACTGGGGTTGGCTATATGGAGTTAACGGGCTACTAGTTGGTACAGGTTAAAAGAAAGTAAGGATACTTTAAATGTTAAATGGTCTTCACCATATCGCGATAATTTGTTCTGACTATGAACGGTCAAAACAATTTTATACGCATGTTTTGAAGTTATCAGTGATTCAAGAAACGTATCGAGCTGAGCGGAACTCTTATAAGCTTGACCTCGCTTTACCTGATGGGAAGCAAATTGAATTATTCTCCTTTCCTCATGCACCTGAACGCCTCAGTTATCCAGAAGCTCAAGGGCTTAGGCACCTCGCTTTTTCCGTTTCAAATATTGAAGAAACAGTCGATTATCTTATTGCTAGTGGCGTCGATGTAGAGGCAATTAGAGTGGATGAACTGACTGGCAGACAATTTACTTTTTTTTCTGACCCTGATGGTTTACCGCTCGAACTCTATGAAAATAAAGAATAGTGACGAGTCAGTTTAATTTTAACTTCATTATTTTGAGAAATTGTCTCGATACATGGCCCCTATTTAAGGCTTAGATTCATTTGTTAACATACCCACAGGTCTGATAGTAGAAATTGCCTCATTAGTAAATATAAATATCGCAATAGTATCTAAATAGTCTGACTTTAAAGGTGAGGTTAGGACTAGTCTATTTCAAGCCTGAAGATGTTATTATTTTGTAGTTAATGTGATCTTGGTTGCCCTAATGCGATTCTGACCTTCTACAATTACTCGAATAGATATTGACAGGGAGTCAGGCATTGGAAAAACCAGTGATCACTGCAGAGCAGGCGGTGAGTTTAATTAAAGATGGAGATGGCGTCGTACTGGGCGGTTTTATAGGTTCAGTTGTTGCTGAAGGCTTGGCAAAAGCCGCTGGAGAGCGCTATGAAAAAACAGGTCATCCTCGTCAAATAACGCTTGTTTTCGCCGCTGGTCAGGGGGATGGAGAGGGAAAAGCCGCTAATCACTTTGCTTTACCCGGCATGCTCAAACGTGTCATTGGTGGTCATTGGGGCTTGGTACCTAAATTGCAACAGCTGGCCCTTAGCGAACAAATTGAAGCTTATAATCTACCACAAGGCATTATCTCACACCTACTCCGAGATAGCGCTGCTGGAAAGCCAGGCACCTATTCGCATGTGGGGTTAGGGACATTTATCGATCCACGTATAGAAGGTGGAAAAATAAATAAAGTTTCTCAAGAGGATATTGTTAAAGTCATCACATTAGAAGATGAAGAGTTTTTATTTTATCGTAAGCTCGAACTTGATATCGCGTTATTAAGAGGCACGACTGCGGATCCTCAAGGTAATATCACAATGGAAGAGGAGTGCCTTGTTGTTGAAAACCTTGCTGCCGCTCAAGCCGTAAAAGCAAGGGGCGGGAAAGTCATTGTACAAGTAAAACAGATGGTTAATCGTGGTGAACTCGCACCTCACGCAGTGAAGATACCGGGTATTTTAGTCGATGCCATCGTCGTTGCACACCAAGCTGAAGAGCACATGCAGACATTCGCTGAGTTATATAATGAAGCCTATGTAGGCAAAGGTGATCGGCAGATGTATCAGCACGTACACCGAGAGCTGGATATTAAGAAGGTTATTGCTCGTCGGGCCGCACTCTTTCTAAAGCGCGGTGCAGTATTAAACTTAGGCATCGGTGCACCTGAAGTGATCTCCAACGTTGCCAAAGAAGAAGGGGTGATTGATGACTTTGTGCTCACTGTCGAGCCTGGCGGGATCGGAGGTGCGCCAGCTGGTGGACTCAGCTTTGGTGCTAGTGCGTTCCCAGAAGCGATTATTACGCAAGATCAGCAGTTTGATTTTTATGATGGAGGCGGCGTCGATCAAGCATTTTTAGGTATGGCGCAATGCGACCAGTTTGGCAATATTAATGTATCAAGGTTCGGTGATCGTATTGCGGGCTGTGGCGGGTTTATCAATATTTCTCAGAATGCTAAAGAGGTATATTTTTGCGGTACGTTTACGGCTGGTCAGCAGGATATAGAAATCAAGAGTGGCGAATTAGCCATCCATCAAGATGGTGAGGTTTGTAAATTTATCGAACACGTCCAACAGATAACCTTCAGTGGTCGTCATGCCTATCTTTCAAACCGACCAATCTACTATATCACTGAACGCGCCGTTTTTAAATTAACAGAAGCGGGTTTGACGCTCATCGAAATAGCACCGGGTGTTGATCTAAAAACGCACATATTGGATAAAATGGCGTTTACTCCTCATTACGAACTACCGATTCAACGGATGGACTCACGTTTGTTTCAGCTTGTTCCTCTAGGGCTCAAACTAGAAGGGCTTTAGAGAGAAGAAGAGAATCACTGACCCACATGATTTGTTCATCGTGTTTTCAGAAAGAGTCTAGGAATATCACTTGGCAGCGTACGCTCGCGACAGTATCATGCAGGCGTTTTAAAAACGTAATGAGACCTAACGATGCGAATTCATGCAGTACACCGCCTTCATAAAGAACGATTATCTCGCGCTACTAAACCATTTCGAGCCCGAGGCGCAAATGTACAGCGTTGTCCTTACTGTATGGTTCAAGAACGTTTATGTATTTGTAAAGATAAGCCGGTGATCCAATCTCAAGCTGCTTTTTTGTTAATTATGTTTGACGATGAGGTTTTAAAACCGAGTAATACAGGTCGTCTTATCGCTGACCTTTTTGAAGATTGCTTTGCGTTTATTTGGTCGCGAACCGACCCGAATCCAGAGATGCTTGCGGTGATCAATGATCCACAGTGGCAACCTTATGTTATTTTCCCTTCAGAATATGCTCCTGAGCGTCAAGTTCATTCGATTGACGTTCCAGATGGAAAGCGTCCACTGTTTATTTTACTTGATGGTAGTTGGCAAGAAGCGAAGAAGATATTCCGTAAAAGTGAATACCTTGCGCCGTTACCTTTATTGTCTATTACACCAGAAGCATTTTCACGTTTTAAGCTACGAGAAGCAACGAAGTCTAATCAACTGGCAACGGCAGAAGTCGCTGCTCGAATTGTAGATATGTTTGGAGAAACTGAAAATGCGCGTACATTAGACCTTTGGTTTGATGTCTTTAGCGAGCATTATCGATTAGGAAAACGCCAGAAAAAACTCGATGGCCCCGGAGCGCTAGACCGCATGCGAGACGAGCTTAGTACATCGCTGCGATAACACGTATAAACCGAGTATGTAGAAAAGTTCCTCTGTCACTTAATGACGAATTAACATGTTAAATTCAGACCTTTAGTTCAAATGTAGTTATTTTTCAACCAATCGATATGACTTTGTGTGCTTAACCACCCTTTATGTGCCCTTCATCACGGATTGTGAGGGGCGAGTTAGCGATAATCGTTGAAATTTTTCGAGTTTTTCAGGGAGTACAGGATGTATTATGGCTTTGATGTCGGTGGCACTAAGATTGAGTTTGGTGCGTTTGACAGTGATCTAAATCGCGTAGCGACAAAGCGAGTACCGACACCAACGACAGACTATCAAGAACTGGTTGATACCATCGCAACGATGGCTCTTGAAGCTGATCAAGAGTTTGGCGTTGTGGGAAAAGTTGGCATCGGTCTTCCAGGTATGGAAGAAGCAGAAACAGGTAATGTGTTAACTGTTAATATCGGTGCCGCTAAAGGTAAGCCGCTACGTAAAGATCTAGAAGCAAAACTGGGTCGCTCCGTTATGGTTGAAAACGATGCTAACTGTTTTGCACTTTCAGAGGCATGGGACGAAGACCTACAACATTATCCTTCAGTGGCTGGCTTAATTATGGGAACTGGGTTCGGTGGTGGACTCATCTATAATGGTAAAGTTTTCTCTGGAAAAAATAACGTGGCTGGCGAACTTGGGCATATGCGTTTACCTATCGATGCATGGTTTCACTTAGGTGAAAATGCTCCTTTGTTTCAATGTGGATGTGATCAAAAAGGCTGTCTTGATAATTATCTCTCTGGGCGTGGCTTTGAAATGCTTTATGCCCATGATCATGAAGAAAAGCTGAAGGCGATTACCATTATCGAGAACTACTACGCCGGTGAAGAAGTTGCCGTCGCATTTGTTGATAAATACCTAGAGCTAGTTGCCATTTGTTTTGCAAACCTCATGACAGCTTTAGATTCACATGTGGTTGTACTTGGTGGTGGACTATCGAATTTTGATGAAATCTATCGACAAGTACCAGAGCGTATGCACAAACATCTTCTTTCTGTTGCTAAGCCACCGAAGATTTTGAAAGCGAAACACGGCGACTCTGGTGGTGTTCGTGGTGCAGCTTTCTTAAATATTGAGTCTTAATTCTAAAATACTGATAAAAGCCTGCCTTTCGCAGGCTTTTTTTGTTTTAGCACAGTTCAATTTAATATATGCAATATCACTGATGTGAATGTATTGCTTAACTTATTGTTATTTGAGATTATTTTGAGTGTCTCTGTTTAGTTGGTTATGGTTATGGTTGATTTTGCTCCTATATCGTCACATGCAGTCTTTAAGAAAATGATTGTGTTATTGCTCACGCTCTCTATCTTTCTTATTGGTTGGCATCATATGGGGGGAGCCAGCAGAGATATGGTTGTTTCTGTACCTGATTGGCGCTTTGAGAAAGTCGATGACAGCTTACAAGGGGGGGAAACAGAGGTCAGCATGGTTGAGTGGGAAGATGGGGCGAGCATTGGTTGCCGTATTGTAAATGTAGCACCATACCCATTTTGTGAAATTGCGATGTTTCCTCAACGCATCGGTGAAGCGATCGATTTGAGTAAATACCATTCGGTCAGCTTAAATATTGACTATCATACTTTGATGGATGATGCTCGAGTCCGTGTCTACTTAAGAAACTCTCATCCTGCATATACGCGTGATGACGACCCTGTCTCTTACAAATTTAATGCGATCGAATTTTCCCCAGGTGTCAATCGTGGTCCTGTTACTATTCCTCTCAATGCTTTCCATGTTCTCTCATGGTGGATTGCAGATTACAATATTGATTTAGAGCACTCCGGACCTGACCTCTCAAATATTGTGCATATAGAGGTTGCGACAGGGAGCTATGTTGAAGAGGGAGAGTATACGCTCAGTGTCAGAGGAATAACGTTTCATGGTTATTGGATTAGCGAACAAGAACTCTATAAGCTTATTATGGCGATGTGGATCATTTCTGCTATATGCTTTCTTTGTTACGAATATTTCATAGTCCGCTACAATTTCCAAGTTGCAGCCAAGCGCGAAGCACTCTTGAGAAAAAATAACATTACATTAAGCCTTCAAGCGAAAAAATTTGCAGCCTTGGCAGAGCGAGATACGCTGACTGGGGTAAAAAATCGCGCAGCTGTGCAGGAGTGGCTTCATCAAGCAGTGAAGCAGAGTCAGCGTTATGAACGTCCTTTTTCCATTATCTTTATCGATATTGATCATTTTAAAGTGATTAATGACACTCACGGGCACTATTGTGGTGATGATATTTTGAGAGCGTTTAGCCATTTAGTGGTTGAGTGGCTGGACATTAATGATGTTTTTGTCCGGTGGGGAAGGGAAGAGTTTATTATTTTTTGTCCGAACAGAGCATTGCAGTCAGCCACCGATTTAGCGGAAACGTTACGATATCAAGTGGAAAATTTTCAATGGACGAATGATACCACTATTACGATCAGTGCTGGGGTTGCACAGCTAGAAGACGAAACACCCAGCGAATTGATTCAAAGGGCAGACGAAGCGCTTTATAAAGCAAAACGTACTGGAAGAAATAGAGTGACGATTTCATCACCTTACCGTAGCCGATGAGTGTGGTTGTGGTGTTTAAATCCTGTACAGGCTATTTACGTGCGATAACTCTTTACGGACAATAGCTAACGATGTGTGATAACTCGCTATTTGTTGTTGATATCATAAATAGTGATCAAAGGAATAAGCCAAAGTACACTGATTAAAAGGATCTTTTAGCAGTGACTTTGGCTTAAGTATGTTTTCACTGTACCGATGCGAACGAGTTAATAGGTGTTCGCTAGTCAGTGACGTCTGATTAATTCTCTGATGCGTGAGATTGACATTTCTCAATGGCGACAGACAAAAGCTGCGTTGCCGTTTGGTCACAAGGTGGTAATGTTAAATCCGAAGATGCGACTGGCGTGACCCTGTCACCCCATTGAATAAGCCCCGCTCCCCATGTCAGTCCGGCACCGAAAGCTGCAGTGAGAATTTTGTTGTTAGGTTTAATAAACCCTTGCTCTACAGCCTCGCAAAGCGCGATTGGCACTGTGGCTGCCGATGTGTTGCCATAATGGGTGATATTGACAAACGCTTTCTCGACCGGAATCTTGGCATAATCACACAGCGCTTCAATAATACGTAAGTTAGCTTGGTGAGGAATAACGGCGTCAATTTGCTCGCTTTGAATTTGCGCACTTTCTAGAACATGGTGTGCAGCGAGTGACATGCCTTTCACTGCACGTCGGAAGATATCACGCCCAACGAAGTTAAAATCAAAATAGCCAGCCATTGGGTCAAATCTCTGCATTGCCGTGCCAAAAGAAGGAATTGCAAGGATATCTCTGCCTGCCGCATCACAACCCAGTTTAGCTTGCTGTAAACCAAGCTTTTCATCCGTTTGGCTAAGTACAACAGCGCCAGCACCATCACCAAACAGAACGGCAGTATCTCTTTTACTCCAATCAAGGTACCAACTCAGTCTCTCAGCACCAATCACAACAGCGTGACGGTATTGACCTGCTTGTAGCATCCTTGTTGCGGTTTCTAATCCATAGAGGAATCCTGTACAAGCCGCATTTTGGTCAAATGCCGCCGCATTCGTAGCCCCAAGCGCCAGTTGCACTTTCGACGCAATATTCGGGATTAGGGTATCAGGAGAGCAAGTAGCGACGATGATAAGGTCGATATCTTCAGGTGAGATACCCGCACAAGCAATGGCATCGCGAGCTGCAAATTCGGCGAGAACAGAGGTATCGACGTGACTGATACGTCTTGCTTTGATGCCAGTACGAGATTGAATCCAATCATCGGATGTTTCTACAAATTGGCTTAATTCTTCATTAGTAAGGACTGTTGGAGGTAGACATTTTCCCCAACCTGTAATATTGGCATATTTCATACAGCCTCTTTGCTATGAGCTTAATTGGTTTTTGATTTGTTGCTGGGTATCTTTCTTGAGTTTAACTTTTAGGTAAAAGTTTTAAGTATGATGTGCTTATCTAAAGCAAATGACAAGCTTTTCTCTGGTTAATAGCATGGTTTCATTTTTCGTATTAGGCATGTATGTCAGTGAAAAATAGGTGATGAAACATTGATGAAGGGGAGTGTTGTTCTGAAATAAAGTGGTGCCTAGGTTTATACCCATAGGCACCACTGTGAAGTAAATAGAAAGGAAGCGTTTAGAAGCTTAGCGTTCCCTTACCAAAATAACCATGTAAAAAATGTCAGTGTGAGAATACACGCGATATTAAGATACATGCCAACACGCATCATATCGCTCTGTTTAATATGCCCTGAGCCGAATACGATTGCGTTAGGTGGCGTCGCAACCGGTAGCATGAAGGCGCAAGATGCCGCTATCGCGATTAATGCCGAAAGCATGACAGGCGAAACGCCTAAAGCTTCAGCGATGGTAGCGAATATAGGTACAAGTAACGCAGCGCTGGCAGTATTACTGGCAAACTCGGTTAAAAAGACAACAAATGCAGCAACAGCGATAATGGTCAGGAAAAGTCCTGCTTGCTCAAGAAACCCACTGAGGCTGTGCGCAAGAAAGGCACTGGTTCCTGTTTCACGCAGAATATTGCTTAAGCAGATACCGCCACCGAAAAGAAGTAGCACACCCCAGTCGGTTGATTTTTCAATTTGTTTCCACTGTACCACTCGAGATATACCCAATAAGACAATGGCACTTAACGCTATATAGGTATCGAAGCTTTTTATTCCGCCTAGCATGTTGTTAAGAGGTTTACTAAAGATCCAACATGAAACTGTTAAAGCAAAAATGGCGAGAGTGATTAGCTTACCGTTATTCCACTGCACTGGGCGGTGATCGAGCTCGAAGGTATGATTGAGGTTAGGCTTCACGAGGACAAACAATAGCGCAATGGCAATGGGCATCAATAATATGGATATCGGTAAGCCGAGTTTCATCCATTCTGCGAATGTTAGCCCTACCTCTGCAGCGGCTATCGCATTTGGCGGGCTACCAACGATTGTCGCAATACCACCAATACTGGCGCAATAAGCGATGCCAAGCAAGACGAAGACATAGGTATTACGTTCTGATTTAGCATTGACTTTGTTGAGTACTCCTAAGACGAGAGGAAGCATCATTGCCGTTGTCGCTGTGTTACTGATCCACATAGATAATCCAGCAGATACACCAAACAGCATTAGAACAGCGACAGACATTTTTCCCTTTGCAAAAACGAGGACTTTATCCGCAATTGCTTTGTCTAGCTCTTGGGCGTGCAGAGCTGCCGCCAAAGCGAACCCCCCTAAGAAGAGAAATATCGTAGGGCTGGCAAAATTACTCAGCGCTTTGCTGGTATCAAAGATATTAAAACTAATCGCCAAGATAGGAACAAGAAGGGCAGTAATACTGACGTGAAGCGCTTCTGTTAACCAGAGTACAGCGACAAAGACAAGTATGGACAGACCCGTGACGACATTCTTCTCAAAAGGTAATGTATTATAAAGGGTAAAGAATAGAATGATATTGCCAATGAGGATTAGACTATTCCTCTCTAAAACCCAATGGCGGAAGGCTAACGTTAACGCAGTCATGGACAGCTCCTTGTGCTGTGGATGTTGCGTACATGTTATTTATCTATGGAGTTGTGTCGAGAGAGGCAGTTCAACAAATAGTAAACACAATGAAATGCTAATAAGATATGTGAATCACTTTATTAGAAATGGGTAGTTATCTACCCACTCTAAAATGACTCATTGCAATATTAATGCGTCTTTTGATTTTTGACATTAGTTGGTCACTCTAAATCCACATCAGTGTCCGCATTCTCATCGAAATTATCACTATCAGTTTCGTAGTGAGTTGCTTCCAAAGTACCTGCTTCTTGAGAGTTTGCTTCTTGAATAACGATGTTGTCATCTGCCGGCTCTAACATCATTTCTGAAATTGGAAGGGGTGGCCCTAAAAAACGTGGTTGTTTATTGAGTAAATAGATGTCCATAACGGCATTAACACGTGCAAGTACTTCGCGTGATCTGATCTTAAACCCCCCGAGCCCTCTGGGCATCGGTGCGGCATAGCAAATAGCATCAATGTTGTTATGCTCTGCTAAAAAGAGTGCACGTTCACAATGGAATCGTTGGGTAATCACAACAAGGTTGTCTGCTTCAAAGATTTTATGGGCACGGACGATGGAATCTAAGGTTCGAAAGCCAGCATAATCAAGAACAATCTTTTCTTCAGGGACGCCACCGCGGATAAAATCTCGTTTCATCGTCCAAGGTTCATTGTACGAGCGGTGGGCATTATCGCCACTGAGCAAGAGCGTATCCACTTTGTCTGCATGATAGAGAGCCAAAGCGCTGTCGATGCGATGTTGGTAAAACCAATTCAAGGTACGCCCGATATACTTACTGGTACCAAGTACCATTCCAACTTGTTTATGAGGTATGTTATCGGTGTCAGTGTATATGTCATTGCGATAACGAAACGACATCCACTGGTCGATGGCAATAAGCGTGAACGCGAAAAGTAGTAGGGAACCAATAAGACAGAATATAGCCTTACGCATGCGTGACTCGATTAAGAATATTCATTAGGCTAATTTGCCTCAATAGAACATATTTTACAATATAAGCCGCTGATTTTTAGAAGAGGCTGACAAAAAATCAACCGAGAATTCTCTAATCACTATACTGCTGTTGGTGAAAGCGATGAAAAAAGCCATGCATGAGCATGGCTTTATTGATGAGCACTTAGTTGTTTAATATCGTGTCATTAAGCGCTTAGAAAGAAGTACGTTTATAACTGCGGTACAACGGCTTCCAGAAGTTTTGTTCAATTTTTTCCTTGATACGCTCATCGGTGTTTTTAGCGGCTTTACCCTGAAGCATCGCTTGTTTTGCGACAGCGAAAGCAATGTGCTTGGATACATGATGGATATCTTCGAGAGGCGGAAGAAGAGCGCCTTCACCCGACAATGCCATTGGTGAACACTCGGCTAAAGCACGACTTGCCTCCATAAGCATTTCATCTGTCACGCGAGTGGCATTCACCGCTAATACACCTAAACCAATACCCGGGAAGATATAGCTGTTGTTACATTGGGCAATTGGATACGTCTTACCGTTGTAAGATACTGGCGCAAAAGGTGTCCCGGTTGCAACAAGGGCTTTACCGTCAGTCCAACGAATAACATCTTCCGGTGTTGCTTCAACACGGCTCGTTGGGTTTGATAGCGGGAATACGATCGGCTTCTCGCAATGCGTGTGCATCTCTTTGATCACTTCTTCGCTAAACAGGCCTGGAACGCCAGAAACACCGATAAGCACGGTAGGTTTACCATGACGCATAACATCCATCAGAGAAATGCCATTTTCATCAGATGCCCACTCGCCAACACGCTTCTGCTTTTGAACCAGTTTTTTCTGGAAATCGAGCAAGTTTGGCATGTTGTCCGTCAATAGACCCCAGCGATCAACCATGAAAATTTGTTCACGCGCTTGTGTTTCGCTAAGACCTTCTGAAACCATTTGAGCAACAAGTGCTTCAGCAATACCACAGCCAGCAGAGCCCGCACCAACAAATGTGATCACTTGGTCAGACAGTTTTTTTCCTGCTGCACGGCTAGCCGCTAATAAAGAGCCTACTGATACCGATGCCGTACCTTGAATATCATCGTTAAAACAGCAGAAACGATCTTTGTATTCTTCAAGAAGAGGCATCGCATTCTTCTGAGCGAAATCTTCAAACTGAATAATAGCGTCAGGCCAGCGACGCTTAACCGCCTGCATGAACTCTTCAACAAACTCTTTGTATTCATCGCCAGTGACACGCGTGTGGCGCCAACCCATGTACATCGGATCAGATAGACGTTGAGGGTTATTAGTACCCACATCAAGAACGATAGGTAGCGTGTAAGCGGGACTGATACCGCCACACGCTGTATATAGCGCAAGTTTACCAATGGGAATACCCATACCACCGATACCTTGGTCACCAAGGCCAAGAATACGCTCGCCATCGGTTACAACAATCACTTTGACGTTTTGGCGAGAGGCGTTATTAAGCATGTCATCGATACGATCACGGTTCGGGTATGAGATAAACAAGCCACGACCACGACGATAGATGTTTGAGAAATTCTCACACGCTGCGCCAACAGTAGGTGTATAGATGATCGGCATCATCTCAGTGATATGGTTCTGAATGAGACGGAAGTAAAGTGTTTCGTTCGTATCTTGAATATTACGTAAGTAGATATGCTTATCCATGTCATTATCAAAACTTTGATACTGCTGATAAGCACGTTCTGCTTGTTCCTCTATAGACTCAATCGCTTCAGGCAATAGGCCTTCTAAGTTAAAGTGCATACGTTCATCAGGACAAAAAGCACTACCTTTGTTGAGCAATGGGGTTTCGAGTAGAGCTGGTCCTGCATAAGGAATATAGAGAGGGCGTTTTGAGTTATTCATTGAGATACGTTTATTGTGAGGAACAAGGGGTGGAGATGGTAACGTTAATCCACTGTATTTTAAAGTGACTATTCGCCTATTTTATCAATTAGCAAGCCACCGGCGCTATCCCTTCTGCACATCTGTTCATCATTGAGATTTGTTCTACTTAATATCGATGACTCGGCTTGCTTTTTTGTAGCGCATTTTCCAGCCGGCCCAATGGGGTAACTCCCAACGCTTAGGATCGGTTTTACGACCGCCACTCAGGTAATGCAATGTGACACGTTTACCTTTTGGGTGGTATTCAACAGATAATTGAAGATCAGCCAGATGCAAAATACGTGGGTAACGTTGGTCAAACTCTTCACGCTCCCATTCAGGTATACCATTAAAAGGGAAGTCGCTTGGCTCGAACATTTCAAGATCTTCGAGACTATCCAGAGAGAGCGCCGTCAGTTGAGCCGTTAACCATGCTTCTAATGAAATGTCTGAGCACTCTTGCTCGTTTGTTGGAGGAGCGCTTGTGGCTATAGTGCCGGTAAGCTCACAATAGAGGTGCCACTGCTGGATATCGTGATACCGAGAATCCGCAAGTCCGGGCAGTACTTGGTTATTGATAATCAATTGGCAAGCAGCGGGAATGAGCTGTTCACCTGAGGGCGATTGAGTTTGTCTGTCAATCACTCGCCCTGCATAGATACGTTCGTGAACCACTTGGTATAGCGCTTCTTCACCGTGACTTTTAGCTGGTGATTTCAATCCTGCTGTTGTCGATTCTGTCGGTATTGATGCTGATTTTGTCGGTATTGATATTGTAGAGAGGGTATGACCAACTTGGACTTCTCCAAAGTTGAGCGCTACTAATGTTGAAACAGGAATAGGTGCGCAGCAAGTCGCTAGATTCAATGTCTGTTTTTTGCCTTTGCCAGGAAGATGAAATTGGTCGAAAACCACAAAAGCAATGTCCTCATCACGGATACGACTTTCACGGGCAGGATTAACCTCACTGATATTGTTTCCCATTGAATCCGAACGCTGTTGGCGGCGAACAAACACAAGCTCAGGAGCAGCTTCAGCCACGTGTTTCAACCAGCTTTCTCTTGGTACTCGCGATGTGGCCGATAGAGAAGGCAGTGACAGAGCATCGCGGATCTGCATCGCATTCTTTCTAGCCTCTGCAACACTATCAGCGTTAATCTCCAATACATTTACTTCTGGTGTATCAATGCTCGAATGAATACCAGCATCGAGTGTTTCGCTGGAGCCTAAGTGGTGATTCGAATCAAGGTGATGATGTCTCACTAATTTAATGAGCGTCATTGCGTCACAGTGTAACGGCTCCCAAAGGTGGAGCGCTGACAGTGCTTCTTCTGAACGGGGCAAGCTATAAAGCCGTTGCGGAACCGATAGCGCGCTGGCGAGATCAACCATCGCTTCTTTCTCGGCACGTGTTTTCATGACGGTGATAAGATGCGCGAATAATGGATCGATCGGGAGTGGGTAGAGCATCTTACCGTGATCGGTAACAACCCCCTCAATATCGATGGCTTGCATACTCAGAAGTTGCTGCTGCGCTTTTAGGAAGGTTTTCTCGGGGAGTGGCTCTAATAGGGGTAATTCTGCTAGCCGGTAGCCACAACACGCAGCTGCCAACATCGGCTCTGTGAGTTCTTCGCGCAGTAAATCTGGTGGAGTAACGCTTTCTAATGGGGCATCAGCGCCGTAGAGTCGAATACATAGCCCGTCTTTTATTCGACCAGCTCGCCCTTTCCGCTGCTCGGCACTGGCTTTGGAGATACTGTGTAAGCTTAAGACGGTACGACCGTTACGTTGATGGGTTCGACGTTCTAAGCCACTATCGATAATGAGAGTGACCCCCGGAATGGTCAGTGATGTTTCAGCAACATTGGTCGCCAAAATAACACGACGTCTAGATGGGTTATGCGTTAAGGCGCGTTGTCTGTCCTCGTCACTCACACTAGCATGTAAGGGAATAATATCTGCATCAACTTCAGCATCGATGGATTTAAGCTTAGATTGACAGAGTTGAATCTCTTTTCGCCCCGGTAGAAATACTAAGACATCACCCTCTGTCGCATTATCTGGATCATCAAATCGGCAACTGAGCAGCGCATTGAGAACTCGTTGCTCGAGATCTCGGCTATCGGGTCCAAACCTTGCCTCTTTTGCGTCGTTGAACACTTCAACATGAAACCGTCTTCCAGCGGCCTTGAGGGTACGCCCATTAATGTGTTCGGCGAGACGTCGGCTATTTAATGTCGCAGAAGTCAGTATTAAACGGTGTTGTAGGGGATGTTGTTTTAAACGATCTTGTTGTTGTCTCTCGACAACCATCGCCATTAATAGATCCGTATCCCAACGCCTTAAGTGCATTTCATCGATGATGATGGCATCAAAATGGTTAAGTTGATTCTCGCTGTACCAGCGTAATGCAACACCCGGAGTAACAAACACAGTTTTCGTTTGATCGCTATAGTGTGCTTCAAACTTTACCGCATAACCAATGGACTCACCGATACTTTCGTTAGCTTGTTCTGCAAGGAACTTCGCTAAAGAAGTACAGGCAATTCTTCTTGGCTGAACGACGAGAACACGTCCATACGATTGTGCCCAAAGCGGTAAGCGGGTTGATTTCCCTGAGCCTGTTTCCGCCTCGACAACAACATTGTCTTCGATGATTATTTGCTTGAACTCGGACTCAATGACATCAATTGGCAATTTGGGGTGTGGAATGTGCTTAGGTGACGCGGCTTTATCTTTAGACATCTTATTACGCTGCTGAAGTGTTTGTATTAATGGGTGACGGTTAATGCTAATGGGTGTTGTCTTTTATCATACTAGCTTCAAAGTATCGGATTCAAAGTATGGGATTCAAAGTACGGAATCTAAAATAGAAGAGCGTGGTACCAGAACAATAAGAGCATATTACGGGAAGCGGAGAGTGGGACATAGAAAAAGTAAGTACTTTATAAAGAACAAGAAGAAAAGCCCTCAAGTGAGGGCTTATTGAACTAAGTGGGGTCACTATTTGTACGGCGGTATCAATTCAGTGACCTTTTTACGAGATACTGTTTATTTATACAGTATCACCGGCAGTGTCTATGTTAAGGCATTATTCCTATGTTGGCATGCATGATAGTTTCAGCATCAACTCGGCATTATCTTAAAACGTCTGTTTAAAATTCGCGTTTAAAAAATACCTGCTCCCAATAGCCTTACAATTCGAATAACCCTACAGTGATATTATCTTTATCAAGTGCGTTAAGTTCAAAGCGGTAGCTCTTATCCTCGAACTGATAAGCGCAATTTTCCTCATCACCTATAGCAAGAGAGCCTTCGGCTTTGACTTGCTCACAACCAAAGTTGGTACCGTCTGTCCAATCAGCGTCAGCAAATTTAAAGCCTTGTGATTTATCAGCAGCAGTCAGGAGGGTATCAAGACGATAGATGCCATTATCGACATAAGTCATCTTAAACTCTTCTAATGCCCCCCAGCCATTTAGGTCACCTTTGATATAGATATCTGTGCTTCCAAAAGGAGGAAGAACAGCAAGGTCACCTTTCTTGCCGACAGGAACACCAGCACCGCGGGTAGCGTTTACACGTGATTGAACAAAGACAGCACTGCTCCACGCAGGAACCTCAAACTGACCATTGGTCGTATCGTTTGTCGTCGCATCAGCAAATGTTGAACCGTGCGAGATACCATTATTGATATGGTTAGCGTGTAGCTCGAAGTTGGAGAGTGCGATAGGGGCACCTGTGCCATCAACAAAATCATCAGCCGTTTGGGATTCTGGGGACGCATTAATGATAACCACCACCGCATCGAAACGGTCATCAAGATCGGCACCGGCTACTACACCGTTATCAATCGTCATAACAATCAGTCCAGGTGTCTGCTCAGAGCCTGTATTGCGGAAATCTACTCTTGCATTAATCTCATCAGCGTTTGGCAGACGCATTAAAGGCATATCCGAACGGATAGAAATCATCTCTTTGTACATCGCTAGCATTGACGACATATTTGTCGCATCAGCGCCCGTTGTATTGTTATCGATGACGTCTTGGATTAGCGCGAAGTTTACTTCATCTTTATCGGCACGTGGTAGACCCTTGTCCCAATTATTATCGGTAAGGTTGAAGTCTACTAAGTTGTACCAATCCCCAGAGTCATACGAGTCACGCTGCATGGATTTAGAGCGCAATAGCTCAACCCCCATGTGTAAGAACGGCATACCTTGACCGAAAGTGACGGTAGATAAAGAGACAGCTTGCATACGCTCTAGCTCATCAGCGGTTAGACCATACTCAGCTTTGTAGAGGATATTATCCCACAATGTCTGGTTATCGTGCTTCGATACGTAGTTTTGAACTTCCCAAGGTTGATCAGCATAGCCTGCGTGTTGACCGTTATAATCCACATCATAGCCAGTAAGAATCTCATCATCTTTGTCGATAAGAACAAAAGATTTGATGTTTCCAGCCATGCCGACACGAATAAGGTCAGTTTGGTGCTGTGCTCGATCCCATTCCGCTTGGTCTGCAGTGGCAAGCTCATTAGGTTGTACATAGGCGCCATTACCAAACCCTTGTGTCACTCTAATGCCTTCCGCTTCATCGAAAGGTGAACCTCCACGTACCGCATCACGAAGACGGTCAGAAAAGCTACCTATTCCTGTTCCCGCTAAATTTGCCTGTGTCGCTTGGGTGAAGCGTGTATCGTTTTCAACTTCACCAAAGTTCCAACCCTCACCATAGAAGTAGGTTTCAGGGAAGACTTCACGCACGGCCGCTAAACTACTCTCAATTTGCGCAAGGGGGTGGTGACCCATAAGATCCCAGCGATAAGCGTCTATTTTGTATTGTTCACTCCAAACCACCAGTGAATCATCAATCATCTTGCCAAACATTTCGTGTTCTGGCGCGGTATTATCACAACAAGTCGAGTTCTCTACGGCGCCAGTAATATCGTTGAGCCGGTGGTAATACCATGGCACCACTTTATCCAACACAGAGGTATCGGCATTCGGCCCTGACGCATTGGTATGGTTATAAACTAAATCGACGACGATATTCATGCCGATGTCGTTCTTCACTGACATCACCATTTCTCGGAATTCATAGATACGCTGCATGCCATCAGCGTCTGTCGCGTATGATCCTTCTGGCACCGTGTAATGGAATGGGTCATAGCCCCAATTAAAACGGTCATGAGGGCGAACATAACTGTTCAGTGCTTGTACTACAGGGTTTTCAGGTGAATCTGAAGGGAGTAAATCAGCAAGCGCTTGAGCAACTGTCAGTGCGTCTTCGGAGCAACGTTGTCCAAATGATTCATGTTGTTGTAATGCACTATTAATCATGCAAAGTTTGGCGTAACTACCAGCGTCATTAATGTCGATGGTTTGCTCAGGGTCTTCATTGATCGTAGCGATATCAAAAACAGGTTGTAGATGTAAATGTGTGACACCTGATTCTGCCAGTGATTTCAAGTGTTCAACGGGAACACTGCCATCTTCAGTAAACGCTAAGTATTTCCCTTTGTTTTCAACACTACTATCCATTGCTGAGAAGTCACGAACATGTGACTCATAAATGACCATTTGCGCCAGATCTACTTGATTGTGAGGACGTTGTAAGCTGTCCCAACCTGATGGTGTGATGTCTGAGTGTGTCATGTCAACGACTTGAGAGAGCTCAGAGTTCATCGCTAAACTTAGTGAATAAGGGTCTGTAACTTGGTACGTGTGAATTTTTCGAGATTGTGGATGGTAAACTTCAATCTCATAACGATAAAATGTGCCATGGGGAGCGGATGCTGAAGACGATACCCATGCCCCTGTATCGACATCAAAAGTCATTGCCACTTTTGAAGTTTGTGTTTTGCTGTCATCGAATAAAACAAGGCTAACGGATTGTGCAGTAGGAGCCCATAGTGTGAAGGTTGTGTTTCCATCAATAACGGCACCGAACGCTAATGTTTTTGCCTTAGCGGCGTAGAGATCATCGAGGGCTCCTGCGAATTGGACTTGGGTTCCTGCTAAGACTGTTTCATCACTTTTCATTGCAACGACGACAAGCTCTTTTCTGATAAGATCTTTTGCCGTGATTCCATCAAAGTCTATGTGGTAAGCAGTTAAACCGGTTAAATGGCGAAACTTAGCTTGAACTTCTTCGCTGATAGAGCCTGATTTAAGAGATAGATAAGAAGCTTTATCAAGTTCCTCATGATTAAAGCCTTGGTCGATATAATAGAGTCGAATATCATCAGAAGAATCACCGCCACTCCACAATAGCGTTTCACTATCAACCCAATGAGCGGAGGCACCCGCTACACCAGTCACTGAGTCAATGGCATCTTGTAGCGTTGCAAATATATCATCTTTTCCTAGTGTTATATAACCAGCGCTGTCTTCATATTGGGTGTAATTAAATTTTAAATCATCTGAATGTAATTTACTCTGCGAGCCATCTAATTGCTGTCGAGCAATAAAGTTTAAGCAGTTTGTATTATTACTATTAAGGGGTATTTCCCATATAGGCCCATTTTCATCAACACTTGTTGGTGTAAACGAAACCGCGTCCCAACCGCCTAGATTGTCACCAATTACTCTGTCTGCTGCCATATCACATTCGGCATTGTTCCATATGTGTAGACTAAAATTGGCATAGTCACTAGTTGACTTCTGTGTTGATGCAGCGACATCATAATATTGAATTGTGGCACTTTTCCCACTTTCCACGTCGCTATTATCGGAACTGCTATCGTTACATGCAGACAGTGCTAAAGCAGCAATAATTGGCATGGTAGCACTAGCAAGTTTAGATATTTTCATTTCGTCTATTCCTTTAAATGAAGTTCTTTATTCATGTTGTTCACCGTATTATTAATTTTATATTTTTATAATTATGAATAAGAATCGGAAAGACTATATTTAACTGCTACTCCTACATAATGTGATCAAGGCAGAATTACTTGATTGAGATATTAATAAAGAAGTTGAACTGTGATTTGTGTTTTCTTCTGTGCAAAACAGAATGAGAGATATGTCTCTAAAAGAATTTAGTTACAGACAGTTCACAAATAAAATTTTGTATCGTGTAGATAGGTTTGCGATTTAGAAGGGGATATCACTGGAGCCAAAGTAGCTCTTAATTAAAGTGAGAGCCTCATACTGTAAGGAACGTAAAGGGTTTAAGAGTTCAAACTGAGTGAAGTTCGTCAAATAAAATAACACACAAAAGACAACTAATATTATTCTAAACGATTTCATGATTTAGATGCTTCTCTCAAATGGAAGTAACACCTGCCTTATAGCAAATAGTGACGCTGTTTACCAGTTTGATTGTTGATTTGATAGAGGTATTTCTACCAGATCTTGAAATTTAAGCTTAAACTTAAACTTATAATGTGACTCATAAATGATACGCGTTAGGGCAAGATCATCGATATCTGATGTAACGCTCATAGCGAGAGTGAACACTAAGAAAATTCGCACTAACTGTTGCATCGAAGTACCTATACAGTCAAACCTGTACTGGCTATGCAATCGTTATACCTAGAAGAACGCGAGAAAAATGCGTGTTAGAGTCTGCCATGTTTAATAATGGCATCGAATTTTTATTTAGAGTACGAGTTTGCAAATCTGCATACCGATTTGTTGCGAAATGCGACGATATCGGTACACAGCATGTGGGGAAGGTGTACTACTTTGCTTGAGCGGCAAGCTTGGCACGAATGAAATCTTTATGATCGACATAAATCAGATCAGAGACTTGACGAATCACAGCTTCTTCGAGGGGATCTAATACACCATCGGCATAAGCGACTTGCCACATGGCTTCTATTAGTAAGTAGCGTTCTGATTGTTCTAAGCTTCTCAGTTTAGAGGTAAAGTCATACAGCGATACCGAACTGTCAGCAGCAGTATTTGCCTTTTGTAATAGCTCAACCGCTTCGGTGTCATTGATATCAAGTAGGCGTGTCAGCTGGTGGACTTTAGCTTGTCTTTCTTCGTCATCGACACTGTTGTCAGCTCGGGATACTTCACACAGTAAGCTTGCCATGGCGACCTGCAGAGTTGGCGTATCGACCACGCCGCCTTCACCGCCTTCTTCTGTTAACTGTCTAAAAAGTGTCTTAAGTTGTGTAAACATGACCTTACTCGCGTTGTTTAGTTTTCTGTTGGCTTTGTTTGAGACATTGAGAATGTACAAAAGTTGCTTACAGGGCGTAGTAATCGTGAACTAATAAAGCTGAACCCCTCGTCTGCCTATTAACTAAACCTAGCTCTATATTCGCGAGGCGTAAATGTACTCCACTTTTTAAATCGAGTACTGAAGTTGGCAGGATTGGGGTAACCGACGGATTCGCAGATATGTTGAATGGGAACGTCAGAATTGAGCAACATTTGACTCGCTTGCTCCATGCGTTGCTTAGTCAGTTGAGCGATGGGAGAGTGGCCAAAATAGGTTTGACATAGTCGATGAAAATGAGGTTCGGAGCAGGGATGGAGCTTTGCTAAATCACTGACAGACCAATCACGGTGCAATTGTTGCTGAACACGACGAAAGACATTTTGTAGACGGATCTGGCTATGTGTCATAGTGCTGGGCAGACGGTGTGTCGCGAGTACACGCAGTTGCTCAACTTGCAGTCCAGTAAGTTGGTCGGTGATGGGATAGCCAGCATGTAAGCTATGGTGGATGCAGTCAATGATATGCCTTACTAGCTCGGCGTTAGCACTATCTTTGAACTGTGTATCTCTCGGAAGTTTAGCGGTCCAATCACTCTCAGGCTCTAGCACGATCCAGCAACACTCCCATTGTGGACTATCCAGCAAAATACGGTGTGGCTGGCCAGCGGGTAAATAGATAATCGTATTCGATGTCATAACATGGTGGTGCTCAGGGGTTGTGACTATCCCTTGACCTTTGATACTGAATAGAACGATTTGTTTGTCACTGTGTCTTCTTGAGATATCGAAATAATCTCTCGCATAAGCATAACCGATTTGGACAATTTGGTTATTGTCTAGTGCGTAAACCTGAGAGCGGTCGATGATCAGTTGCCTTGATGTGTCTGAGATATGGAAATGTTCTGGCCAACCCATATGATAGTCTCGCAAAGTTTTTTGATGATATAGCATAAGAGATTTACATAAACAAGCGTTATGATCTTATTCACACCAACGAAAAAAAGGGGGCAAAAAATGCATACTTGGAAATCTTCTGCTGATAAGCAGTTTTGGCAAAAAACAATGCGCTTAGCATTACCTGTATCACTGCAATGCATGCTTTTTGCTCTGCTTGGTTTGGTCGATGTATTAATGGTGTCGCAGCTTGGTGAAGCCCAAGTTGCCGCTGTCGGTGTGGGTAACCGAATCTTCTTCTTTAACCTACTGATGGTTGTGGGTGCCAGTGGTGCAGTCAGCGTTTTGGCATCACAATTTTTTGGTGCAGGTAATATGAAAGGAGTAAGAAGAACACTCCTTCAAACATGGGTCGTCTCTGTCGCTTTCTGCGTACCATTTGCGGTTTTATATAGCGTTATTCCACAACAAATTGTTCAGGTTGTGACTGATGATTCACACTTCGTGCAGTATGCAACAGAATACCTGTTCTTAACTGGCGTTAGTATCATTGCGACAGCCATTGTTGTTCCGCTCGAAGCGGCTATGCGTTCTGTGGGTGAAGCAAGGCTACCAACGGTCATTGGCCTTATTGCTGTGGGTATTAATGCAACACTGAATGCACTATTAATCTTTGGGTTATTTGGCTTCCCTGAAATGGGCGTTGCAGGTGCTGCTATCGGTACAACGGTCTCGCGCTTTATACAAATGATTATGCTGCTTTGGGCTGCTAAACGTTACCATGCCGATATTTTACCAAAAGTTGAAGAAGGCGCTGATGCTTGGAAAAAATCGGCGAGAGTGAAGTACTGTAAAGTCGCTATTCCGATGATCGTGCACGATTCTGGCTGGGCAATGGGTATCTTGGTTTATAACTTGATTATCGGCCAGTTAGGGGTATCAGAATTAGCTATTATCAGCTTACTAAGCCCAATCGAAGGTGTATTGATCTCTGCATTTATTGGCTTTGCGGTTGCCGCTGCGACAATATTAGGCCATGAACTGGGTGCCGATAACTATAATCGTGCCTATTTCCAATCCTGGTGGTTGCTTGCCTGTGCGGTGTCATTGGCCGTGGTGTTAGCATTGATGATTGTGCTAATGAATGGGCACGTTAGGTATGCATTGTCGCTGACAAACCTCCCCGATGTGAGTTTGGCACTGAACGTGACCATGGTGATGGTAGTCGGTCTTTGTCTCAAGGTCTTTAACATGGTGGGTATTGGCGGCGTGTTGAAAAGTGGTGGTGATATCAAGTACACCATATTTATCGACTTATTCGCACAATGGGGGGTTGGGATACCGCTGGCATTTTATACCGGTCTTGTGCTGGGATGGTCGCTCGATATGGTAATGGCCGTCGTGCTACTTGAAGAAATCGTTAAAATTGGTTTAACGGTACACCGCATATACGGTCGACGCTGGTTAAATAACCTCGTTAAAGATGAGCTCGATGCCGCACCGAATGCGTTGGTCGCATAAACGCGAGAAATAAAGAAACATAATGAGAAAAGATCAACAGCAAAAGGCAGCATAGCCCTGTGCTTTGCTGCCTTTTGCTGCTTTGCGGTGTGTTGAGTTGAAGAATAACCCCAGTATGATGCTGGGGTTATTTGTTTGTACGCAGCATGATGTGTCAGGGCGACGTGTCAGGGGGCGTGTATGATGACAACTTCATACAAACAACACTGTTTTTCGCTTACTATGATGAAAGCCTCACCGAGGCATCATGAGCAAGTCTCGATGAGTCAATAAGGATTAAATGCAAGGAAGCAAAATGGCAGAAGTTACCATTCAAGAAGAGAAAAGCCGCTGGAGGCATATGTGGCAGGGCACACTCGCCATGATGCCACTGAGTATTGCCGTTATACCATGGGGATTACTGGCTGGTTCGTATGCCATTGAGTCAGGATTAGTGCTTCTTGAGGCTCAAGCTCTGTCTGCGATTTTGTTTGCAGGCGCTGCGCAGCTTGTTGCCATTGGCATGATAAAGTCAGGTGCAACCATGGTAACCATGCTTGTAACGACGTTCTTCATTACGTCTCGACATTTGCTTTATAGTGTCGCTATGCGTGACACGGTCACGCCATTACCGCTTAAATGGCGCCTTGGATTGGGCTTTCTATTAACCGATGAGCTGTTTGCGCTGATTGGTCATCAACAAAGTCATTTTAATCGTTACTTTTCATTAGGGGCAGGATTTAGTTTTTACCTCATATGGAATATTGCCTCCTTTGTTGGCATCGTTGCAGGCAAGTACATCCCTAACTTGGACGCTTTAGGTTTAGACTTTGCTATTGTTGCTACTTTTATCGCGTTAGTTGTTCCACACGTCAAAACAAAGCCTATTTTACTCACGGTTATTGTGGCATTGCTTAGTTCGGTTGCCTTTCATCATTGGCAAATACCGGGAGCATTGATACTCGCAAGTGCAGTGGCGATGTTGGCAGGCTATCTAGCAGAACGCTTGGGAGAAAAATAATGGTATTACTTTCCATTGTGGCAATGGCAGTCGTGGTATTCTTGAGTCGCTACCTTTTTCTTGAGCCCAATCTTCCTGTCAGGCTGAGTCAAGAAGTGAAGCGCTTTCTGAAATATTCCAGCCCAGCTATTCTCACCGTTATACTTGCACCTATCATGTTTTTAGGTGGCGAAACCCAAGCATTTTTGCCATTGCTCAATCCCTATTTTATCAGTGGGATACTCGCCGTTATCATCGCATGGAAAACGGCAAATGTTTTATTGACGACAGTGATTAGCATGGTGCTCTTTTTTGTCTTACATAGCGTTGTTTTTTGAATAAATAAGCTGCGAAGTCGCTGATATTCCTAAAGCACTTCGTTGATGCTTTGTATTCATGGGGCTATCGCCGTTTTCTAATACTTTCACTGGCATATATGGTAAAATCCGCGCAATTTTCTTGTAAGCATTAGAGAGACAGGAATCATTGTGAGTCATACGCCTTCCGATTCTGTTCAGAATACCGATAAAAACCTCCGTGCAGCGCTGAAAGACTGCATGATCCGCGATCGTTTTCGCTTAAGTAAGCGAATTCAAGGCGCGGCCCGAATTAGAAATGCTGACGCCAAGCACAAAGTGTTTGATGAAATTGCGTTAGACATGGCAAAGTCGATGCAAGTTGCTCAACTTCGTGAAGCCAATCGTCCTACGATCAACTACCCACAGCAGCTTCCTGTTAGTCAAAAGAAAGACGACATTGCCGAAGCCATTAAACATAACCAGGTAGTGATTGTTGCGGGTGAGACGGGCTCGGGTAAAACCACCCAGCTGCCTAAAATTTGTCTAGAACTTGGCCTCGGCAAGTTCGGTACCATTGGACATACTCAGCCTCGACGTTTAGCCGCACGTTCAGTATCAAACCGCATCGCAGAAGAGCTTGAAGTCGAAATGGGTAGCCAAGTGGGCTATAAGGTTCGATTTAACGATCAGGTTTCAGATCAAACCCAAGTTAAATTGATGACTGACGGTATCTTGCTGGCTGAAATTCAGAACGATCGTTTCTTAAATCAATATGACACCATCATTATCGATGAAGCACACGAACGTAGCTTGAATATCGATTTCATCATGGGTTATTTACGAGAGCTACTGCCAAAGCGTCCAGATTTAAAAGTCATCATTACGTCGGCTACCATTGATCCAGAGCGTTTCTCTAAACATTTTAATAATGCACCAATTATTGAAGTCTCTGGGCGTACTTATCCAGTGGATGTGCGTTACCGTCCAATTAGTGAAGACGGCGATGACAACGACCGCGACCAAATGGAAGCCATTTTTGATGCAGTGGATGAGCTTTGTGATGAAGGGCTAGGGGATATCCTTATCTTCATGAATGGTGAGCGTGAAATTCGTGATACGGCTGATGCGTTAAATAAACGCAATCTGCGTGATACCGAAATATTACCGCTCTATGCACGTTTGGCTGCCAATGAGCAGAACCGTGTATTCCAAAGCCACTCGGGACGTCGCATTGTCTTGGCGACTAACGTGGCAGAAACATCGTTGACCGTACCGGGCATTAAATATGTAATTGACCCAGGTACTGCTCGGATTAGCCGCTACAGCTATCGAACGAAAGTACAACGCCTCCCGATTGAAGCGATTTCTCAAGCGAGCGCAAACCAACGTAAGGGCCGTTGTGGTCGTGTACAAGAAGGTATCTGTGTTCGCTTATATTCAGAAGATGATTTTCTTTCTCGCCCAGAATTTACCGATCCAGAAATTCTTCGTACTAACTTAGCCTCTGTTATTTTACAGATGACATCGATTGGCTTAGGTGACATCGAAGCGTTCCCATTTGTTGAAGCACCAGATCGCCGTCACATCCAAGATGGTGTTCGACTCCTACAAGAGCTAGGTGCTATTAATGGTCAGGTCGAGGACCCGAAAAAACGCCTGACTAAACTTGGTCGCCAGTTGGCTCGCCTACCGATTGACCCACGTTTAGCGCGTATGGTGTTAGAAGCACATAAGTATGGCGCATTAAAAGAAGTCATGGTTATTGCCGCGGCGTTGTCGATTCAAGATCCGCGCGAGCGCCCGATGGAGAAGCAGCAAGCCTCGGATGAAAAACACCGTCGTTTCTTTGATAAAGAGTCAGATTTTCTCGCGTTTGTAAATTTATGGGATTACATCAAAGAGCAGCAGAAAGAGCTGTCTAGTAATCAATTCCGTAAGCAATGTAAGAAAGACTACCTTAACTATTTGCGTGTTCGTGAGTGGCAAGATGTTCACTACCAAATTCGTCAAGTCGTGCGCGAACTAGAACTAAGAGCGAACGATGAACCTGCAAGCTATCAAGCGGTTCATACCGCACTGTTAGCGGGTATGTTGTCGCATATTGGTTTGAAAGACCAAGAAAAAAATGAATATCAAGGGGCACGTAATGCTCGCTTTAACCTTTTCCCAGGTTCTTCGATTTTTAAGAAGCAACCGAAGTGGGTGATGGTGGCTGAGCTCGTTGAAACCTCAAAGTTATGGGGGCGCATTGGCGCGAAAATCCAACCTGAATGGGTAGAGCCTTTAGCCGGTCATCTCATTAAGCGCAGCTATAGTGAGCCGCATTGGGAAAAACGTGCAGCTGCTGTACAAGCATTTGAAAAAGTGACGTTGTACGGTATTCCAATCGTGCCTAAGCGTAAGCTGAACTACAGTGCCATTGATCCAACGCTGAGCCGTGAGATATTTATTCGCTCTGCATTGGTCGAAGGGGACTGGGAGACTAAACATGCCTTCTTTAAACAAAATAGAAAGCTACTGCAAGAAGTCGAAGAGCTAGAGCATAAATCTCGCCGTCGTGACATTTTGGTTGATGATGACGCACTGTTTGAGTTTTACGATCAGCGTATTGATTTGAAAGCCGTCTCAGGACGTCACTTTGATACGTGGTGGAAGAAAGAGCGTCATACTCATCCAGAGTTGCTTAACTTTGAAAAAGAGATGCTGTTCCGTGGCGATGCCAGCCATGTCACCGATCTTGATTACCCTAACTTCTGGCACCAAGGTAACTTAAAGCTGAAATTGAGTTACCAGTTTGAGCCGGGCGAAGGTAGTGACGGTGTCACTGTACATGTACCACTTCCGGTACTAAACCAAGTTGAAACCGATGGGTTTGATTGGCAGATCCCTGGGCTACGCCATGAATTAGTGGTTGCACTGATCAAATCACTGCCAAAACCAGTCCGCCGTAATTTTGTACCAGCGCCAAACTATGCGGATGCCGCTTTATCTCGTCTTGAAGCGTTGTCAATGCCATTGCTCGATGGTTTAGAAAAGGCATTGAAGCAGATTACCGGCACAACGGTAATGCGAGAAGACTGGAAACTAGAAGCGATTCCTGATCACCTCAAAGTGACGTACCGTGTTGTCGACCATCGTAATCGTAAGCTGAAAGAGAGCAAAGATCTCTATTCACTGAAAGATGGCTTGAAAGAGAAAGTGCAAGAGACGCTATCTAAAGTAGCGGACGATGATATTGAGCAGCAAGGTTTGAAGCACTGGACCTTTGGTGAACTTCCAGAGCGCTATCAGCAAAAACGTGGTGGGTTTGATGTAAAAGCATACCCAGCCATTGTGGATGATAAAGACTCTGTCAGCATTAAGCTATTTGAAACCGCTGAAGAGCAGATGAGTGCCATGCGACAGGGGCAGCGTCGATTGATTCTCCTTAATGTGCCATCGCCAATTAAATATCTGCATTCTAATTTACCGAATAAATCTAAATTAGGTCTGTATTTTAACCCTTACGGCAAAGTGCTGGATCTCATTGATGACTGTATCGCTTGTGGTATCGATAAGTTGCTAGAGTCACAAGGTGGTGTAGCATGGAACAGTGATGACTTCGATGCTCGTAAAGAGTATGTTCGCGCTGAGTTAGGGGATACCGTCGTTGAGATTGCCCAGCAAGTCGAAGAAATTTTGACAACCGCCTTCCAAATTAACAAGAAGCTAAAAGGGAAAATTGATTTCACGATGGCGTTTGCGCTATCTGACATCAAAGCTCAGGTTGAAGGGCTTATCTTCAAAGGCTTTGCGACTGAGTGTGGTTGGAAGCGTCTTCCTGACATCTTGCGTTACATGCGTGCGGTAGAACGAAGAATGGAGAAGCTTCCTATTGACCCTAATCGTGATCGAGCCCACATGCTGAAAGTAGAGTCGGTCACAAAGGATTACAAAGAGCTTCTTAACAAGATTCCGAAGGGCCAGACCGCACCTGATAGTGTGAAAGAAATTCGTTGGATGCTTGAAGAGCTTCGTGTGAGTTACTTCGCTCAGCAATTAGGCACACCTTACCCGATATCCGATAAGCGTATCAAAAATGCTATTGATGCATGTTAGGCTTGCCTCACAGTAAATAGATAACAATAGGAAAGTCACTTCGGTGGCTTTCCTATTTCGTCTCTTGAATAGAGTTAACTTGGTTTTACATACCCTAACGCACTATAACTTGTATGTTTTAAGTAAAGTTTACTGTTAATTCCGTGGAAAAGAACAAAGGCTGAATAGGCGTAAGGTTAAGAATGGAAGAATACCGAAGGGGAAAAGTAGTGTCGTGTAACTTATGAGGGGGGAGCCTCATAAGTTAACGTAACAGGGATTAAGCAATGACATTCTTGAATTTGCTTTTCTTTTTCATCAAGTAAGCAACATCAGGTGGGAAGTCTTTATTTGACTTTGCATGTGTCATCATATCGAACACAGTAAATTCTGTCAGAATAGCGTAATCGTAGCCAGAGAACTCGGGTAACTCTGCTTGCAAAGTTGGATCAAAATATTGGTCGCCGATACGAATAATCGCGTGATCAACAGGCGTCTCTTCATTGCGGTAACCAAGCACATAACGCTCACCTTTACCGTAAATCACATTCATATAGCTGTTATAGAAACACTCACCTTCATTGGTCGTAGACGCTTCTAATAACTCTGCACTCATAGGCTCGACACGTACAACGCGCATTTTCTGGCCATGAAAGCCAAGTTCGGTCAATTTTTGTCTAAATTCTTGTTCGGTCACAATGCTACTACTTTACTAGATAAGTTAATCACGGCGAATCATACACTAAACAAGATTTTGATGACATTCATTCTATATCACTGGCAATAAAATCTGTCTATTTGTTGCGCAGGTGAGGTGACGATGTCACGAACACAGCCTAGAGCTACAGGATGAACCATCGAAAAAGTGGGAAGTAGAAAAAAAGCGCACTCTTCGCACCCTCAACTGATAATGAAATTAATTATCAATTGCACTCTTACATATAATTTGTATGATATGCCCCAATATTTTCTCACTCCAGCAAAGAAGCCATTCACTCTAGATTCTTGTGAAGCGCTACGTTCTTAACCCATGCGCTAGCAAATAATGATCTCGCGATTCTCCATAGTGGTGTTTATGCTGTGTAAAGCACACCAATTAGTGGACCCACGTTATCTTCACACTAATACATCAATCATAGGGACGTATTAATGAACGATGAAAAGTTAACCTCTCTTTCAACCCGCTGGATAGTGCAAGAAGCATCAAAGCATAAATCCAAGCTTATCATGGCAAACATCATTGCTTTCATAGCAACACTGATTAGCGTACCCATTCCGTTATTATTGCCCTTAATGGTTGATGAAGTTCTCCTTGACCAACCCGCACAGGGCATAGCGATGATGAACTCGCTGTTACCGGGTCACCTACAGCAACCTACGGTCTATATCGTGTTTGCGCTATTGCTTGTGATTGTTATGCGAGCAACAAGCCAAGCACTGGGCATTCTTCAAAGTCGTCAGTTTACTTTGGTGTCTAAATCGCTCACCTGCGTTATTCGTCAACAGCTCTTAGATAAGCTGGGGCGAGTAAGCATGCGTCAATATGAAGAAAAAGGGAGTGGAGGGATTACCTCACACCTTGTCACTGATATTGAGACGATTGATAAATTCGTAGGCGATACGTTGAGCCGCTTTGTCATCGGTATTCTTACGATCATTGGCACAGCAGGCATTCTTCTCTGGATTGACTGGCGACTAGGGTTATTTATCCTACTGCTTAACCCCGTGATTGTTTACCTTTCTCGCACATTGGGTCGCCGTGTTAAAACACTCAAGAAAAAAGAGAACCAATCATTTGAACGTTTTCAACAGCGCCTCGTTGAGACATTAGAGGGGCTGTATCAGCTGCGTGCAGCAAATCGAGAAAGAGATTACCTACAGTCACTCAAACAAGATGCTGAGTCTATACGTTACGACGCTGATCATTATGCATGGAAGTCAGAGGCTGCAAATAGAATGTCATTTCTAATGTTTCTCATTGGATTTGAGGTCTTTCGTGGTGCAGCAATGATCATGGTGCTATTTAGCGATCTCAGTATTGGACAGATCTTCGCCGTATTCAGTTACCTGTGGTTTATGCTATCGCCAGTTCAAGAGTTACTTGGTATTCAATATGCGTGGTTCAGCGCATCAGCGGCAATTCAAAGGCTCAATGGGCTGCTGTCATTGGAAGAAGAAAATCGCCCTGTGGCAAAAGTGAATCCTTTTAAGGCCGATCGCCAAGTGGAGATAGAATTTAAAGATCTTCATTTCGCTTACGATGATGAGCGCCAAGTGCTACAGGGTCTTAATCTGACAGTACCAGCAGGAAAAAGAGTCGCTCTTGTTGGTGCCTCTGGGGGCGGTAAATCGACACTCATTCAAGTATTGATGGGGATTTACCAAAAAGATCGTGGTGAGATACGCATTAACGATTTGGAGATAGAAGACGTAAGCTATGAAGCACTTCGCGATAAAATGGCGGTAGTACTTCAACAGCCGATGATCTTTAACGATACACTCCGTCAAAACCTGACGCTCGGTGATGAACAATATAGTGATGAACATTTATGGAAAGCATTACAAGTTGCACAACTCACAGATGTAACCGATAAACTGCCTGACGGATTAGAATCTCAATTAGGTCGACAAGGAATTCGTCTGTCGGGCGGACAACGACAACGTTTAGCCATTGCTAGAATGATTCTCACAAACCCTGACATTGTCATATTGGATGAAGCCACATCGGCATTAGACACCGCAACGGAAGCAGCATTACATCAAGCATTGAATGAGTTCTTGGTCGGACGAACAACGCTCATCGTCGCGCATCGACTCTCAGCCGTTAAGCAAGCGGATATTATCTATGTACTCGAAGATGGGAAAGTCAGCCAGTCGGGGAGTCATGATGAGCTTGTCTCTGCACCGGGGCTATATCAAACACTTTATGGACGATTGCAAGCTGGTTAGTATCACGCCAGTCCAATATAACGAATGTTAACAAGTAGGATAGAGCAAGGGGCGATAGTATCTAAATAATCACATCGCATATGATTTCGATTAAATATATACATAACCGTAACTTGTGCGAACTAATTCATGATAATCAATGTACTTTAACTCTTTAAATGATAATTGATTTCATTTAAAGTGGAGGGAGTTTTGCTCACTTAATTAATCTGTTGGATATCATGGAATTTAGAAAACGTCTCTTGCTCATCTCGCTGTTAAGCATAACAGCGACGAGCCATGCCTCCCTAGATAGCGCACGTAGTATTGAAACTCGCAGCCAAAATGAAGCCGTAGCGGCACAAGCTAAGGTCGATGCAAGCGCAGAGAAAACACTACAATATCGTGCTGAACTCGAACAGCTTCAGCAGGAGATAGACAACCTTTCTATATACCGCGACCACCTACAGACGTTAACTCAAAACCAAGCCAGTGAGCTTGTCAGTTTAGAAAATCAAATTGAAGAGATAAAAACGACACGTCAGGGCGTAGTGCCTCTGATGTATCGCATGCTTGATGGTCTTAAAACGATCGTAGAGAACGACCGACCGCTACGCAGTGAGCAACGACGCGATAGAATACAGCGACTTGAAAACATGATGACGCAAGCAGACGTTGCCGATGCCGAAAAATACCGACGTATTCTTGAGGCGTGGCAAATCGAGATTGATTACGGCACTAAACTCGGTACTTATCAAGCTCCTGTCGAGATTACCGGTGAAACTCGTCGTGTGGATATCCTTTACGTAGGTCGTATTGTGCTAGTCGCAAAAAGTCTAGACAACAACCACTTTTGGACATGGAACGATCCTTCTCAGCAGTGGGAAGCGGTTGATAACCAACAAGCAAAAGATATTGGTCACGCCTTCGCGCTCGCTAATCGTCAAGTCGCGCCTTCATTACTTACCTTACCAGTTTCAGCTAAGGGGATGGGACAATAATGCTTTACAATCTTCTTTTCTCTAATAATGTCGTTAAAAAAACGACTCACGCTATTTTATTCGCGACATGCTTTAGTGCATTTTCAGTGTCTGCGGTACAAACAGCGACACAAGAGGCTTACCAAGCCGAGAAAACAATTAACCAAGAACGCATCTCTGATTTTACGGGCACCGAAGCAGACTTTAAGCAGCAACGCGACCGCTTATCTGCCGCTAAAAATGCACTAGATTCAGAAATCGAGGCATTAAGTCAGTTATTTAGTGACAATGAACATCAACTAGCAGTGCAAGAAGAGGCCCTACGCCTTGAAACTGGCAGCTTGGGTGAGCTATTTGGGGTCGTTAGACAAACAGCAAAAGACCTACAAATTGACCTCGATGACTCTGTCACTGCGGTCGACCAACAGTCTCATAATGATGTAATTACTGACATTATTGCAGCGCGCACGCTACCAACGATTCAGCAACTCACTGGTATGTGGTTGGGCATGCAAGAACAAGTTGTCGCAGGTAGCCAGATCGCACATGTTGACTTACCGGTAGCCAGTGGCACTGGGGTAGCGAACACCGAGTCTGGTATTCGCTTAGGCGCCATTGGTCTTTTAGGTGAGCACGGTTACATGAAGTGGCACGGCGATAACGCTCAGTACTTCCCTCGTCAACCAGACAATGCACCTACCTTGAACTCAGTAGCCAATGGTGGAGAAGTACAATTACTTCCAGTCGACCCTTCTCGAGGAGACATCCTCGCGCAATTAGCCAACGTGCCAGACCTTAAGCAGCGATTGGAGAACGGTGGGATTGTCGGGAAAATCATTATCGGTTTATTGATTACTGGATTGATCATCAGCCTATACCGTGGTGTAGAGCTGACAATTATCGCAACCAAGATCCGCAAACAACTTAAAAACCCGAAAACTCCAGGAAACAACCCTTTAGGGCGCATCCTCTCTGTTTATGATGCAGAAAAAAGTCGTAGCGTAGAAGCACTAGAGCTAAGACTCCTAGAGCAAGTGATTGATGAGCAACAAGGTCTAGAAAAAGGCTTATCGATGATCAAGCTTCTTGCTGCTATAGCACCAATGCTAGGTCTGCTGGGTACGGTTACGGGTATGATTGAAACTTTCCAAGTGATCACTCAATTTGGTAATGGCGACCCAACCATTATGGCTGGCGGTATTTCAATGGCATTGATTACCACGGTATTAGGGCTTGTTGCCGCGATGCCATTGCTATTGACGCACAATTTACTCAGCACGAAAGTTGACAATATTAAGAGTGTCTTAGAAAAACAAGGTATTAGCTTAGTGGCTCAGCGTGCTGAACATGCTGACACTGTGTCTCCTCAACAAACAGCGCCGGAGCTTGCGACTGCATGAACATCATAGAAGCGAGCTTGTTGTCATCCCCGTTAACAGAGGGTTGGTGGCTGCGTTTGACCGCTTTTATGGGGCAGGGAGGTCAGGTTCTTTGGATCTTGGCCGCCGTTGTCGTATTAACGTGGTTATTGGTGATAGAGCGCGTACTTTTTCTGTCTCTTACATGGCCGAATATGCGTAAAGAGTGGCTGAACAAGTGGCAACATCGCAAAAATTTCGAAAGTTGGCATGCTCATGCTGTTAAAGCCGGCATGTTAAGTGAAGCTCATATCGTTTTGAACCAACATATGAACCTCATCAAAGTGCTTGTGGCAGTTTGTCCAATGCTAGGGCTACTCGGCACGGTGACAGGCATGGTCTCCGTCTTTGATATTATGGCGACACTTGGCAGTAGCCAACCCAAATTGATGGCATCTGGCATCTCAATGGCAACCTTACCAACAATGGCTGGAATGGTTGCAGCACTAGCAGGGATGTTTGTCCATGCTCGATTAATTAAGGCATGCGATATGCGAGAAATTAAAATGGAAAAACTACTTAGGGGTGGTGAACAATGCGCTTAAGTCGACCAGCGAAACCGCGTGAAGAAGCACAAGTTGATTTAACATCGATGTTAGATATCGTTTTTATCATGTTGATTTTCTTTATCGTCACGAGCTCATTCGTGAATGAATCTGGTGTTGAGGTTAATCGTCCGCAAGCCAGTAACGTTGCGAGTCAAAAAGAAGCGGGCATTTTTGTCGCGATTACGGCTGCCAACGATATTTTTATCGATAAACGAATGATTGATGTTGAGCGCGTTCAAGCAACCCTTGAACATCTACTCTTAGATAAGCCAAATACCTCATTAGTCATCCAAGCCGACGAGCATGCATATAACGGCACCGTTGTTAAAGTGATGGATGCAGCGAAAGGTGCCGGTATTGAAAGTATCGCATTAGCGGCGGAGCAGTTGTAACGATGGGACGTCTACTATTAGCATTCCCTCTTGCCATTCTTTCAGCCCTAGGTTTATTTACGTTCATGGCTTGGATGGTAAACCCTGTTGATACAGACAAACGTGAACATAACTCACCGCTAAGTTTCAACATGGTCATGCTTGAGCAAGAAGAGCATATTCAACGACGTCAGCGAACCGTACCAGAACAGCCAGACTTACCAGAGCCACCGCCTGAAGCGGCACCAGCAGCACAAGCTCAGGCTGCAGTTAACTTGAACTCTGTGCCAGCCACGCCATCATTAAATTTATCGACGGCAGTAACGGGCATTGATATCGCTATGCCAAACTTTGGTGACGTTGGCGTGATTGCTAATAACCAGCAAGTGATGCCACTATACCGTGTAGAGCCACGTTACCCAACTCGTGCTCAGCGACAGGGGCTTGAAGGACAAGTGACACTGTCATTTACGATAGATGAACAAGGCCGTCCAACAGATATCGAAGTGGTTGAAGCGGAGCCAAAACGCATCTTTGAGCGAGAGGCAATGCAAGCTTTACGTCGTTGGAAGTATCAACCACAAATCATTGATGGTGTTGCAGTACAACAGCCAGGAAGAATGGTTACTATCGAGTTCAAATTACCAAAATGAAGACTTTCTTAGCCGCACTTGCGCTCACTTTAACGCTTTCACCTTTCGTTTCTGCCAATGAACTTGCCCAGCAGACAGCAACCCGCGTTCAGCGAGCGCAAAACCTCCAACAAGATAATAAAGTTGATGAAGCGATTGTTATTCTTGCAAACATGAACCCATCCCGTGCTTTTGATAAAGCCTATGTTGATAGAATGCTGGGTGTCTTTTACTGGCAAGATGAGCAATATGAACTTGCTGTTAAGCACCTTAAAAGCGCCGTTGAAAGTAATGCTTTGGAAGAGGGGTTAACCAACACCACACGACAAATGCTCGCTGATATTTTGCTTTCGCAGCAACAATATCAACGTGCACTGCCACACTACTACCAGTTAACATCTGCGTTCGAAGGGCAAAAGGAACGGTCATTAGTTTGGCTTCGAATTAGCCAAAGCCACTACCAATTAGAACAATGGGAAAAAGTACTGAGTAGCTTAGAGCATTTTCAAAAGACTGGTGCTGAAATGGAGGTCACGCACTACCGCATGAAGCTTGGCTCTCAGCTACCATTGGAACATTGGAAAGGCGCGGCAAGTACACTCGATACCTTAATACAAATAGAGCCAACAGAGGTTTCATGGTGGCAACGTTTAGCTGGTATCCAAATGCAGCTCGGTCGTCATAAAGCCGCAATGCAAACACTCGCCATTGCGCATCACAATAAGCTACCGTTACAGCGTCAAGATAAGCTATCACTTGTTCAGCTTTATGGGCAGCAAGGTATGCCAGATAGAGCGGCACGTCTCTACGCATCATTGAAGCCAGAGTCTGCACAGGAATTAGCGACACTAGGAACATATTGGCAAATGGCGAAAGAGTGGGACAAAGCCATCGCCACCTACAGCAAAGCGGCCGATAAAGACAATAAGCATCGTTTAAAACTGGCGCAACTGCAGCTTCAGCAACGTGATTACGACAATGCGTTAAAGAATCTAAACAGGGTTAATGACCCAACCAATGAGCATGTTTTGCTCGCTAAGATTCAAGTTCTGTACCGTACTGGTGAAACGACAGAAGCATTGAAAGTGGCACAATTGGCTTATCAAAAAACAGCATCAGCCTCATCAAAAAGCTGGGTTAACTACCTGTCTAAGATCGCGAAAACCAAGTCGGCTTAAGCGCTTATGGCAAGATAGCCTCAAGCAGCAATAGTAAATGGCAATATAACAATCTGTTTTACTACCTAATGGCCTCAATATTGAGGCCATTTTTGTATCTAAAGGCTTCCGAATAGAGCATTCCAGCTATGAATGACACAAGCATAGCATTCAATCAATTATCCTGAATAAGATCGTATAAAAATACCACTATCAAGTTAAATTAAAGGGGTCTATTGTGGTAACAACAAACCAACAAAAAGGGTAAGAGAATGAAAGTTATCGCTTTTGGAGCATCTAACAGTGTTCAATCTATCAATAAAAAGTTGGCGACATACACTGCGAACTTATTCGAAAATGCTGACATTGAAGTATTAGATCTCAATGATTTTGAGATGCCTATCTATAGTGCTGATAGGGAAGCAGCGTCAGGTCAACCACAGCAAGCTTCAGATTTTCTCGCAAAAATAGACAGTGCAGATCGACTAATCATCTCCTTTGCAGAGCACAACGGTTCATTTACCGCGGCATACAAAAACACCTTCGATTGGGCATCTCGTCTTCGTCAGAAAGTTTTCGAAAGCAAATCTGTCATTCTTCTTTCTACCTCCCCGGGCCCAGGAGGAGCAAAAAATGTACTTGCAGCTGCACAAGGATCAATGCCGTTCTTTGGTGCGACAGTCATCGATGCCTTATCAGTACCATCATTCTTCGATGCGTTTGATATCGAAAGTAATCGCATCAAAGACGAGGCTATCGCCAACAATTTAAAAGCCATTGTTGCTAAAGCCAGTTAAGTAAATAGGGGAGGCTCATCAGGAATGGGCCTTCTGTTCATTTAATCGATAAATAGTTCAATTTATCATTAATCACACCAGTGTTTTGTTCAACTAGCCCTTGCATCTAGCATAATTGCCCTTATCTCTATATCTCAGCCCCAAAATGAGTGACACAAACTACAATTCCTAGACGTAAAACCCTTCAAGCACATTAATTTAGTGCCATTAAACCGCTAATAATAGAAATAGGTGTACCCATGACTCAGCAAATATCACTGAGCCGACAACTTTATAAAATGACATGGCCAATGATGTTTGGTGTTCTGTCTCTCATGAGTTTTCAACTTGTCGACAGTGCCTTCATTGGTCAGCTAGGCGTGTTACCCTTGGCTGCTCAAGGGTTTACGTTACCGATTCAGATGGTCATTATAGGAATACAGGTTGGTTTGGGGATTGCGACAACGGCGATAATTGCACGCGCACTCGGTGCCAACGAAAACCAATATGCCAAACAACTTGGTGGGCTTATCATCTTATTTGGTAGTGTAGGTGTAGCCATCATCTGTGGCGCTATTTGGTTAATTAGAGAGCCTATTTTAGTCATGCTAAGTGCGCCTGAAGCTGTCTATAGCGTTATTGATAGTTACTGGATTGTCTGGCTAGCAAGTGCTTGGGTTGGAGCCGTACTCTATTTTTGTTACAGCCTCTGCCGTGCAAATGGCAACACAATGCTTCCCGGCACTATGATGATGATCACTAGCGCCATCAACCTAATACTCGATCCCATCTTCATCTTTTGGTTCGATTTAGGTATCAACGGCGCGGCTATTGCTACCATTTTAGCGTTTGGGTTCGGTGTTGCGATGGTCATGCCCAAAATAATTCAAAAGCACTGGATCAGTTTTGATTGGGCAACCTTGAATATTTTTCGCAGCCTTAGCGAAATAGGCAAAATCATGGGACCCGCGATGATGAGCCAATTGCTTCCGCCAATATCGTCGATGTTGGCAACCAAGCTTATTGCTGGTTTCGGAACGACAGCCGTCGCTGCGTGGGCGCTGGGTTCAAGATTTGAATTTTTCGCCATCGTGGTTGTTCTCGCACTCACGATGTCTATGCCTCCGATGATAGGGCGCTTACTCGGTGCTGGAAAAATCCGAGAAATTCAGAAGCTCGTGACGATAGCGACAACATTCATTCTAATATGGCAGCTCTCTATCGCAATAATCGTCTTTATTCTGACGCCTTGGTTATCCGACTTAATGTCGAGCGAAGAGAGTGTCAGAACCGTTCTCGATATGCATTTGTTACTCGTGCCATTTAGTTTAGGGCCTCTTGGCGTCTGCATGCTGATGGTATCAGTGACAAATGCACTGGCATTATCCATGCGTGCACTGCTTATTTCTAGCTTACGATTATTCGCCTTTTTTATTCCGTGCTTATGGATAGGTGCTCAGCTTGGTGAACTTCCTGGCTTATTCTGGGGAGTTGCGATTGGTAACACATTAGCTGGCGCTGCAGCCTGGATGCTTTACAAGAATGGACTGTCACAAATAGCGTTAAAATACCAAGTCGATTGATATTTATGAACGTATCCGATAAGTAAAAAAATGCCCCTGTAAGTACAGGGGCACCGAGAATAAAGAAAGGAGTGTAGGGGAGTTAGCCCATCATTAGCGCGGAAATGAGACCGATAAGTCCACCAAAGATACCACCCCAAACGACCAACCAACCAAGATGTTCACGAATCATCGTCTGTACCATCTCTTTCACTAATTGTGGTGTCAGTTCATTCAATCGTTGCTCAATAATTGCAGCAATCTTCGCTTGGATGTCGTCCATCATTTCTGGTTGCTCAAGTTGAGCAACGATAGCGTTCTGAACATCAGCTTGCTGAGTTAAGCCACTCAGTTCTGATTTCATGCGGTCGATAAATGGTTCTTTCAGCGGTGTTAATGCATCAGCACCACCAACCATTGCTAACATGCCACCAAATGGGGATTGATTAATAACATCCACTAAGCCATCAAAAGTAGAGTCAAAATTGATTTTCTCTACAACCGGTGCGATATCGAGAGATACTTGGCTTTCCATTTCAGCTTTTAAGAAGCGGTCGATGTTTTCACGAGTAAAAAACTCATCCATCATCAACGTTTTGATCGCTGATTTGAACGCTTCAAATTGAGCTGGGATAACACCAGAGCCGTATAATCCAGGTACTTTTTCGAAAAGCATATGGACGGCTAACCAGTTCGTGACAGCGCCTGAAAGCGCAAATAGGCCACAGAAATACACAATATTATTATCTTGAGCAATACCGAAAGCTAATAATAGCGCCGATACAATATTGGTGAGTAAACTCTTGTTCATCTTATTCTCTACGATCTTATTTTAACTTTTTAGGCTGAACTAATTTAAGACCAGCGGCTTGATACGTCTCTTTATCTTTGATTTCAAACTGAGAGTAGAAAAACCATGAGATAAATACGATCATGTCATCGCCTTGGTTCATGACCCATTCAGCCAATTCTTCTGATTCACCGTCATCGTTAATGTGGTCGAATACGTGGTATACACGGTTCTCACCATCCATTTCAGCAAGTTGAAACTTGCCTTGTAATGATTGTGCGGCTTCAGAGACTTCTTGTTCTTCACAGCCAACAAGGGCAGATAAAATGTCACCGACATTTTCTAGACGAATTAATTGTTGAACAAGTGATTCAAATTCTGTTTGTTCCATCAGTATTACCTCTAAAAGTTAACGAGCGCATTTTAGCAGATTGACTTACTTTGTCTTGTATACTTGCGTCTTTTGACCATGCACTAAGCGTATAGAAGGAAAAAAGCTACCAAAAACTGGGAAGCTCGCAAGAGAAAGGTAAAACGTAGTCATTGCTGTTTGAAAAAAGAAACTGAGCACAGTTAAGGACAGATGAACCAAAGCAGGTTTGATGAAGTCCTGAAGATAAACAAGACAAACATTAAGAGCGGTCGTTGCTTTGAGTGAAAATCTGAACGGAGTAAAGATGAAGGATGGAAATCTGACGTCACACAACAAACTAAGTTGTTTGTCTTTCCTTACAAAGAGAAGACCGAGCAGCAGAGTGTGTCAGCAACAGTATCATCGTATATCGAATAAACGGAAATGCTAAAGCACACACAAGGAACAGTTGAACCCCCAAGCTGTTCTTGATGAAGAGTGTCTTGAGCAGCCAGCAACCATGCTAAAGTTGAAGGTTTGTAGCAATACGAATTTTGGCATTCATATTCTATAAACGATAATGGCTTATCTTTAAAATGATCTTTCCCTAATAACCATTAGATTAATCGATAGATAATCTAATGGTTATTAGGTATTTTATGGTAAATTGGCACACTGGTTAAATGCACAGTAAAAACTAACACTCCGTAAAAAGCGCACTTTAGGGAGTGAAGTAGTGTGATTCAGTGTAATGAATAGGGTTTTGGTGGCCATATATGAAGATTAGATACCTAATTTAACATAATATATCTAATGCGCACTGGGATAGGTAATTGTTAACAGATTCAAATGCTTTGAGTTATATGTGACTCATTTCTATTTCAATATCAATAATTTATGGAACATCAACGACTTACTGTAGAACTTTAGCTTTATCAAACGCTTGCAAGGATTCCAAGCTGTAATCGGGTTTTGAGCCACTTTAGGACGTGGTTGTCTTTCCTCCCGAATCAATCGAGTTATCCTCAATAAGTGCTCTTACCCAATCGAGATTTTCTATTAAACAGATTGGAATTGTGCGAGGTAAATCACATGCTACAGAAGAGTTTTGTTGACCTTTATTGGCGGTATTTCGAAAATCACCAGCAAGGCGCTGAGTTTTTTCACGTTAAACCCGTCACGATCAAACGTTGGTTATCGGGCGCTATTCCCGTAAACCCTATGGCTGAAAAACTGCTTATCATTGTTTCGCGTGGCTACTTACCGGACGACAATCGCTGGACTGGTTTTCGTCTTGATGAAGAACGCGCCATCTTCATTACTCCCACAGGTCAAACTTTTAGCCATAAAGAGCTAGAAATCTTCGGCACTGCCATGGCTTTCTATCAATTCTATAAAGACGTCCTTCCTGATGACATCCCAATCCGCACGAATGCACTCACAGAGCTGCCGTTTAAAGGCGGTCGTCGTGCCAAAAAAGCCACTGGGCAGACTATCACTAAGGAATATAAGAAGAAATGTAAGCAGAGTCAGAAGAAAGCCGCAGAGAAACGTATTCGTCGGGCGAGTTAACACATATTCCAATGTAACCGCTGCGCTTTCACTGATTAGGCAGATATGCCTTTAAAAATGCTGTTTCCATTTATTACCAGACTGGTTTTGTCCCATACAGTCATAGCTTCAACCGACAATAAGGACGTTTAACATGCTCAAATTTAGTTGTATTCCCCTAGCCTTTGTAGCCATTCTCGCGGGCTGTGGCTCATCCAGTAGCGACGCACCAGCGACAACACCCGTCGATAAGTCGCCACATCAAGGTGTTTTCCTTGGTGACGATGCGTTTCTGATTGTGAGTTCACTTGTGCCGAACGGCATTGTGGCGGGAAGTTTTGATTTAACGGAAACGTATTCCGCGCTATCGACAAGTTACAGCACTAACAGCGTGACGATTAAAGGTGTTCGAGATCTGGATGACTTTATGGGCTATCCCGATATTAACCTGACGTTTCACTACAGTGATGACTATAACCAAGTTGATGTAAGAGAAACCGTTAACGATAAGCCGTTCGTGTATAGCTTTGACCGTATTGATGAGCAATCCACTATCGCAGAGATAGCCGGAACATACACAAGCCAAGACGATGGATCGCTTTGGCAAATTAATGATGACGGCTCTTTTTCTGTGATTGGTGACTGTGCTTTCGATGGGAAAATTGAATCACAAGCAGCCGCGTTTTATCTCATCAACTTTGATGCGACAAGCTGCCAAGAGACAAATTATAACGGTGAATATTCAGGGTTTGCGTTGGTCGTTAACATCAATGGTCAACGAACGCTGTATTCTTTGGGGCTTAAAGGTGAAACTGAAATTGTTTATGGTTTTGTTGAGCTAAATTAATCACTTACGACGATACACCAATGAACAAAGGGCGCATCATGCGCCCTTATTCTTTTATAAACTTCGGTTTAAGGTACGCCACAATTAATAACGTGGTGACACCTGCGGCAACTTGCCACGCGAATTTCTTTGGGGTCATCGCTTCGCCTTCGCTTTAACGACTCGACCACCTTTCGCATAACGATAGCCTTTCTTTAAACGTCCGGTTTTACTGTTTACACCTGCTGCGGTGCGTTTGCGTTTCTTAGCCATTTTCGGTGTCCTTTTTTACCAATTGTTTGTCGATTTTGAAGCAGTACAACGCGGTTTTGTATAACCCCCATGTGTTGCCACAAATCATCAGAAATAGCAGTACATCAGGCGCGGTGAACCCCAGTGCTACAAGGCTTGAAGTCGCGGCTTGCTCCATACAAGCCCCCTACTTTTTCTCGTTTCGCAGCGTGTCCCAAATGCCGACACCCAAGCCAACCACTGCGGGAATTGCCCCGCCAAGTTGTGCGCCACCCTCGCCTATGCTCACCGTGACCAACTCGCTATTGCCTGTCAGTAAGCCACCAATCGCAGCCGCCAACAGTAATAACCCAGACTTGGTGCTGCTCTGTGATAAATCCAATTTCATTTGCTTGTATCCTTACGTTTAAGCCATTGCCACGCCAGCGCGGGCGGTTTCAATGTCGTAATAGCGCCCAACTTCCATGATGCTCATCGCATGTAATAGCGTCGCTACTTGCTCCTGGTTATACACGTCAATGGTTTGATTGCTGCTAAAGCCCGTCCAGCCACACACTGAATTAATGTAATGCTGGGTATTGTTTTCGTTTGTGGGCGCAAAGCGGCTAATAATGCCAGAGATGGTGCTAATTCCTTGACGGTTGTAGCTGCGTAAAATCTTCGCCCCAGCGCGAAAGCCGTATTCGGCATTTTTAAAGGTTTCAAAGGCATCATCGCGTGATACCAGTGCCTCACCTTGCCAGTCATTACCCACGCGGATATTTAGCGGGTTGTTGTTACGAACGCCACGCGGTAATGAATTACTCGACGGTATGACGTCACCCAAAGAGATATTATTTCGTTGCATTGCCCAGACTCCAAAGACGATCACCGGTGCGGCAATCAGAAAGAATTTACCCATCTCACGCACTCCATTAATTCAACACTGGCGCAAGATTGATGTTGGTTGGCGTATCACTGTAATGCGCCACGATACGGACGGTTTCATCAAAGGATTCACTCGCGGTGATGGAAACTTCATGACCTGTGATATGGGCTGAAATACGCCCCGTATGCGGCACTGAATCTGGCGCGTCATCTCGAATCACACCAACGGTAAAATGCCGCTCGGCACCAAACGGGCAATCACGCATTGGCAACGGTAAGGTTAAACCGCCATTAATTTGTGCTTCATTGAACGTGCCTAACTCAAACATGCTATTGAGCGAACTTAACGGTGCATTGCTTGCCGTGACTTGTGCAGGTGGGATAGCTTCCCCGTTATCATCACGGTAAATCGCGGCATGGTTGATGGTGTATGCTGTGCGCGAGCTACCACCTACAGTGCTCGTTGCCGCAACAAAGGCATATAGCGCCCCAGCTTTTAACTCAATGTCATGAATAAATAACTGTGGCACCCTGTTCATTGCATAAGGGTCATCTAATTCACCTTGTGCAATGACACTTGCCGCCCGCGTTTCAACATCAAGCTCAACAAGATAAACGTTGGCTTTAAACCCGCAAACATGGATGCTATAGCGAGGAATAACGCTCGGATTGTTATCAATAAAATCACGGTGCCTTAATGGTGCGCGGAATACCTGATATAAAGCAAATTCAGCATTAGGTGCAGTCTCTGCATAATTGAAAAAGAGCAATTCGGTGTTCGAACGATACCCATCGTTAGCATCGAAGTTAGTCGCAATATATTCAGACCATGCGTAAAAGAGCCCGGTGTCGTGCGTCAATGATTCAGCCGCCCAAGCCGTTGCATCAAAAATCACGTTATTACTGTTGCCTAAAGCCACATCGTTAATATCGCGTGTGGCACTAAACATTGTGTGTTGGAACCATCGACGCTGGTCATAACGAATCTGGGCGCAATCCATGTTTTCAAAACTGCCGTTATTCAGCAAGTTCACTGCGGGCGCACCGCCTTCACCGCTCGCTGACTCTGCCAATTCTTCAATTTGCTGATAAATCTCGGTTGATGCTTCTTCTACTTGGTCAGCAAGCCATTCAATCTTGTTGCGGGGATCGCCTGCTGGGATGTGATCACGTAGCTTTTCGCTCATCGTAAAACCTCAATAATATGAATTTGGTCGCCATCGCTGCCCGAAAATGCCAGCTCACCAAAGGTGTTGATGGTCTCTTTATCACCTGCAAATAACGGATAATCACCCAGCATCACAGGCGCGGAATTGGTGTCTGGTACTTTCACCACAACGTGACACCGTGACGAATTAGCCGCCAAGACACATACCCCATCAACCACCGTTAACGTGTTCGTTTGGATGGATGTTCCGCCTACAGGCTTGCTCAATACCGGACTTGTGGCGTAAATACGCACCGCCTGCCCGCTTTCGAGTTTCACACTGGGTAAACTCTCCACGGTGACACTCGGCATGGTTTCCACAATGACATTGGGGATGGCTTCCACGACAACGGGCGGTAAGCTTTCCACCACGGTGTTAGGCATGGATTTAACCACCACTTCTGGCATGGTTGTGACCGTGACGGCTTGCCCATCATTGGGCGGGATGTACTCACCAAACCCATAGCTGATTTCAACAATACCGCCCTCATCACTGAGGTTTTCCACCGTGATTAAACCGGATAAATCAGCGTCTTTAATCTGGGCGCGTTCGGTTAAGGTGTATTCACCGCGATGGGTACAAATGCGGATTTTATCGGGTGCTGTATGGATATACAGGTATTCGCCAATTGCGGTAAATTGGACACTTTGACGTGGTGCTAAAAACTGTTTCATCGCTTCATTCCCAAAAAGACCACTGCCGCGAGCACTGCAAACACCACGTATTTCATCTGCTCTGCCATCACGGACTGACCACCATCAGCCGTCATGGTGGCAAGCTTCATCATGGCGTTGATGTTCTCGGTGTTCATGCTTGCTTGGCTTCCCTGCAACCCAGCCATATGAGCGAGATTTTCACTGTTTGACAGCAGCATGTTGTCGGCAAGCTCTGTCGTGGTAAACATCGCTTTGGAAGCAATATCGTTTGTGTTGAGTACGTAGGCTTCCATTGAATCGGTGGCGAACTCCAACGCGGAATTAATCGCACCATGATCACTAAGACTCATGGTGATGTTGCCCGTGTTGTTTACACCTGCGATGTTAGTGCCGAGGTTATCCCCCTGCATTGCGACTGAACCACTGGTATTCGTTGTGGTGGTTGTATTTGCACTGCTACTACTGCCGCCCTTACCCATGGCGCTCTCCTAACACTAATCGGTGGATACTTTCGCGTTTACCATCAAATGACCGCGCGGTTTCCACCTCTTCAAAGCCAAAGCGATTCAAAATTCGACGCATTCCCTTGCGGTAGGTGTGGTAACGAATTTCTCGATAGCCACATGCCGCAATGCGTTCAATAATGCTTGGGGCTGCGTCAGCCAACCCCTTACCCGTCATCGCTACGATGTGGTATATCGTGTCTTCATCGACGCGCCCGACGAACCGCAAACGGACATTTTTAGCCGTGACTAAGTAGAAACTTGCATGGCGCCCAGTCACCCATTCGCGCAGCAAATCAAACTCCACTTTGGGTGAGTCACTGCCATCAAACGCGGGCTTCATCGCATTGAGATGAACACGAAAGTCTTTTGCTAATGGCTTCAAATTGGTGAAGTTCATCGACGGCTCCGACGGAATGTCGGTGTAGAGACAACGCTTTCATCTTGAGGCTTGGTATTCCCTCGTTGGTTAATGCGTCGTACCTTTCGAAACTCACGAGACCGCAAGTTATCAGGCTGCTTTTTCATTGGCAGCCCCTGAGAAGATGCGCCTCCTTTGCCGCTCGACGGACGGCTTGCGCCCCCTTTCCCCATTGATGATGGCATCGGTGCTGGCTTAGTCTCTGGCGTTTGCGCGCTAGTTGGTGCATTCGCGCTAGACGCTGAATTGCCTCCCTTACCCATGTTTCGCTCCTATTTCTTTTTTAACAGCACGAAAGCCACCGCAGCGATTCCGGCAAAGATTGCCCATTGCGGTATCGCGTTCGTATTTGTACTGCCAAAGCTGATACCACCCGTATTGAACCCAGCCGACACCTGCCCATTGGCGGTTGATGGACCAGCTTGCCCACCACTGGCACTAATGGGCATACTGCCGCCACCTGTTAGTGAACCTAATGCACCAATCATGCGTGCCCCTTTTGGTAAAATTTGAAATAGAGGTACATCAGCGACAAGATAATCGCGAGGTGCTTGAGATCGTTAATCCCTTCACCAATTGCTATCCCACCGAATACCCCTAAGCCGCCCGCGACAAGGGCTGCCACCACAAGAACTGGCATCGCTATCCCCTATTTTTTAAAAGCCAAGAACCCTAACCCCGCTATGATCACCCCGCCCATGATGTAGATAGGCAACATGTCGGTATAGCCGCCCACAATCGGGCGACCTTCTACGGTTTCAGGCGGTGGCGGTTGGCGGTTTTCTTCTGGTGCGGCACTGCCGACACTGTGGGTTTGGTCGTCAACCCATGCGTTAATTAACGATTGCCCGCCATCTACGACGGTATCGAAAATGCCGCCAAGCGACTCACCAATCCCTTCTAAACTCCAAACCATGTCGCCCCCTTTATTACGCGGCTGTTGGGATAGCTGTTACCTGTTGAACGGCTTCAACGATAACGGGAATACTCCCCACTGCGTTTTTGTCCAACTCGAACGCCAATTGCTGATTAGCCCCCGTATTGAATTGACCATCGTTACCAAACCCATAGCGGCAAAAGTCCAGCGAGAACCATTCCGGTGTTTGCTCTAACTTGGCGTGTGCCAAATCAAATGCGTTATCGGCTTTGGTGACGTTAATCTCTTCATAGCCGTCACGAAGCACACGAATGCGATCAATGGTGTCGTCTTTGAAGTGAATACGTTTTAGGTTGAGGAACGGGCTACGCTCTGCCCAATCGTGCGGTGTGCGCCCAGTTTGCGAGCAGAACCATGTCAGCTCGTACAGACGCGGGATAAAGTAACGCTGTGCTTGTGCAGGTCCCATATGAGCGCGGGCACGAATCACAGGTGCTTCTGCACCGCTATCTTTTGCTTTCAAGGTGATATAAATCATCCAAAGTTCATTGGGTAGCGTGACCAACTCACCATGACGAACGCCCACTTTAGTGCGCATAGTTTGATCACCAAACGGGATGATGTAGCGACCATCTTGAACGTAGTTCTTACGGTGCTTTTGAAGCGCAACAAGGGTTTCACCCGTCACATTGATTTTGGCTTCACCATTCAAGGTAACTTCAACGCGTTCAATGTCTTTTGGGTCAAGAATATTGGTGACAAGCTCGATGCTGTAATACGTTGGTCCAACTGTCATGCGAAGGTTGCAGCGATTGCCCCAGCCAACACCCTCTAACGGGTCAAGCTCTTTGGGGCGTGGTGCAAAAGGAGTGGATACCATTTCCATTAGAACCAGCCTCCAGAGCCTAATTTCGTTTTCACAAAATCAACGTTGTTGGACGCCCACACCACAACACAGGCTACGCCCAGTGTGATGCCGATGAGTTTCATATCTGATTTTTTCATGTGTGCTCTACCGTTGTTGGTTGCGAAATCGCTTAGTTAACGAACGGTAGATACAAGAACACAGTCACAGGTGTATGGATAGGTGGTTGAATCTATTAGGTTTCAAGAGTAGCCTGTTAGGTTCGGACTGATGCTAATTAAGGAGTGAGGCTTGAAGTTAAAGTTTAAAAATGAATACTTATCAATAACGGCTTTCCAAGACTACGAATTACCGGACTTTACATTAATAACAGGTATAAATGGGTCTGGGAAAACACATTTACTTGGCGCATTAAGCAACCCTTCCCTGATAGAGGTAAAAGGTCACAATAACAATGGGAAAGCTTTGTACTTTGACTGGAATACTCTAAAACCAAACCCACAAAAAAGAGCTAAACCTACAGTAACTCCAGATTCAGACCAAATAATACAATCCATAAGCAATCTATATAAGAATGCAAAAAGTAAAATAATCACAGATTTAAATCGTACTCTTAATATACCTCATAATATATCAGAAGATATACTATCGACTTCACTTATTCCTGTGAATCTTCTTGATAAAGAAAAGCAAATAAGCTCCATAATCAAATCATCATATGCTAGCAATGCATCCCAAGCTAGAGTCAGTTTAAGTGCTAACCCTCTAATTAGTAATGCCAGTAATTTAAGTGATTATGACGTCCTAAAATTAAAAAAAAGTGACTTAGAAAACCTCCCGATGTCATTCCACTCAAAAAACTCTATATTCGAAGAAGAGTTTGAAGTCATATTCATGCGCTATTATGAATTAGTAATTGAAAATAAGTTGAACAAACTTGATTTCAATGAAGGAGAAAAAGATTCAATTTACTTAAGTGATGAAGATTTTGAAAAAAAACATGGCAGACCTCCTTGGGATGTAGTGAATGGGATAATTAAAACAGCAAACTTAAAATTTCAAGTTACTTATCCAAAAGGCAATAATGTAAAGACATTTAAGCCAAAACTGATAGATGTGATGACGGGTAAAGAAGTTGTATTTAATCAGCTTTCATCAGGTGAACAGATACTAATATCGTTTGCGTTTTGTGTGTTTAATGTTACTGACAAAAGAATCTCTTATAATAAACCTAAATTACTTCTTCTCGATGAAGTAGATGCTACGTTGCACCCTGCGATGTCTAAACAGTTAATAAAGATCATTCAAGAGGACTTGATCAAAACTGAAGGTATAAAAGTCATAATGTCAACGCATTCACCTTCTACTGTTGCTGTTTCTCCTGAGAGTAGTATTTTTGTTAAGCACCCTAGAAACCCTACGCTTAAAAAAACTTCGAGAAATGATGCCCTTAGCATACTAACCAGTGGTGTTCCTACTTTAGCTATAGATTTTGAAGGAAGAAAACAGGTTTTTGTTGAAAGTGATGAAGATGCGAAAAGATATGATGCTATTTATCAAATGTACAAGTCAGAATTTAAAAGTGAAATTTCACTTACTTTCATCGGTGTTGGATTAAAGAACTCTAGAGGTAGTATTGGTTCTGGGTGTAAATTAGTTGAAAAAACAGTTTCCGGATTAAGAGATGCTGGAAATAAAAATATTTTTGGGTTGCTAGATTGGGACTTAGAAACCAGCCGCTCAGATACAACTGGAATAAAAATACTAGGTGATGAGCACTGGTATGCTATAGAAAACTGCCTATGCGACCCTCTTTTAGTCGCATTAAGCGTATTGAACCTTGACTCAACCTATTTGTCTAGGTTTTTTGATGTTGATAAATCAATAAGATATACAACTTTACTTGATCATTCTCAGGAAGAAATACAAAACTTAGTTAACTGCATACAATCAAAAGTTCTCGATTGTAATATAGAAGAACTCAAGTATGACCAAAAAGAGTTCACTTATAAAGGTGGGCTAACCCTTAAAGTGTCAGATCGATATTCTCAGTATAAAAGCGGGCATGATTTAACTGATAAAATAATATCTACCTTCCAGTCTCTAGGAAGATATGAACGTAACCCTGATGGTTATCTTATGTATATAATAGATGAAATATTAAAAGACCATTTAAATGCAGCTCCTAACCCTTTACTTGATACTTATAGAAAATTTGTAAGCTAGCTCAATAAGTTACCCTCTTCCAGCGACTCGGAACCGAGTCGCTTTATAACAAACATTCCCACTCTAAGTTTATTTATTTTTTCAAAATAAATTCCCGTTTCTTCCGCCAAATACTTAGCATCTTTCAACCTCGCCTGTTTCCCTATCCATTGATACTGGCTATTGGCAATAATGGTTTTCGGTACTTCTTGCCCTCGTTGAAAGGCGCTGTGGCACTCTATGGCATAGCGACGACCACCAGTGAAACACTGCCCTAGCCGCCCGTTGGCTTTGCCTATGCTGGGTGATGCTACGCCCAGTTCTTCAAAGATGGCAGCTAATGGTTGTTTACCATCGCTTAATTCCCAAACGATAGCCGCAAAGCGTTCAAGGTTCTGTGGCGTTGGCTCAACGGTTAACCCTAATTTAAACGGCTTCACGGACTGCCGCGCCTTCTTCGCTGCGGTATAGAAAGCCACCCAACTGGTAAAGTGTTTGGTTTGTTGGCGGTTAAACTTGATGTCTTTGTAATCCTCATACGGGTCAAAGAACAGCACTTGCTTTGCCGTGACTAAACCAAGCTTTTTAATGGCGGTTGTCTTACCGCCTGAACTCGTTGCCACATAGAAAGCATGTTTCAGTGGCAAACGATTATTAGGGTTCTTCGCCATTATGCCGCCTCGGTGCTTTCCGGTTGCTCATCGTTAGCTGCGTTATCCATGGCGGTTAAATCCTCGGCTTTCAATTGCTTCAACTGGCTTGCTGAACTGCCGACCAATTGCACCGCTGCATAACCTGCGTTGATTTCTTCTTGGTACTTCGCAAACCAGTCAGGCACTAAGCCGCCATACTTCACCAAGAGTGGTCCAAAGTTCTCAATGGCTTGCGCTTTGGCGGCTTCATCAAAGGCAAAACGAGGATGTACAAACATTTTCAATGCGCCTTCAATCCCCATTAAGGCAATGGTTGCTTCAAACTGGGCTTTTTCAACCGGATCAAAAGCGGTTTCGACGGTTTCTGTTTCGGTTTGGGCGGTTTCATCCAATGGTGGCGCATCGTCGGCAACACGTTCAGCGTCAGCTTGTTGAATATCTTCAAGTAATAGCTGTTCGCTGCGGGTTTCTGGCTGAATGCTATCGGTTATTTCTTCGGTTAAGTGGTTATCGCTCATCAGTTACAATCCTTGCGTGTGTTGGGGTGACTCGGTTAGAGGTGGTTTGGTTTTCGATTTATTCATGACGTAAGCTATCGCGCCCAGTAACAATGCCACGGCACCACCAATCACAACCGGATTAACCGTTTTTTGTGGTTTATCCTCGCTTAGTGGTTCGGCTTCCGTGGGCGGTATGACTTCGGTTACTGGCTCAGTAACAACGGTGTCGGTTTCATCGTTGACCGCCTCCAAAATCACCGCATCATTGGCGGCTTTCGGGCTGGCTGAAACGGTTAGGCTTAACGCTTCGGCTTCGGTTTCCACCATGTTGTTTTTGATGTCTATTTGGCGCTGCTCGCCACTGCGTTGGTCAGCACCACACTTTTCACACAAGGTGTAATACTGCCCTAAGCGTCGTTTGTTCTTTGGCGGCTCGCCTGTGGTTGCTGCCTTATGCGCCCCGACTTGGTGAACGGTACACGCACAACCACAACCGGACGTTGGACACGGTAAGTAACCAACAATGGGATTTTTGCTTTGTGGTTTCATAGCTGTACCTTTTTCATTTCGCGCTCAAGTTGATCAACCTTACGGTTAACGCCTTTCATCCATGACACCACTAAGCGCAACACCGGAATCGCGGGCTTTAGCATGATGTTGTTGTTGGCTTTCTTAACCGCAATTTCAATTTCTGCGGTGGTTTGCTCAAGTTGTGGTATTTCCATCAATCTCATCCTTGTTGTGGTTTGGCTGTTTAAATCAAATAAGAGGTTTCAGGCTTATTGGGGTGAAGCTCGGCACCGTTTAAATACATGCGTGATAATGCCGCACACATTTCATCGTCATGTTCAGGTGCTCGCGGTTGGTTTAAGGGATCTTTGAGAACGGCTTGCCAGTACATGCGCTTTTCCATCCATGCCGAACGCTGGCGGGCATAATGTTCACGCGCAACATGGCGAATGTCATGACAACCATCACCAATGACAGGTTTCATTGACCAACCACGCGCCCCAGCCGCCCATAGCAGGAAGTCATATATTTTGATTTCGGCATCATCGCCATCAAAATGGAGGCTGAACTTGTTTTTGGTACTGGCATAAACACCACGCGACAACATTTCGCCTTTGGTGTCTCGATAAGTGGTTTCAATACGTTTAAGGCGGGCGCGTAATTTGCCGAGCATCTCTTTATCACCGGACTGTTTCATCACGCCCATGGCTTTTATGGTTTGGTCTTTTTTCTTGGTGAGTTTATAAAGCTCACGTTCGTAGGGTTTTCGCCACTGTTCGAGCTTGTAACTACACTCTTTGATGATGCCCGCCATGTTGTCAGCTTCAAAACTGTCGAGGCATTGCCAACCAGGGGCACGACTGCATTTCGCAATACCATAGCGATTGCCTTTGATGAGTCCTTGATTGGCGTTGCTACCTTTGGCGGCATAGCCCACGGCTTTAATGATGTAATTGCCCGCGCCTTTTGGGTTACGAATCCGCTCTAAGTGCGCAAAGCCACGCCCCCAGACTTTTTCTAGTCGTTTCGCCCATGCGCTGAATTGGTGTTTTTCAACATGCCAGTCCATTAACAGGTGAATATGAGGATTCGCTTCGCCATCTTCGTTAGCTGGACACTCTGCAACCCACATGTAATGAAAGTCATCCTCTCGGGCTTCACATTCAAACCATTCGCCATCGTCTGATTCACCGCCCCAACCGCGTTGATACACCTTTTTGATGCCATCAATAAAACGGGATACCTCTTTGCCTAGCGTGGTTTCCTGCTCAAAGATGCTATTACGGGTTTCTGCATCAAAGGTGAGGGTCACGAACGTGCGGAAACCATCATGACAAGCGGCAACGTAGGCGGCGCTTTCAAAAATTTTTCCCACTGCGCGTGGTGTGAGCTTTTCGGTGTATCGGTCACCGTCGTTTACGTCCGGTGCATCTTCTGGCGGCATGTCGATGACATGTTGTAGACGATATTTCCCAGACCAATCTTGATGCAACAATTGAATCGTCGATTTTCGCGTCGTTCTGTTGCCCCTGTCTGCGCTGTCATACAGCGACTCGGGCGACATGAACCCACGTTCGTCGATTTCGTTAGCACCGCAAAGAGACAGCTTGAGCGCTTTGGATTTGGCGATAATTCGGGGGTCTTTAGCGCGTGTCGGAGTTTTGCAGCCTTGGACAAGCCTATTGTTTTCGGCACTTCGTGCCGCCCTGCGGGCGCGGATTTCCTGTTTAAATTCATCCTTTAAGCGCAAGCGACTACGATCAAATTCTCGTATTTCTCGGTTTTGGTGTTTGAACTCTCGATTAGAAGTGTTGATCTCCCAACATACCGCAGGTGACAACGGGAATGGTCGAGGTCCAACAAAATCGAACCCTAAAAAACCAGCTTGATAGCTGGCTAAGTGTTTTTCAGTCACATCTGCGGGCTGGACGCCCGCAAGGATGTATTTCAGATCGTCGTCTGTCATGGCATCACCGACGATGACACCACTAGGCGCTCATCGCCTTGCAATGGAATGATGGCAATATTCGAACTCATGAACGTCGGTTCAGCCTTGGCATGATGTACCGCTTGGGCAACCGTCCGGTGAAAGTTCGCATGAATATCAAACGGGATATTGGCTTTGCTATCAGGCAAGCACTTAGCGTTGGAATAGATTTCAACCGTGGTCATGGTCTACTCCTTGCGCGTCTTTGGCAGCAATGACTAACGTGGTTAAATCATCTTCGAGCTTTTTGAAATCATCAAGGCTATCTAGTTCTAATGACAGCCTACTTGTATACAGATAATCACGGTTACATTCTGAATAATCGGTATCTTTCTTTTCGACACTGATATCAATATGGTTCACATGTACAGAGTAACGTACGAAGATATGAATATCATCGGCACTTTCCAGCGACAACGCCAACATCGACATCACGATTTGATGTTTGGCATTCATTTGCTGCTGCTCTGGCGTAAAGATGATTTGAGGTGTAGCCGCCACCCCTTTCGGGGCTTTGGCTGGGTGTTGCTTTTGGGAAGTCATAGCACGCCCCCCTTCGACAAAAATGCACGACGTGCTTGTGTTTGATATTCGCGGCTGTAGCGGAAATCACATCCGCCTTGTCGCAGGCTCTTGTTTTTTAAGCCATACTTAGTGCGTATATGCTCAATGTGCTTGAGCGAATTGTTAAGTTTTTGGTGATCAAAATGTTCACAGCCCGCCATATCGGGGCAAGGTTGGTGAATCGGATGTATTGACTGGTTTAGGTGTGAATCAAGCATGTTCTTATCTCCCATAAGCAACTTGTTTCGTCGCTAAACAGGATTAATCAACGCTGAGATAACGTCAAGGTGCGGTTAAACGTAGTAAATGCCATTTTGATCGCCTAAAATTTAACAAATACGCGTAGTTACGGACCCTTGGCAATGACTTACACAGTTGAACTTATGGAAATGGTAAAAGCCCGATTTGCAATAGAATCGGACTATAAACTTGCGCAAAAGTTGGGTATTAGCCGCTCAAGAGTGTCGCTGTGGAGAAATGAACACAATGGCATGGATTGGGACGTTGCTTTTCAGATTGCCGATTTATTAGACTTAGATGATCAGAATGTCGTCATTAATTTATTGAAAGATAAATACGAAAACCCTCGCATTATCAAAGCGTTAGAATCATCTGCAACCTCTTAACTTACATCATCCATAGTATATCTAATGCGCACTAAGGTTGTAAGCCCAAAGCGATAATGTCCTAATATTACCAAGTGAATCTGTCCTATATTTGCTTGGAGATTTCAGGATGCTAATTGCTATGAATGGCTTTACTGACGCGCTACGCTTGTCGGATACCTGCCAGCAAGCAACTGTTGGTAATACTGCGATTGCTTTAACAGGTCTTTAAGGTCTGCTCCGTGTTGCCACATCGTGAAGTAACTCATGGTTGTGTTAGCTTGGCGCATCGTTTCCACAGCACCGGATTCTATTAATTGCTCTGCTATCGATATATGTTCATCGTGGTTTATGTGTATGGTTTTCATAGCGTTCTCGATGTCTTGGGTATGCTGGATAAAGTTAGATTCTTTGACGAGTCCATAGAACTGTAATTGGTGCCTTTTTAGTAATGACTGTCTAAGGCTGTGCTCTTCACGAACGACACCTTGCTCTTCGCAGTACTCGATAAGTTTTTCAATATAATTAGCTTGATCTTCTTCAATGCCATTTTGCTTTCGCTTGCCTTTTTTAAGGTGCTCTCGAAGCTCGTATGCTTTGCAGTAAAGTTTGGTCATCGACCATGTTGAAGCTTCTCCCCAGTAACTGTCATATTGTTTGGGTAAATTAGAATTTTCTTCATCGTCCTATCTGCATGGAAGACATTCCACGGATGAAGGATTGCTCTTTACCCTTGCCTACTTGATGATTTCTAGTCCAATCGATGGAGGTGATCTCAGCGCCATCACCCAGTAATGCACGTGGATTTCCTTTAACAAATTGGCGTAATTCTCCACCTACAACAATCGAGCCGAAGCGAGATGTATTAGGTGGAGATGTAAGCCATTAGCGCAACGCGCTAATTAAGTAGGTCGCTCCTGATTCTCAATATACTGCTTCAATA
>JBHOGO010000099.1:0-15051 GCA_043421945.1 bacterium sp. HQB-150 | reverse complement strand
TTGTAGTGCTCGCAAAGGTAACGCGAACAAGCGCTTGACCATCAGTGCCGTTGAAATAGCTAAGTCGCTGAAAACACTTGGTCTACCACGTTTGCACTGTTTGGTTTGTTTCGAGTCTTTGATAGTTTGCTCATCGATCCAAAGGTAAGGGAGCCGCGATTAATCAACGCCTTGTTGTATTGCTTCCAGTTGTTTGTTTTATAACGGGGTTTAGCCATGGAACTAGGATGGTTATGTGCGATATTCGATCAGATCGCAGCTCAGCCGATTAGTTCCATCGAATTACGCAACAAAGCCCATAACATGCTCTCTTCTCAATAAACCCTCTCCGTTGTCAAAGATGCTGAGGCGCCTCCTGATCGGCCCAATATGACTTGTCGAAAAATTAAACGACTGTCATCAGTGTGATCCAATTCTCACTCAACAAATAACTTAATAGAGGAAGAAAAAAACATAATTGTCACAAATCCCACCAGCATCAAAGATAGAACTATTCAAATTATTCCTTTCTTGCATCAGGGTAGACCATGGCGACGATTCAGTTTAAAAATGTAAATAAGATTTACTCAGGCAACGCACACATCGTGAAGGATTTCGATCTTGATATTGAGGACGGTGAGTTTGTCGTTTTCTTAGGGCCATCAGGCTGCGGAAAGTCTACGACACTGCGGATGCTATGCGGACTAGAAGAAATCACAGACGGAGAAGTTCTTATTGATGGTAACGTTGTGAATGATTTATCGCCAAAAGATAGAAACATTGCGATGGTATTTCAAAGCTATGCCCTTTATCCCCATATGACCGTATTTGATAACATCGGCTTTGCCTTAAAGATGGATGGACAGAGTAAAGAGGAGGTCAGTAAACAAGTTCGCAAGGTTGCAGATATGTTGCAACTGACGCCGCTGTTAGATAGGAAGCCAAGAGCTTTATCTGGTGGTCAACGTCAGCGTGTGGCAATGGGACGTGCAATGGTTAGAACACCAGAGGTCTTTTTATTCGATGAGCCACTCTCTAACCTTGATGCGAAACTACGGAATGTTATGCGTAGTGAGATTAAGGAGTTACATAAGAAACACCAGAAGACCACAGTGTATGTTACCCATGACCAGATTGAAGCGATGACCCTTGCAGATAAAGTCGTTATCCTTCGTGATGGGATCATTGAGCAAGTGGGCACCCCGAAAGATATATTCCATCGCCCCGTCAATAAATTTGTAGCGGGCTTTATTGGCAGTCCAACCATGAATATGTTCCCAGTCCAGCTTCGTAAAACCTCAGAGGGAACGCAGGTTTGTTTAGGTGACAACGTATTAGATATTATTAACCCTTCTGAAGCAGAATTGGTGACAGAAGAAGCGACGCTGGGAATTCGACCGACGGATATTTCACTAACGAAAACGAGTTCGTCTATTGCAATGAAAGTGAATGTTGAGTCAACAGAGCTACTTGGCGTGACAATATTAGTTCATGGCAGCATTGCGGGTGAACCTGTGGTTATTGAGCTTGATTCTGATACCAATATTCAAACCGGTACATCAGTGGAAATGTATGTTGATAGTCACCGCACGCATCTATTCAATGATAAAGGAGCCGTCATTCGTTAATCCACATTAACTCAGAAGGTTGACATGAAAAAAATATTAGTTTTATTAGACTTAATGGTTTTTTATGACCGCGAAGTTTTTCGGGGAATAAAATCTGCAATCCAGTGTCAACCAGAAGAGATAGTTATTTATGTGAGTACCGTTGATAATTGTCTTAAGTATAACGACATTAAATTTGATTTTGTCATCATTGATGGTGACAAAATCAAGCATGATATAAATATTAATGCTTTAGCTAATGCTGGTATTATCTACTCTAGTTACCACCTAGATAAAATGCCTAGTGGATTTTCATCCCTTGTTGTCAATAATGAACATTTTTCAAAGTTAGCGATGGGAAAATTCGTTGAACTTGGAATTGATAATGTCGGATTTTATAGTAGCGAATTTGATCGTACATTTGGTTGGAGTAAAGAGCGCGCTGAGATGTTCGATAAAACGGCGCGAGCAATGGGCTTAACGGTACATGATATTCATACTGATTCACTTGAGATTTTTTCTAAAAAATTAGGGGTGCTATGCAGTACCGATCGCTCAGCGAGAGCATTGATTCAAACTCTCGCCGATCACAAAATCGCGGTCCCAGGTCAAGTTGCTGTCATTGGCATTGATGGTGATCCAGTAGAAAGTGATATCTCCCCCGTTTCCATCACATCGATTGATATAAACCCTTATGAGATCGGTAGAAAATCATTTGATTTATTACATGATTCCACACATATAAAAGAACATTATTATTACTCTGAACGTATTATTGAGAATAACTCATGCTCAACCAAAGCACCTTCGGATGGTATTGTCGCGATGGCTGTTTTCTTCATTCATAATAACTTTCACCAAAAAATAAAAGTGACGGATGTCGCAAGTTACTGTTCTGTTTCTCGAAAAACATTAGAAAGTAGATTCATTTTATCAATGAAGAAAACAGTACATCAATATATTCATGATAAAAGATTGGAAAAGTGCATTAATTTATTGAGGGATACAGATGAGTCAATGGGTTCAATTGCGCTTCAATGTGGCTACCCACATCAGAGTTATCTTTATCAAATCGTGAGGAAATACCTGTTCTGCACGCCATTAGAATTTAGGAATAAACATAGGGTCTAGTGTTTGTTAATTATTGTTGTTGATTGATGTCACACTAAAGTTATTGAGAGGTAAAAATATAAATTAATGTATAAGATTTGGTAAAGACTTTAATACTGCTTCATTTTAATATTATCAAGTACCCCAATGAAGGAATATGATAATGAAGCTTAATAAAGTTGCAGTATTAGTTTGTGGTAGCTTGTTATTACAAGGCTGCGTATTAGATGGAGACGATGAATCAAATAAAATAGGTGATATCCCTACACCTGTTGTTCCAGGCTTAGGTGATTCTGCTTCTGGTTATCCTGTTGGTGCAGCAATTCCTGCAGGTGATTTTCATAACTCTATTTTTGACCGCAATGATTTGATGGCAGTCGTTGAAGAACACTTTAGTCAATTTACGGCTGAAAATATTATGAAGCCTGTCTATATTCAGCCAGAAGAGGGGCGCTTTGAATTCGATGACGCTAATGAGTTACTTGATTACGCTCAGCAAATTGGGGCAACGGTCCATGGCCATACACTGGTTTGGCACTCTCAAGTACCTGAGTGGATGAAAGAAAAGTGCCAATCCACCGATAAATCGACATGTATTGAGGTTATGGAAAATCATGTCACAGAAGTGGTGACTCATTTCAAAGCAAACTACCCAGACCAACTGGTTAGTTGGGATGTGTTAAATGAAGCTTTCTATGAAGATGGTACCTATCGTGATACAGGAAAGCCGGGCGAAGAAGGCAGCTTTTGGTATGAGGTGATTGGCGAAGAGTATATTCAACTCGCATTTGAAAAAGCACGTGAAAATGATGCCAATGTTGACCTCTATTATAACGATTTCAATCTCTCACATAATGGTCCTAAATTAGATGCTGTTATCAATATGATTGAAGAGATGAAGGCGGCTAATACACCCATTGATGGGCTAGGGTTCCAAATGCATATTGGTCTCAACCACCCAGAAATTGAAGTGATTCAAGCGGCATTTGAAAAAGCGCAACAAACAGGGCTTAAGGTCAAAATCACTGAGCTTGATATGCGTATGAATGATATTGATGACGTTACGCTAACTCAGTTAACCCCTGAAATGGCAGAGAAGCAAAAACAGCGTTATCACGACATCATTGCTACCTATTTAGAGGTTGTCCCTGCTGAGCAACGTGGTGGATTCTCTGTTTGGGGCGTCTCAGATGCTGATAGCTGGCTACCTGACTTCTGGGGCAAGCCAGATTGGCCTCTACTGTTCGATGAAGAGTTAAATGCTAAGCCAGCCCTTGAGGGGGTTTCAGACGCTGTTCTGGCCGACAACCCTGACAAAAACGCACTGTTTATTGACACCTTTGAAAATGGCATCAGTTGGTATAAGAATGAAAGCTCTGCGTCTGGCGACATGACACACAATGCCGAAGAGCTTGTCATGGATGTGAACATTGCGTGGAGTGCTGTTGGAGATACATTTGATATCGCTAGAACGTTCAATGACGGCGATACAATCGATTTTAATTCGGCCAAAACCATTTCTTTTGATGTCTATGTTCCGAGTGAGTACGGTGCGTTAGCGATTCAGCCTTATATTATGGATGCAAATTATACGCCTGCATTTATTGGCTATAACTTTAGCGATAAGTTAGGGGAGTGGACAACAATCACGATTTCGGGAATCGATAAAGACTTTGAGTTCGGGTGGAGCGGAGATCCTGACTTTGGCAATATTGAACGACTAGGATTGCAATTTATATCTAATGGCGAAGTTCTCCCTAATAATAAACTCATTAAAATCAATAATGTGAAAATAACCAGGTAAGTATATACCGCTAAATAATAAAGCCTCTAATTCACTTTAGAGGCTGAGAATAATGACACCTCAAATAAAGGACTAATAATGAAGAATTATAAATTACTAACAGTAGCGACTGCAGTGGCTGCGTCACTATCAATGAGCAATGCATTCGCGAATGAATTTGAATTCTCTGGTTATGCACGTTACGGAGCACATATTAAAGAAGGTGATAATCGATATGTGCAAATCGGCAGTACTGGTGCAGCAGTAGGACGCTTAGGTAACGAAGGTAATGGCGGTGAGTTCCAGCTTACGCGTCGTTTTGAAACAGAGCGTGGTGTTAAGTGGGATATTGGTATCATGCTTGACCATTGGTCTAATGATGCGTGGGGTTCGGCTGGTGGCATCAACTTGAAAAAAGCCTATGCAAGTGTTTCTAATGTCGTTGCTAATCAACCCGATATGGTGTTCTGGGGCGGGCGAGACTTTCACCAGCGTCCACAGCAAGGCCTCAATGACTACTTTGTGATGGAACATGATGGTCAAGGTGGTGGTTTTAAAAACTTAAGCTTAGGTGGTGTTAACCTTGATCTTGGTATTATTGCTCAAATTGACAATGGTGAAGGTGGTAATCTCGGCAATGATAGCGGCGTTTATGCTATTACCAGTAAGTGGCATGGCATTGATGTCGGTATCGGCGCGTTAGACCTTTATGCTAACTATGGATTTGCTTCAGACGATGCGCCAGATAAAGAAGATGAAACGTCATTTCAGGTTGGAGCAATATTAGGGTTAGGCTCATCAAATAAATTAATTGCAAGATACTCTGATGGTGCAGATAACTCTTCATTTGATTTAAGCGGCGACGTACAGGTGTTCTTTGCGAGTTTTGAAGGTAGCTATAATTATGGTAATCCATTAGCCATTGATTATTTAGTCTCTTACAAAGAATTCATCGGTGATGATGTTGACAACAAGAATGAGTACTCTGCCATCGTTCGTCCTATGTATAGCTGGAATGAAGATCACTCAACCTGGTTAGAAGCAGGCTACGCAATGGTAGACTACTCTAGCGGTGGTGAAGAAAAAGGTTGGAAAACAACCATTTCTCAGAATATCTCAATGGGAGGCATGCCTTGGAGTCGTCCAATGCTACGCTTCTACGCAACGGTAGGTGATGTTGAAAACACCCAAGGTATTAAGACTGACACCATGAGTCTTGGTGCAATGTTTGAAGCTTGGTGGTAATAGTTTGTAAGTTTTTCATGGTTGTTTAATTTTTATATTTTTCCCCATTTTCCTTGTGTTTGGGCGCTTTATTGCGCCCATTTTTCTGCTAATTATTGAGAAAAAAGACTCAGGTCACAAATAAAGATTATTAGGAAAAACAGTAAAACGTAAATCAGATTAGGCAATTGTCGTCGAGTTTGATTTCTCACATTATTTAGTCATGCAGTTATTAACTTAAAATGAATTGGGTGATGTAAATGGCATCTGTAACGTTTAGTAATCTAGTGAAGAATTACGGAGATACGCAGGTTGTAAAGGAAATCGACCTGCATATTAACCATGGTGAATTTGTGGTTTTATTGGGGCCATCTGGTTGCGGTAAATCAACAACATTGAGAATGCTTGCAGGGTTGGAAGACATTACAGGCGGAGAGGTTTATATCGACGATCTTCTCGTCAATGACTTGCACCCAATCGAACGCAATATCGCGATGGTTTTCCAGAGTTATGCGCTTTACCCTCATATGACGGTTGAAGAAAACATTGGCTTCAGCCTTGAAAATATGAAAGTTAAGAAAGAAAAGCGCCGTGAAATGGTGGCTGAAGTCGCAGAGGTTCTAGAGTTGACGCCGTTATTACAGCGTAAACCCAAAGAGCTTTCTGGCGGACAACGTCAACGCGTCGCAATGGGCAGGGCGATGGTACGGACACCGAAAGTGTTCTTATTTGACGAGCCGCTCTCCAACTTAGATGCAAAGCTGCGTGGTCAAATGCGTAAAGAGATCCGCGCATTACATGAAAAAGTGAAAACCACAGTTCTTTATGTTACCCACGATCAGGTCGAAGCAATGACACTCGCTGACCGTGTCGTCATTCTAAACAATGGAAAGATCGAACAAATCGGTACACCAAAAGAGATATTCGAAAATCCAAAAAGTTTATTTGTGGCTCGATTCATTGGTAGCCCAGAAATAAATATCTTTGATGTAAATACGACAAGTATCTCAGAGTGCATGCCTGGTTTGAGTAGTGATATTCACTCTGTGGGTATTCGAGCTCAGCACCTTTATATTGATAAACACGAAGTTGATCAAGCTTTCCGATGTGAAATGAAAGTGAAAGTGCATAGCTCTGAGGTTTTAGGTTCTGTTATTCATTTTGACTGCTATCTAAATGAGAAAAAGGTTGTTGTAGAAACAAACTATATAGGAGATGAAGTTCAAGGAGATATCACTCTCTATTTTGATAAAAGAAAAGTTCACTACTTCGATACCAACCAAGTTACTACCCTACAATAAAAAGGACTAACAATGAAAAAGTTGAGCATGAAGGCTCTACCATTTGCAATTGCATCATTTTTCGCAGCAAATGCGTTTGCAGATCAAGTAGAAATTACTGTAGCTTCTTTCCCTAACTTTAACCAATCAGCTGAAGCTGCCATTCCTATTTTTGAAGAACAAAATCCAGGAATTAAGGTTAAGCTTGTTACTCTTGCCTATGGTGACCACCACAACGCAATGACAACAGCGTTAGCAACGGGGGCAAACCTTCCTGATGTTATGGGTATCGAAAACGCATACGTTGGTCGCTTCGTTGAGTCTGGCGGTTTAGAAGACCTTATGGCTTCGCCGTATAACGCAGGCAAATTTACAGAACAACTTGTTCCGTTCTCTGTTGCTCAGGGGACGAGCTCTAAAGGTGAACTATCTGGTATGCCTGCCGATATCGGCCCAGGTGCAACTTTCTACCGCCACGACATCTTAGAGCAAGCCGGTGTTTCGGAAGCCGATTTACTTGAAAGCTGGGACTCGTTTATTGAAGCGGGTATCAAAGTGAAAGAGAAGACAGGGAATTACCTGTTAGCGAACGCAGTTGATATTAAAGATATTTATATTCGTTCAAATCTAAAACCAAATGAAGGTTTATATTTCGATAAAGACCACAATGTCATTGTGAATACAGACCGCTTCAAAGAAGCTTTCCGTTTATCGAAAGAAGCACGTGATGCGGGTATCGATGCAGAAGTGGGCCAATGGTCTAACGAGTGGACAGAGGGTCTTCGTCGCGGAAATATTTCGGTGCAAATGATGGGGGCATGGCTAGGTGGTCACTTAGAAGATTGGATCGCGCCTGATGCTCAAGGACTATGGCGTACAGCAGATCTTCCTAATGGCTCTTTAGCGAGCTGGGGTGGTTCTTTCTACAGTATCCCTAAGAAAGCACAACATAAAGAAGAAGCTTGGAAGTTCATTGAGTTCATGGCAACGAATGAAGATATCCAACTGCTAGCGTTCAAAGAAATTAATGCATTCCCATCATTGGTTTCTACTCACCAAACTGACTTCTTCAACAATAAGATCGCGTACCTTGGCGATCAAGAAGCGCGTCTAATCTGGCGTAAATCTGCTGAAACAATTCCAGCGGTTGCCGTTGATCGCTATGACGAAGTTGCTCGTCAAGTTATCGATGATGCACTGGAAAAAGTATTAGAGCACGATGCGGATATCGATGCGGTACTTGCAGAGGCAGAGAAACAAATTAAACGTCGCGCGCGTCGTCGTTAAGCAGTAAAAACGAGTTAGAGCGTGTTGCTCTAACTCGGCTATTTAGTTGGGATGAAATCATGAGTCAAATATTAGCTTCGAATCAAGCCAGCGCACAAAAAGGTAAATTTTGGTTGCGTAAGGGTAATAAAATTGCGCCCTATCTTTTTGTCAGCCCATTTTTTATTTTATTTGGGATTTTTGGATTATTTCCATTACTTTTCTCATTGTATTTGTCATTCCATTATTGGGAGCCTGCCGCAGGGTTGGCGTCAATGGAGTGGGTTGGAATTGAAAACTATGTCTTTGCACTAGAAGACACATGGTTCCAAAAGTCGATATACAATACTGTGGTTATCGCGCTGAAGTCTGGTATACCTCAGCATGCCGTCGCTTTGCCGCTAGCATATTTCATCCATACTAGCTTTAGTAAAATGAGAAATACTGTTATCGGCTTTTATTTCGTTCCTTACATCACCTCAACGGTCGCGATTTCACTGGTATTTACAACCTTGTTCTCTCGTGATTTCGGTATGGTGAACCAGGTTCTGACGACACTTGGAAACTTCTCAATAGCAGATGTAAAAGTGCTCTCTTGGGTCTTCCCTACGGAAAATATTGACTGGGGCAAACCTGCTTACACTAAAGATATGATCTCATTTGTGGTGTTCTGGCGCTTTGTTGGTTGGAATACCGTGCTTTACCTCTCGGCTCTACAAACGATACCAAGAGACATCTATGAAGCGGCAACCATTGATGGTGCAAACCGTTATCAACAATTCTGGCATATTACTCTGCCTATGCTTAAACCGATGGCATTCTTCGCAGTAACACTCACTATCATTGGTAACCTTCAGTTATTTGAAGAACCGTTCATTATTACGAGTGGTACAGGTGGTATTGACCAAGCAGGTAAAACCGCGGCAATGCATATGTATATAACGGCCTTTGTCGAAAGTGACTTTGGTACAGCATCAGCTATCTCTTGGATTTTATTCATGCTTATTGCCGGATTGACGTTAATCAATAATAAGCTGCTAGGTGGGAGTAACCAATAATGAAAAAATTACAAAAAGACAAGATTATTGCTTATAGTATTGTGGCAGTGGGTGCTGTCATCATGTTAGCGCCGTTTTATTTTATGTTTATTTTTTCTTCGCACTCTAACTCTGATATTTTATCAGTGCCGCCACCGATATTTGTTGGTGGGTATATCGTTGAAAACTTTAAAACACTGCTCGAATACTTACCGTACTTTTGGCATAACATCGGGCTTAGCCTTTATGTTGCTGTCATCGTTACAGCGCTTAACCTACTGTTTTGCTCGCTGGCGGGTTATGCATTTGCAATGTTCGAGTTCAAATTTAAAAACGCGATGTTTATGGGGATAATGGCGACGATGCTACTCCCTCCATTCTTAGGAATGATCCCAACGGCAATGATCATGTCAAATATTGGCTGGATGAACGACCCTAAAGCGCTCATCGTCCCAGCAGCATGTGGAGCCATGGGTATTTTCATGATGCGTCAGTTTATCAGTAGCTCTATCCCGAAAGAGTTGGTAGAAGCGGCCCGCATGGATGGTTGTGGTGAGTTTAAAATCTACTACCGCGTTATTGTTCCCCTGATTAAGCCTGCTTTTGGTACGTTGGGTCTTATTACCTTCATTGGTACTTGGAACAACTTCATGGGACCACTGGTTGTCATGAATGACATGAAAATGTTTACTGTGCCGCTGGCGTTGAGAGCACTGCAAGGAACCGGGCAGGTGCCTTGGGGAGCCGTCTCAATGGGCGCAACGATTGCAGTACTACCGCTTCTATTCTTGTTTATTATGGCATCACGCCGACTCATCGATGGGCTTACTGCTGGCGCAGTGAAAGGTTAAATGATTAACCCGTTATCAAACACTATCGAAAGTATTATCAGTTAAGGTTACCTCAACCAGTATAAATTAAGCAGTGTGTGAATTCACACTGCTTAATTTCACGTACTTCCCTATTTATCGTGAATATTGGAATGAGTAAATTAATATAAAAAGGAAATGTTAATGAACAAATTACTCTTACCGACTTTAATGGCAACCGCATTAATTGGCTGCGCAACAAGTAATAATGCGGTAGAAACACACGTTGTGGAGGCTGAGCCACAATCGATTATGCCGCTGCGTGATCTTGGTGATCAATTAAATCTCGCTATTGGTGCTGCACTAGAAACAAGGCACTTAGAAAATCCACTCTTCCGTGAAACGCTCATTCGTGAGTTCTCTCAGATCACTCCCGAAAATGAAATGAAGTTTATGTATCTTCAACCAGAGCGTGGTCAGTTTGATTTTTCGAAGGCGGATCAACTCGTCGATTTTGCGCAAGAGCATGAGATGGTTGTTAAAGGTCACGCGCTTGTGTGGCATATTCAAAACCCAGCATGGTTAGAAGAGACAGAGTGGACAAAGGAAGAGCTTGCGCAAGTATTAGAGAATCATGTAAAGACTGTCGTTTCGCATTATAAAGGTAAAGTTCTCTACTGGGATGTGGTGAATGAGGCATTCGATGATAACGGCGGCTTTAGAGAGACACTCTGGTATAAAGTGTTAGGTGAAGAGTATATTGAGATGGCTTTCCGTTTTGCACATGAAGCCGATCCTGACGCGATTCTGTTCTATAACGACTACTCGACAGAGGGCATGAATGCCAAATCGAATGCGGTTTATCGCCATGTCGAAGCGATGCTTGAAAGAGGTGTGCCTATTCATGGTATCGGTACTCAAGTTCACTTAACAGCGGACAATGCGATAAGCGATGCGTCAATTGCACGCAATATCGAGCGTATTTCCGATCTTGGGTTAGATACTCACTTTACTGAAATTGACGTACGTATTCGTGATGGTCAAGGCGACTATGCGCTTCAAGAACAAGCTAAGCGTTATGAAATGTTGATGAAGCTTGCCGCGTTCTACCCTGAAGTTGATATGTTTACAACATGGGGTATTAGTGACCAGTACTCATGGATCCCAAGTTGGTTTAATGGCTATGGCCGCGCATTGATGTTTGATGAAAACTACGAGCCAAAACCAGCGTATGAAGCGGTACAAAAGGTACTATTAAACGCAGTAACGGGTAACTTTAGCTACGAGCCTGTCACCGACTTGAGCAAGATGCAAAGACATGTTCAGGCGTTTAATGCGAAGCCTTTATCATCTCACCGCTTTAACTCTGATGAAGTGGTCTTTTACCCATTTGCTTATAATCAACTTTCTAGTCGAAACCAAGTGTTACCAGAAAAGAGTGTCATTAATGGCAAGTGGGCAATGGGTTATCACAAAAATGCACTCGTTGGTCAGGTCATTAGACACGATAACAAAACCGTCGTAGATCGTCCGGAATCACATGAAAACGACAATGTGGAAGTGTTCGTTCGTATCGATGGCCAGTTCTGGCAATTCCGAGCAGCTGTTGGCAGTGATTTTGAATCAATCAGTTTCCCTGGCAAAGCGAAGGGAGAGTGGAATGAAGACGGTACCGTTTTTGACTTTGTGATTGAATTCGATGGGTATCAAGATTTGGTTGGTGAAACCTTCGGATTTAATATTGCGCTGTCTGATAACGATGACAATGTAGACTCTGGTACTCGCCATGCACAAATTTACCCATTAACCGGCTCAAATATTGGTTGGCAGGGTGAAGAGTTCGGTGAGCTGTTTATGAATGGTCAGAATGCTGTGGTTGCAGCGAAGCCTGTTTCGACACCACCAGCATTTAAAGCGGCAAACCTAGACGCAGAGCCTAAGGGGACTGAAGATCCAGTCTGGGAGCGTGGTTATCATTACTCATTTGCTTTCAACCAGCTTAATCAGCGAGACATGTCTGTTGACCCAGCAGACAATTTCTCTGGTACATGGACGGTTGGTTACCATGATAATTGGCTTTACGGCGTCGTTACTCGTGAAGACGATATAACGGTGACTTCAATGGATCAAAGCTATGAAAATGATAACGTTGAAGTGTTCTTACAACGCGGTCAAGACATGCAGCAGTTCCGGTCGGTAGTTGGGCAAGACTTTGAAAAAGTCGGCTACCCACACGAGTACTTCGCGGAATGGAACGAGGATGGCTCGAAGATGTTCTTTGCGATTGAAGTCGATGAGCTTAACTCTGGTGAAAGCTTAATGTGGAATATTGCTTTGTCAGATAATGATGATGGAGCAGGCCGTAAGTATCAACTTTATCCTGTACCTGGCAGCAACATCGCTTATCTAGGCGAAGAGCTGACTAAACTGACATTAGATTAATCATTCATATTGCTAAAAAAGGTGGCGTAGCGGGATGACGCCACCTCTCTTCCTTCCTTTTTGCCTTGCCTAATATCATGGAGAGCTAAGCCATGAAGCGCTTAGAAATTACGATTAGTCGACTCGTTATTTTAACGATTGGATTTTTTATTATTGCTATATTGGGTGTCAGCTATATGTTTACTACCCAATTTCAGCAGACAAAATTAGCCATTACCGAAGTGACAGAAACGACGTTTCCCGTTCTTCAGTCTGTCAGTGAAATTGATGGTTCTATCATCGCGATTGATAACTTGGTGATTAATGCTCTCTCTTCTCGGAGTCTTGAGCACATTGAACAGTATGCCGGTGAGATTACTCGTCTTGCCACGACAATAAAAAATCAGCCGTATGCGTTAGTGAATATTAGCGATATTGATCAGTTGCTTGGTCAAGCTCAGCAGCTGCTCGATGCTCAAAAAGTGGAACTTCCTCAACGGCAAAGGCGTCAAGAACGAGTGGCGGCACTGCAGGTTATGGCACAGAAATTTAGTGTACTTGCAGGCAAGCAATATGAAGAAGAGCTAGAACATGAACCGTTTATTTTATTAGAGTCAATTATTGATGAAATGGCGTTGATGCAGGCTGAATCTATTAAGGTGCTTAATGAGGCAGATATTGCCGATATTGAAAAAGTCCTCGCAATGAATAAAGGGAGTGCCGAATATGTTCATGAAGACTTTACCGAATATGCCCGTTTAGTTGAGTTAGATGGCCCACAAGGTAAGCATGAATTAACGTCGAATGTTCCATGGATATTGAATGAGTTGAGTGAAGATAGTGGCCTGCTTGCTTTCCATTTAAAGATAGAAAAACAGCATGTCTTGAACCAGAATCTACTCGCTGACTTTCGACGCCTTATCGATGACATTAAGACAACAACAAAGTCGGCTTCTAATCAAAGTACTCGTCAAACTCAGGAGCAACTTGATAACTCTATTACTGCCATTGATAGGGTATTAGCAAGCAGCTTGCTAATGGTGGTGGTGACGGCACTATCTTGTATCTGCATTGGTTTTGCGTTGCAGCGAGCAATACGTCATCCATTAAATAAAATAGTGAATGCATTAGATACTTTATCTCAAGGAGATTTAACCGTTTGTTGTGATTATCGAAAGTCTAATGAGTTCGGTTTAATTGCTGAGCATTTGAATGATGTGATGGCAAAACAGAAATATGCGATGAATGAGGTCGCGACTAAAAATCACCTTATAGAAGATGCATCACAGTCGAATCATCAACTTGGGCAAGATTTAAATCAACGCGCGATTGTCCAACGTGAAGTGTGCAGCTCGATTTCTCAGGCATTATCAGAAATGGATGAAAGCATTAAAGAGATAGCCAGCCGAGCTGATAAGGCAACACTAGCGGTTAGTGCGATTGCAGATAATGTTGAAACCTCCGTGTCTGTGTCTGAAAGCGCCCACGAACTCAATAACAGCTTAAGCCTTGAGCTACAGCAGGCAAGCGACTCAATCAACAAAGTGGCCCAGAGCAGTCAGTCCATATTTAGTATTCTCGAAGTCATTAATAATGTGACGGATCAAACGAATTTATTGGCACTAAATGCGGCGATTGAAGCGGCTAGAGCAGGGGAGTCAGGTCGAGGGTTTGCTGTCGTTGCGGATGAGGTTAGGCAGCTTGCACAGCGCACAAATGAGTCAACGTATGAAATTCAGAATGTGATTAATGGTTTGCAGGAGAATATTGACTATGCAGAAAAACAGATAAAAGTTTGTAATGATAAAATGGCTGATAACGTCACCAGTTTTACTGAAATTCAGCGACAAGTTAGCCAAGTTAATGGGCAGGTACTAACATTGGCACAACTCAATGATGCCATTAGTGTATCGACAACACAGCAATCGAGCGTATGTAACAGCTTAAATGTCGATATGTCGGAGATTTTATCGGCTGCTGAGTTGACCTTACAAACCACTGAGCAAGTGAATGAAATCAGTAACAGCCTAATGGGGGTAGCCCAAGACCAAACACGGATTATTGGGCAATTTAAACATGCTTAGCTCCCGTTAAAGAGTCGAAGTCACCTGAAAAAGAATGCTCTAAGCCGTCACTCACCCTTGTCGAGAAGGGTGCCAGAGTCAGTCATGGCAAACAGGCTTTGCCCCAAACTTTGCCAGAGCAGGATTGAACATAGTTTTAAGCTCTGGCATTTGGTTTACTTTTATTCATGCCGAGAACTCTAACTATGTGACCTTGAGCTAGTTTGTTAATCCACTTCAACAATACTGCATAGCGCCTAATGGATAGATAGAAAACCATAGGGTAAACAGTAACTTCACGATCTATTTAGAAGTATACCTGTGATCATGAAGGGGCTTGATTTTTTGCAACGAGAAGATCATGCTATCAGCCATGAAAGTGACTCTAACCAACTAGCAAAAGCAGGAACTAAAAGTCTTACACGGCGCTACTCGTGACGGACGGGTTCGTGATCGCATAAAGGTGGTCATT
>JBHOGO010000098.1:0-15345 GCA_043421945.1 bacterium sp. HQB-150 | reverse complement strand
TTAGAGTCATTTTCATGGCTGATAGCATGATCTTCTCGTCGCAAAAAATCAAGCCCCTTCAATGATCACAGGTATAGTACTTGTGGCTGTTGACTTTCTTCAACTTCAAGCATATCCAACATTGCTGTTAAATGAGAGCCAGCCCCTTGTGAGGTTTCCTCAATAACTTGGTCATAGTTATCTTGGATAAATTGCGCCGCTTGTACTTCTACACCTTCGCATGAGTCTTCAGAAGAAACCTTAGATGATACAGCCGTAGTACCCAAGTCCCAGATAATGTTTGAGATAGCTGCTGCTACACCATTATCTTCAAAGATCATTGCGCCGATACCACAATCTTTCCAAGGGTTGATTTTAGTCTTCTCTTCTGCCATTGCGTTTGCAGACAAGATAGTTGAGGCCAAAAGTGCGCAAATTGTTATTTTTTTCATTTATTTACCAATACGTTGAGAAGTTAATAGCATATTCAAAAGCTTCATCATATTGAACTAACGTCCTAATATCGAAATTCCGATTTTCAAAAAAACGTTGCTCCCATCTGAGGTAATTTCTGTGTTCTGCTATTTCATTGATTTTATAGCCGCTTCCTAATTTGAGAGAAGTGACCCAGTATGGCGCTATATTTAGCACCGTTCCAATTTCTGGACCAAGATAGACCGAGCCACTAGATAAACCAGAAAATTGAATTTCACCAGCTAAGGCGACATAGCCAGCTGAATTATTTTTTAGACTGAAGCTTTCGCCGACAAAACCACCAACATACATATCAGAACAATCAAAACAAGAAAGGTGTTGGGGTTTATAACCTGCACTGAGAGCCCAAGCATAGGATTTGTCTTCTGATAGTCCAGTTTGGGATACATTTAAGTTTACTACATTAAATAACGTTAACTCTCGTATATCCCATTTATCTTCTTCTAAAGAGTATAGTAAGCTCAAATCAAAAGTATTTAGCTCAGAAAAGGGGATACGTGCGGCATTAAGATTAAGAAGGTCGTAATAATTAGCCCGAAATCGGAATTCAAGCCCTTCTCCGAATTCATCATTATATAATGTTGATAATTGAATCTTTGCCGTGTTTTGTGCTTTATGTGGCGGCTCTTTCTCAGGCTTATTCCAGCGACTTTCTCCTGCTGGTAGCATAAAACGTTCAGTAAGAAGAGCTTCCCTTTTAGCTATATCATTTTCTGATAGACCATCATTTTTAACTTCTAGGAAGGCGTAATAGTCATACATAATATCGATAACCCGCTTTGCTTCTTGTATATTAAGAGCGCGGATTTCAGTCAGTGTCTCGCCCACTGAAAGGTTAATTACTTTTTGGACGGTTTCTTTCTCTACAGAATTAAGCTGACTAAAGCGACTATACAATTTTTCCTGACGAGACTCATGGTAAATGACCTCACTGACTAACGCTTGTGTCTCTGGTTGATTGAGCATCATCACCATGTCATAAGGCATTACCCACATCTTTTGTGGAGCTAAAAGAGGCTGTTCAATGACCAATTCAAGCAACTTAGCTAACTGATAACCACAGTTTTGCTTGAAAAAATAATAGGTCATGCTGGTATTATCCAGCTCCCATAAATGTGCGAGTAGAAAGTCAATTTTCTCTTGGGGAAGACTTAGCCGGTATTCCCACATATCGCGCAGCTCTGATTCATTATAGGCAAGACTTTGGTGGTGATATTTATGATTGGCAAAGTGACCCTGATATCCACCAGTAATACCCTTATAAATATATACAAGTTTATTATCAGGGTCCGGAACCATTGCTCCATAGCTATATGTATTATCGAGTAACTCACTGCCTCGACCATTAAACTTCAGTAAAACATGCCCGTACATTGATGCTGGGTTTCCAAGATAACCGCTGGCATATACTACGCTGATGCTATCTGTGCTAAATGCATCGAGAAATTGTTGGTATTCTGGACACTCGACAGCAGGAAATGACACATCAGGAAGTTCGTTTAACAGCCAAACCTTCCTTGCCGGAAAACGGCATTGCATACTAGGTGTATCAATGAACGCTTGAACAGTCGCTTTCAATTCATCTTCCGGATCATCATGACCTACCGGAGATAGAAAAAATGAGGGAGTAGTAATATCACTACCAGAAGAAACAAAGCCTTGCTCATAATGAATAAGTGAGTGCCAAGTTGGTGAAGAGCTCAATTTTTCGAGATAATAATACTCTGCGATTTCTTTCTCATTTGAAAAAACGGGAGTCGAGACAGTGCAATATAAAAGAATGAAAAAAGATACTATTAATTTTCTCAATGTATTAGGTATTCCAACCAAGCTTCAGCTTATGAAATGGAATGCCAAAATAAACTAAAACATCTATTAAATCAACAAAATAAAATCAAAACCCAGCCAGCTCAATAATTAACCAAGCAGTTCACTGCAATTAGTGATTACTAGGTATTATAACCATATATTTAACGTCCATCCTATACTAAATAGCGATTTAACAGTCGCTACACAAGTGAGGAAGTGGTTCGCATCGTTAAAGAGCGTTGTTATATAAAAGCCTCCGTTTAGCTATCTCATCAAGATTCATAATTTCTCTCGAATACACCAGCTGGCATTTGAGCAATCTGAAACTCAATCATTTTTTCAAACGGCGTTAATAACGCCTCTAAAGATTGATTATCAGGATCCACGGCCTTTAATGCATAGTAACCCGCCTCTACAGTACTCACGCCTGCTTGTTTTGAAGACTTGCGAATTTGGTATCGACCTGCTTTTGCATTATCCAGCAAGCATGTCGGCAACGAGTGCAGGCACACTGAGAGCTGCCACATTTTAAAGGCTTTTTTCCAAGTGCCATCTAACAGAATAAAGCCTATGCGTTCTGGCTGCTCATGATCAAAGTTCGGTTGCTGGCTTTTTGCCTCAACCAGTGTCGAAACTGGCTGAGCATCTTCACCGGGATAGAGTACAAACCACTGAATATCTCGTCGAGTTAACGCACGATTGAGTGCTTCGTTATCAGAAAAGTCTTCACCAACGAATACCTGGCAGTTGGATAATGAAAGATCGAGAATACGCGCCGTTCCAATTGGGCGATTGACTTCAGTGGGGTGTTGCAGAACAATCAGTTCAGCTTTAGTATCAACGGGTTGAATCCACTGGCAAATACAGGCTTTTTCCGCTTTGCAGCAACGTTGACAATACTGTCGCATGAGGTTCCTTTGAGTATCTATCGTTATCTATTTATTGTGGTCGCTACCTTAGCGGTCATGCAAGTGCCACCGATGAATGAACTGGCTTACTGGTATCGTGATGCGATAGCAGATGGGCAAGTGTGGCGCATCCTAACAGGAAATCTCACCCATACCAATCTTTGGCACCTCGCCATGAATGCCTGTGGATTTGTCATCATCGCATTTATTTATCGCCATCACATTCGTCCTCGCCTCTATACGCTACTGACACTCGTTATCAGCACAATTATTGGGCTCGCAGTATGGTGGACTGATACGATGGCATATGCGGGTATTTCAGGGACTTTACATGGCTTGTTCGCATGGGGAGCTATCCAAGATATTCGTCAAAAAGACCATTATGGGTGGTTACTGTTGGTAGGGATTTTAATAAAAATAGGGCAAGAACTTTACTTTGGGGGAAGCGAATCAACATCATCGCTAATCAATGCCAGAGTCGCGATTGAAGCCCATGCGGTTGGGCTCGTCGCTGGCATTATCTTAGGTTTGATACCCATCACCAATAAGCCATTACCAAAGGGCTGAATAGAGTGCTTGCGACATCATTTCAAGTCCCAACAAGAACCTCTCACATCATTGAACCTCTCTATGCTGAAATGTTTACTATGCCTTTTTACTTTGGACATTAAGCGATGAACTGTTTTCTTGCTTCAGTGGCATCGGCGTGTAGACTTTCACCTGAAAGGTAAATGTGGATTAGAAAAAGGAATTGATTATGTCGCAATTTAAATACAAGCAACTCACTCAAGATCAACAAGATAAACTCGATGCTGCGGCATTTCGTCGCTTATTAGGACATTTAGATGAGAATAAAGATGTTGCGAACATCGATCTGATGATTTTGGCAGGCTTCTGCCGTAACTGTTTCAGTAAATGGTACGCCGCAGAAGCGGAGCAGTTAGGTGTTGACCTAAGCTTGGATGATGCACGTGAACGTGTTTATGGTATGACTTACGATGAATGGAAAGCTAACCACCAGCCTAAAGCGACTCCAGAACAAATAGCGGCATTTGAAGCTCGTCAAACAAAAACGAAAGGTAATTGATTAAGCGAGCGACCTTATCGACAAAACATAAACACTTTGCTTCGGTAGCGTCATGCTGCCGACTTAATTTTCACCCGCACTTAACATGACTCTGACAATCATAAGCTATCGTGGCACCGATTGAATTATTTTAGGGTGTAACATGAAAAACTACTTAGCCATCTCAATACTGTCACTTGCTATGCTTGGGTGCCATTCTGATTCAACAGATTCGGCTGCTCAACCGCAAACAGCTTTAGTGTCATTTAGCATCTCTGATGCCCCCGTGGATGATGCCAGTGAAGTGGTCGTCGCATTTGATGCACTGGAGCTACAACACAAAAATGGTGAACGTTATTACCTCAACGTTGTTGATACCGATGAAACGAAAGATTACCAGCAAATCAACTTACTGGACTATCAAGGTACAGATGCGAAATTAATCCTGAGTGACCAACGCATCCCTCTGGGTGAGTATAAAGAGCTTATTGTTCATACAAAGTCAGGAAATCTCAACTGGGTAGATAATAACGGCATACATGATCTTAAAATTCCAAGTAATAAATTACGCCTTGGTGGTTTTGAAGTAACCACGGAAACGGTTCAATCTTTCACTATCGAATTTGACTTAAGACGGTCTCTAGTGTTGCGCGGTAATGCTGGCAATAACAATGGGTATAATCTAAAACCACACGGTGTCAATATCGTCGACAATAGTGCCGCTGCCTCTATAAAAGGTTGGGTAGACCCTGGGTTGTTTAACGCAGGAGATGCCTGTTCAGCCGATGGTGGCAACTTCATTTATCTATACGAAGGCCATCACCGCGACAGTTCGACGACGCTAGTGGATAATATTCACGTGGATGATCAAGATTACAATGATGATTTCCCACTTCCAACCAACTACGTTGCACCCTATGCATCAACGGGCATCTATCCTGATGGGGCTTACGCATTTGGTTTTATTCCTTCTGGTAACTATACCATTGCCTTTACTTGTAGCGCATACATCGACGATCCGGTGCAGTATGACCAGATTCTGATCGCTAACCCTAGCGAGCAGCTTGCTGATATCGTCCTCTCTCCGACTCAGGAATATATCCACAACTTCGAGTAATCCTGTTTTGATAGTGCCGCTCAGGCACTATCAACCGCTTGAGCAGCGCCATATCTAACAACTCAGCCAACATTGAAAATTTGCGAGCAAACCTCATTGAACTCAATTTTTCATGTGGTATTATCCGCGCCCTTGACGCCGATAAACGACCTAGAGCTAGTCACTATGCCTTTTCCAACCGAATTTTTTTCATCCTCAATATTAGCCTTTGGCGCTATATTTCTTGCTGAAATTGGTGATAAGAGTCAGCTTGTTTGCATGACACTAGCTTCTAAACATCGCTCAACACCGGTTGCTATCGGTGCTATTTCTGCCTTCATGTTACTCAATATTGTTGCTGTCACTGTCGGCAATAGCTTGACTCACTTTATCCCTCACACATTAATCACTCTCATCGCGGCGGTTTTGTTTGTGCTATTTGGAGTGCATTCCCTTTTTTCAAACAACAATGAAAATGATGCTGACAATATGCCAACAAAAACATCACGAAGCATAGCAATCACTACATTCATCATGATATTTGTGGCTGAATTGGGGGATAAAACTCAGTTAGCCGTTGTCACTCTAAGCACCACTCATATGACGCTGGCTGTATGGGTAGGCGCAACGCTGGCTTTGATACTAACGTCCTTGCTTGGCATTTATGCCGGACGTACCTTTCTGGCTAATTTGAACATGGCACGACTAAACAAAGCGAGCGGAATATTTTTCCTCGTTTTGGCTTCGCTATTGATTGCCGACTTAGTGGCAAAAGTCTAAGCCTGATGCTTAATCCTCAACCAATATTTACCTGATTAAGCATTTTAGCAATCTCGGCGTAAACCATCGCCCGATGAGGCGGTGAGTAGTCACAAATAGAACAAACTTATATTTTATCCAAAAGACACAATAGGTGATTCAATACCGCTGCGTCCAATTGATCTTGCATGGCTTGATCCAACATTTTCATAGTCCGTCCTTTTACTCATGCTTGGCTGCTCAGATAACTGCAGCCACCGTCGAGTCTGTGACCATAAGTCACAATCTAACATCGGATCAATATCAGTAAAGCTCACGCCTTGTTCAAAGGCTTGCTCGTATACCATTGAGTTCGTCATATCACCAAGAATCGGGTGACCTAAATGCTTTAACACCTTTGTTATCTCCTCAACTCCCTGCTCCCCTTTTGCATTTCGGGTAACGGCAAACGCTATTGGGCTTTTTTTCCGACGATAGATAGGGGAATTGATTAGCTTACTGACGAAGTTGAGTGTTGCGTGAAGATCGACACGTGAAGGTTGGAGAGGAATAATAATTTTATCTGCCAGCGTCAAATAGCGCTCGAGGTCAATATTCGAAAAGTTGGAAGGTGTATCAATAAGAACTACGTCGCTGTCTCGTTTCACTTTTACTTTCAGTGAAAATAACTGCCCCTTATCAAACCCAAAATGTTGCCCTCTCACGAGCCCGCTCTGTGATGCCCAAAACTCTGATGTGCACTGCTCATCAAAATCAATTAACTCAGTTTGATGGTATTGTCGTAGTACGCTTGCCAACGAAATAGCAAAGGTTGACTTCCCTGCTCCCCCTTTGCGATTCAGGATAAGTACTTTGGTCGCAGGTGAAGATTTCAATCCACACAACAGGTTATTTGACGGGGTAGCCATGATTCTAGTTCCATTCGAATTGGTTTTGAGCATTTTATCAATCAAAACGACAGAACACGGGAGAAAGAAAAGAATCAATACGAATTTGAAAGCCATATCACACCAACTGTTGAAATACGTACAACAATGTCGGCACGAGCAAGTAAAGTTTTGGACACTTCACATTGAGGAGGTTTGGATTTCGTGGTCGATAATATATCTTTATAAACAAAACGAGAGTGAAATCAGCTGTCACTCTCGTCATTCAACCAATAATCTTTAAACACTATTGGCTATTCATTCATCATTACCCACGCTTTGGCTGCCATTTAACGATTCCATCATCATTACCACGTTTATCCGCTGGCTTACCGCCACGACCTTGGCCATGAGGATTCTGGCCTTTACCGCCACGCGAACGCTCATTGCGTGAGTTGTCGTTACGACCACCTTCTCCGCGAGCTTCACCACGAGAGCGGTCACCACGATGATCATCACGAGAATCACCCGCTTTTGCACGGCGACCATCAAAACCTTTTGCGTTGTGAATCCGCTTTGTTCCACCACGACGAGGTTGATCTCCCTCGCCACCCTGTTGGCGTGAGTCATGTAACTTAGCCGGTGCAGCTTTCTTAATCGCGTTACCCGTGCCATCAGTACGTGAAGCTTCTTCTGTTTTACTCGAATCAGCGATCAAGGCATTGATCTCTGCCATCTCTTCGTCAGAGATATAACGCCATTTACCTGTCGGTAGATCATCAATAGTAACGTTCATAATACGGACACGTTTAAGCTTAAACACATCGTAGCCTAATGCTTCACACATACGGCGGATCTGACGGTTCAGACCTTGCGTTAACGTAATTCTAAAGACAAAACGAGACTCTTGAGACACCTTACACGGCAAAGTGACCGTATCTAAAATAGCAACACCGGCCGCCATTTTTTCGATAAATTCAGGAGTAATCGGCTTATCAACACGAACCACGTACTCTTTTTCATGCTGGTTACCAGCACGAAGAATTTTATTAACGATATCACCGTCATTCGTCATAAAGATTAGGCCATCAGAGGCTTTATCCAGACGTCCAATAGGAAAGATACGTTTGCGGTGACCAATGAAGTCAACAATGTTGCCTTCAATATGACGCTCAGTCGTACAGGTAATGCCTGTCGGCTTGTTTAAAGCAATATAGATTGGTCTTTCTTTACTGCGCAGTGGGCGGTCGTCCACACAAACTATATCGCCATCAGCGACTTTTTTGCCCATTTCTGCAACTTCACCGTTAATGGTCACGCGGCCTTGATCCACTAGCTTATCGGCTTCGCGGCGTGAGCAGTAGCCAGTATCGCTAATGAATTTATTTAGGCGGGTCATTGTCGGTTCAGTCATTCTCTCAGTCTCGTCATATTCAATCCGCTACAGCCTAGCGGCAAAAGGCGCGCTATTCTAACGAAAAATAGCGCGAGCCACAAAGAATCAAGTGAATTGAATCCGGTTGATATTCAGCCTAATCCGCTTTTAGACGGAAAAAAGCGAGTAACTCCTGAAGGTTTGCTGATACCTTTTTCACATCAAGACTTTTGGAGACCGTTTGTTGCGATTGCTCAAGAGTCGTGCTTGCACTGCTCTGTATTCTTTCGACGACTTCATTGACATCGTTAGAGACTGCGCTCTGTTGTTCGGTTGCTGATGCAATAAGTATATTCGTGTCGTTGATGCTGTTAGCACTTTTCATTATCGTGTCGAAGTACTCTGCAGCAGCTTGGGTATTCGTCACACACTCTTGTGCGTATTCCGTACTCATGCCGATGGCTTCTGCAGCAGATTTTGAGCCGCCCTGAATTTTACCTAGCATACCTTGAATCTCAGACGTCGATTCTTGAGTACGTTTTGCTAGAGCCCGTACTTCATCGGCTACAACGGCGAAACCACGCCCTTGCTCCCCTGCACGTGCTGCCTCAATGGCCGCGTTTAACGCCAATAAGTTAGTCTGATCAGCAATATCTTTAATCGCATCGACAATTTTATAGATGCCTTCACTGTCTTGCTCTAGTTGGCCAACGACATCGTTAGCACTCTTGATTTCATTCGAGAGTGTGACAATGGAAGATTCGGTTGAATTAATAAGCTCCAACCCTTTCACAACCGTTTCAACCGATTGCTCAGCCGATTGTGATGCTTCTCCTGAATTATTAGCGACCTCTTGAATACTCGAACTCATCTCTTGCATAGAGGCGGCGACAGAAGAAATTTCATTCGCTTGAGACTGACAGTTGTCAGCCGCCATTGAGCTGGCTGAATAGATATCTTCGCCTACCGTATCAAGGCTCTTTCCTGCCTCTTTGATTTCAAGGGTAATGGCCTGTAGCTTTGTGATTAAAGAGCCAAGAGCGCTATAAATATCCTTGAACTCATCCTTTCCGTCATAATCAATAATACGATGCGTTAAATCACCTTCTGAGACTTTAACAGCGGCTTCACTTAGGTCAGATACCGAGCGTCGAATAGACGTGTACATCGCGTAAAACAGTAACGAACTGACAATGGTTGAAAGGGCCAAGAGGAGGAGGAGCATTTTTTCTTGGTTTAGGCTTTTATCTAAACGTGTATTAAGCAATTTCGTCAGCTCTGGACTAACGTCTTGATAAACAGCTAATGCTGCTTGAATAGTGGCTGTACCCTTATCAAAAAAAACAGAAGGCGAAATACTAAACTCACGCCCTAACAGTTGTTTTTGACTCAACTGATAAAACTCACTAAGAGAGCGACTGAATGCCTGCATATTAGTATCAAAATGATCGAATGCACCAGAGTGATTTTTAACACTTTCCAGTGAATGCTTAAAATCTTCAACGTCATCGATCATCCCACCAATAATGGAAGACATTTCGAGCATCTGGGATTCAGTAATCGTATTACTGCTAATAATTCCTGTTCCCTTTCCACGTAGAACACCAATACTTTCAATGGCACCAGGCAGTAACGAGGTCACTATATGCATGGCATAGTAACTCTCGACTTCAGGATCAAGAATAAGATTCGATTTGTCTGCCACCTTTGAAGTAATGGTGTGAACTTGGGATATCGCTTTAGTGTGAGTTTCAAAACTTTGCGAAGGAGAAGGCTGCGTATCCCCCTCTATTGACTGCCAAGTTCGTTCAGCTTGTGCAATAACAGAGCTTAAATCAAATTGATTATTATCCTGCTGATTAACTTCATTTAACGCGATAAAGGCATTATCAACTTTTTGCTTTGCTGCATTTAATTTCCCCGACAACGAAGCATCCCCATTTAAAAATGCTTGTGTCATTCCACGGTGTGCAGCAATATTTACATAAAGATCTTTGATACTAGGCAGGTACGTTGTGCCCTTTAATTCACTTTGGGTAAAAACAATTCTCGACTTTATTTCACTGTGATACAAATAACTTACTAATAAAAAAGGGCTTAGTAATACAACACCAGTAAAAAGAAATTTACTGCGAAAGGTAAATTTTTTTAATAATGACTCTAAAGCACTTAATATATTCACATTTCAACTCCTATACTACATAGTCAAAAGACTAGATGCAGTGCCACTTTTAGACAAGTTGAGAGCCAAATTATTCAGTGAATAAGTGAGGAACATTGGGGGCTACCTCACACAACCCTGCACATAAAAAAACCGAAGTGATAAAGACACATGCATAGTCTTCACCACTTCGGCATTTGAGCATCAGGCAAGCGTTAACATGCCTGCTATTTTAGAAGGTACCCCACGACATTAACCGTGGTTATGTCGTGTCACTACATCTTTTTCTAACTCTTTCTCAAGCTGTTGTTCTACAAAACCAGGAGAGTGAGTTTTTGCAGCAAGCAAGCGGTACATCGCAGGAATCACCAGCAATGTCACCATCGTTGCAAACGCCATACCGAAGAATACAACCGTACCCACAGCAACACGGCTTTCTGCACCTGCACCATCAGTAAAGATCAGCGGCAATGAGCCAAATAATGTCGTGAATGCCGTCATCAGGATAGGACGCAAACGACGTACTGACGCCTCAACAATCGCAGACTCAAACTCATGACCACGGTCACGGAGTTGGTTGGCAAACTCAACGATCAATATACCGTTTTTGGTTACCATACCAATCAACATGATCATGCCGATTTGGCTGTAGATGTTGAGTGACAGATCCGTGAGCCAAAGCCCCGCAAAACCACCAAAGATCCCCATCGGTACCGTCAGCATAATCACTAACGGGTTAACGAAGCTTTCGAACTGAGCCGCAAGCACAAGGTATGTAACGAGTAGTGCAAGACCAAAGACGAACGCGGTTGAACTCTGATTCTCTTTAAAGTCTTTTGACTCACCACTGTAGCTGATAGTGACATCTGCAGGTAGGAGCTCAATCGCTCGTTGCTCAAGATAGTCCAGAGCTTCACCAAGGGTATAATCTTCATTCAAGTTTGCAGATAATGTTATCGCCTTCTGTTTCATGTAATGGCTTAAACGGTGTGCAGAGGCAATCTCTTCAATATGAGTGACGGTATCCAACGTGATCAATTCACCGCGATTGGTACGCAGATAGATTTTACTCAAGTCAGTCGCATTATTAAAACGGTCCTCTTCACCACGTAGATAAACATCATACTCTTCACCACGATCAACGTAAGTGGTTTCTTTACGACCACCCAACATCACTTCGAGCGTTTGAGCTACCGTCGATGCTGTCACACCTAACTGGGCTGCTCGTTGCTTATCAACCGTCACAATCAATTCTGGTGTTGCTTCTGAGTAGTTCAGATCAGCTCCCGTCATCTGATCACTGTCTTCTGCAATCTGCTTAAGTTGCTCTGCCCATTGGTTCAACTCTGCGTAATCAGCGCCGCCAAGTACCATCTGTACGGGCTCGGAAGAGCCACCTCGCATACCAGGCATGAAAGGATGAGCTCGAACATCTGGGATCCCTTGCAACGCCGTACGAATATCGCCAAGAATATCCTCGGCATGACGACTACGTTGCTCCCACGGCTCTAATTGTATGATCACAAAGCCAGTTTCATCGCCTGCGTTACCGCCAAAAGCAGGGGTCTGGAAGCTCATAGATTTAATTTCACCGTTACCAACCATCGGCAGGATACGGCTCTCTACAATTTCCATGTTATCAACCATCCGGTTATAACTTGTCCCTTCGGCACCACGAACAAACGCAAAGACGACCCCACGATCTTCTATCGGCGCGAGCTGCGCAGGAATGTGTTTCATCAATGCACCCGTCGCGCCAATACAACCCACAATTACAAGGGGTGCAAACCAACGGAAACGGATAGCGTAGCCAACAAGTACACGGTAGCCACTTTCCAGCTTACCAAAAACGATATCAACACCACGGTTAAACGCACTACGCTTCACGTTCGCTTTTAGAATTTTACTGCCTAATACTGGCGTTAGTGTTAATGCGATCAATGAGGAGAACATCACCGCAACTGCAAGTAATACGGCAAATTCAGTAAAGAACTTACCGACCATGCCATCCATAAAGGTAATGGGTAGGAATACCATCACCAATACAACTGTGGTAGCAACAACAGCAAAGCCTACCTCTCTTGTCCCTTTATAAGCAGCAAGTAGTGGTGACTCTCCATTTTCTAAATGGTGGAAAATATTTTCAACAACAACGATCGCATCATCAACCACAAGGCCAATGGATAAGATCAATGCCATCAAAGTAAGGATATTGATTGAAAAGCCAAACGCATAAGCCGCAATAAAAGCTGAAATAAGCGATACTGGTACTGTTACGGCTGGGATAAGAGTCGCACGTGCCTGTCCAATAAAGACGTAAAGCACGATAATCACGAGACCGCCAGTAATCATCAAGGTATTAAATACCTCTTCAATCGAGCGCTCAATATACAGTGTGGCATCGTAATCAACCGCCAAGGTTGTCCCTTCAGGAAGGTAAGCTTGTAGGTTATCAACCTCAGCCCTAACAGCTTCAGCAACTTCCAGTGGGTTCGCATCAGACTGAGCGACAATACCGATACTCAGGTTAGCAACACCGTCACTTTTAAAGGTAGAACTTTCATTCTCTGCACCGACATAGACATTAGCGACATCACGAAGGTAGATAGGTGAACCATCTTCAGAGAATCGAATAACCAAATATTCAAAATCTTCTGCCGTTTCATACAAGCGCGCAGTTCGAACTGACATGACCGTAGTATCATTACGAACTTCACCCCCTGGCATTTCGATATTCTCGTTACGTAATGCGGTAATAATATCGCTGCTTGTGATGCGACGACCTGCCATGAGCTCAGGACTCAACTGCACATACATAACCTGATTCAACGCACCTGTTATCTGTAATGAACTGACACCGGTAATAAGACTAAATCGGTCTTCAAGCACACGGTTGGTATAATCCGTCAACTGAGTACGATCCATTTCAGAAGACGTCAGGTTAATATAGAGCGATGACTCACCCGAGCCATTTGACTTAGAGACCATTGGGTCATTGGCTTCTTCTGGTAATCGACGTTTCGCACGCTCAACGGCATCACGCACATCACTCACCCCTTCAACTAAATCCCAGCCAATATCAAACGTGACAGAGATACGAGACATGCCCGAACGGCTCGTTGAGTTAATTGTATCAATACCACTAATACCGGTTAACTGGTCTTCAATGACGGTGGTGATTTGACTCTCGATAACAACGGCTGATGCGCCAGAGTATGTCGTAAAGATCGAAACAACGGGGCTATCTACATCAGGAAACTCTCGTACTGACATTCGATCAAATGAGACATAACCAAATACACACAGTAAAAGGCTCAATACGATCGCGACAACCGGGCGTTTAACTGATATATCAGAAATCCACATGCTTATTCGCCTCGTTTCGGTGTCGGTTTGTTATCCGCGGGTTTCGAGATGACATTAACATCATCCACTTTTGCACCATCACGAATATTCACGAGACCTTGAACGACAATGCGTTCGTTACCAGCAAGGCCTTCAGAGACCATCACTGAGTTCTCGATACGCCCCTCCAGTTTAATCTCTGTTTTATGCGCTACATCTTGGTCATCAATGACATAGACATAGCGCTTAGTACCGGAGTACTCGAGCGCCTGAACAGGGATCACCGGCATCTCTTGAGGCGGTAAAACAAGGTGGGCATTCATTAACATACCCGGCTTTAAGCGTAAGTCTTCATTGTCGAATTCAACACGTACACGAATGTTCAAAGAGTCTTGCTGAACGCGAGAATCAACAGCAGAAATATAACCAGAAAATGGGTTATCACCCCACGCCTGACTCATCGCTTCCACCTTGGCACCAATCTCAATCTGTGAGAGGTAGATTTCAGGGACTGATAAGTCAAGCTGCATGACACTAAGGTCATCCAACGTCATTAACATTTCACTGTTACTAACCAACTGACCTTTACTGATATCAATTAAACCAACAGTGCCAGAAAATGGCGCAATCAATGCGTGGTCATCAAAGGCTTTTTGGGCTGAATTCAACCGAGCCTTAGCAATATCGACCGCTGTCTGCTGAGTATCGACTTCCGTTTGTGTCACTGCACCACGTGAGACTAAGCGAATGTACTCTTGCAGCTTACGTTGCTCGTCTTTGTGGTAAGCCTGCGCTTCTTGCAAGCTAGCCAGTGCTTTGTTGGCATCTAACTGAACAATTAGATCACCCGCTTCAACTTGGCTATTCTCATTGACGGCAATGACTGAGATTTTGCCACTCACTTCAGAGGCAATATCGACGGCATTACGTGCTTTTAACGAGCCAACAAGATTCAGTGACTGACTTAAAGGGTGGGTTTCAACTTGTGTTGTTGTCACAGAAACAATTTGTGGTCCACGCTGAGGACCACGGGCAGATGTGCCTCTTTCTGATACTGCTGTCTCAGCATTAGAGTCTACTTGAGAGTACCAATAACCTGCTCCAAGCACAGCTATCAGCGATATCGCGATAATCGATTTTTTCATGAAAAATTGCTCGTTATATTTATTGCCAACAATAATACCCAATCCATGGGTTCTGGATGTAAACCAGTGTAAATTATCGCAAAGTAAATGTTTACTGATCATTTGATATTATTAACAATTTAAAATGACGTTGTGTTGACACGCTGCTAGTTGGCTAAATCAACGTCAAACAGGCGTAAAACGACGAAAAAGTCAGCAAGCAGCACAAATTTATCATCAAAAAGGTTTACAGCACGAGACGGTTTGCTATTATCCGCTCCGCACTTGTGGAGGGGTTCCCGAGTGGCCAAAGGGATCAGACTGTAAATCTGACGGCTCCGCCTTCGAAGGTTCGAATCCTT
>JBHOGO010000097.1:0-15587 GCA_043421945.1 bacterium sp. HQB-150 | reverse complement strand
TGAGTTTGGCGAGTAAGTCAAGGCTACACCAAGAAGCTCACACTATAATCTTTGATTTAGTGGGAGTAATTCACGAACTTGTCTGTATCGTAAGCGCGTATTTTTAGTAAATTCAGGTAGCCCTAGCTGGCGAAGCACTGCGTTATAAACACCGACCGCTTCATCCAGAGTCGTGACGCCAGAGAGGTTATCTTGACGCTGCCAGCGTGAAGGATTGCCTTCCACCCTAACCCACCGTTCATCACACGAAACTGTCAATTTGATGCTATAGGAATCCTCAAGAACCTAATTCCGTTTTCACAAAATCAACGTTGTTGGACGCCCACACTACGACACAGGTGACGCCTAGTGTGATGCCGATGAGTTTCATATCTGATTTTTTCATATGTGCTCTACCGTTATTGGTTGCGAAATCGTTTAGTTAGCGAACGGTAGATACAAAAACACACGCCGAGGAGCATGTGTAGAGAGGGTAAGCTGTTAGGTTATGTGGTTAGCCTATTAGGCTTTAATTCGAATGCATTTGAGAATACTTAATGCTATTACCTATTTTAGTCAGTATATTTCTCCTTCAGTAAATATGCTTGAGACAATTTTATTCAGAGTGTACTGACCGGCTTTCAGTTCATAAACTTTACTGAAATTAACCCCCGCCTCCTCCGCTAAATACTTAGCACCTTTCAACCTCGCCTGTTTCCCTATCCACTGATACTGGCTATTGGCAATGATGGTCTTGGGTACTTCTTGACCTCTCTGAAAGGCGCTATGGCACTCTATGGCATAGCGACGCCCGCCAGTGAAACACTGCCCTAACCGCCCGCTCGCTTTGCCTATGATGGGCGATGTCCCCCCCCCAACTCTTCAAAGGTGGCGGCTAATAGTTTCTTGCCGTTGCTAAACTCCCGAACGGCGGTTTCATCCAATAGTGGCGCATCATCAGCAACACGTTCAGCGTCAGCTTGTTAAATATCTTCAATTAAAAAACATGTAATTAGCTTTACTAATGTACATCAAACAAGTCAATTTGGTAGGTAGTACATGAATATGGAGTTAGCGGAGGATTCCAGCCTGCAGCTGATGAATCTCGCAGGCTGGTTCATTTATAGGTTAGATTTAATCATCATCACAGGTCGTACACTCACCAACACCGGTGAAGTCAACATCGCCAAGCTCACCATTTACAACGCTTTGAGTGATTGGGCCGTAAACATGCGTATCTAGCGTGTCAATTGCATAAAGCTCATAGGCTCCGTTAAGCACACTGCCGCTGATATATGAGTAGCTCTGTTGGTTGCTAGCTACTGGAATGCTGTAGTCATCACCCTTGTCAGTTAGCGGTATTAAAAATAGGTGCCCAATTTCAATATCTGGTGATACTGAAGTGAAGCTAGCTGTATATTCTGCGCCGCCCAACCAATCATCTACGACAAGTTCCTTAAATGTCTCCGAAACCTTTAGGTCAAGATACTCGTAGCCACTAGGAAGATTAAGCTCACCATCCGCCTCAAGTGCCTGAATAGCACTATGGAACTGTGGACGAGTCTCGAAATTCTGGCCGGCTAAGTATGAGTTGCGTGTTAACTCAATGATGTTGTCTTGAGTGAGGTCTTTTGCAACTAAATAATTTAGAGCGGTCGTATATATCTTGTAAAGGGAGTTTTGGTACTCCGGTAAGTGTTGGCGGATCTGCTGATCAGTATTCCACGTCTCTATCGCTGTTGGTGTTTTAGCAGATATATTGCTTTCTTTGTAGACGTCAGCTAAAAAGGTTTGCATGAAGGAGCCCGTTACATTTGGGTGTTGTCCGTCATAAGCAAAAAACTCTGCCGATGCTTCTTGAAACCAAAATGGTAAGTGCAAGTATCCATATTCATCGTTTAGGAAGCGCGATTGAATTGTATGGAATAGTTCATGTTTCGCTAGGTGCAAGCCATACTGATCAAATGCAGTTGGGCTAAATTCAAGTCCACCAACAAAACCAGTGCCATTGCCTGTTTTCGAGTTGTCAAAGCAAACAAACCATTTGTTTTGGCCGTCTAAGCCTAGGTCTGTGGCTTTATCAAATCGTCCGAATTCCACTAGCTCATCAAGTCCAACTTGGGACAGTTGTGCTGCATAAAATAAATCAGCGTCATATCGTTGTGTCAACGCCTCTTTAAAGTATCCGATAACCAAATCTTCAGTCTCGAATGTTGTGCCAGTTGTGCCACAGTTTGCCAAAAGATCAACCTGGCTATCTTTAACTGAGACCGCTTTCATTTTCTGGGCTAGTTCACCTGTAGGAGGGTTAAAAATGCCGTCCCCCTCACTGCCACCACCATTTGAGTTGTCATCACTAGAGCTACCGCAAGCAGAGAGAGAAATCGCTATAGCAATAGTAAGGATATGTTTTTTCATTGAGAATTCCATTTAATCTGGTGTCTTATCAAACACGTAGTTTGAGTCGAACTTACTGCCCGACGATGAAAAGACACAATACAATGAAATGTGAAGCAAGATTGCACATTAAGAGTTTCAGAATATTACCCCAGGTAACCAAAGGTAATAAATGGCACTTTTTTTGCATTAATGTCACAATTTAACCATTAATCCCTTGCGGCGGTTAACTTTTACTCACTCGATAAGAGCGCTCTTTACTCTTTGTTTTCGGGTAGCTTTGTGCAACTTATTTTTACTCACTCACCTCAACATTTAATGACGTTGTGGCGCAGAGAAAGCTTGCTGCGACATCAATAGCATCACCTTTCTCGAATAGGAAGGTAAGGGATTATAATTCCTGAGTAAATTTGCGACTTAGTGTGGCTATGCATAACCGGTTAGATTTGGATTGAAATGCTATCAAGTATGTTGTCGGGGTTACGGGTAACCCGAGTACAGCAGAGCTGTAAATACATAGAATCGTATAAATTACAATCAATTAGACACTTTGATGTGGTGGTGTTAGCCTATTTATGCTTATTCAATTATTTAAAAATGCGAGGATCAAATCCAAATTCGAGCTTTTCATGTTTCTCGAAAATCGCTTTCATCGCTGAATGGTTTGGATTAACGACATAGTTTTTGTCTCTTGGGGAAATGGTTGAAGGAACTTGCAGAGCGGCATATTGGGGGTCTTGCATATTCAGGAACTCATCCCCAATTTCCTGTGTGTCTTCACTTGCAGGAATACTTCTCCATGTTTCAGGTAGGTCTTCTTCGTCAAGCTTTACAATAAGCTCGTCTGGAACCTCTATGCGATAAAGATCGTATTGATCCACGATATTGGGGTCATTATTCACATGAACAAACACTTCAAGCGAACACAGAGACTCTGATTCTGCGAAATACAAAGCCTCTGTCCCCTTAGAGTTCCACCTACCGCCGTATAGCTTGGCTCCTGCAGGGCTAAAAGGTGTATCTGAAAACTTTTTTTGAGTTAAGCGGTAAAGCTTCATTATGAGAAGACCCCGTGCTCCACTCTACCGATGAGATCTTTTACAATTTCAAAGTCCACGGTGGTCGACACCATATCTAGCGGCCTCTTTCCACCCAAGCCATAGACGCTTTCACGCATCCATTCTAAGGCCCTTTTCTCATCATTGAATAATTCGGTCGCTAACTTAATAAGCATCGCAAGCCTATAAATGGCATCGCTTTCTTGCGTATTAAAGCGCTCTCCATTTTTTAGCCGACGCTTGATGGTACTAACGGGAATATGAGTAACATGGTGAAACTCATTTTGAGATAGCTTCGTCCTTTCTATGATATTACGGTAGACCTTTGGCTTAAAACCTTGGTGTACAGCATCTGTTCGTGCTGTTTTTGCATCTTCAATCCCAAGGCTAAACCAAAAATTGGTTTTGTTATTACGTGTGGGCTTAAAACTCTTTAGTTCAGCAGTAGCCATAGCAATGCTCCAATTTTCAGCTCATATGACCTTTACATAGTGGCTCAAATGAGCCGCCTGTGCAATAAATAAACCGAGATATGCCCTCACTTCAACCTTTGTGGTGTATAGCCACCAGCGATAACGGCAAATCATCGGGAGCTAATTAAACGCTCGGGCCAATGTGCCGCTCCCTTGATATTGGTAACTGATAGCGCTGTGACAAACAAAAGCAGATTCGCCCGCTTTTAGTTTTACCGTTTTATCAGCACATATGATTGACACTTCCCCAGTCATACAGAATAGGATTTCAGCGCTGCGCACAAACTGCAAACGGCGCTTAGTTTCATGGCATTCAAGCACTTCGAAACCAAAGTCATCGTTGCCATGATCTCTAATCCAGTACCTTGTACGTAGGCATGTGGCGTTTCAGCATGCAGAAACATTGCTTCGCCCGGTTCTAATTCAATCACGTTAAGAATCAATGGAGAAAACAGGCCGATATCATTTGAATATTCGTCAACAAAGCGCTTAATCAGACCAAATGCTTCACGTGCTTTTGCTGTACGTGGGCGCTGTTCCATAGCCGTTTTAAGCTCATTCAGGGCGGTCGTTTTCTTATCCCCCGAAAGACTCATAACCACAGTAAAGAACTGCTTCAAACCTTGAGGTGTTGGCAACGCTTTAAGGGCATCCAAGTCATCATTCAGTGTCGCGATATTCGCTTGCTCAAACAATGAGATGATTTCTAGGATAGGTCTAAAGCCATTCATTGCTTTGTAAAACGTTAATGCATAAACCAGCTCTGGCTTATGGTTATCATCGCGGTAGTTACGATTAGAGGCACCTAATTCGATACCTAAGTCATTCTCTTTTAAGTAACCAAGCTGTGCTTTTTCTCTGCAAGGATGAACTTGTACCGACAGTGCTTTATCTGCAGCTAAAACTTTGAACAAATAAGGCAAATGACCAAATCGATGAACCGTGTATTCGCCTAATACTGCGACAGGATCCTTTTTGATTAAATCAGAAAGTAATTCTCCATTTTCCGCAATTTTTGAACATCCATTAGGGTGAGATCCCATCCAAATCTCCGCTTGTGGCTCGTTACTTGGATTTTCAATACCAAACAGCTCATTCATAGCCACTAGGCTGCCCCAGTCATAGTTTTTAATAACGTTATCAAGCTTGTATAAATTCGTTTGCATAGCGGTTCTCACTATCTTCTTGATTTTCTTACCGTTCGTCTTTATTTTGCGTAGATGGTTGAGCGGATAAAATTTGCTGACCTAATTGTAAAGTCGCTGCCACGTTTCGAGAGGTTCTAATCAGGTTTTGCTCCGCTTCATCTAACACTTGAGGCAAAGACTGAGGCGATCTAACGGTTCCGAATAAGCTAGACATTGAGTCATAGAGCTTTTCAACTTCTTGACCCAGAGAGCCCGCAATGGCAATTGTTGGGATATTCTGTCTTAGAGCACGCTGGGCGATACCAAAAGGGGCTTTTCCTTGTAGCGTTTGATTATCCATCTGCCCTTCTCCAGTCACGACGAATGAAGCACCAGCAAGCATGTTATCCGCATCCAACGCATCAAGAACCATCTCAATGCCCGCTTTAATTTGAATATCGAATGCTAGGCTTAACCCTAAGGGTGAGCCACCAGCAGCACCAAAACCTTTGCTGTCACGATGATTAACGCCCGTATATGCTTGGGCGATATCAGCAAAGTGCCCAATAGCAGCATCAAGCTGCTGAACTTGAATTTGTGATGCGCCTTTTTGCGGACCAAACACGGTACTTGCTCCGCTTTCACCACACAGTGGATTCGCCACATCGCACGCGATAACAAACGTGACGTCTTTACATCGAGGATGCAAACCATCAAGATCAATACTTGCTAACTGACTTAACTCAGCGCCGCCACCAGATAACTCGTTGCCTTGCTGGTCTAATAACTTACCTCCCAATGCTTGTAAAATACCAGCTCCAGCGTCGTTAGTTGCGCTACCGCCTAAGCCGATAATAATCTGTTCAACGCCTTGATCGAGTGCATCTTTTATCAATAGCCCTGTGCCAAACGAAGAGGCCGTTAAAGGTGCCCTTTCCTGAACAGCTAAACGGTCTAGGCCCGATGCTTGTGCAAACTCCACCAGAGCAGTGTTCACACTGTTACCATTAACCTGTTGTTCAAATGATGCCCAGTATGCCGTGCAGTTCCGTCCGATTGCGTCGGTTGTTTGTCGTTGCTGCTTGTGGCCATTGAGCGCCTCTAACAACACGTCTACCGTGCCTTCTCCGCCATCGGCAAGTGGTAACTTCACATACTCTGCGTGAGGGAAAACGTCCTTAAAGCCACGCTCAATGCAAGATGCAACTTGATGAGCGTCGAGGGATTCTTTATATGAATCAGGGGCAATTACAATTTTCATTGTCGTCCACCAATCCCGCCCATCAGGGTGAGCGGGTTATTGAAATTAGAATTTGATTTGGAATGTTTTCGCTTGGCAAGACGCCAGTTCGCCAAAGCTTTGGCTTTCAATTTCACCGTCGCGCACTCGCTCATCCATGCTTGTCTCTTTCCAGCTTGAAACCACTTGAGTGAAAGAGATTGAATCTAATACTGAACCTATTTCTGCCGGGTTGTAAACACGCATGATCAACGCATCTTCATTTTCTGCTTTCTTTAGCACACTTAGTACGGCACCTGACTGCTGTTTAGACAGAAGGCTAAAGCTCATAGGAAGGTTCTGCTCACCCACGTTTAGCTTCATCGCGTTATAAGGGATCTTGTTGTAACATTCGATTTGAGTGACATTGTCACGCGCTTGCGCCATGATGTTCGCGTCAATATGGTTACCCGAGAAACCACACAAGGTGAATTCACACACTAACTTGCCGCGTACTTGTGAATCTGGTGTTGGGATCTTGATACCTGAAGGACGCCCCGGACGAAGCAGCAGCTCTTCTTTACCCAACACGCCGATACCGCGGAATAACGTCAGCGCGAACGTATCTCTATTTTCATCACCTTGAGATGCAATCACTTCAAATTCGCGCAAGCCATTCGACATAATCGCCATGCCCGCTTTGCCGTTTTCTAGCGCTGCGAAGTTCATTAATTGGTATACAGGAACCGGCGCTTCTTTCCACTTCTCTTCTTCCCAAACGGCCATTGTGGGGTCATTGGTTAGACGAGTAATGCAACCGAACTGGTTATCCGCAACCACCGTTCAGAAACAAATGGCGTAGGTACCAAGACACGTACACGGTGGTCATCAGCTTGGTTGTCTAACTCCATACGTACTTCGATACGACGAGACCCTTGCTTCAGCGTCACTTGGCACTGTGCTTCAACGAAGCCGTTTTGACCCCATCGCGCTTCACGCTCGGCAAGGTTTGCAGGTACATTCATGCGAATAAAGATGTTCGCCACCGATTGGAAGCCTTGGTGGTCAATCGAGGTTTCCACAGGGAATTCATCTGAATACAATAACCATTCTTGACGTGATGGAGAATAATCGTACTCATCGCCGTCATCAGAGCCATCTTCTAGGCGAAGTACTTGGTCAAATACTTGCTCTGTCTCTTTATCGAAAATAGTCAGAGTACCGTTATCGTTTACATTGATTCGGTAGTATTCGTTCTCTAGTAAGCTTTCTTCATATGAGAACGCTTTCTGCTCAGCAACTTTCACTGCGCCCTTCTCGTTACCTTGAATGTGTAACGTAGTGAACCCCATCGCTGGCACTGTATGTTTGATTTGAATATCAAACTCCATGAATGGGTCGTAGTTACCGTAGTGAACAATTTGGCGGTCTACTTTACCTGGGTCAATTTGGCGCTTGTCTTGGATGAAATACTCAACTAAATTATCGTTTTCATCAAAGATAGAAAATTCTTGAGCGCGGATAGTAATGGTTGTGTTCACCACTTCTTCACGCTCGTACGGAGAAAGGTTAAACATCGCCAGTTTGTCGCAACCTTCGCGATCCGGCATATGGTCAACGATTTTACGCTTGTAGAAGTGGATGAGGTTTGTCGCCATATCGTCCGCAAGGATGTAGCGGTTTAAGATTTCAGCGTGTACCTTGTCTGAACAGCAGCAGCCAATCGAGTCATGAGCATGGTTCTTCATGCTCTCTTTCCACATTTTTTCAATCAAACCGTGGTGGTATTCGAAGCCTAATGTCCAAGCGATAGACGCTAGGGGCTCTAAGATATTTACAATCTTGTTCTCGATTTCCGCGTGAATCAGTTTAATGTCCATACGTGTGGAAGAAATCGTACGATGAACGCGCATGTATTTGCCGTCGTTGAACTCGCCTTTGATTGTGTCCAGTTGATCGCGTGCAGCTTCTACTTTCTCGAACACTTCTTCGTAACGGCTCATTTTGAATTCACGATCTGGGTAGATTTCGCGAAGCTTATCCATCACTTCAAAGATGTCTTTTTGAATCGGCATTTGATCGTGGCCGTTTGGTAGCAAAATGTCTTTCGTTACCGATGGCTTTTCTAGTACTGGGAAATACTTATCTAAACGAGCACGCAGGCTTTCTTCGTCTTGTGGAAGGTATTTACCAATCGCGTAGCCGAGCGGAAGTACTTGTGCCGTTACTTCACTGCCGTCATTAGACTGCCATAAGAATTCTGTTTTGTTGGTGCCGTGACGCTCTGAACAACCACGCCAGAACATGGCTCGCGTAATGTCGAAGCCGTTGTAAATCATTGGCAACTGAGAGCTCATGCTAAATGAGTCAGGTAGGTATCCAATCTTCATTGCATCGCCAAACGTCATGCAGTCACGAATGCCATACATCATGTTACGTACAATTGACTCACCAGAAACCTGCATTGTGTCAGTTTGAGAATACCAAGGGCCGATAATAAGCTTGCCCGCTTCAACCAATGCTTTTATGCGTCCTGTATTTTCTGGTTTGATTGCGAAGTAGTCTTCTAGAACGGCTGTTTGACCGTCTAAAACGTAGTATTTGTATTCTGGATCGCTTTCCAGACGGTTCATGATTTCTTCCATGTTGTTCACAAGAAGAATACGAGACTCTTCTGTTGTGAAATACCATTCACGATCCCAGTGCATGTGAGGAGTAATATGTACGCGTGATGAAGTACGAGTTAAGGTTGAATACTCTTAAGAGCGACCAAACAGTTTTGACACAAACTTAGAAAAGCCTTTCTGCTCTTGCTTTCCTGTCGCATCAAAAGACGGTTCAGACACAACCTCCTTTTCTAGGTCTACGGCAGGCTCTTCATCACGAAGCAACATCATAATTTCTTCAGTATTCGTTGCTCTGAGTACTGCCTCTCTCACTTCATCATCAACTAATGTGCTCGTTAGCTCAGTGAGTAGTTGCATGTGAGTGGATCCAGCCTCTGCATTTGGGATAGCGATAAGGAAAATAAGATTTACATCCTCGTCTTCATCAATCCCTGGCCACTTCAGATCTTGCTTAAGAGTGGCAACTGCAAATGCTGCTTCTTTTACCGCATCTGTTTTTCCATGAGGAACAGCAAGCCCTTCACCAAGTGCTGTCGCACCATGTGATACTCATTTGCGTACTTGCTGCCTTTACTGCTTATGGCATGGTCGGTAAGCCCGGTCTTGCACCCGGATTTGTGGGTGGTTACGTCGCAATGGGTGGTGGATTCGGTAAGATTTCCATCATGACTGGCGGATTCCTAGGAGGCCTAGTCGCTGGTGCTGCTGCAGCCTTGTTTGTTATGTTGCTCCGTCAAATTAAGGTACCAGCTGTTCTTGAATCAGTGAAGATGATCATCATCACGCCATTACTGGCTGGTATCTGTACCTTATTATTCATGTACATAGGACCGGGTAAATTCTTTGCAGAGCTAAACTCTGGGCTTGTCGCATGGTTAACGTCGATGGGTACAAACAATCTCATGATCCTTGGCTTTATCCTTGGTGCAATGGCATGTTTCGACATGGGCGGGCCAGTGAACAAGGCTGCCTACATGTTCTGTATCGGTGTAGGTACTAGCGGCGATTTTGCAGGTGATGCATCCATCTTCTATGCTGCATTTACGGCCGCAAAATGTATTCCTGGTATGTCTTTAGGAATCATGACGATCCTATTCAAATGCTACTTCGATGAAGAAGATAGATTGGCCGGTCCTTCAACGACTATCTTAGGCTTCTGTGGTATTACTGAAGGAGCGATCCCTTACGCGGTTAAAGACCCTATGCGTATTATCCCTGCCCACATGATTGGCGGCGGCGTCGCTGCGGGATTAATCTTATCTTCGAAAATCACTATCGGCACAGTCGCTGGTGGCGCTGTATTCATGTTACCTGTCATCGGTGAACCAATGACATGGCTGGTGTACTTCTTGATTGGAATCGCTGTATCAATTGCACTCACCATTGCCCTTAAATCAGTAGGCAAAAATAAAATCTTAGCCAACAATAACGCATAATATTAAGCTGCGTTTTTATTAAGGCTCTAGGTTTCTTAGAGCCTTAATTTCATCTGCCATAACAACCAAAGTAATCTCTAACAACATTTGTATTAACCCATCAAAATTCGTATTATTTGTAGCTAACCATTCTGTCTATAAGACAAATTTATTGACGATTTTTCAATATTTGTCGTTAAATTTTCTAATTGTCGAGGTATCCATGGCACGACTGCCAATGTATCGTAATATAGCTGATGCTATACGTAATAAAATCAGCATTGGCGAGCTCAAAGTTGGTGAAGCTCTACCGACAGAGGCTCAACTACGCGAAGAGTTCTCGGTTAGTCGTGTAACCGTAAGGCAAGCGCTAAAATTATTGGTCGAAAACGATGAGCTTGAAAGTGTTCAGGGCAGTGGCACTTACGTTAAAGAGAGCAAGGTCAACTACGACATCTTTCAGCAGTCTAACTTTCAAGAAAAATGGGCGCATCTGGATGTTGTGACACGCAGTGATGTTCTAGCTTTTGAAGTAAAGCCGTGTTCGTTAGCGATGTCTGAACACTTAGATATCAAAGAAGGCGAGTTGGTTTTTTACGTAAAGCGTGTCCGTTTCATCGACGACAATCCAATTACAGTTGAAGAAACCTGGTTACCCGTTGCCCTCTTCCCAGATCTTACCTATCAAGTGATGCAGGCATCTAAATACGACTTTATCGAAAACACTAAGGGCATGGTGATTGATAGAAGTGAACAAGAGCTGGTTCCGATTCTTCCTCCAGAAGATGTCGCTCATCAGTTAGGTATCAACCCTGCGCAACCTATCATTGAGAAACGTACTCGTGGGTATCTCTCAAACAACACGGTGTTTGAGTACAGCCGCAACTACTTCACCTCTAATGACTACCGATTCACTTTGGTTGCGAAGAGGCAAAAGAGATCGTCATAAACGAATCGATTTGATTAAGGCTGACGTAGTAGCCACTATGTTCCTTTAGTGACTACTTTATGGGGTAACAAGTGAAGGAAAAATAGAGGGGATATGTACTGCTGTTTATTTACTTCAGGTTTGCAAAAACCAATGCATTGCCATTAAAGGTCAGTTGAGACATCAAGTGCTTCACGTTGCTCTCACATTGAGTATCAAACTTCACACCGACTTTCACATCACCACTACCGATAGAATGGTTCTTCACTTCTCCCGATAATGAAAAGACTTGTCGTGTCGTTTCATTCATTAACTTAATTTTTACGGTTTGCGTAGGGGTCAAGATGTCATGCAAACGGTTCATCGCGAGACAACACCCATGCATAGACATATCTGTCATCAATGTAGGAACCTTTTTCTCACTATTTGACACGATACCTTTGATTGAAGTGGCATATCGAGATTCACTTCGCAATGTACTCATACTCACGGTATAAGGCAATTCAATCGCGAGTAAATTAATATCGTCATCATATTTAATGATTTTTGATTTAAATGATAGACGGGCACCTTCGCCTTTGTCACACACCGTACCGACCTGAACCCAATAACCTTCATTTAAGAAGTAACGTTTATCATGAGGTGATATGTCAGGCGACTCTAGGAAAACAAATCGTGAAAAGTCACACCCCGTTAAACGAGATGTACAACGTATTTTTTTCCCTAAGGCGGTAGTAATTGACAATATAACTTCCGTTGTCAAAGATACGAGCTTGAACGCCTCCGCACCACGAAGATACCGGAGCTCCTCTTCAGCATTCAAGCTGACAGCAGTCTCAGACACTAATGCTATCCTATTAATACAAACTGAAGTTCACACTAGCAGCTAGATTACAATATCGCAATCAAGATATACGAGTTAAGTGTCGGTAATTTAAGAATAAAGTGTGTCATTAAGCACAAATTAAAGAGGTGATACCTTTGGTTAACAAAATGCTTACCTATTACTTTCTTGCTTTTAACTTACTTTGATGAGGGAAAACATTTCTTACTCGCTGCTTTACTTTACTCGGTACAGACTTAGAAAAAACAATCTTCGTCGTAAATCGATTTTTATACACTTTTATAGAGCCAGTGAAAGGGAGTCGATGAGCGATATCCTTACAGTCATGCAAAAAACCTGACGGAATATTCCCTTTAGACTTATTCAGCTCTCCATCTTTAAAAGCGAGTAAGATAATAGGTCGGTCTATGAAAACATAAATACAAACAGCTAACGCCAATATAATTACATATGTCATCGTTACTCATCTTCCATATTCAATAGCTCATGAAGATCGTTGCGGATATCCACAACTTTCTGGGATGCTTTGTTAGACTCCGTCAGCAAGTACTCGATAGTCTCCGACAATGTCGACCCCTGCTCCATCGATTTTTCAGCCAGCATTTTCCAAACTTTATAATCAAGGTCGATAGACTTCTTACGTGTATGCTCTTGTTCAGCATTAAAATGACGCTTTCTTTTCGCTCGAATGGCTTGTTTAAGCTTGTTTTCAAGATCTTCAGAAATATGCTCATCAATCCAACTCAGCACTTGTGTGGGCTCATGCTCTAGGGAGATTAGTACTTCGACAGCAGCTTGTGCTTCACTTGAATCGATGTAGCGCGTGACAGTTTCTCCATCACGATGCTTTTTCGCTAAATACTTCCACTTCCAGCCGGCTTCAAGATTTTCAAGCTGTTGATATTTCATCTTTTACTCAGTTCCATTTTTCGCTCAGTTTGCGCACGGTGACAGTGTAATGCATTACTAACGCCAGTGACAATAACCGATCGCCGGAATAAAGAGACCAATATCCAACTCTGTGAAATAGCTGCGAATTGATACAAATTAAACGCCTATCACCTGAATCTACCCATCATTTGGCAAAATAAACCATGTATTCCCCACGCAGAGTAAGTTTGGGTATATAATCCTCGCCTTTATCTTGTTTACTATGGCTAATTATATGCAGAATGATCACTGGTTGCAGTTTGAACCAGACTACTCGAGTCTTGACGAGACACTCAATCAACTCTCTGAGAACCCGACATTTCGAACTAAGCTTCAGCCTCGCTTATCTGATGCTATCAACCGATTTGTACAGTTTGATCGCCAACCACGCATCATGCGCATTACGTCGCCAGAAAACACGATATACCGCGATGAGATTAGAACGCTGCTAGCGCAATCCACTGAGCGCCCTATCGTTTGCCCGACCTACATGAATGAAGCTAGCCTATTCGGAAATATCTATACCGATAACGCAGGCCAGCAGCATCAAGAGCCCGGCTATCTCCGTGAAGCTCATGGTGGGTACCTTCTCTTACCCGCCTCTCAAATTCTTGCAAATGCCAAGCTATGGCCAGCGCTAAAAGCGACGCTCTATGGCGAACCACTACCTTGGCTAAAAGCAGACAAAAAGAAACATATTGACTTGCCATCACCGACGACACTTGATGTTAAGCTAGTCATTTATGGCGATCGTGCCACGATGGCTGATCTAGAAAACGGCGAGCCCGATCTTTTTACCGGTCTATGGGTATATGCTGAATACGAGCAGGATATTGAGATCAATGCCGGTATGCTCCAACACTACACCGCGATGGTTAACGACTGGTGTCGACACCTCTCAATACCGACGATTCAATCAATCGATGCATGGCATGCACTCTTCCGTGCTGGCGCTCGCGAATGTGAAGATCACGATAAGCTGCCTCTTTGTCCACTTTGGCTAATCGGTTTACTAACCGAAGCAGGGCTAGAATCCCAAACCGACGAGTTAACCGCGAACGATATCAAACAAGCACGAGCGGCCATTGAGTATCGCGAGTCTTACCTACCAAACCGTGCATTGGAAGATATCCACGGTGGTCATGTCATTATTGACTGTAAAGGTAAAGAAGTGGGTCAGGTTAACGGTTTAACGGTTGTTGAGCTTCCAGGGCACCCTAAAGCGTATGGTGAGCCTGCACGTATCTCTTGTGTTGTTCACTTTGGTGATGGCGATATTGCCGATGTAGAGCGCAAAGCAGATCTTGCTGGCAATATTCACGCTAAAGGCATGATGATTATGCAAGCCTTCATTAGCGCCGCCTTAGACTTACAACAACCACTGCCATATTCTGCATCCATTGTATTTGAACAGTCTTACTGTGAAGTGGATGGCGATAGTGCCTCACTCGCAGAGCTATGTTCATTTGTGAGCTCATTGAGCCGTGTTGAGATTAATCAGCAAATTGCGGTGACAGGTGCCGTGGACCAGTTTGGCCGTGTACAAGCCGTTGGCGGCATCAATGAAAAGATAGAAGGCTTCTTCCATGTCTGTGCTCATCGCGGGTTGACGGGCGAGCAAGGTGTCATCTTACCGCAAGCTAACATTGTTAACCTTTGTCTTAATGACGATGTACTGAATGCTATCAAAGAAGGACAATTTCATCTTTGGCCTGTAGAGGATGTGCCGCAAGCACTTCCACTATTAACAGGTGTTCAATTTGATGGCGAAAGAGATGAAGACACGCTATTAAACAAAATTGGGCATCGCATTGAAGCATTTCACGACGGTGATTTACCGCCAAGAGGGCTTTTGAACCGGATTTTCAACTGGTAAGTCCAGAACTGATCCGAGTTGTTTAGCGTACACGTGTACGCTAAATTGGCATCACTATTTTAAGGGAGTTGTAGAAGAACATGCTGATGAAACGTAAATCTTTTGAATATGACGATCTAGTCGCGGCAGGAACTGGCGAACTATTTGGTCCTGGCCGTCCTCAATTACCATCAAGCAATATGCTGATGATGGATCGTATTGTCGAAATCACTGACGATGGCGGTGAACATGGCAAAGGTTTCATTCGTGCAGAGTTAGATATTAAGCCTGATTTGTGGTTCTTCGACTGCCATTTCCAAGGTGACCCTGTTATGCCTGGTTGTCTTGGTCTAGATGCTATGTGGCAACTTGTTGGCTTCTTCCTTGGCTGGAATGGTGGCACAGGCAAAGGCCGTGCTCTTGGTGTAGGTGAAGTGAAATTCACTGGCCAAATTCTACCTACAGCGAAAAAAGTGACCTATGAAATTCACTTAAAGCGTTTAATTAACCGTAAATTAATCATGGGCGTTGCTGACGGTCGTGTGTTGGTTGACGGAAAAGAAATCTATGTTGCTAAAGATCTTAAAGTGGGTCTATTTAGCGACACATCAACGTTTTAAGCTATTGAGCATTGCTTCCTAAGCCACCTTTTCGGGTGGCTTCAGATTGCTGACGAACCCCACTTTTCGAAGTGGGGTTCTCTTTTATGAGCGGCCGTAGGCCGCGATCGCGATA
>JBHOGO010000096.1:0-15590 GCA_043421945.1 bacterium sp. HQB-150 | reverse complement strand
GCTATGACTGTTACTCTAATCTGCCCAATCGCAATGGACGAAGGTCTACGCTTCGCAATCCGTGAAGGTGGCCGTACTGTTGGTGCTGGTGTTGTTGCATCTATCCTTGCTTAATTAGCAAACGATAATGTAATAAATGAAAGGGGAGCTTCGGCTCCTCTTTTTGTTGCGCGAAAAACAACGAGATACAAATTATTATCATTAGCCACTGGTAATAGTAATGGTTATCGTTTATATTCTTTGAAGTGATAATTTTGGAACTGAATATGTACGTTTGCATTTGCCACGGTATCTCTGATAAAACGATCACAAAGCTAGCTATCGAGCACAATGCTTATGACGTTAAAGATATTAAAAAATTAACTCCACTGGGGTCGCAGTGTGGTAAATGCGTACGAATGACGAAAGACATTCTTCAAACGCTAAAGTGTGAAACGCAGCTTCCGAAAGTGAGCTAGAAAGTTAGTAGCAAAAAACCTCTTAACTTCTGAAGGTGGTCTACAGTTATGTAAACCATGACAGGAGTCTTTTGCTATGAAAAGCGATCCAAAAATCATCCAACACCTCAACAAAGCTCTCGCCAATGAACTTGTTGCTATCAACCAGTACTTTCTTCATGCCCGTATGTATAAAGACTGGGGTCTTAAGGTTATAGCAGAAAAAGAATACGAAGAATCAATTGATGAGATGAAGCATGCAGACCATCTTATCGAGCGGATTCTTTTCCTCGAAGGAATTCCCAACTTACAAGATCTCGGTAAGCTTCGCATCGGTGAAGATACCAAAGAAATGATAGAGTGTGATTTAGCATTAGAGATGGATGCCATACCAGATCTTCGTGATGCCATCGAATATGCCGAGTCTGTAAGAGACTATGTTTCCCGCGATCTATTTCAAGACATACTCGAAGATGAAGAAGAGCATGTTGATTGGTTAGAAACGCAGCTTGGGCTTATTGAAAAAGTTGGCATTGCTAACTACAACCAAGCGCAAATGATCGAAGAAGAGTAACTCATCTCAAAGATACGAACTAACTGGTCGCTAGGCATTAGTTCGTCTCTCACCGCCTTTCTTAAATCTTCTCAAAAAATCAATTGTGGTCTTTTTTTCTACAGGTGTTGCAAAGCAAATTGTGATCTGTATAATGCCTCGCACTGCTCGAGACAACTAAGTCTCATAAATGCAGTTGTGAACCAATGAGCAGGTGAGGAAGAAGGTATTTATTACCTTGACAATGTATACTCAGCTTACGTTCGCAGTCATTAAATTGACTGACAATGTTCCCGATATGGGAGCTACGGTTTCACATAAATTAATCGGCATTCTCTCGTCTATTCGAGTCTGAGTGGCGATATTGTTTGTGTATTTTTTATTAATTGGAGCTCTGTCTCATGCAGAACCAACGTATTCGTATCCGCCTAAAAGCGTTTGATCACCGTTTGATCGATGCTTCTACTGCGGAAATCGTTGAAACAGCTAAGCGCACTGGTGCTCAGGTTAAGGGTCCAATCCCTCTACCTACACGTAAAGAGCGTTTTACTGTTCTTGTTTCTCCTCACGTCAATAAGGACGCACGTGACCAGTACGAAATTCGTACTCACAAGCGTCTTATCGACATCGTAGAGCCAACGGATAAAACTGTTGATGCTCTGATGCGTCTTGACCTGGCTGCGGGCGTTGACGTCCAAATCAGCCTAGGTTAATAGAGGGAGATAAGAAATGATTGGTCTAATCGGTCGTAAAGTGGGCATGACCCGCATCTTTACCGAAGAAGGCGCTTCTATCCCTGTAACGGTAGTTGAAGTTGAAGCTAACCGCGTTTCTCAGGTTAAATCTGTAGAAACTGACGGCTACAACGCAATTCAAGTTACAACGGGTACGAAGAAAGCTAACCGTGTAGTTAAGCCAGAAGCTGGTCACTTTGCGAAAGCAGGTGTAGAAGCTGGTCGCGGTCTTTGGGAATTCCGTCTAGAAAACAACGAAGAGTTTGCAGTAGGTTCAGACCTAACTGTTGAGCTGTTCAACGAAGTTAAAAAAGTCGACGTTACTGGTACATCTAAAGGTAAAGGTTTCCAAGGCGCTGTTAAGCGTTGGAACTTTAGCACTCAAGATATGACCCATGGTAACTCATTGTCTCACCGTGCACCGGGTTCAATTGGCCAATGTCAAACTCCAGGTCGCGTGTTTAAAGGCAAAAAAATGGCTGGTCACATGGGTGCTGAGCGTGTAACGACTCAAAACCTAGAAATCGTACGTATTGACGCTGAACGTAATCTGCTTCTTATTAAAGGTGCAGTACCAGGCGCAATCGGTGGCGATGTGATCGTTAAACCAGCTGTTAAAGCGTAACGTCGAGGAGTTAGTAATGGAATTAGTAGTAAAAGGCGCTGATGCGCTAACTGTTTCCGAGTCTACTTTTGGGCGTGAATTCAACGAAGCACTTGTTCATCAAGTGGTTGTTGCATACGCAGCTGGTGCCCGTCAGGGTACTCGTGCTCAGAAAACTCGTTCAGACGTATCAGGTGGCGGTGCTAAGCCATGGCGTCAGAAGGGTACTGGTCGCGCCCGTGCAGGTACGATCCGTAGCCCAATTTGGCGCTCGGGTGGTGTAACTTTCGCAGCTCGTCCACAGGACCACAGCCAGAAAGTTAACAAGAAAATGTACCGTGGTGCTCTTAAGAGCATTCTTTCTGAGCTAGTTCGTCAAGAGCGTCTAATCGTTGTTGATGAATTCTCAGTAGAAGCACCAAAAACAAAAGCACTAGTTGCTAAGCTAAAAGAGCTTGAGCTTACTGATGCACTTATCGTGACTGGCGAAGTAGATGAGAATCTATTCCTTGCTGCGCGTAACATCTACAAAGTAGACGTTCGTGACGCTGCAGGTATCGACCCAGTTAGCTTGATCGCTTTTGACAAAATTGTGATGACTGCTGCTGCAGTTAAACAAGTTGAGGAGATGTTAGCATGATCACTGAAGAGCGTATTTTAAAAGTTCTACGTGCTCCGCATATCTCTGAGAAAGCAACCATGGCTGCAGAAAACGGTAACACTATCGTATTCAAAGTAGCAATGGACGCGACAAAGCGTGAGATCAAAGCGGCAGTTGAGAAACTGTTTGAGGTTGAAGTTAAGTCTGTAAATACTCTTATCACTAAGGGTAAGACCAAACGTCAAGGTATGCGCCAAGGTCGTCGTTCAGACGTCAAAAAAGCGTATGTTATCTTGAAAGAAGGTCAAGACATCGACTTCGCTGGTAGCGCAGAGTAAGACGAGGAGATAGAAGAATGGCTATTGTTAAATGTAAGCCGACTTCCCCAGGTCGTCGCCACGTAGTTAAAGTGGTTAACTCTGACCTGCACAAGGGTAAGCCGTACGCACCACTACTAGAGAAAAAATCTAAGTCTGGTGGTCGTAACAATAACGGTCGTATCACTGTACGTCACATCGGTGGTGGTAACAAACAACACTACCGTGTTATCGACTTTAAACGCACTAAAGACGGCATCCCAGCTGTTGTTGAGCGTCTAGAGTACGATCCGAACCGTAGCGCAAACATTGCGTTGGTTCTGTACAAAGATGGTGAGCGTCGTTACATCATTGCACCTAAAGGCCTAAACGCTGGTGACCAGATTCAATCTGGTGTTGATGCTGCGATTAAAGTAGGTAACACCCTACCAATGCGTAACATCCCAGTAGGTTCAACTGTACACAACGTTGAGCTTAAGCCTGGTAAAGGTGCTCAGCTGGCTCGTTCAGCTGGTGCATACGCACAGATCGTTGCTCGTGATGGCGCATATGTGACCATCCGTCTACGTTCTGGTGAAATGCGTAAAGTTCTTTCTGAGGGTCGTGCGACTCTTGGTGAGGTAGGTAACTCAGAGCACATGCTACGTGAACTGGGTAAAGCTGGTGCTTCACGCTGGCGCGGCGTACGTCCAACCGTACGTGGTGTAGTAATGAACCCAGTTGATCACCCACACGGTGGTGGTGAAGGTCGTACATCTGGCGGTCGTCACCCAGTTTCACCTTGGGGTGTTCCTACTAAGGGTTACAAAACCCGTAAGAACAAACGTACCGACAAGTACATTGTACGTCGTCGCAACAAGTAATTATTATTCGAGGATAAGCCATGCCACGTTCTCTCAAGAAAGGTCCTTTTATTGACCTGCACTTGCTGAAGAAGGTAGAGAAAGCGGTGGAAAGCGGAGACAAAAAGCCTGTTAAGACTTGGTCCCGTCGTTCAATGATCATTCCACAAATGATCGGTTTGACCATCGCTGTCCATAATGGTCGTCAGCACGTACCTGTTTTCGTTTCTGAAGAAATGATCGGTCACAAGCTAGGCGAATTTGCACCAACACGTACTTACCGCGGTCATGCTGCGGATAAGAAAGCTAAGAAGCGCTAAGAGGAGTATAGGTAATGGAAGCTATCGCTAAACATCGCTTTGCTCGCATCTCGCCGCAGAAAGCTCGTTTGGTTGCGGATCAAGTGCGCGGCAAGACCGTTGCACAAGCCCTAGAAATTCTAACTTTCAGCAACAAAAAAGCTGCTGATTTAGTTAAGAAGGTTCTGGAATCTGCTATCGCTAACGCTGAACACAACGAAGGCGCTGACATTGATGATCTCAATGTTACAAAAATCTTCGTTGACGAAGGTCCAACCATGAAGCGTATTATGCCTCGTGCGAAAGGCCGTGCCGACCGTATCTTGAAGCGTTCAAGCCACATCACTGTTGTTGTAGCTGACCGCTAAGAGACTAGGAGAGAAAGCAATGGGTCAAAAAGTACATCCTAATGGTATTCGTCTTGGCATCGTTAAGCCATGGAACACCACTTGGTATGCTAATAGCCAAGAATTCGCTGACAACCTAGACGGCGATTTCAAGGTACGTCAGTTCCTAACAAGTGAACTGAAAAAAGCATCTGTGTCTCGCATCGTTATCGAGCGCCCAGCGAAGAGCATCCGTGTGACTATTCACACTGCTCGTCCTGGTGTTGTTATCGGTAAGAAAGGCGAAGACGTAGAAAAACTACGCGCTCGCGTTGCTAAAATTGCAGGCGTGCCTGCTCAAATTAACATCGCAGAAGTACGTAAGCCTGAGCTAGATGCACAACTAGTTGGTGACAGCATTGCGTCACAACTAGAACGTCGTGTTATGTTCCGTCGCGCTATGAAGCGTGCGGTACAAAACGCTATGCGTCTTGGTGCGAAGGGTATCAAAATCGAAGTTAGCGGCCGTCTTGGCGGTGCAGAAATCGCGCGTACTGAATGGTACCGTGAGGGCAACGTGCCACTACACACGCTACGTGCTGACATTGATTACGCAACTTCTTCTGCTCACACTCAATACGGTGTAATTGGTATTAAAGTTTGGATCTTCAAAGGTGAAGTTCTAGGCGGAATGCCAGTAGCTAACGCTGAGCCTCAGGCTGATAAGCCTAAGAAGCAGCGTAGAAGCCGTAAGTAAGGAGTTTTAAGATGCTGCAACCAAAACGCACTAAATTCCGCAAGACCTTCAAAGGTCGTAACCGCGGTCTAGCGAAAGGTACTGACGTAAGTTTCGGTGAGTTCGGTCTTAAAGCAACTGGCCGTGGTCGTATGACTGCGCGTCAGATTGAGGCTGCTCGTCGTGCGATGACTCGTCATATCAAACGTCAAGGTCAAATCTGGATTCGTGTCTTCCCAGACAAACCAATTACATCTAAGCCTCTTGAAGTTCGTCAAGGTAAAGGTAAGGGTAGCGTTGAGTACTGGGTAGCACAAATTCAACCTGGTAAAGTTCTTTATGAAATGGATGGTGTTTCTGAAGAGTTAGCACGTGAAGCATTTAACCTTGCTGCACGGAAGCTTCCTTTCAAGACAACATTTGTAATTAAGGCGGTGATGTGATGAATGCACAAGATCTGCGCGCGAAAAGCGTTGAAGAACTAAATGCTGAGCTAGTGAATCTACTGCGCGAGCAGTTCAACCTGCGCATGCAGGCTGCAACTGGTCAACTGCAACAGACTCACACTCTTAAGGCTGTACGTCGCGATATCGCACGTGTTAAGACTGTTCTGACTGAGAAGGCGGACGCATAATGAGCGATAAAATTCGTACTCAGCAAGGTCGTGTTGTTAGCAACAAGATGGACAAGTCTATCGTTGTTGCTATCGAGCGCATGGTGAAGCACCCGATCTACGGGAAATTCATCAAACGCACGACTAAACTACATGCACACGATGAAGTAAACGAGTGTCGCGAAGGCGATCTAGTTGAAATCAAAGAGTGCCGTCCACTGTCTAAGAAGAAATCTTGGACTTTGGTACGCGTATTAGAAAAAGCACGCGGTTAATTTTCGTACTTTTTTTATACACTTAGACAAGGCGGCCCCGCTAATTTCCGGGGTCGTCTATTTTTTGTCTATTCAATTGCCTATTTGGGTGTTATAATTCGCCGCCCTTAAGTTATAAGGCAACCCGACCCATATAGGGTCTAGATGATTTATTTAGCGGAGCACTAAACATGATCCAAATGCAAAGTACGCTGGACGCAGCCGATAACTCCGGCGCTCGCAGAGTAATGTGTATTAAGGTCCTGGGTGGTTCTCACCGCCGTTATGCACATATCGGTGACATCATTAAAGTTACAGTGAAGGAAGCAATTCCTCGCGGTAAAGTTAAAAAAGGTGATGTTCTGAAAGCGGTGGTAGTGCGCACCCGTAAAGGCGTACGTCGTCCAGACGGCTCTGTCATTCGTTTCGACCGTAACGCTTGTGTATTGTTGAACGACAATACTGAGCAACCAGTTGGAACTCGTATCTTTGGCCCAGTGACTCGTGAACTTCGTAATGCGAAATTCATGAAGATTGTTTCACTTGCGCCTGAAGTTCTTTAAGGAGCGATACAATGGCAGCTAAAATCCGTCGTGATGACGTAGTTATTATTCTTACCGGTAAAGATAAAGGTAAGAATGGTAAAGTAACTAAGGTTCTTGAAACTGGTAAAGTTATCGTTGAAGGTATCAACCTGGTTAAAAAACATCAGAAGCCTGTACCGGCTCTGAATGTCCAGGGTGGCATCGTTGAACAAGAAGCAGCAATTGATGCTTCTAACGTTGCAATCTTTAACGCGGCTACTGGTAAAGCGGACCGTGTAGGCTTCAGATTTGAAGAAGGCAAAAAAGTGCGCTTCTTTAAGTCTAATGGCGAAACTATTAAGTAATTTGGAGTAGTACTATGGCGAAACTGCATGATTACTACAAAGAGACTGTTGTAAAAGAACTTGCTGACAAGTTTGAATACAAGAGCATCATGCAAGTCCCAAGGATCGAAAAGATCACACTCAACATGGGTGTGGGCGAAGCAATCAACGACAAAAAACTGCTTGAAAATTCAGTGTCTGACCTAGCAGCTATCGCTGCTCAGAAGCCACTAATTACTAAAGCACGTAAGTCTGTTGCTGGCTTCAAGATCCGTGAGGGCTACCCTATTGGCTGTAAAGTAACCCTACGTGGCGAACGTATGTGGGACTTTTTCGAGCGTCTAATCGTAATTGCTGTACCTCGTATCCGTGATTTCCGTGGTTTAAACCCGAAATCATTCGATGGCCGTGGTAACTACAGCATGGGCGTTCGTGAGCAGATCATCTTCCCAGAAATCGAATACGATAAAATCGATCGTCTGCGTGGTCTTGATATTACTATCACGACTTCTGCAAATTCTGATGAAGAAGCGCGTGCTCTGCTGACTGCTTTTAACTTCCCATTCCGTAAGTAAAGTTAAGGGTTACTCAAATGGCTAAAGAATCTATGAAGGCACGCGAAGCGAAGCGTGCAAAATTAGTTGCTCAGTTCGCTGAAAAGCGTGCTGCTCTTAAAGCAACTATCAGTGACGTGAACGCGTCTGAAGAAGATCGTTGGAATGCGGTTCTTAAACTTCAGTCTCTACCACGTGATTCTAGTTCTTCTCGTCAGCGTAATCGCTGTAACCAGACAGGACGTCCACACGGCTACCTACGTAAGTTTGGTCTAAGCCGTATTAAGGTTCGTGAAGCTTGCATGAAAGGCGAGATTCCGGGTCTTCGTAAAGCAAGCTGGTAATCCCAGCTAGTTAAGAATCACTGGAGAATTGACTTATGAGCATGCAAGATCCGATCTCGGATATGCTGACCCGCATTCGTAACGGTCAGGCAGCGAACAAAGTCGCTGTTAAAATGCCTTCTTCTAAGCTGAAAATTGCAATTGCAAAGCTTCTTAAAGACGAAGGTTTCGTGGCTGACTACACTATTATTGGTGAAGTTAAGCCGGAGCTAGAAGTTACACTTAAGTACTTCGAAGCTAACCCAGTTATCGAGCAAATCCAACGTGTTTCACGTCCAGGTCTGCGCATCTACAAGAAAAAAGATGCTCTTCCTACCGTGATGGGCGGCTTGGGTATTGCTGTGGTATCCACTTCCAAGGGTCTTATGACCGACCGCGCTGCTCGCAAAGCGGGTCTTGGCGGTGAAATTATCTGCTACGTAGCTTAATAGGAGTAGAATATGTCTCGTGTTGCAAAAGCACCAGTAGCTATTCCTGCCGGCGTAGAAGTTAAACTGAACGGTCAGGAAGTTGCTATCAAAGGCGCGAAAGGCGAACTAGTTCGTACTTTCAACCCTGCAGTAGTAATTAGCCAGGAAGACAACCAAATGACTTTCGCTCCGCGCGAAGGCTTTGCTAACGCTTGGGCACAAGCAGGTACTGCTCGTGCACTAGTAAACAGCATGGTTGTAGGTGTTACTGAAGGTTTCACTAAGAAACTAACACTGAAAGGTGTAGGTTACCGTGCTGCCATTAAAGGCAACGCTGTAGGTCTAACCCTTGGCTTCTCTCACCCAGTTGAGCACGAACTACCAGCAGGTATCAAAGCTGAGTGTCCTTCTCAAACTGAAATCGTAATCACTGGTTGCGACAAACAGTTGGTAGGCCAAGTAGCAGCGGATATCCGCGCATACCGTAGCCCTGAACCTTATAAAGGTAAAGGTGTTCGTTACGCCGATGAAATCGTGCGTACTAAAGAAGCTAAGAAGAAGTAAGGTAACACTATGGATAAGAAAGCATCTCGTATCCGTCGTGCGACCCGCGCACGCCGCAAGATTGCTGAGCTGGGTGCAACTCGCCTAGTTATACACCGTACTCCACGTCACGTGTATGCTCAGGTAATCGCACCAAATGGCTCTGAGGTTATCGCTGCCGCTTCTACCGTAGAAAAAGCGATCCGTGAGCAGGTTAAGAGCGCCGGTAATAAAGACGCTGCTGCACTAGTTGGTAAAACTATTGCTGAGCGTGCGATTGAGAAAGGCGTTTCTGACGTTGCTTTCGATCGCTCCGGTTTCCAATACCACGGCCGCGTGGCTGCACTAGCAGAAGCTGCTCGTGAAGCTGGTCTGAAATTCTAAGGTAGGCGGAAGATGGCTAACGAAAAGAATCAACAATCTGATTTGCAAGAAAAGCTGATTGCTGTTAACCGTGTTTCTAAAACGGTTAAAGGTGGTCGCATTTTCAGCTTCACCGCACTAACTGTAGTCGGTGATGGCAATGGTCGCGTAGGTTTCGGTTACGGCAAAGCCCGTGAAGTACCTGCTGCGATTCAGAAAGCAATGGAAAAAGCACGTCGTAACATGGTTACGGTATCACTAAATGAAGGTACTCTTCACCACGCTGTTAAAGGTCGCCACACTGGTTCTAAAGTGTACATGCAACCTGCATCAGAAGGTACTGGTATCATCGCCGGTGGTGCAATGCGTGCCGTTCTAGAAGTTGCGGGTGTCCACAACGTTCTAGCAAAAGCATACGGTTCTACAAACCCAATCAACATCGTTCGCGCGACTATTGATGGTTTGAGTGGTATGAACTCTCCAGAAATGGTTGCGGCTAAACGCGGTCTCTCTGTTAAAGAAATTCTGGGGTAATCGACATGGCTAATACAATTAAAGTAACACAGACAAAGAGCTCTATCGGTCGTTTGCCGAAGCATAAAGCATCTTTGCGTGGTTTGGGTCTACGTCGCATCAACCACACCGTTGAACTAGAAGATACTGCTTGCGTACGCGGCATGATCGCTAAAGTTCACTACATGGTTAAAGTAGAGGAGTAATCAGAATGCGTTTGAATACTCTATCACCGGCTGCAGGTTCTAAGTCTTCTCCGAAGCGCGTAGGCCGTGGTATCGGTTCAGGTCTGGGTAAAACTGGTGGCCGTGGTCACAAGGGTCAGAAATCACGTTCAGGTGGTTCTGTACGTCCAGGCTTCGAAGGCGGTCAAATGCCTTTGAAACAGCGTCTACCAAAATTCGGTTTTACTTCGCGTAAAAGCCTAGTTTCGGCTGAAGTTCGTCTAAGCGAACTTGCTAAAGTCGAAGGTGACGTAGTTGACCTAAACACACTGAAGCAAGCTGGTCTTGTTACCAAGAATATTCAATTTGCAAAAATTGTTCTTTCTGGTGAGATTGCTCGCGCAGTGACTGTTAAAGGTCTTCGCGTAACCAAAGGCGCAAAAGCTGCGATCGAAGCTGCGGGCGGTAAAATCGAGGAATAATTAACTCGAGGATGAGGTACAGATGGCTAAACAACCAGGACAAGATTTTCGTAGCGCACAGGGCGGACTCGCCGAACTTAAATCACGATTACTATTCGTAGTTATCGCGATCTTAATCTTCCGAGCAGGTTCTTTTGTGCCTATTCCTGGTATTGACGCTGCTGTCCTTGCTGATCTGTTTGAGCAGCAACAAGGCACCATCATTGAGATGTTTAACATGTTCTCTGGTGGTGCACTTGAACGAGCTTCTATTTTAGCACTGGGTATCATGCCGTATATTTCTGCGTCTATTGTTATCCAGCTGCTAACTGTTGTTCACCCAGCTTTAGCTGAGTTGAAGAAAGAGGGAGAGTCTGGCCGTCGTAAGATTAGTCAGTACACTCGCTATGGAACGCTCGTGTTGGCAACCTTCCAAGCTATTGGTATTGCGACAGGTTTACCAAGTATGATTCCGGGTCTGGTTGAAAATCCAGGTTTTGGTTTCTATCTAGTTGCGGTTGTGAGTTTGGTTACCGGTACCATGTTCTTAATGTGGTTAGGTGAGCAAGTTACTGAGCGCGGCATTGGTAACGGTATATCGTTGATTATCTTCACCGGTATCGTCGCGGGTTTGCCACCTGCAATCGGACAGACCATTGAGCAAGCGCGTCAAGGTGAATTGCACGTACTTCTTTTACTGGTAATTGCAGTGTTGTCATTTGCGGTTATCTACTTTGTGGTGTTTATGGAACGTGGACAACGTAAAATCGTTGTCAACTATGCTAAACGTCAACAAGGTCGTCGTGTCTTTGCAGCGCAAAGCACGCATCTGCCATTGAAAATCAATATGGCAGGGGTAATCCCGGCAATTTTTGCATCGAGTATTATCCTTTTTCCTGGCACACTAGCCCAATGGTTTGGTGGCGATGGTCAAGGTAACTTTGGTTGGTTAACGGACGTGTCTTTGGCACTTAGTCCTGGTCAGCCTCTGTATATGATGCTCTATGCGACTGCGATTATATTCTTCTGTTTCTTCTACACCGCGTTGGTATTTAACCCTCGCGAGACAGCAGATAACTTGAAGAAGTCTGGTGCATTCGTACCTGGTATACGCCCGGGCGAGCAGACCGCAAGATATATTGATAAAGTTATGACACGGTTAACCCTCGCAGGTGCGCTGTATATTACCTTTATTTGTCTGATCCCCGAGTTCATGATGCGATTCTGGAACGTCCAGTTCTACTTTGGCGGTACATCACTGCTCATCGTAGTTGTTGTAATCATGGATTTTATGGCTCAAGTGCAGACACATTTAATGTCTCAGCAGTATGAGTCAGTTTTGAAGAAGGCTAACCTTAAAGGCAAATAGACCTTTTTGGTTACTTTTACGGAGTTTAGTAATGAAAGTTCGTGCTTCCGTTAAGAAAATCTGCCGTAACTGTAAAGTTATCAAGCGCAACGGTGTTGTGCGTGTAATTTGCAGTGAGCCAAAGCATAAACAACGCCAAGGCTAATAGCAGAAATTTTTAGTTGCAAGAGTAGGTATGGCTGACTATAATCGTCAGCCCACCTTTTGTTGTGTGCAAAAGAAGTGGTATAGCCGCTGCGTATCCTAGACGGGCTTTGCAGCGGTTCTTCTTATTAAGTACTAGGAGTGAATAGTGGCCCGTATAGCAGGCATTAACATTCCTGATCAGAAGCATGCTGTTATCGCATTGACTGCGATTTACGGCATCGGTAAAACACGCTCACAAGCTATTTTGGCTGAAGCGGGTATTACTGAAAGCACAAAGATCAGTGAGTTAACTGAAGAGCAGATTGATATTCTGCGTGATGGTGTTGCCAAGTACACCGTAGAAGGCGATCTTCGTCGTGAAGTTTCCATGAACATCAAGCGTCTAATGGACCTTGGTTGTTACCGTGGTCTTCGTCACCGTCGCAGTCTACCTCTACGTGGACAGCGTACTAAAACCAACGCTCGCACCCGTAAGGGTCCGCGCAAGCCGATCAAAAAATAATCGGATAAGGTAGAGTACAATGGCAAAACAACCAACTCGCGCTCGTAAGCGCGTACGTAAGCAAGTAGCAGACGGTGTCGCGCACATCCATGCTTCTTTCAATAACACAATCGTTACGATTACCGACCGTCAAGGCAACGCTCTAGCATGGGCAACTGCAGGTGGTTCAGGTTTCCGTGGTTCTCGTAAATCTACTCCGTTCGCTGCACAAGTTGCTGCTGAGCGTTGTGGTGAAATGGCCAAAGAATATGGCGTTAAGAACCTGGAAGTTATGGTTAAGGGCCCTGGTCCTGGTCGTGAGTCAACAATCCGTGCGCTAAACGCAGCGGGTTTCCGTATCACTAACATTGTTGATGCGACTCCGATCCCTCATAACGGTTGTCGTCCACCTAAGAAACGTCGCGTATAACGTTTCTAGGACTATTGGAGAAGAATCATGGCAAGATATTTGGGTCCTAAGCTGAAGCTTAGCCGTCGCGAAGGTACTGACTTATTCCTTAAGTCTGGTATTCGCGCGATCGATACCAAGTGTAAAATCGATAACGCACCAGGTGTACACGGCGCTCGTCGCGGTCGTCTATCTGATTATGGCGTTCAGCTTCGTGAGAAGCAAAAAGTTCGTCGTATGTACGGCGTACTGGAAAAACAATTCCGTAACTACTATAAAGATGCTGCTCGCCTGAAAGGCAACACAGGTGAAAACCTACTTCAGCTTCTTGAAGGTCGTCTGGATAATGTTGTTTACCGCATGGGCTTCGGCTCTACACGTGCTGAAGCACGTCAGCTGGTAAGCCACAAATCAATCTTAGTTAATGGTCAAGTTGTTAACATTCCTTCATTCAAGGTTTCTGCTAACGACGTTATTAGCATTCGCGAGAAAGCTAAGAACCAAGCGCGTATTAAAGGTGCACTAGAAGTTGCTACCCAACGCGAACTATCAACTTGGATTGAAGTAGACAGCAACAAGATGGAAGGTACTTTCAAGCGCCTACCAGAACGTTCAGATTTGTCTGCTGACATCAATGAACACCTGATCGTCGAGCTTTACTCTAAGTAAGGCTGAACAAAAGAGAGGACATAATGCAGGGTTCTGTAACAGAATTTCTAAAGCCGCGTCTTGTTGATATTGAACAAGTTAATACGACGCACGCAAAGGTAACTCTTGAGCCACTAGAGCGTGGTTTCGGTCACACTCTTGGTAATGCGCTACGCCGTATTCTTCTTTCTTCTATGCCGGGTTGTGCCGTCACTGAAGTAGAAATCGATGGTGTACTGCACGAGTACAGTACCAAAGAAGGTATTCAAGAAGACATTCTTGAGATTCTTCTCAATCTTAAAGGTCTAGCCGTTAAGGTTGAAGGGAAGGACGAAGTTATCCTAACCCTGACTAAGTCTGGTGCGGGCCCTGTTGTTGCAGCCGACATTACCCATGATGGTGATGTTGAGATTGCGAACCCTGAACACGTGATCTGCCATATTACTGATGACAATGCTGATATCAGCATGCGCATCAAGGTAGAGCGTGGTCGTGGCTACGTACCTGCATCAGCACGTATTCATACCGAAGAAGATGAGCGTCCAATTGGTCGTCTACTTGTAGATGCCACTTTCAGTCCTGTAGACCGCATTGCCTACGCAGTAGAAGCAGCGCGTGTTGAACAGCGTACTGATTTGGACAAACTTGTCATCGATATGGAAACTAACGGTACTCTAGAACCTGAGGAAGCGATTCGTCGCGCAGCAACTATTCTTGCTGAGCAACTTGACGCGTTTGTAGATCTTCGTGATGTACGTGTACCTGAGGAGAAAGAAGAGAAGCCTGAGTTCGATCCAATCCTGCTGCGTCCTGTCGACGATCTTGAACTAACTGTTCGCTCTGCAAACTGTTTGAAAGCAGAAGCGATCCACTATATTGGTGATCTGGTTCAGCGTACTGAAGTCGAGCTGCTTAAAACGCCTAACCTTGGTAAGAAATCTCTTACTGAAATTAAGGATGTTTTGGCTTCTCGCGGTCTATCTCTTGGCATGCGCCTTGAGAACTGGCCACCTGCATCAATCGCTGAAAATTAATCAGACACACTGATACCAAGTTAGAAGGATTAGGTCATGCGCCATCGTAAGAGCGGTCGTCAACTCAACCGCAACAGCAGTCATCGCAAAGCGATGTTCAGCAACATGGCTAGCTCATTGGTTCGTCACGAAATTATCAAGACGACTTTGCCAAAAGCAAAAGAGCTACGTCGCGTAGTTGAGCCGTTGATTACATTAGCTAAGACAGACAGTGTTGCTAACCGTCGTCTAGCATTCGCTCGTACTCGTGATAACGAAGTAGTTGCGAAACTATTTAACGAACTGGGTCCACGTTTTGCTGCTCGTGCCGGCGGTTATACTCGCATTTTAAAATGCGGTTTCCGTACCGGTGATAAAGCCCCTATGGCTTTCATCGAGCTAGTAGATCGTCCTGAAGCTCAGGAAGAAGCAGCTGCTGAATAAGCAACTGTTGCTAGTTAAATATGAAAAAGCCGGGTATTAACCCGGCTTTTTTGTATCCAAAATTTGCTATCTATCAATATATAGATACAGTTCATTACCTCATTACCTCATTACCTCATTACCTCATTACCTCATTACCTCATTACCAATTTGTTTATCTATAGCCATTAAATTTTTAAATGTATATTGTGTTACTGTCTATGCCTGAAAAGGACATCTATCTCAATTTGTGCTGTATAGAAGCATAAGTGATCGCGTTATAAATTTACCTAACTAGTTTTTTTTGCAGTGTAGACTTTTCACTAATAAATTTTCTAGACGTGAGCATTGAGAATGACTGTTTCATTTATCTAGAAAAGTGGTACGGGATAGGAATTGTTTGAATTTTGAACTTTGCAGCTCGTTATTTGTGCTTCTTTTAATGTTGTGGTTAATTGTTGCTCTGTTGAGGCGGAAGTTTACAAAAAGGGGTTGCCAGCGTGACGGAAGTCTCTATAATGCCGCCTCACTGACACGGAGCGCAGCGCTGAAAAGCCTAATCGG
>JBHOGO010000095.1:0-15784 GCA_043421945.1 bacterium sp. HQB-150 | reverse complement strand
GGAGTATAAGATCACAAGTAAAACTGATCGTCAAACTGATCATTTTGCTCGAAAAACGTTCATGATCTTGCCCTGGGCGTGGAGGCAGTCCTGTTCACGTTATGCGCCCTATATCCCTTCAAGTTTGTGACGATAGTCGTCAAACATATCAAACTAGGATTACCAACCACTGATAGCGCTTAATCAAAGACATTCTTCAGCGCCTTACCTTATAGAGGCTGCCTTTGGACTATTCTTTAATCCAGTGAGCTTGGATTAAAGAATAGTGTTCTTATCGTTCTTTTTGATTCACCGAAAAGCAGGAGACGATGTTCGTCTATTCTTAAGTTGCTGCTCTTAAGTTGCTGCTCTTAAGTTGCTGCTCTTAAGTTACAGCTTAATTTACCTTGGCTTTAGCTATGTATTTATAAATAGTAAGGGAGTGTCATATGGGAATTATTTCTTGGATTATTCTAGGCCTGATTGCTGGCGCATTAGCAAAATGGTTGATGCCTGGGAAAGACGGTGGTGGCTGGATTGCCACTATGGTGCTAGGGATCGCCGGTGCGTTTGTCGGTGGGTTTATCGGTGGTTTTTTAGGCTTTGGCGGCGCCAGTGGCGTGAATATAGGCAGTATTGTTACAGCCACTTTAGGGGCGTTTATTTTACTATTTGTCTATAACCGATTTATTAAGTGATACAACGCTGAGCTACACGAAGGGTTGCTTGATATGCTCGTTTGTGCATGTTTATTCACTTGATCCGGTCAGATACGATTTATCTTCTGCCAGCGAATTTACTTCAGGACAATGTGACAATTTTAGTACCTATATCTATGAGTGCACAGACCGACAAGGAGTGAGTTCTACTACACGAACTGGACTAGAACAGGCGGTGACATGGCATCTACAACCTATAATGTATAGATTGAGGTCGTTAAGTAAGGCATGGATTAGATAGGCGATGTGATTTGATGGCAATAAGGCACAAGAGTCTCAGGTAGACTCTTGGCTTTATTTTGCCCATTAAACCGGTACTACCCTCATCCCAGTATTTTTATGTAGTCGTTGAAAGCAAAACAACGCTGAAAATCCTGTGAGTATCATCAAAAGTAGTAGCGTTTGATAATTGCCTATTTCCCAAATGATAGCGCCGAGATAAGGTGCGGCGGCTGATAAGAGCAGATAAGGCAGTGCCATATAGCCAGAAATCAATCCAAACTGTGACTCCCCCATAAGCTCTTTCACCACGAGTTGCTTCAAGATACTGAATACGCCAAAGCTACTTCCTTGAAAGAGAATGAAAAGAGCTAGCAGAACCATGTTGTCAGTAGCAAAAAAGAGGGTTATCAGAGCAAGGTTTACACCCACAAAGCAACCGAGGGTAACCGCGACAATGTTAAACCTCCGATCAGCATAGAGAGAGACAACGCGGCCAATGACTTGCATAGGACCAAGCAATGATGCGATCAACGTAGCGTTTGCTGGGCTAAGCTGACGTTCATCCAATAGAGGGAATAAGTGTGCAATGATCACACTATGGCACAACCCTAAAAGCGCAAAGCTGATGGTAAGTAACCAGAAGGTTTGGCTATAGAAAAACGCTTTCATTGTCGGCTGAAGGTGAGCAGCTTGAGGGCTGTTCGCTTCTGGCTCTTTCTCAGCAGGAATCGTACCGTGGCATTGTATGTATCGACAACTGAAGTAAATTGTGGGTACAAAGCCGATCACCAGTATGGATGCAAACATCAAGGTTGTTGCTAAGTCGTAGTGTGTCAGCATGTAGTGGGTGGTAGGAAAACAAATCGTACTGGCAAATCCCGCCACCAAACTAATGAAAGTAATATCACGCTTGGCGTACTGCTGGCGATTTCTAATCAGAAAAGAAAACAGAGGGTTATACAAACACCCTGCCATCGCGATGCCAATCCCAAACCAAATAGCGTAAAACTGATATAAGTGACTGACAGAGTGCATTGGCCACAATAATGTGCCGCCCAGTAAAGCACTACCCGCAATAACTGTTGCACCATATCCTTTATCGATAAGGCGTCCGACCATCGGGGAGAATATTGCAGAGACTGCGATGGCTAATGTGAATGCAAAGGTGATTTCAGTGCGACTCCAGCCTGATGTAGCCTCCCACTCTAGTAGCGTTGCAGGAAATAGATAAAAAAGGCTGGTATATAAAGCCGTTTGAGCAACAGCAAGTAAGAGAATAGCAATGTTCATGAATATCAATTTATTATTTCTAGAATTGCCGAAATAATAGAGTCGTTTTATGACGTCTGAATGAATTTTTGTGGACAGGTGTATACAGAAATTAGTATCACCAATAAGTGAGGTTATGACATCTTAACCCCCCCTTAACCGCCTTCTTGCTACTGTACTCATATCATAGCGGGAGAGCAGTAAATGACGTTTCGACATTCCATTGTAGCAGTGATGCTGGCGAGCCTAATCGGGTGTGCATCGCATAGTGACCTTGATTACGCGACGCAAGCAAGCCAAGAGAGCAATCAGTCTATCGAACAACTTATCGATCATGTCGTGAGTGAGCGACAACTTGAGCTGATTGAGTTAGAAGGAGCTCAAACTAGCTATTTAACTGATCTTGTCGATGTTCCAGAATTGAATACTTACCTCGAATCAGCACTGCAGAATAACCCTAATTTGCAGCAAAGTATCATCGCGTTAAAAATTGCTTATGCGCAACAAGGGGTCACGGCCGCTGATCAGCTACCGAGTGTGGACGCCGGGTTCGGTGGAGAAGCGTCAGAAGATAGCGATAACAGTTTTAGTGCTGATCTCACAGTCAGTTGGGAACTTGATTTGTGGCAAAAACTGGCAGATAGCAGTGATGCCGCAAGCAAGGATATCGCCGCGACGCAAGCTGATCTGCAAGTGACCAAGGATCTATTAGCTGCAAACATCATGCGGGAATGGCTTGAAATCAGCGTCAACAAACAACTCCTCGATATCGAGCAACGCCGCTTAACGATTTTAGAAAACAACGAAACCTTGGTCATGGAGCGCTATCAAGTGGGGCTCGGTAGCCTCGAAGAGCTCGATGATGCGAAAACTAACACCGCTTCAACGCGATCAACTGTGGCGGGATATCAGGAAAACATTACCCAAAGTGAACGTAGCTTAGTGCTGTTAACAGGACAATGGGCTGCAGATGTTGAAGCCCCAAATGTTGCAGTCACGTTCCCGTCAGTATTAAACCCACTTGATTCACTCTCTGCACAGGACATGTCAGGACGCCCTGACTTACAGAAAGCCTTTTTAGGCATTGAAGCTGATGCATTGCGTACCGAAGCGGCTTATAAAGCGATGTTACCGTCGTTTAGTCTTTCGGCCAGTTTAAGTGATATTGCTGAAACGCCAAGCGAGGCGCTGTTCACCAACCCTCTGTGGAGTGTACTGGGTCAAATTTCTGCCCCCTTGTTCCAAGGCGGCGCACTTAAATCACAAGCTGAAATTGCACAGTTGAACACAGAGCAGAGCTACTGGGTTTATCAGGAAACGCTACTAAGTGCAGTGAATGAAGTAGAGAACGCTGTCGGTCAAGAGTATGTCCTTGAAGAGCAGCAGATGCATTTAGATGATGCGTTAATGAGTGCTCAACGCAGTATTGAAAGTTACGAAGATAAATACCGTGAAGGGTTAGTGGATATCTTAGATTTGCTAACCGTGCAGAAGCAAACTTATGACCTTGAAGCTCAGCTTGTAAATACGACTTACCAACGATTATTAAACCGAATTGATTTAGGCCTTGCTCTGGGCTTAGGAGTTTCTGAATGAAAAATGGCATGAAAAAGAATGCAATCACTCTTGCGATTACGATGGTTGCGGCTGGTTCAATATTTGCAGCAATGGCCTATAACGGCAGCCAGATTGATAAATCAGGGCATCAACCTCGAGGACCACGTGCAGAGCAAAGTCAATCAACATCAGATAATCCAACCACTAGGGCTTTAACGATAGAAAGCACTGCAAAGGTAGACCGTTCTTTGCAAGCCAGCAGTGTCTTAAAAAATGACACGACTGGAACAACAGGGGGGCTATCGTCTGTTGAAGAACAAGGTAATGAAACAGCGTCTTATCAGCGAATCGCAGTGCAAACGACTCAGCCAGCCAGCTACAGAGCGGAAGTGGTTGGGTATGGTGAGACGACCCCTCACTATTCATTAAGCTTAAGCAGCGAAGTGAGTGGTCGTGTTATATCGCTTGAAGACCAGTTTGAAGTTGGTGTCGTTGTTGAACAGGGTACCGTGCTAGCCCGTCTAGATCAGGTCGCCTACCAGCAAGCGGTGACGCAAGCAGAAGCTGATGTTGCTTCTGCACGCCTTGCTCTTTTAGAAGAGCAGCGTCAAGGCGAACAAGCAAAGTCTGAATGGGAGCGTTCGGGGTTGACGGGGGAACCAAGCTCTCCGTTAGTACTCCGTGAGCCTCAACTGGCGAGTGCTCAAGCAACGTTAGTGAATGCCCAGCAAGCGCTCGAAAAAGCGAAAAGTGATCTCGAAAGTACGGAAATTACTGCCCCATTTGATGCCTTAATCATTGAAAGAGAAATTCAACCGGGTAGCTATTTAACCGCGGGCAGTACGATTGCAACCTTATACAGCATTGATCGTGTTGAAGTCGAAATCCCGTTATCAGAGCAGCAGTGGAGTACACTGCCAAATACTGCCACGATGAATGAGTGGCAGATCAGCCTTAAAGACAGTAACGGTAATCAATCTTGGTCGGCACGTGCCGAGCGCAGCTATCAGCATGTTGCACAAGATACACGTCAGCGCTCACTTATTGTGGTGGTGGATAATCCATTAACACAAGAAACACCGCTATATCCTGGCACCTTTGTTCAAGCGACATTACAAGGCGCAGAGATTGATAATTTATGGGAAGTCCCAGCCTCAGCTCTTTCTCAGCAAGGAGAAGTGTGGACGGTAGATGCAGAAGGGCTACTTATGAAGGCGAGTGCTGAAAAGCAATTCGAATTCAACGACAAAGTTTACCTTACGCCAATCACAGAAGAGTCTGCACAGGTGGTATTGCGTCCATTAAGCAGCTTTAGCGTGGGTACCAAAGTTGCACCGAGCGAGGAGGGTTAAGATGCGCAATCGAGATGATATACCCAAAGGTGCAATTGCTTGGTTTGCACAGAACTCTGTTGCCGCCAATCTTTTAATGATCGGTGTGATTATTGTCGGTTTACTCTCTTTTAGTTCGTTACGAAAAGAGGCATTTCCTAGCCTAGAGCCGGATGTAGTGACAGTGTCAGTCACCTACGACAGTGGCGATCCTGTTCTGGCTGAAGAAGGGATTGCGGTCAAAATAGAAGAAGCGCTGGAGACAGTGTCCGGTGTGAAGCGTATTACCTCTACATCCGATGCTTCAGGCAGTCGAGTATCGATTGAAAAAGAGACGAACTACAGCCTCGATACCTTGTTAACAGATGTAAGAACGCAAGTTGATGCGATTAATAACTTGCCTGCAGAGGCAGAGAAAGCCGTTATTGATAAAGCGCGAATGCAAGATCATGCCTTGTGGGTGCAACTTTATGGTGATGCCGATCGCGCTACGCTACAAGGGTTAGCTGAGTCGTTAAAATCAGACTTACTCAGCCAAAGTGCTATTCGTGATTTAGAAATTAAAGCCACACTTGACCCTGTGCTCTCTGTAGAAGTGAATGAAGGCATGCTGCAAGCGTATGGTCTGACATTGACGGATATTTCTGATGCGATCAATGCGGAGTCGTCGACCAGTATTTCAACGAGCTTACGAAATGGTGAAAAAACGGTTCGCCTCAAAGTCTCTGAACAGGCCTATGAAATTGAAGACTTTAAAGCCATTCCAGTGATCACTGCGGCAAATGGTAGCCAAGTGACACTGGGTGATCTTGCTACAGTGGCAGATACTTTTGAAGACGATACCTTTAGTTTGTCACGTTACAATCAACAAAACGCAATGGGCATTCAGATCGTCATGGACGATCAAAGTGATGTTGTTGATATTGTCGCCCAAGCGACTCAAGTCGTGGAGCAGTGGAAAGCCAGTAACATACTGCCAGAGAACGTTGATATCGAAACGTGGCAAGACACGAGTACCGTGATAACCGAACGATTGTCCCTGTTGGCAACCAATGCGTTAACAGGTATTGCCTTGGTGTTTATTGTCTTAGCATTGTTCTTGAATATCCGTGTCGCCTTTTGGGTAGCAGCGAGCTTACCCTTTGTTTTCTTCGGCACAATGTTTTTCATGACAGAGTCTTTTTTGGGGCTCAGTATCAATGAAATGACCACGTTCGGCTTCATTATGGCGCTCGGTATTGTCGTTGATGATGCCGTGGTGGTGGGTGAAAGCATCTACAGTACCCGCCGACAAGAGGGTGATAGCTTAAAAAGCACGATCAACGGTACGCTGAAAGTGGCGGCACCGACAGTCTTTGGTGTGTTAACCACCGCCGTTGCCTTTCTATCGATAGCTGCCATTGATGGTAAAATGGGACAGATTTATGCGCAATTTGCCGTTGTCGTGACCATCTGTTTACTGCTCTCTTTGGTTGAATCTAAATTTATTTTACCGTCACATTTGGCGCACATTAATACACAGCGTAGCGCTAAAAAGGGTATTTGGAACCGTATCCAGCAGGGTGCTGATGGTGGATTGACGTGGTTCAATGAGCGTGTGTATAAAAACGTGATCAAGCAAGCGCTTAACTTCCGCTATGCTGTCGTTATGGGTTTTGTCGCCATGTTTATTTTAGTGATGGGGATGCCGACTACTGGCGCTGTACGTATTGCCTTCTTCCCTGATATTGCTGGAGATGTCGTTAGTGCAGAAATCAGTTTGTACAACGATGTGAGTTTTGGTCAGACGCAGAGCAATCTATTAGCATTAGAAGCGAATGCGATTGAAGCGGATAGAGCCTTACGTGAAGAGCAGGGTGACGATGTTGATGAGTCTTACGTATCTAGCGTACAGGTCATTGCTTCTGCCGATAACTCAGGGACAGTGCAAGTCGAGCTGGATGGCGATGCGAGTTACACAGCTAAAGAATTTTCTGATCGTTGGTCAGCGCTCTCTGAACAGATGGAGGGCGTGAAAAAACTAAAAGTGATGTCATCAAGAGAGATGGTCGATAACTTCAAAGTGGAGCTTAAAGCCAAGGACGTAGATCAGCTTTATGTCGCTGGCAATCAGTTTAAAGAAGTACTACAGATGATTCCTGGTGTTAGTGGTATTGATGACAACCTTGATTTAGGTGAGCCACAATACCGCTTTGAATTGACCGAACAAGGTCGAGCACTCGGCATGGATACCGCGAGCTTATCGCAGCAGGTTTTGCAATCGTTTGGCGGTGATATCGTACAGCGCTTCCAGCGAGGTACTGAAGAAGTTAAAGTGCGAGTTCGATACCCAGAAGAAGATCGCCAAACATTGGCTGACATTCAAAAATCGAATGTACGTACCGCAGATGGGACCATCGTACCATTAATGACCGTTGCGAATGTTTATTCTGACTATCAACAGTCAGAGATCACGCGAATAGATAATCTGCGAGCGGTCTACCTTACCGCTGTTGTGGATAAGGATGAGATATCATCGAACGAGCTAGTTTCTCAATTACAAAGCAGCTTGGTACCGCAGTTACAGGCGGATAACCCGCTGTTGAAAGTAGACTTTACCGGTGAGGCAGAACAGCAGAAAGAGTCAACAGACTCTATGCAGTCGACCTTTGTCCTTGCATTGGTGGTTATCTTCGCACTACTGGCGATTCCGTTGAAATCGTATGTGCAGCCATTGATTATTATGATGGTGATTCCGTTCGGTATTGTAGGGGCAATTCTTGGTCACTGGTGGAACGATTTGACGATTAGTATTCTATCGTTGAATGGTATTTTAGCGCTGAGCGGTGTGGTGGTTAATGATAGCTTACTGCTGGTTTCTCGCTTTAATGAGCTAGTGCGTGAGCATAAAGTGCCAGTGCGAGACGCTATATCACAGGCTTGCCGAGGCCGATTAAGAGCAGTATTACTGACATCAATAACGACGTTTGCTGGATTGGCACCGTTATTAAGCGAAACGTCGTTACAAGCACAATTCTTGATTCCCGCTGTAGCGGCGTTGGGCTACGGTATCTTGTTTGCAACAGTGATCACCTTGATATTAACACCGTCAATGTTACTGATTCAGCGCGATGTTCAAAACGGTATTGCAAACGTAAAGCAACGAATGGCATCGTTGGTAAAAGCATAAATTAATGATAAAAGGGATGGCGTTGCTATGAAGAGTGAAACACTGCAACTATTGTTGGTTGAAGACGACTTGGATTTGGCAACGGCCATTATCGATTATCTTGAGCTCGAAGATATTCGCTGTGACCACGCTGCGAACGGTGTCGCTGGCTTTAATTTAATTCGAGAAAACCGTTACGATGTTGTCGTTCTTGACTTGAATTTACCTAAAATGAGCGGTCTTGAAGTTTGCGAGAAATTACGTGGACTTGGCATCGACATCCCCGTCCTGATGCTAACGGCACGCGATACGTTAGACGATAAATTGGCTGGGTTCTCCAAAGGTGCTGATGATTACTTAGTGAAACCTTTTGCGATGGAAGAGCTTATTGTTCGCTCACAAGTTCTTTCGCGGCGTCGCAGTGGTGAAGTGCATAAGCTTATTGTTGAGGATCTTGAACTCGACCTACAAACAAAGACAGCGCAGCGTGCAGGAAGCACGCTAAAGCTGTCTCCTATCACTTACAAACTCTTGGAAGCATTAATGCGCGCGAGCCCTAACGCGGTGACTCGAGATAAATTAATTCAATGCGTATGGGGAGATGAACAGCCGGATAGTAATAGCCTAAAAGTCCACATGTTTAATCTTCGAAAATTAGTCGATAACCCTTACGAATTGAAACTGATTCATACCCTTGTGGGGCGTGGTTTTGCCCTTAATCGGGGAGACGTCGGTGAAAATTAAATCAAGTCTTAGGCTTTATTTTGTCGCGGTGATGATCATGACGGGATCATTAACCATCCTCACCATGTCCGGTGTCGCGCTGAATTATTTCTTTTCGGGTCTAGAGATGTCTATGTCTGGGTTTATGCGCTCGCAAGCTTTTAATGTCGATGCGACAGACGGTTACCCAGTGGACCAGAATGGGCTCATTGTTGCTACGCGTTGGCAAGATCTTCCCGATTCGATTCAGACGATGTTTGATCCCAATGAGTTAGAGCTGAATACGCTTGAAAAACATATAAAAGGCATCCCTCTCATTCAAGCGCCAAAAGAAGGCTACTTCGTTATCGAGTTAGAGCGTGAAGGGGAGCGACGTTATGTAGCGATGAATTTGCCAGGAAGCGAAAACAGGCGCTTTGGAGGTGCTGGTACGCCCCCTTTCTTGTATATCGTTCTCACCGCGTTGATTGCGATTATTCTCTTTTCAACGGTCTTGATGCTTGTCATTCGCCAGATGTCGACACCGGTAGAGAAATTGAAAGAGTGGGCAAAAGGGTTTAGCCAAAAAGATCTTAATAATCCAGTTCCCGATTTTAAATACAGTGAATTGAATACCCTCGCAATCATTATTCAATCGAGCCTTAGCTCTGTTCAAGAGGGGTTAGAGCGAGAGCAACGTTTCCTCGGTTACGCCAGTCATGAACTTCGAACCCCCATCGCCGTGACCCGTACGAATTCCGAGCTACTTCGTAAAATGATCAGCAAGAAAGTCAGCCCAGATAAGCAAATCGAAGTGCTGGATAGAATTGAGCGGGCGGCTTTTACCATGACCGATCTCACCGAAACTCTATTGTGGCTAAATCGTCAAGAAGATAAATCTCTGCCGAGTCAAGATATTGAGCTGGGTGAGTTGCTCGATAAAATTCATCAAGAGCTTACTTACTTGCTTCATGGTAAAGAGGTTAACGTTATCATCACGACAGATGACACACGTTTACTTGTCCCCCAAGGGTTGTGTCGAATAGTACTAACAAATTTGGTGCGTAATGCCTTTCAGCACACCTTCAAGGGGGAGGTTATGCTGATTCAAAAAGGGAAGTGTGTCGAGATTATCAATCGTGACACTTCGGAAAATAGTAACCAAGACGATCTCGGCTTTGGGCTGGGCTTAGAGCTTACAGAGCGCCTGATTAAACAATACGGCTGGCAGTATGAAAATTTACCGACGCAATTTGGGCATCAGGTTAATGTTTGCTTTTGAGGCGCGATGATTAAGCTCTTTCCTTAAACTATTGCGCTGATTTTTATTGTTTATCAATACTTCGTTGTTTATAAATGCATCACTGTTGCGTTTCAGTATATGATTGTTAATAAGTATAACAATGAGAGTGAGCAGTCATGAGTAAGCGACAACGAGAAGTCACACTACGGTTTTTGGCTGAGCCTAGTGATGTGAATTTTGGCGGTAAAGTGCATGGCGGGGCTGCCATGAAATGGATCGATTTGGCTGCTTATGCGTGTGCTGCTGGGTGGAGTGGAAAGTACTGTATTACCGCCTATGCAGGTGGTATTCGTTTTGTTTCCCCTATTCTGGTGGGGAACTTGGTTGAGGTTAGCGCAAAAGTGATATGCACCGGGCGCTCTTCAATGCATATAGCCATCGACGTACAAGCTGCCGACCCTAAATTATTGGAAAGCCGTCTTACAACCCACTGCATCGTCATTATGGTGGCGGTGGACGAGCTGGGCCAATCAACATCGGTACCGGAGTGGGTACCCGTCACTGAAGAAGATATCGCTTTGCGCGATTCAGCAATCCGTTTAATCGAAATGCGTAAAGAAATTGGCGATGAGATGGAAGCGCACGTCAAATATCTGAAGACCGATTAGGTTGATAGCGAATATCTCGATAAACTAACGCCATGAATCAGTGGTTGAGTGTTCAGCTTGAATTTGAAGTCATGCAGTTAAATCCCCTCTCCATATTATGCATAGCACTATAAGAACAACACCATAAGAACAATATGATGAGAACAGCCCCATGAGTATAGATTTATCGTCGTTAGTCACAGAAACAAGGAATGTCGCAAGTGAAAATATTGATGAGTTAGATACGCTCTCGATGCTCAAAGTGATCAATCAAGAAGATCAAAAAGTCGCGCTTGCTATAGACGCTATTTTACCCGCGGTGGCGAGCGCTGTTGATGTTATTGTTGAGGCGTTTTCTCGTGGTGGGCGGCTTGTTTATGCTGGTGCTGGAACATCTGGTCGCTTAGGTATTTTAGATGCAAGTGAGTGCCCACCAACGTTTGGTGTCAGCCCAGAACAGGTTATCGGTTTGATTGCTGGTGGGCATCCAGCCATTTTAAAGGCTGTCGAAAATGCAGAAGATAATCAAAGGCAAGGGGCGCGTGATGTCGAGAGTCTTCAATTCTCTTCGCGTGATGTATTGGTTGGTATTGCTGCCAGTGGGCGAACACCTTACGTACTTGGCGCGATGGAATATGCCTCATCAGTCGGTGCAACCGTGATCGCGATTAGCTGCAATCCGTCGAGCCCAATCTCTTTAGCCGCTGATATTGCGCTAGAACCAGTGGTTGGGGCAGAGGTTGTGACGGGCTCATCACGTATGAAAGCAGGTACGGCGCAGAAACTCATTTTAAATATGCTATCGACGGGGGCCATGATTCAGTCAGGGAAAGTATATGGCAACTTAATGGTTGATGTCGAAGCAACGAATGCAAAGCTGGTAGAAAGACAAAAGAAAATTGTAATGGAAGCAACAGAATGTTCATTGCCTGAAGCCGTTTCAGCATTAGCAGAGAGCAAAGGGCATTGTAAGACAGCAATTGTAATGATCTTAACGGGGCAAAGTGCACAACAAGCGACTGATGCGCTAACAGAAAATAATGGCTTTATACGAAGAGCGATTTCTTGATTGTCATTCCTGAACTGTTAAAAAAGCATAGTGATTTATTAAGAACTTGGCTTAAATAAGCTATATTTAATGAATCACTATTATCGTTATATGTGGTCGCTTTATGCAGAAGATACGATGAAGGTGAGCAGGCAGCTGATGTATTGAGCCCTCTTTGATGTTAATGGAGTAATTATCAAAGGGGCTGTAGTCAAAGCCACCAGTATTAAAGAAGACTGTCTCAAGGGATCCAATGTCAAAGGAGAAAAGACATGAGTGAAACGACCTTAGAAAGTGTGCGCTATCATCAAATCGAAAACCTTTGGGGGGAGCAATGCCGCCTAGAGGATAATCATTACGATATACCTTATTGTGATACCGATATGATGTCTTTGGGTGTTATTTCTGATGCTTGTGAGGCGATAATAAATGTCGAGCAACATAGCGATGTGCCACAAGTATCCATCGAAAGACAACAGTTGCTATGGCGAGCGATCCAGCAACTGGATAGTGTCGACGTTAGTGCTGGCACTTAATGATTCATTAATCAGTATTACACACATTTTATAAGCAGCCAGCGAACACTTCTGAATTTTTAGTTATCAACTTTGTTGCATACCTGCCGAATAATATCCGTTAAGCCCTTACTTGGTCATCTATATTTGTTGCTGGCCAAGTAAGGGGCATTTGACGTTAGGCTAAACATCGAGGCGTTGGCATATCGCTTCAGCAAGTAGATGCGATGCTAAGTTTCTTTCTGATACTGAATGCGCTAATTCACCACGTTTAACAACGGCTATCCAATCTTCTACCATGGCGTGAAAGCCCTTTGTTTCAAGCATTGGCATCCAGTCAGTTGTTGATATCGAAGATGTATTGCCATTTTGAGTCAGAGCCCCATTCATAAAACCATTGAAATGGAGCGTTTTATTCTCTGATTCTACGGTGATACTTTCCGTTGTTGAGCCATGCATGCGGTCCATTGAGGCACTGAGTAGGGTATTGTCGTGTTGCCATTGGATATCTATTCGACGAATATCGTCCCCATGGCATTGAGTGTATAATGCGATATTGTCTAAATGAGTTTGGGCAAAGAGGTTAATGCTATCAAGCGGGTGTATAAAATCATCGAAAATAAACTGTCGTAGCTGACCAGGTAAATTCGCGCGATGCTTTTCCCAGCGGAGGTGGCTAATGGTACTTGGCTGTTGGGCTACTTCTGGTGCATGTTGCTTGAGGATAGGAAGGTGTCGGCGATTGAACCCGACATAAAGCGGTAGCTGTTTTTTCGCGGCCAGTTCATGGAGTTCAGTGCATACAGTGGCACTATTGGCGAGAGGTTTGTCTACAAAGACAGGAATGCCAGCATTGAGGAAAAATGCACATATCTCTGGGTGTATCGCGGTCGCTGCGTGGACCATAACGGCATCGACATCATAGTCGAGAACTTGCTTGTAGTCTTCACAGCATTGCACGATTCTGTATTGTGCCGACAATTTGTCTAGCGTGTGAGGATTGCGTGTACACAGTACCAACTCAATGTAAGGGTGGATGGCTAATACAGGTAAATAGGCTTTTTGAGCTATGTCGCCCAGTCCGATCATCGCAATTCGCATTTATTACCCTTCCGTTCGATTTTCCAAACATGCTCTACCAGCAGCATATCACCATCGTAGACTTGCCCGACAAACTCATCTCCTATTTTGAGAGGGCCTACACCACTTGGCGTACCCGTCATGACGATATCCCCATCCTCTATGCTCATGAAAGTTTGGATTTCAGCGACAAGCGCAAGCGGTTGATAGATCATCAGTGCGCATCCACCATCTTGCTGAAGCTGCCCATTTCGGAAGAGCTGTAAACGTAAGCCATCAATATTTTGTGGGGTGCTAACAAATGCGCTAAATGTTGCTGAGCCATCAAAAGCTTTGGCGCGCTCCCACGGTAATCTCTTCGCTTTTAGTTTGGACTGTAGACCACGTTTTGTTAAATCGAGCCCGATCCCGACACCGGATAGTTTTCCCGATGTAAGCACAAACGATAATTCTGCTTCATAGTGGATTTCATCTGCGTCCGGTTCCGCAGGTACCTGAATAGCCGTGTAGGTTTCATGTTGTCTCGCCTTCTTATCGTTATCGCTGTTCTGGCTTGTAGTCGCTGTGTCTCCATTGAACACCGAAGGCAAAATAGCCGAATTGGGCTTAAGGAAAATAACTGGCTCTGAAGGTATTTCATTATTGAGTTCTTCGATATGAGCGACGTAATTCCGACCTACGCAGACTACCTTTGAGGGTGTGATGGCCATGTTATTTAAGGTTATATTTATCATCTGATTCCTTTCAAAGTCGTGGTTTTAGTAAATCTAAATAGGGTGACTAAGTCGCTATGGAAAATACAATCGAGATCTAACAGTACACGTAGAGGCTACGATTTTACTATTTTGTGCTTTCTAATTATGTCCTTCATTCTTACTGTTTTTGTTCGTAAAACCAAGCACATTTCTACGCTGTTCATCGAGCATTAGTACCCTATGAGTTGGGAGTTTTTCTGAGGCTATGAAAGAGAACAGTTGTTATGACTCAAGAAAAGACCTCCATACTGAAGCTAGCATGATGGCGCAGGAAATTGACTATAATAAGGTTGATATTTCTAATGATATTCGAGCTAACGGGGGGAATATGTTCAAAGCAAGCAAGAAAGGCCTTCAGCGCCTGACGTATATTCTTTTGTTTATGCTGCTACTCCCGGGCACAAAGAGTTACGCCTTGGATCAGATTAACATCCCACAGTCTAGCGCTGAGAATGACACAAGATTTATCTATCACGAGGAAGTGTTGAGGCTTGCGTTGGAGGCGAGCACGAATATTTATGGTCCTTATCAAATAAACCGTGTTGCGGTCTCTGGGACTCGACAGCGATTATTACGAGAGTTAATTGTTGGAGATAAAATTAACGTACATGGGGCACCCACTCAGAAAGCGTGGGAGGAGCAAACCATTCCAGTTATGTTTCCATTGCTAAAGGGGTTACTTGGTTACCGATTGATGTTGATACATCGAGATAACCAGGCGTTATTTTCGGCTGTGGAGTCAGGTACAGATTTGGCTAAATTGCGCGCCGGGCTAGGAGCGCAGTGGTCAACAACAAAAGCGATGGATACACTGGGGTTTCGTTTGGTGACCGGGGATACCTATGAAGGCTTGTTTAACATGCTAAAGCACAAGCGCTTCGATTATTTTTTACGCGGGGTCAATGAGATATTTGGTGAATATAAAGCGAGACCACATTTACACGATGACATTATGATTGAAGATACGCTGCTGGTTGAACTCCCACTGCCTTGGTATTTTTTTGTTTCACCAACGACGCCACGAATTGCAGAGCGCTTAGATTATGGTCTGCATCAAATGAAGAAAGATGGAAGTTTCGATCGTCTTTTTCATTCTTATTTTGACGAAAGCTTGGTACTTGCTAAATGGCAGAAAAGAAAGCTGATTCGAATCCCTAATCCTTTGCTGCCAAGCCATGAAATATACTTAGAGCCATCTTACTGGCTAGATCTTTCTGTAGAGCGGTGATGTCGCAGGTAGGCTCCTAGCTTTTAAAGTCAGAAATTGGCGATATCAATGGATATTTTTAATATCCAGGGCCTATCGCGTCAGTTGGCGGGCTTATTGTATGGATGGCAAGGTCATTTGAGTCCTCAGCCCTTAATGAGTGGATAGAGAAAATTAACAGTTGCATGGAAAGTGCAATAAAAATTTCTGATGATGAAATCCCTGAAGGCTTCATACTTGATGTCAAAGCCGCCGAGGAAGAAGAAAATATCTATTTAACCTGAACTCGGGATAAGAATAGAAGGGAACTAAAAGCTGGCTCTGCGATCAGATCTTTCTACCAAGAAGGAAATCATCGCAAA
>JBHOGO010000094.1:0-15905 GCA_043421945.1 bacterium sp. HQB-150 | reverse complement strand
CCCATTGTTGCCGCCATCTGCTTTGATCTTTTCAGGATCATGAGTATAGACCAGCAACACGGAAGTACAACAGAGCCATGTTTGTACAGTAATTGAGGGTGGCCTATGTCTCTCGTGAGTGCTAGCGCTGGGATCAGCCAATTTGAAAGTCCTGCTTCAGAATATTCCGCTTTAAAGCCCTTGAGCTTAGACGATTTAATTGTGGGTGAGCGTAAGTCTTCCACGTATTTTGTGTGTGCTCAGGGTGACAGTATGACGGGGGTAGGGATCTATGACGGGGATTTGCTGGTGGTCGATCGTGCTTGCCAGCCACGGCATGGTGATGTGGTTGTCGCAACGCATGAAGGATTGTTTGTGGTGAAGCTGTTGGATCTTCAGCAGCAGCGCTTAGTCAGTGCGAATGAGGCTCATGCACCTGTGACCATCACTTCAGCTTCTCTTATTGAGGGTGTTGTGGTTCAGTCTATTCGTTGTCATCGCCCGTTAAACCGATGATATTTCTATGCGATGTTCACGCTATGTATTGCTCAGTGGAGTCGGTGTTTCGACCTGATCTTCGGGATAAACCGATCGTGGTACTCAGTAACGGTGATGGGATGATCGTCGCGGCAAACAAAAAGGCCAAGGCTGTAGGGGTGAAGAAGTTCGCGCCGTATTTTCAGCAAAAAGCGATGCTGGAAGCCTGTGGTGTTGCGGTGTTTAGCTCCAACTATTCTCTTTATGCCGATATGTCCAACAGACTACACAACACCTTGGAAGAGTCGGGAATTTTTACTCATTATCACCGTTACAGCATCGATGAAGCCTTTGCTGCCGTTGATACCATCGAACAAAGTGATGATGAATGGATAGCGACGGCACGGCAAGCGCGACGTCTTGCTTGGACAAATACAAGATTGCCCATTGGGTGTGGCCTTGGGCGAACGTTTACTCTAGCGAAGATAGCGAGTCATGTTGGAAAGAGCTTTGATGGTTACCGTGGTATTGCACTGTTAACATCGCGTAATGAAGCTCAGATACTCAAACAAGTCTCTGTTGGTGACATTTGGGGGGTTGGCCGTCGCACTGCCGCCATGCTCGCAGATAAAGGGATCACCACAGCGGCAGAGCTTGCCCGTATGCCGGTTAAGTTTGCTCGGCAGTCTGCCTCGGTGAACCTTGAGCGCGTGGTACGTGAACTCAATGGTGAGCAGGTTTATAACTTTCGCAGTTTTCCTGATGTGCATAGTAAACAAGAGATCAGTGCGAGTTTGAGCTTAACGGTACGTGCAAAGAGCTATGATGAGCTGCATCAAGCACTGAGTGCTCGGATTGCGGTGGCAGCAGTGAAACTACGTAAGGCAGGGCTAGGTAGCCGTTGTGTACAGTTTTACGTTTCATCTGGACAGCATGCAACGGAATCTTTTTCACGCAGTGAAACTGTACGGTTTGTGACCGCAATTGATGATACCCGTTCATTAACTAAAGCGATGACGGAGGTAATGAATAAGGGACTATTCAAAGAGGGACAACGCTATTACAAGGTAGGTTGTCGCTGCTTAGATTTGTGCAATATGGAACAAGCGCAGGTAGACATGTTCGCACCCAAGCAGGACACACGATTAATGAAGGCGATGGACATTATCAACTTGCATGCGGGGGAGCGGGTAGTACGTCTTGGATCTGAAGGATTTGAAGCAAAAGCAAAGATGACGCGTGATCGGCTTTCTCCTGCTTATCTGACAAAATGGTCTGATTTACCAACGGCGCATTGTCGATAGGGCTTATCGTTACATGACCGTCGTTAACCTAGCCACTTTTTTACGTGAATAAGAGAGGATTAAACCTAGCGGGCAATATTTAGACTGAGTTGTAATTCAAATGGCATGGTGGATAATCTGCGCTGAAGTGAGCGACGCGTTTTTTCTATATCATCAATCGCGATAGAAGACGCATTCTCTGTATGGATATCAACATTGACGCGCAGTTCATTACCAACCTTTGTCATTCTGGTTAGTTCAATATTTTGCTCTGCTTCGTTGCTTACCGCTCTTACCTGCTTTCCAACTTGGGCACAGATCTCTTTACTTGGGCGCATCATCATTAATTCGCGAGTTGCATCCCTAAGCATCATCAAGGGGACTTTAATGAAATAGAATGACATGAGACACATCATTAGTGGGTCGGCATAAACAGCATAAGCGTTGAGTGAAGAGAGCGAGACTAGCCAAGCAAGTGCAAAGCCTGCTGCAACCGCGATACTAAGAAGCGTATCCATTTTCCATTGACTGACTTCCGCGTTAATTAACCCCGTGGAAAAACGTTTGTTTTTTCGAGCGATATACCACCATGCATAACCACACCCTAAAACGTTAATGATGCCAAATAAGGTTGCGACTGAGGTGTCAACTTCACGCCCACCGCTTAGTAGCGCGCTAACGGCAGAGTAAAGAGAGTAACTTACAATGAGCAAAATAACCGATGCTTTGATAGCGATAACGATAGGTTCGATAACGGCTCGTCCAAAAGGGAAGGCAGCGTCAGAAGGTTTTTGAATAAATCGAGATGCCGCGAGCGACAATAAAGTTAACAGCAGACTAACGAGAGAATAGACACCGTCGAAAATAATGACTAGTGAGCCAACCCATAAGCCAAGTACTAAACCACCTATTGCAAAGGCTGCTGCAAGCAGGGCAGAGAAGCTTAATACTTGTTTTTCATTTTTGCTGGTATTGGCGCACATACAATATCTCGGTTAAAAACACGAGATCCATTCTTAAGGTCTACTGACTTATTTACAATCAACAAATGGTTGCTTATCAGAGTAAAGATAAGTGGAAGGAAATTTTTCTTCTATATTACAATACCTTATACTTGTGACTTGGTGTCAATATAGTTGACGCTGACTGATGCTGTTCGTGCCGAAACAACGATTGCGTTAATAATCGAAGAGATAATCACTGAGCTTGTCGATGAGCCAGTTCATACCCGGGTGCTCATTCATGCCTGCGGCGGTAAACATGCAATATTCTTCTTGAGTGAGACCGTAAGTATGCTTAATTACAGCTAATGCTTCTTGGCGGAGTAGTGGGCGAATAAGTGGTTCTGGAAGCACTCCCCATGCATCTTCTTTGAGAATCGTATCGAGCATATAGTCGAAGCTGGAAAACCCGATATAACGTCGAGAAAAGGGTTGTAACTCAGGGTTGTCTTTTTCGTTGAGGTAGGCAATGGATGCTTGCATCTCTGCACGAAGATCTTCGTCCGTGACACGGCGTTTAATGCTAAGAGGGTGTCCGGCTCGACATACCGACATCATGCGGATTTTGCCGATAGGTTGAAAAACAATACGGGGATCTTCCGTGCGCTCGTAGTCAATACCAAAAGCAAAATCGACCTGCTGGGTTTCAACAAGGTTGGCTAAATCACCGCTGGAAGCTAGCACCATATTGAACGACGTTGCTGGAAACTTATTATTCAGCTGGTGGGCTAAATCTTGCCAAAATGTGTCTGGTAGCGAATCATCACGAGCAATCCAAATTTCGGCATTAAATTCCCCCGAGACTTGCAGACAAGTTTGCTTTATGCGTGACGCTGTCACTATGAGGTTTTCACAATCTTTATAAATTGCTTTGCCTGCTTCTGATAGGGTTAGGTGATTACCGCTACGGGAAAATAGCTCTATATCTAACTCTTTTTCGAGGGCTTTAATCGCCATGCTGAGCTTTGTTCGATTGCACTCTAAGGTTCTCGCTGCTTCAGAGACCGAACCAAGCTCAGCAACACGGCAAAAAGCTTCTATCTGGGATAAATTCATAATGGGGCGACAACAATATTCTCAGTATGGTAAGCCAGTATTCTGACCAATATTATGACAAGGAATAACGGTGCTCAGTAACTAAATACCGATAATAAACAACCGTTTTAGTGTCATTGAAGTCGCTTAGGTTACGCTATTTGCTGCGTACTATTCAACAAATTCGTCATCATGACCCATGTAATTCATGACGTCGCATACTAATTGGGCCTGCCTGTCGCTATCAGCAAAGCTTGCCTCAATCGCATTGAGGCTGAGTTGGCAAAGTTCATCATGAGTTAACGAGTGAGCGCGTTGAATGGCTTTAAAGTTATCACTTATATCGCCCCCGAAATAGGCTGGGTCATCACTGTTGATGGTGACACAAGCCCCTTTTCTGAGGAGTGATGCAACGGGGTGGGAATCTAGGCTTTCGATGTTGTGCAAACGAAGATTGGATAATGGACACATCGTCATGGGTAGGCGCTGTTGGATGATCTTTTCAATTAATACAGGGTCATCAACGCAAGATATTCCGTGATCTATTCTTGCAATGTTAAGAGTGTCGATAGCTTCTCGAATATAATCTGAGCCGGCTTCTTCACCTGCATGGGCGACAAGGTGCAATCTAAGCTCTGCAGCACGGGCAAAGACGTTTTTAAACATTCTCGGCGGGTAGGGTAATTCGGATGAGTCTAGTCCTATGCCATCAATTTGGTCGAGATAGGGCTCAGCTTTAGCCAGTGTTTCTAAGGCATCTTTTTCAGGAAGGTGGCGAACAAAGCAAAGTATCAAACGGTGAGTAATACCATGCTCGTTTAAAGCTTGCTTAAAGGCGCGAGTCATCCCTTCTAATTGCGTTTTTAGGCTAACACCACGTCGAATATGAATTTGTGGGTCAAAAAAGACCTCACAATGCAGAACATGATTTTTTACACATGTTTGTAAGTACTGCCAAGTGAGTTGATAAAAATCCTCCTCATCACGAAGAACATCACAGCCTTGATAGTAGAGGGCGAGAAAGCTATTAAGATCGTCAAACTGATAAGCGGATTCTAACGCTGAAACATCGCTGTAGGGCAAAGGAATATTGTGTTTCGCAGCGAGTTGAAACATTAACTCAGGTGATAAAGTCCCTTCTAAATGCACATGCAGTTCAACTTTTGGCAGTTGATCGATAAAGCTTTCCATGTCTCTCTCCACAAATACAAAAACGTGTGTGTTAACTATATACCTAAGCTACCTCTTTTGTGAAAATCCTCCAAAAGTGAGGTAGCTTATATCGAGTTAAGACGATTGATTGTGGAGAGTCAGTCAGTGGAAAATGGTTGCTATGCACCGTTGAAAATGTATTGATCCATCATAGGGATCATTCGACCGATCTCTGGTTTCGTAATGGTATCGTTGGCACCTAATTGTAGGGCTTTCGCTCGGTTGTCGTCACTCATGAGCGAAGAAAACATCACAATAGGCATCGTTTTGTAAGTTTCACTTTCACGGAGACGTTTTAATAAATGCATGCCATCCATTCGCGGCATTTCGACATCAGAGACAATTCCGTCGACGAGTTCAGTAATAGCAACATTTTCATCTTTTGAAATCCGCTCGAACTCAAGCAGTTTATCAAGTGCCTCGCCACCATCTTTGGCTGAAATGATATTGTAACCCGCCGAGCGAAGCGTGTTCTCGATGAGGCTGCGGATGAAAGCTGAATCGTCGACAACCAAAATGGTCTTTCCTTCTCGGCGATTAACAACTTGCGCATTTAAATCAACACTACGATCAAACTTCACGTCGTATTTTTCCATACTCAGTTCAGGGTTGATGTCGGCGATGATACGCTCGAAATCTAATATCATAATGAGCTTGGTATCTTGTCGCACAACCGCAACGACACAATCGTGTTGGCCTGTTTCTAAAAACTGACTGGGAGATTCGACATTCTCCCAAGAAATACGGTGAATACGGCTGATGCTGTCGATTAAAAAGCCATTCGTCATGTTATTAAAATCCGTGACGATGACGAACTTATTTTTGATATCTTGCTTGGTTGGTACACCGAGCCAACCGGCTAAATCAACAAGGGGTGTTAATTTCTCTCGTGATGAAAATACACCAATCATGTGGGCTTGGGCGTTAGGATAGTCCGTGGTTTCTGGAACCTGGATGACTTCTCTGACTTTGGCGACATTAATACCGTAATAGCAGGTTTTTTCGCTGCCATCTGGGAGTTGTTTACGTAAATGAAACTCGATAATTTCAAGTTCATTGGTGCCACTTTCAGTTAATACTGTACTGCTTAGATCGTTGTTGCTCATAGTGTCCACATTGCTGGCTGATGGCTTAGATAGGATACCTAGAACCAAAGTATAGTAAAAAGGCATCACCTAACGACGACAAGTACCATCTTTCATTTAACTTATTGTTTTTTGAGTGTGAGCGTATAACTCTAATCTGAGTATTATCACTTGTCTATGAGAGATGTTATGGAAGGCAACACAAAAAAGTGAAATTGTGAAATAGATAGAGTGGTAGCCATTGAGATAGGTATTGGAACAAAAGAGGCGCAGCTGTGTACGTCATTTGATACTAAAAAATATACCAGTTAGAGCGAGTTAACTGGTATACCTCTATGCATTAAGGTTGAGCTATCTTAAATGCTTGCTATCTAAAACGACGGCCTGTATTTGTCTCAGCGGCTAATTTGCCTGTGCCACCTTGATGGTGTTCTACGCTTACGCCCATTTCTTGCAGCAAAAACTCTTTCATAGCCGCAGCTTCTCGCTCATTGTGCGGACGCCAGCTTGCGATTACGCGTGCTTTGTCATTATTCATCTAGCCTACTCCTTGGATTATGCGCTTATTACATTGCGCTATGAGAATATAATGCAACAAGTTGCTAAAGAATGTAAATGATAAAATGGAATAATAAGTGAGCTATATGGCATAGTTTAGGCGGCATTTGCTATATAGATTTTGAAAAAAAGGGAGTGAGTAGAGGAGATGTTCAATGGTGCCAAAGGTTTAAGTGGCTATATAGGCATAGAACCTCGAAACGGATTTGAGCTACCAGTTTCGAGGTTTGCTATTACTGAATTTGTTGATATTTAGACTGAGCGGCTACGAAGCTCAAAAATCAATTTTTCAGCACTGCATTCAAATTGAACACGAGTCTCTTGTTTACCGTCATTGAATGCTGAGCTTTCGTGTTTGAAGTTAGCATTAACTTCTTTAGCTAGCATTAGGTATTTATTAAGCTCTACGTTTGCACTCTCTGCGTCAGCAGCAAGCACCGTTACCGTTGCAACATCATCATTCTCTTTAATGATGAAACCCATTTCTGCACTGACGCCACATGCTTCACAAGTTTGGTACTGAGTATCTAATTCTGACATTGTTATTTTCCTTATAAAGACTGCGGTCAAGTGTACCGTTTTGTGACAAGCATCGCTATAGCCGTTGATTGATTTCATTACTGATGGATATGTAAATAATTGTTTCTATTCAGATAGGAAGGATTGTCGATTGAACTATATGTTTCACAAATGTAACAAGGTATGAGTGATGCAAATCTATTTTTAGAAAGTCACAAAATTAAGAATTTAGGGTATTTAGAGCAATTTTGTGGCCAATTCGACGCTAGACTATAAACAAAGGCTATGTGTTGGGGAATGCTATGAATCAGAAGGTGTTAACGATTAGTAAAATTCAGCAGTTTGAATTTCCTTGTGCAGTTCAGGTTTGGGTTCAATCTGTACGGGATATGCCTGAATGGAAAAGTAAGAAAGAAGTGATGTCTTTTCGCCGGTTGCTGTTGCAAGATTATTTGCCGACATTAACGTGTTTAGCTATCCGAAATGAGCAGCAACAAATTCTTGGCGTTGTGGGCGTGGCGAACAAGCAGATTTTTTTGCTGAGTGTTTTACCTAATTATCAACGGCAGGGGCTGGCTAAGCGATTGGTTGATTTTGCGATTGATGAATATGGCGCGCATAGGGTGGAAGTGCCCGCGAGTAACAAAGCAGCGCTATCTCTTTTCCATGCTCAAGGATTTTATAGTGTCGCTAGGCATGAAAAAGATGCTCTGAACCGACCATCTCCTTGGTTTCAAATGCTTTACATTTAACCACAATACTCGGCATGGAGTGGGACAGCCTCAAAGAAATGGAGGTGATTTATATATATCGTCAATGCGGCGTTCCACTTGATCTTTACAGTTTAAATTAATCATTCGCGCTCTTTTTTTGAGAAATTCTTCATTGCTACCTAAACCATAAGAATAAATGGAGGGCGCAATGATGAATAATAATCCTATGGGGACAGACGGTTTTGAGTTTGTCGAATATACCGCGAAGAGCCATCAAGGAATCGACGCGTTAAAGTCTTTGTTTTATCAGTTGGGCTTTGCAGAAATAGCGAAACACAAACATAAGGATGTGTGGCTTTACCGGCAAGGCAGCATCAATTTTATCGTTAATGGTCATCAAGCTGGCCAAGCTTCAGCGTTTGCGCATGCCCACGGAGCAAGCGTCAATGCGATGGCATTTCGCGTTCATGACGCTCAAAAAGCATTGGACTATGCGATTGAGCAAGGCGCGCAGCAAGTCCAATATCAGTCTGGCCCTATGGAGTTATCAATTCCTGCGGTCGAGGGGATTGGTGGTGCATACCTCTACTTTGTCGATCGCTATGGCGATGATGATATCTATTCTATCGATTTCGACTTTTACTCTGATTGGCGAGACCGCCTGGATGCTCAAGATAGTGGTTTAGTGATCATTGACCACCTCACCCATAATGTATTTCGCGGACAGATGGACAAGTGGGCGGGATTTTATGAGCGTATCGCTAACTTTAGAGAGATCCGTCACTTTGATATAAAAGGCAAGGCGACAGGCTTGCTTTCACGTGCAATGACCTCACCGTGTGGGAAAATCAAAATCCCCATTAATGAATCACACGATAACAAGTCTCAAATAGCGGAGTATTTACAGCAATACAATGGTGAAGGCATACAGCATATTGCATTAAGCTGTCAGGATATTTTTCAGTCTGTACAGAGTTTATCGTCGAGAGGTGTGCAATTCATGTCAACACCACAGACGTATTACGAAGGTATTAATAAGCGCTTACCAGGTCATCAGGAAGACGTCGATAAAATGAAACAGCTAGGGCTGTTAATTGATGGCGATGATTCAGGCACTTTGCTGCAAATCTTTACAGACACTGTGATTGGTCCAGTATTCTTTGAACTTATTCAGCGTAAAGGCAATGAGGGGTTCGGTGAAGGTAACTTCCAAGCACTGTTTGAATCCATCGAATTAGAGCAAATTCGGCGGGGCGTGCTGTCGGTAAAATCATAACAATACATGCTAGTGCGATGGCGAGGTCAAAAAGCGCACAATAGATTGGCTAAAAGTGAGAGAGCAGCAATGTAAGTCGCTGCTCTTCACTATCTTGTGACACCCTAAACTGTCTTCAGCTTTGTTTAATATCGGACGAAAAGTAATTTGAAGCTAGGTTTTCAAGCAAGCGTCTAGGTATTCAACCAAACATAGTGATGGTTTGGTTTACGAGCAACCCATCCATCATTCAAAAACTGTTCAAACATTCGATCGACCTGATCTTGTGATAGCGAAAAATGATGAATGACTGCTTTCTTTTGGCATGGGATCTCACCGCTTTGCATTTTATCTGACACTTTCTTTAAGATACCGTCGTATTGAGGCTGAATGTCGACAAGTTCTTCGTCGGCTACGGAAACTCCGTCATCATGGGTAGATTGAAAAGAGTCTCCAGAGATGTTGATCTTGGGGTGATGCCCCAATGCTTGTCCTGAACTGTCGTAATTTGGTGTCACTGTTTGTTTAGGCTCTGGCTGCTGGTGCGTACCAGAGAGATCATGCTGCATCGCTTCTGTGGTGCCAGCTTCTGGGGTATCGATAGATTTTGTGGTGTCGATGTCTGTTGTGGACGGCACAACGGGTTTGGTTTGACGTTGTATAGCATGACGGAAGCGCAACTCTTCACCAAGCAGGCTAATAAAGAAAGCGGCAAAGAGGTCTAAAAGAACAGAAAGAAAGACGACTAAGCCCAATTTGGCGGCTTCAGCCGATACATTTAAACTGGTCGCTAAGCCTTCTATGAGGCCAAGTACTGAGCCTTGTCTTGTCGCAGGCAGGGCATCTCTTTCGATAGACAGTGCCATGATTTGTGCTTGAAGAGATTGGTTTTCATCTTGAATACGAGAAAGCCCTGTCGCGAGTCGATCGAGTTCGATGTAACGTTGAGCGGCTTGGTTGTTCAATGCGATTTGATCGTCAAGCGCTTTGATTTGAAGGTTATAACTGCTCGTTCGGTTCGTTTCAATACTCGCTTGTTGCGTGATGGTATTCGTTGCACTGTTGATACCACCAATACTGCCGCCAATCGAGATGGCGGCTAATACAGCATAGAAAACGAGGGCAACACAGGCACCAGAGTGGTTTTTGTGAGAGCTGCGTTCACCAAACTCATACCACGCAAAGAATTTACCCAGCTCAAAAATGACAGCAAGGCCACCAAAAAGCAGTTTCATTCCTAAATTATCATCAAGAGAAAGGAAGAGTAATAAGGAAAATATGATCGACGCTAGAATGGATGCGCCCGTAAAGCTAAATGCAGTAAAAAGGGCAAGGTGTCCTTTTGGACGTCGAGCTGTGTAGTTTGAATTGGGCATGGTGTTGGTCATTTTATGTCTAAACGGCAAAGAGAGCCTCTTTATACGAACGGCTCATTATAGGCATATCGTTAACTGTCACCATGTAATTCATTGAAAACAGGTTTGATTGTCTGTTATTTGAACGATGCAGCGTAATATGCAAGACATGTTACCTTCATCTACTTGTAAAGTTATCCACTGATTCTGTGTATAAGTATGGGGAAAATTGTCGGAGAACAGGAAAAGCCACCGTGTAGTCGAAAAACAAGGGGTGATTTTGTCACGCTCGGTGTAAACTAACGGCAAGAGTTAGCACCATAGAGAAGGTAAAACATGGCGCGTACATTGGTGTATACCTACAACGACGAAACAAAATCAGTTCCATTTAGCTATCAGCAGCATCGCAATATCCAAGAAGCTGCAGCAGAAGCGGAAGGGATCGATATTAGCGAGTTTCTAAAAATGGAACAGCAGATTGAAATGGTAACCAGAGACGCGAAAGCGGTTCGTAACTACCGTGATAACTTTTTCAGCGAATTAGGGTTTTCTCAAATAACCTTAGCGCCTAAAGAAAAGTAACTTATATCCATTGCGATAAATTCAAACGAGAGCATATCATGTCAAAACTTACGGCAGATCTAGAAAAGAACGTTGAGCTGTTTTTTGCAGAAACTCAAGAGACTAAAACCGTTTGGGGTTTGTGTAATGAAGAAGAGGGCTGGCTTTCAGTAGACTCAAGCGAGTTCGAAGAAAGTGAAGTCATGCCATTTTGGTCAAATAAAGCTGATGCACAGGAGCACTGTGCTGATGAGTGGGCTGAGTTTACACCAACAGAAATTCCTCTAGACGTTTTCGTTGAAGACTGGATGATTACCCTTTCTGAAGACGGCGTACTTATTGGCTTGAACTGGAATGCAGAGCTATCTGGTAAAGAAAGCGAGCCAAGTGATGTAGCAAAAGGTTATCTATAAAGCCTTTAGGCAGTCGTTGTTCGCAGGTATAGCCTGTAGAAAATGAGATAGATTGCATTTATGCTTCGAAGAGAAAGAGGGCGATTAATTCGCCCTCTTTTTATTTGTTTGAAAGATTGCCTTGAGCAACGTTTGAACATTACTGATTAAGTACAAACTGCTCGATAGCGTGAGCGACACCATGCTCATCATTGCTTTTCGTAATGAACTGGGCGTGTGCCTTTAATTCTTCACTCGCATTTTCCATGGCGATACCTAGACCGGCATATTGAAGCATGTGGAGATCATTTCCCGCATCGCCCATACAAATGACTTCAGATTGTTGAATACCTAAATGTTCTGCTAGGGAGGCAACACCAAGGCCTTTATTGGTTTTATTGTGCAGTATTTCTAAAAAGAATGGCGCACTACGAACGACAGTATATTGCTCGTAGAGTTCTGCTGGCATTTTTTCGATAGCAGGGGAGAGAATGCTCTCATCATCGATAAACATGACTTTTTGGATGATGTCGTCGTCAGCAAGATCTTCGAAATTCATCACAGTGATAGGCATGTTATTTAACTTCGCTTCAACGTCGGTATAGTGGTTGTTGCTCGGCGTGATTAAGCCATGCTCTTTGCTAAAGGCGTGGATATTGAGATTCAAATCTCGCGCGATACCCGCTAAACCGCAAGCATCTTCTTTCGTTAATGCATAAGCACGAATAATGTCATTGGTTTGTATATGTCGAACTTGCCCGCCATTGTATGGCAACACGTAATCGTGCTCAGTCGACATGCCGAGTTCTTCAAGGTACTGGTGAAGCCCTTCTGGAGGACGTCCAGATGCCAATACTACATACACGCCGTTATCACGAGCCTTTTGAATGGCCGCTTTATTCTCTGCGCTAATCTGATGTTGGCTATTGAGAACAGTGCCATCCATATCCAGTGCGATTAAACGATACATTTTATTTTCCTACTAATCGAAATCTGCGAGCATTTTAAGCGAAATATGATGACGATACGACTATCTGTTATCAATTAGTTACTTACTATGATAAATCCCGGTATGTACTTAGGAAGTAGCTCCACCTGGAGTATTTAAACGTTAATAATTGCCTCTCAGTTAGAATGAATCAGTTAACGATACATAGGAATGAAAGCGCCTTGAGTCACAACGAATAAGTGTTTAACATCAGCAAATATGCTCGCCCATTACTTAGCGGGACGTGATTAAAATGGAGAAAGTGGATGACCACTCAGCATGAGTTCCAAGTTAAGAATTCGTTTAACGATCTTATTCAATATTATGATGTGAGAATGAAAGCCCTTAGTGATTTTTCCACTCGGGTATGGAATCGCTTCAATTGGTTTTTAACCCTGCATTTAGGTGCATTTGCATTTGTTTTCTCCAATTTAGTGAAAGCGGAGGAGAGTTCGTGGTACAGCGTTGTGACTATTATTGTAGCGTTAACCGCTGTCGTTTGGACCATTCTTGGCTATGAAGACTTTAAGCATATGCAAAAATATGACAGTGAGTGTAAAGAAATAGAGAAAGCATTCTTATCAAACCTTGAACAGCGTGAAAGTATTACTTTTCAGTTTATAAAAAACGCATCTAATCAACGTGGTTTTTTACCGTTTAAACACTCTAGAGTGCTGCATTTATTTCCAATGACTGTCTTTGTCATATGGGTAGGGTTAGCGGTGTACTTGTCGGTATAATTTTCAATAGTGTCTACAGCAACGACATATAACTTGTGGAGTACACATTGTTTGATCAATTAGTCGTTTTAGCTCAGTCTAAATTGAGAGCCCAAACGTTTACAGGAAAATAAGTTTTGGGCAGGTGTCCGCGGCTATTGAAACCTCTTCTGGTCAGCTATTTAGCGGCGTTTGTATTGATACTTCTTGTTCGCTAGGTATTTGTACCGAACGAAATGCGATTGGCACAATGATCACTGAAGGTGAGAGCCATATTACAAAGCTTGTGTGTATCAAAGGGGGTGATCTTATTCTTCCATGTGGTGCATGCCAAGAATTGTTGATGCAACTCCACCCTGATAACGCTGAGTTAGAGGTATTGACTGGTTTTGATGGGGCGACCGTTAAACTCAAAAAATTAATGCCCTATTGGTGGGGCAACACATAATAAGGCATGTCAACATGGGGTGTTCAATGGCGTTAAGCGAATTCAATTCTGATATGGCGAATGAAGTTTGCGGGTGGTTTTCAACAAAGCATGAAGCACTTCTATGGGGTGGGCATATGTTTGGCTGGCCTCTTGACCCTGAAGCGGTTTTTCGCCGTAGTACCCTTTCTGGTATTGAGTTCTTTGTACTTGTCGATGGAAAAGATGTGCAGGGCTTCATCGAGTTTCAAGTTGTCAGCCAAAATGAAATGCGCTTGTGCCGCGTAGCCATCTCACCTCACTATCGTGGTCAAGGGCTAGGTAAAAAACTCGTCCAGCTATCGATAGATAAAATAAAGCAAGGCAGCCGTTACCAGATTGTCACATTAGCTGTTTTTAGGGAAAATGTATCAGCTTCTTATTGCTATCGATCGATTGGCTTTACCGAGGTAGACAAAGAGCCTAAGTTTAAGACATTTGATGGTATTCAATGGCCGTTATCTCAAATGGAGATTGTTTTATAACCTAGGTTTATAACGAATCTTTGTTGTTACTCCCGCACAATGACGTTATTACACCTGCTTACATAGGACAGGATGTACATTAGATACCGTTATAGAAATGAGTTTTTGGTATACTGTTTACTTAAAGAGAAAGATATTCGTTATCTTCAACCTGAACAGGTTGTCTGACGTAAATAGGAATCGATTAAATGCCAGTGATTCATCGCATTATTGCCACTCTGTTTTTGATCTGCTTGATGAATGGTTGTTCCTCACTCCCTGAAGAAATTGAACATGCCAAAGAGCAATTGAATACCCCGTCCCAAAGCACACTGTCTGAGCTTGTTGATAGTCATTGGTTGTTGCAACCGAATGAGCAAACAAGTGGGGTTGCATTACAGGATACAGGCTGGGATGCGTTAGCTCAGCGTTTAGCGCTGGTGGAATCAGCAGAGCAGAGCATTGATATTCAATATTATATCTGGAACTCAGATCAATCGGGTGGCTATCTCGCGACTCGATTGTTCGCAGCAGCTGACAGGGGTGTGCAAGTACGTGTCATGCTGGACGATATCAATTTAAATGAAAGGGAGGACTTGCTAGTCACTCTCGATGCTCACCCTAATATTGAAATACGTATTTTTAATCCAACACCATCACGAAGTGGTGTCGCAAAGTGGTTGAGTTTTCTCGGGGACTTTTCACGTCTAAATCGACGCATGCATAACAAGGCATTCATTGTTGATGGTGCACTCGCAGTCGTTGGTGGGCGTAATATTGGTGATGAGTACTTTGACTTATCTGACGAAATTAACTTTCGAGATCGTGATGCTTTAGTGGTGGGTGCTGTTGTTTTGAATATCCAAGCTGGTTTTGGTGAATATTGGGACAGTAGCTGGTCATACCCCGTTGAGCTATTGGGTGGAACGCCATTTTCTGAGCTGAGCGAATCGTATCAATACTATGCACCTCAATATAAAGATTACCCACCATTACCGGAAGATAATGATACCGCACAAAACCTTCTAGAGTCAGTGATGGCTGAGATGAGCTGGGTAAAAGCCCATTATATTTATGACCAGCCTATTCCAGATGATGTCAGTAATACTGATGAAGTGAAAGAGACCGCGAAACAGTTGACTGCACTGGCAAAACAATCAACACAACAAGTGTTGTTAGAATCAGCGTACTTAGTCTTTGATGGAAGCCAGCTAAACGAGTGGCAAGTGTTAACCAACAATGGTGTAGAAGTTAAAGCACTAACAAACTCCATGGTTTCTAACGACCTGCTAACCAATCACTCAGCTTATGCGGGTAGACGTGAAGGTATGCTAGAGCATGGTGTTGAGTTGTTTGAGGTCAAGCCAGATAGCCCTTTATGCCTGCAATCAACGAGAGATGCTTCAAAATGTGCGCCTGAAGCTGCGTATGGACTGCATACAAAGACGGCTGTTTTTGATAGACGCGTCGCAGGTATCGGGTCGTTCAACTTTAATCTGCGTTCTACTTACTTAAATACAGAGTCGGTGTTATTGATCGAGGATCAACGCTTCGCTGCTGGCTTAGCCGACGATATAGAAGAAGCAATGGCAGAAGAGCATAGTTGGCAACTTGATCTTTATGAAGGGGATGTCCGCTGGTATTCAGGTTCTGAAAGCTGGAGCAGTGAGCCAGATACCGGGCGCTGGGAGCGAATTCAATCACGTTTCTTACAGTTATTACCGATTGAAAAATATCTGTAACACCATTTTCTAGTGCTGTTTATTGCAGGGCAAGAGCATGAGTGTTTAATTTTTGTTCAAGCCCTTAATTCCAGCTAGTATGACCCGCTCCAGATAGGCGA
>JBHOGO010000093.1:0-16292 GCA_043421945.1 bacterium sp. HQB-150 | reverse complement strand
ATCGCCTATCTGGAGCGGGTCATACTAGCTGGAATTAAGGGCTTGAACAAAAATTAAACACTCATGCTCTTGCCCTGTTGAAAGAAGTAGAAGAGTAAATTGAGATTTATTTAAAGGATAAAGTAAAACTCACTGTTTTATTATTAAGGTATGTTTAAATTCTGGGTTTATATTTCGGTTGGTTTAAAGAATATAAAGCCCAGAGGAAGATTTACTTTCATATAAATATTACTCGTTGTTAATGATGCCTTTACCTTATTCGTGGTAAATGGCTTTATTCGCCTCAAATTAGTAAGGAATTAAAATGAAACTCTCCAAAGTGGCAGTATTTGTTGGGCTAGCATGTACCACAGTGGTACAAGCTGAAGAGGTCTTCACGTTTGATGAAGTGGTTGTTTCTGCCACTCGTAATGAACAGGCTGTGCGCGATATCGCTGCATCTGTCTCGACAATAACCAGTGAAGATATCGCCAAATCAATGTCTTCAGACTTACAGCAAGCTTTAAAATCAGAGCCTGGTGTTAGTATGGAAGGGCAAGGCCGCTTTGGATTAACAGGTTTCAATATTCGAGGCCGAGAAGAGAACTACGTTAAGGTGTTGGTTGACGGTGTTCAACAGGCGAGTATCTACAACCCTGGTGCTGACGTTATGCGTAAGAACCAGGGTATGTTTGAACTGGATACGCTAACAAGCCTTGAAGTGAATAAAGGCCCTGTGTCTAGCCTATATGGTTCTGATGCGTTGGCCGGTGTTGTGGTCATGCGCACCAAAAATCCAAGCGATTTATTGGCTGAAGAGGGCGATGATACTTATGCAGCCTTCAGTGGTGGCTATACCAGCGTCAATGATAGTTTTAAATCAACGGTAACTATCGCTAATCGTACTGGTGACTGGGAGTCGCTGGTTATGTATACCAAACGTGATGGGCATGAAACTCAAACCCACAGTAGCGGTGCCGATATCGAAGGACGTGACAGAGGGCAGGCCGATCCTTTTGATATTACTCAAGACAATTTCTTGGCAAAGCTGTTTTACCAAGTGAATGATGCACACCGCATTGGGTTTACTGCTGAAGTCTTTAACCGGACGGCGGAAGGCGATCTACTCCATAACGAAGGTTATGAGATTGTGATGCCACCTGAGTGGCCTAAATATCTGTACACTCAAAATAGTGCCGACGATAAAGATCAGCGCCAGCGTTTTAGCTTTGAACACCAATGGCAAGTCGATGGTCGATATGCAGATGACCTTGAGTGGCTGTTGGCATGGCAACGCAGCGAAACAATGCATAATAACTACGATCATACGGAAGCGCATGGGTATCGTAATCGTGAGCGAAACGGTGTTGATGAGTCTACGCAGTTTGATATCACCTTGAATAAAGGCATTGATGCTGGACGTATATTCCATGAGCTGACTTATGGTGCCAGTTACTTCACTAACCAGTTTGAGTTAGATTATACCAACCACTTTTTATCAGACGGCGAAGTGGTTGATGCTAACCCTGAAGTGCCAGATGCAAAATCTAACCAGTGGGGCGTGTTCATCCAAGATCAAATGTTCCTTATGGATGACCGTTTAGTACTGACTTTCGGTGGGCGATACGATAGCTTTGAAGCAACCCCTAATAATGGCTCTAGCTACGATAAAGCGAGTAATGACGCCTTTACAGGGCGTATTGGTACGGTGTACCACTGGACAGAACAGTTCAGCACGTTTGCACAAGTAAGCCAAGGCTTTAAAGCGCCGACTATTCAAGATCTTTATTATGAATACTCTATGGGCGCGATATTAGAGCCTAATACCGATTTGAAAGCAGAAGAGAGCATCGCTTATGAGGTTGGTACGCGTTGGGCTCATCGATTTGGTCATGTTGAAGCCTCTGTTTTTTATAACGACTATAAAAACTTCATTGAAGATAAACAGTTAGAAGATAATGATGAAGGTCTAGAAGTTTGGACCAAGGATAACGTTGCGAAAGCACGTATCTATGGTGCCGAGTTAAGTTCACAAACAGACTTACACCGTTTAGTGACAGCACCTAAGGGCAGCTATCTTGATTTTTCTATCGCCTACGCAGACGGCAAAGACAAAGAATCAGGTGATGCCATTGACTCAGTGGCACCGCTAACCTCTTATATTGCCCTTGGCTATGATGCACCTCAAGGGCACTGGGGTAGTCAGGTTTCTGTGGAAGCGGTGGCGGGTAAGTCGGGTGATGATTGGTCTGACTCAGAAAACTTGAAAGCACCGGGTTACGCTGTCACTGATCTAACCGCTTATTATAAGCCGTCATCAGCAATGACACTACGTGCTGGTTTATTCAATGCCTTTGACAAAAAGTATTGGCACTATGCAGATCTTGAAAACCAAGATGCAGATAGTCAGGGTATTGACCGACGTACTCAGCCAGGAAGAAATTGGGGTGTAGAGTTCGATTACGAATTCTAATACGTCGAGCAATCTGTTTTCACTTTCCCGGTTCTAAATTCATAGAATCGACAAGATGAACAACAAGAACAAAAAGCAGGTGGTGCATCTTTGCATCGCCTGCTTTTTCTTTAGGGCCGAATATTATCCCAGTACGCTTGTTGCAAAAATGAAAATTAAGTAACCATCAAAATCATATTTATTGATGGTCTTTTACAATGACATCAGCCACCCTTATGCTAACATTGCGTCAGTATTTATTTTTTTGATGTTGAATCGATATGAAAAGCATTTTTGTGATGGTTAGTGCCATTCTTTGGAGCATAGGGCGGTATCGCATCATGCCAAAAAACATTTGGCATGATCGGCATTGGTTGGTGAAGGGCATGACAGTGACGTTTGCACTTTTACCGGCATGTTTATTCGCGCAGTGGCCACATGTCATCATGTTCATTGGGCGTATGGGGCTGAAAGTCGCCATTGCCGTTGAGATTGCGATGTATTTGGTCTTGATTATTATCGCTATTCAGGGAGTGATGGGCGCTGTGTTTATTCATAGTACTACACGGTTTGGAAAGCGTGATAAGCAGTAACCTAACCATCAAAAAAATTGATAGAATCTGGTTAGTAATAGCGGGTTGGCAGTCATTGGTTAATCGCATGGCCGGAATGGCTTAGCAGTCGTTGCTAATAGCATGACTGCAATAGCTTGGCTGGTCGTAATAGTTTGATAGTAATAGCTTGATGGTAACTCGTTGATAATAAATGGCTAATAGCTAGTCGTGATTAAGTGCTTTGATGTGTTTTAAGCGCCAGACCCAAAGGAATCTGCTCGTTGGATCTGGCGTTTGTATCTATCGTCTGGCGAGAACGGTGTCGATATCAGAGGCATCGTGGCGTTCAGCAAGTTGCTCCCACGCTTCTCCCGACACTCTATTGACGATTCGACCACGTTGAACAGCAGTACGGTTTGATATCTCATTTGCCCAGCGAACAACATGCTTATAGCTTTTAACATCTAAAAACTCAGCCGCATTATATGCCATGCCTAAAACAAGATTGCCATACCACGGCCAAGTCGCAATATCAGCAATGCTATATTCATCACCGGCAAGGTATTGGTTATCGGCTAGTCGCTTATCCAGCACATCAAGTTGACGCTTAGCTTCCATTGAAAAACGATTGATGGGGTATTCAAACTTTTCTGGGGCATAGGCATAAAAATGCCCGAAGCCACCGCCAAGGTATGGGGCCGAACCTTGGAGCCAAAAAAGCCAGTTCATCGCTTCTGTACGTGTCGCGAGATCTTTTGGTAAGAAATGACCAAATTTTTCTGCAAGATAAAGGAGAATTGCTCCTGACTCAAACACTCGGATAGGCTCGTCATTCGAGTGGTCAGAAAGCGCTGGGATTTTTGAATTGGGGTTGATGCCAACGAAGCCAGAGCCGAATTGGTCGCCATCGCCAATTTTGATCAGGTGTGCATCATATTCAGCTTCTTTCACCCCTAAGGCAAGTAACTCTTCAAGCATGATAGTCACTTTCTGCCCATTGGGTGTTGCCAAGGAATAGAGTTGGAGAGGGTGCTTGCCTACCGGTAGAGGTTGCTCATGACGAGCACCTGAGTCGGGTCGGTTGATACTAGCCCATTGACCGCCATTCTCCTCTTCCATGGTCCATACTTTGGGGGGCACATACGCATTTGTCATCATAATTCCCTTTAAAAATGGTTGAATAATAACCTATCACACGAATCGCACTTACCTTAAGGTCAATTAGGTCGATCTGTTACCTGACAGGTAAAACACTCTTAATACCTTAGACGACAAATTGCTTATCTAGCCAATCGATAAGGGCGAAGTAATGCGCATAATACTTCACGGGCTACGAGCTAATGACGACAACGACCAATAAGGGCTAACTCTTGTCATAAATTTCAATGAGCGCTTCAAATCTTGGGTTGCCACGTAGCATATCGAAGTCGGGTTCATCAGCTGCTAGTTCTCGAACAGAGGCACTGGCATCAATGGAGCTTTGTAGATCATTGATGGCTTGCTCTTCAGCACCAAGGCGTGAGTATGCACAGGCGCGTTGATAGAGTGCGTGAGCGTTATTATCATCGACCTCAAGTACACGGTTACAAATACTCATTGCCCAGTGGAACTCATTGATCTCCATAGCCGCATCTGCTTTGTATATTAGTGCTTCCAAATCCCCAGGGCGAATCTTCAATATTTCATCATACACTTCGATGCGTTGCTCTGCGGTTTGCGCATTTTGGGCGCGAAGCCATAAGTTATGAATCTCATTGATGATCTCAATTTCCCGGTTGTTGGCGGTGATGATGCGTGTCTTCCGTTTTAAATCACGCTCTAAGAGTAAAAACTTCTTTTCATACTCTTTTGTTATTTGGTCTAGTCGAGCGTCTGCCATCTCCTTGGCATTCTGTTTAATCTCTTTGAGTGATTGCCAGCCGACAAGTGCTATCAATGAAGCTACACCCGCGATGATATAGAAGAAATAGGTCACCGTCACATTGGCATAATTCATCGATTTATCAGCAACAGACAACTCTCTGTCAGTGATTTGAATCGTGAGTTTACGCTCTAAATCTTGTTGCTCTTGTCGCAAAGACTTGAGTTCATCAAGAATATACCTTTCCATCAGCGGGCGATCTAACATCTCCGTCTCAGAATATTTTTCAGAAGCAGAGAGAGAAAAGTTAAAAAGAAGGAGGAATAAAACTAGATAAGCATTCTTAAGCATAACGGTCGACTATCTCAAAGGATGAATAAAAAGAATACAGCATGACAGCTGAAAACACAGCAATGCTAATAAATTATTCTATCAGTTAGCAATAGAAATTCGTTGAATCACATATTGTTCGCAGCGGTTAAACTGTGAAAATTTATCTAACTCCATGCTGAGTGATTCCAAGAAGGTATCGCGGTCACGGAGGGAAGGTTCGAGGAAAAGGTGAAGAATATTGAGTGTGCTATTTGCTCTATCTACTTTACAGTCTGCGCGGGCGATAAGTTGACCATCCCACAAAATGGGTAAGCAGAAGTATCCAAATTGGCGCTTTGCAGCAGGGACGTAGCACTCGATAAGGTAATCAAAGTTGAAGATAGCGGATGCACGTTTTCGTTGAATCAGTAAGTTGTCAAAAGGCGATAGTATCTTTGCTTGTTTGCGTCTTAAGCGTAAATCTAGCCGAGCAAGAGCCTCGGAGGTTGAAAAATAGACGACATTATTGATCATTATCTTTTTCACAGCCCCGCTTTCGAGTAAGGCGTTTAAAGCGTCTCTAACGACAGATTTTGTCTCTTTGAGGAGGTAGCTCATCTCCGCTAACGATCCAAAGCCATGGGCATTGAGAAAGTGTAAAATCAGAAATTGACCGTGCTCTTGTGGTGTTGGTAACTGTGTGTTTGTCCCTTCAGGCAGTACGTTCTCAGTGAGGTCATAAACCTTATGAAAATTTCTTCGCTCGCAGATCATAAGGTCGCCTTGCATGAATAGGCTTTCCAGCGCTTGTTTGGTGGGTTTACTTCCCCAGCCATTCACTTTCTTACCTTCGGAAGCAAAATCTTTTGCCATCAACGGCCCTTCAGCAGCAATTCTAGCCAAAATGTTGGCCATCAAAGGCTCGTCCTTTTTATACCAATGCGTTTGCTGACCAGTCTTTAGGGCGTGTTTACGTGGCAAGCTAAAGCGAAAATCTCGCATCGGTAGGTAGGCGGCAGCGTGTGACCAGTATTCGAAAGCCTGCTTTTGCTGAATCAATTCATCGAGATGGGTAGGGTGATAGTGAGGGTTTCTGCTCCACAGGACATGATGATGTGCACGCTCTACTACGGAAATCGTATCAATTTGCACATAGCTGAGGTGTTCGAGTACCTCTAATGTGTCACTGATAGGTTTAGCCAAAGCGCTTGGTTGGGGAGCTCTATGTAGATGATGGCTAGCTTGGGTATAGTCAGCAGAACGTTGCTTCCGGTCAAACGTGGTCACTCCTTGGGGAAGCGCTTGAGAGATAAGGGCCAATTTTCGCGCTTGATCCGCAGAAAGTGATTGCATGGTCGTATGAACTCTCATTGCTATCGAAGTCTTCAACAATATGCCGTATTGACGCTCGTGCATCAAGAAGCTTCTTTATCTCGAAGCTTGTCTATATTAAAGCTTGTCTATATTAAAGCTTGTCTATATTAAAGCATGTCCACACTAAAGTTTGCCCATATTAAATCTTGTTAATATTAAAGCTCGTTGATATCAACACCTATCTAGCATAACTGAAGTGATTTAAGTGCTATAACGTCAGTGTAGTCGTCTGATAGTTGATTTGGTGTAGTTGTCGTGACTTGGTACCTGATTCAGTTTAAGGCTTAGGGCTCTTTTTATCTGCTTTTATTATGACGATTACGTTGAGTGATATCTTGATTATAAAGAGAAATAGGGATGCTCAAATTGCTCATCAATGGATTGATAAAAAGCGATGGTAAGGGCCATCTTTTCTGCGATAGCAGGGTAATGCGTACTTAAATCCCATAGTTCATCGAATTGCGCAAATAGCATACCGGCATAGGCATTGAAGTCGTTTTCAACATTCGATTTTGCATACTCACTCAGAAACCCTTGAGAGAGCAGGTCAGGGTTACCAATGCGGGGTGACGCTAATCCGGACTTAATGGCTGATACGCCGCTGATCTCGGTGGTATTATCTCTATGACTTTTCCACTGTTTTTCGTTGAATAGTTGCGGGTGATTTCGAAGTAAAATGCTAGACAGTTCGCTATGGAAAACGCGTTCGATGTATTGAGGTGTGTACCCTTGGGTACTTTCACCCACTTTTAAATATATTCTTTCACGTGAATTGGTCCCAGCAGCCGAAATACCAAAATATTGTAGCTCACTGAATAAATAAATAGCATCGAGGTTTTTTTTTATAACCTCTTTTGGGTATTTATTGACCGCATTTCGGATAATTTCATCGCCAAATAAAGCGCTTTCGTAGGGTAACGCTTCTCCTTTAGGCGATATGTCGTCAGTTTGCCATTGTGCTGGAAAAGCACTCACTTTGCTGGTGGTATATATATTAACCGTTTGGTTACTGATTAATGTTTTGGCATGTATAAAAAACGGACTAATAAGACAAAGTGTGGCGAGTGCTATTTTCATTACAAATGTTGCTACTAATTAATTATGCCCGCTACTATAAACGACCGTTCAGTAGCTTCAATTAATAGTTTTATTAATAATTATGTCGTGACAGGTTGATTACTTAATCCTAACCATTTTTTAATTCTTGGTTTAATAAACACCGCAACGATTAGCATTGTCGTCATAAAAAGCACTATCCAATCACGTAATGACACTAATTGAGTGTGTAGTTTGTTTATAAAGCGGCAACTCTGTTTGGATACGATAAATGTGGTTGATATTGTCAGCTATATTTATTTTGGTTGATGTTGTCAACCAGTTGTTCTTTGGGTTTGATAAGTGTACACTTATCAAAAGTGTTCGAATCTGGATTAACCTTGGAAGATAACGCTAAAAATCGACGATGCGGCAGCAGAGGTGGATCTCGGCAGGGATGTGGTCGCAAGCCGGGTGAAAAAACACGCCCTGTGCGTTTACCTGAGTGGCTACTGGATGCGCTAGCAGAAATCGATGAACCACGTCACTGTATTGTTAAAGCGTGTGTCGAGCAGTACGGCATTGAACCTCCCCTAAAGAAAGAGTCATATGACTAAAACACAGTTTGTTGCGCATTTTCTGCGTATGAATCGCCAGTCTTATCTGTTAGCGATTGTTTTTATTGTTCTCGTTAACTGGCTTCAAGTTGAGATCCCGCGTTACATTCAATTGGCGATTGACTTGATTGATACGACTGCATCTGCGGGTCAACAAGAACTTAAAACCTATGTAGGTATTGTTGTGGTGATGGCGTTGTCGATGGTTGTCGTGCGTATATTGTCACGGATCTATGGACTCAATCCGGGTCGTATTACCGAAGCCGCACTAAAAAATATTTTGCTGCAAAAGCTCAACCGCTTACCGAATAGTTTTCATGAGAAATTTGCATCCGGGAAGTTGATTTCGATCATTAATAATGACCTAAACGGCGTTCGCATGCTGTTTGGTGTGGGCTTCCTTCAGTTCTTCAATGCATTATTAGCGTTGTCATTTACCCCATTATGGATGTGGCGTATTTCGCCAGAGCTGACGCTCTATTCGGTATTTCCTATTGTGATTGCGTTCGTTATTTTCCGTATGGGTTTTAAACGAATGAAGAACCTTCACCTTGAACATATGCATCGTTTGCAAAATTTATCTGCGCAGTTGATGAGTTACCTGTCGGGTATCGATCTCATTAAAAGTCAGCAAATGTCGCCATGGGTAAGAGAAGAGGTAGAAAAGCTCAATCAGATGTTATTGCAATGCCGTTTACGTATTACACGCATCCAAGTCTTCTTCATGCCAGTGTTAGATTACGCGAATGACCTGATGAAAATCATGATTCTTGGCATTGGTGGCTACATGTTGATGAACCAAGAGCTGTCTCTGGGTGAAATCACTGCATTCTTGACCTATTCCGTATTGCTTGCGATGCCACTAATGCAGCTTGGTCGTATTGCAACGATTTATCAGCGAGGCATGGTTGGCATTGAAAGTGTACAAACGATCTTAAATGCAGAAACGACGAAGAATGACGGTGCTCCTTTAGCGCCCGTTGAAGCCGAGGCACTTAAGGCACAAACACTGTCGATACGAAACCTGAGCTTTAAATACCCAGGTGAAGAAGCCCTTATTTTAGATAACATCAGCTTTGATATTCCCGTCGGTAAGAAAATCGGTGTATTGGGAAGTATTGGTGCGGGCAAAACAACGTTGGTGAACTGTTTGAACCATCACCTCGATATTCCTGAAGGCACGGTATTCCTGGGTGATAGAGATGTGACAACGTTCGCGAGAAGCGATATCCGTCGTTACATTCGTACGATAACGCAAGACCCTTATCTTTTCTCTGCCACAGTTGAAGACAATATTCGTTTTGGCAGTCGTGGTAACGATGCCGATAAATCACCTGTTTCAAAAGAGCGGGTTGATGAGGTACTGGCACTAAGCCAACTTGCCGATGATGTTTCTCGTTTTGAACAGGGCGACCAAACCCTTGTTGGCGAGAAAGGCATTATGCTGTCTGGTGGACAGAAGCAACGTTTGAGTATTGCGCGTGCTCTGCTTGAACCGAGTGATGTGATCATTATGGATAACGTACTTTCAGCCGTCGACTACGAGACCGAGCGTAAGATCCTAGAAGGGTTATTTGGCCGTTTAGAGAATCAATCGGTATTAGTGGTTTCACACCGTGTTAATGCCCTTGAATATATGGATGAAATTATTGTGCTTCATGAAGGAAAGGTGATTGCCCAAGGTAGTCATGCTGATCTACTTCAAACGTGTCCTTACTATTTAGAAACTTGGAAGCTTCAACAAAATGAAGCGGAGGCAACAGCATGTTAAAGGGCATTGATGTTAAGTACTTAAAGCATTTTTTCAAATTTGCGAAGAAGTATAAAAACTCGGCATTACTGGGCATTGCCATGTTGCCACTGACAGTCATCACAAGCTTATTATTTCCATGGCTGATCATACAAGTCATCGATGTTCAGCTATCACAAGGAAACATTGATGGCCTTCAGACTTACGTTATTTATCTCCTCATCGTCTTGATTGCGAGCTATGTGGTTGATACCACGTATGCTTACAATTTGCGTAAAACAGGGCAAATGACGATTACCGATATGCGTTCTGTATTGGTAGCACGTGTACTTAAGTTACCACGAAGCTATTTTGACAATACGCCGACGGGGGTAACACTTTCTCGCTTAACGAGTGATTTAGAAACTATTGGTGAGTCTTTTATTCAATCCGTGGTTGGGCTAGTAAAAGATACGCTGAATACGATCGCTCTGTTGGTGATGATGCTATTGATTGATTGGCAGCTAACATTGATCGTGTTGGTGATTATGCCACCGGTGATGTACCTAACCGTTCATGTTCGGAATCGTCTTCGTGCGCTCTATCGAGTAACACGTTCAACATTAGCCCGTAGTATTGGTTTCTTACAGGAAGCGTTGCTGGGGGTTAAAACGGTTCAGTTATACCGTGCTGAGCAAGAAGTCGAGGAGAAGTATCAAGGTTACACCGATGAGTTTTTGACAGCACAGAAGAAGGTGAATAAATACGATGCCATTTTGTTTGCTTTCATATCTGGTGTGACGTCTATCACTATCGCTTTAATGATTTGGTATGGCTCAGGCCAAGTGCTTAAAGAGGCGCTAACACTCGGTGTATTGATTGCGTTTATTAACACGTTGGAAAAAGTCTTTGTGCCTATTCGTGACTTTACGTCTCAGATCGCCTCGATTCAAAGCTCATTCGCCGCATTTGATCACATTGAAGAGCTGTTCGTTGAGCCGACAGAGGAGGAAGGGCGTCAGCTCATACCTTCTCATGAAGTAAAAGATAGACTGAGTGAGTTTACTTCCCTCGAGTTTAAAAATGTTAGCTTCCGCTATAAAGACGATCTGCCATACGTCCTTAAAAACGTATCGTTTACATTGGAGAAAGGCCACCAAATTGCGCTTGTTGGCTCGACAGGGTCGGGTAAATCCACCATTTTGCGTTTGATTTCTCGTACTTACCAAGATTATGAAGGAAGTATTCTTTTAAACGGAATTGAGCTTTCTCAGCTTTCAATTGAAGATTCAACTCACCTTTTTTCGTTGATGATGCAAGATGTTCACCTGTTTCAAGAGAGTGTTCACTTTAATATCGCCTTGGGTAAACAGGATATTTCTCGAGAACACGTCGAACAAGCAGCACGCTATGTATATGCCAACCGCTTTATCGAGCAGCTACCACAAGGCTATGATTATTCGCTTGATAAGAATGGATCTAACTTATCCGTCGGTCAAACGCAGCTGATCTCTTTTGCACGGGCAGTCGCGCAGGGCGGGCAGGTCATGATGTTAGATGAAGCAACGAGCTCTGTTGATTCCATCACTGAAGACTTGATTCAAAAAGCAATGCAGCGTTTATTTAAGGAAAGAACGGTCATTGCGATTGCTCACCGTCTCAGTACGGTACGTCATTCTGATTCGATACTGGTATTAGAGCGTGGAGAAATCGTTGAGCAGGGCAATCACCAACAGCTGGTGGCACAAAATGGTATCTACGCAGGGTTGTTAAATGAGTCTTTTAACGATGCAGCAGAAGTGGTTATTGCTGAAGTTTAATTGATGAGTGTACCGGTAAGCTAAAAAAAGCCGCTCATAGAGATGAGCGGCTTTCTTTTTAGAGTCACTGTTGTCGGTGACTCTTTTATTTACTGTGGTTTAATTAGTTGCGAATTAGTGCGATTTCAACGTCACGATCTGCAATTGTCCACCAACGGTTACCATAGTTTTCATCGTACCCAACAACAGGGTATGCGTCACAATCACTTGGTCTGTTAAGACCGAATTGAGAGTCTAAATATTTCTCATCCCATGGGCCTTCAATCATACATTCTTGTGGTGCAATTGCCGTCCATTCACCGTCCGTCAATGTTGCTAGTGTTACCGTGTCACTATTGATTCCACTGTCAGCAGTAAACTGAATACCATATTGGTCACCAATAATCGCTTCTACGTCCCAATCCTGAGTTGCAGTGCTAGGAAGGTCAGTATGAGGTCCTTTTGCAGTGCCATCAGGTTGTGAACCGTCATGACCAGTGTCACGAGTAATATCTTTTGCTCCACCGTAGGCATTTTGGTAAGTACCGCCATGCACTTGCATTCCACTCACAATAAGAATGTCAGATTCGGTTGATTGCGTTTTTGGTGACCAGCTCATTGTGACATGTTTTTTCATATCAATCGTGGTTGCAGGAACAATCACGTTACCTTCACGAGCGCCAAACTCATCTTCACCGTTTTCACCCGGAATAATACGGTTTGCAGCATTGAGGTTAACGTCCCAGCTCTTGTTCATGGTGAACAAGTACTGATAGGTTAAGCGCATTAAGTCATTCATCGACTCTGCACGCTTTAAGCCTTCATGAAAGCCCAATGTACGCTGGGTGGTATCAACACGGTTAAAGGTGTTGTTTGTACCGCCAACAAGTTGCGCAGCAGAACCATCATCGCCGACACATTCGGCTGTTTTGTACTGAACGATGTGATTCAAGATTGGGCGTTGTCCTTCAGGGATCGAGTTTGGATAGATCAACGACTCACAGCGGTTACGCGTACGGCTGAATGTATCAATCATTGCCCATTCAGGGTTCTCTAATTCACGCATGCCATCTTCGTTTTCAGTGATGGTATGTGGTGCGGCCCATGAATGGTAATCGATACGCTGATCATCAAACGTTAAGATTGAAGCATTCGCATCATAGAATTCAGAGTTATGGTTTGCATCTTTAGTTGCCATCTTATGTTGGATAACATCTTGAATCAGTTCACGTTCACCGTAACGGTATTCGTACCCTTTGTAAGAAGCATTACCACTCACGATTTGGGTGTAAGAAGGCATACGGTAGTTGCCACCGCTTGGCGTAGAGGCAAGTGTCTCTGTAGAAGCGCGACCACCTGGATCGTTAGAGCCTAAGACGCGAGCATGGATTTGTGAGCGCTGATACATATGCTCGTGGCCTTGAACCCAAATAACATCGTGCTCAGCAAAGGTTTCACGGATTTCTTTATGGATATCAAATAAACGGTTATCGTCTTTAACGCCTTCGACGATTTGCTCACGTGTTTCACCGTATTTCGCGCCAACTAATCCATCGTGACTCGCAATAACGACATGCTCGAAGTTACCTTTTTCGTCTTCTAGTATGTCTTGGATCCAACCAAATGCGATAGGCAGGTTGTAGTAGGCAAGTCCAATAATGAGGACGTTTTCGCGAACGACATAGTAGTTTAGCCACTCTGCCGTTGGCATGTGGATTGCGTCTTCAGGGATGAAGTGACGCATGTTCTCGATCCACTCAACAGTGTAAGCCCAGCTTGTTTCGTGGTTACCCATCACTGGTAAGAATTCGATACCTGCATCACGGTACTTACTTGCCACACCAACCCATTGTTCCCACTCGTGCGTAGACCCGTTATCCGTTAGGTCACCCACAGGAATAACAATATCAACACCTTCTTCTTTTTGCTTTGCTAACACGGCTTCCATTGGGTGAACCGCTACGTTCCAACCACCACCTTGAGTATCTGGTAATAGACCAACCTTGAGTGATGCTGGTTTATCCGCTGGGATTTCTGGCGATGTATTGTCTGTCGAAGAGCTATTACAAGCAGACAAAACACCCATAACGCAAAGTGCAGTAATAGAGCGTTTGAAATTGTTCATAAATATATTTGTTTCTTATATAGTTGATGAGAATGTGTAAGTTTCCCTATTATCTTTGCAATCTTATGTGACTTAATTTCGATCTTTTGTCTGCAATGATTGCAGAGTTGTTTTCATATCTTTTTAATCTTTACTTCTTATTCTGTGCGGAAACGTAAATTCGCCATAGAGAATAAATATGAAAAAAAGTGCTTTGTTTGCATTTTTATTATGTACGCATATTGTCCCATCGGGTTTTGCTGAAGAGGCTTCACCAGAAAAGATGATGTATGACTTACATGAAGAAGCGACCTGCATGGCTGCTGCCGACTATTTGAACAACCCTAGACGGGACGTTCACCGTCGTAATTACTCTGAGCTGACTAGCGAATATGAAGTGCCAGCAGAGCTTGCGAAGGATATTACTGAATTAGCGGATGCCCAGTATTCACACTTTATCGAACGTGCAACGAAGCGGTACGATAAAGAGATTCTTCCAACAATGCTACTGTCTGCTTACACACACCGTTGTGAATTTATGAATGGCTTCGAGGCTCGCCGACAATTTGATTCTGCGCCACCAGAAATTTAAAATAGGTAGGCGATAGTTGGCAGGCAAATAAACAGTGCCTCACTGGCACTGTTAAACTCTCTTAGCCCCCCACTTAGGTTTTGTGATACGAGGTGCCTGTTTGTTTTTCAACATCAGATATTTTCTGTTTAAGTTCTTCAGATAATAGGGCTTTGGTGTTGTTTTGAAAGTCAAACATGACGCAGGTTGCTTGGCCGATAGTGCTGACCTTGTTGTGTTTTTTACTGATAATTTGATACTCCATGGTAAAGCGGTCATTTTGTACATCGATGACCTTGCTGCCGACCAATAGTGTATCGGGATAGGTGATAGGCAGTTTATAACGACAATGTGTATCACTCAGTACAGGGCCAATATGGCTCTCGGTGATATTCACCAACAAACCAATTTCTTTAAAATAATCTAACCGCGCCGTTTCAAAATAGCGGAAATAGACGGCATTATTGACGTGTTGTAATGCGTCCATTTCTCCCCATGCGACAGGGATCTCTGTTATGATCGGGAATCCTTCTAGCACGTTATCCATTCCTTTCCGCCTTTAGTTTGTAACTTATGTCACTCGTCATTCTAGCCTTATTTCTGTTGTTTTTGCCGCAAGACCAGAGAAGTGTGATGTCATCAAAATATCGCAATGACTCTATTTATAGCAAGTAAGGTCGTGTTAGATGCTTGGTATTTACGCTAGTGATGTTTCTGTCATTGAAGCTCACGCTCTTAACGACCACTCCTTCATATCTATTAAATTTTTTCCCTACCGAACGTGTCCCACTGAACAGTTTCTATCTTTATCGGTTTTTTTTAATCATTCACTCATCAATAATTATTTGGAACCGTACACAATACTGTTAGTTACTTATGCCGCTGTATCGAGCGCTATGTGATTGTTAGAAAGCCACGAATGATGAATAAAATGGATAAAAGAAAAAATAAAAAGCGCATCACGATTGGTGTCATTATGCCGGTGTTAAGCGGCTTTTATATGGGGGAGTTAAACGCAACGTTTCGTCAAATGGCGACGAGGTATGATGTTAACTTGATAGTGATTCGTTCTGGTCACCAAAGAGACTTTGACCTTCCCGTTGCTAACAATCACTTCGATGCGTTAATTGTTATTTTGCATGCTGCTTCTGATCACCTGATTCAAGACGCGATAAGTCGAAATATCCCGGTTATTTCACTGGGAGCGAGTTATTCACCATTACAAGTTGAGCAATTTTATAGTGTGCAAAGTGATGGTGTAGAGCAGCTATACCAATGGTTAAGGGATAGTGGCCATGAGCATATTGCTTTCTGTGGTGACCTCTCTGTAAACGATATTCGAATCAGATTTAAAGCTTATCAACATGCTGTTGAAGCGCATCAGGGAAAGTTTAATCCACAGCATTTTTTCAGTGTAAGCAGTTGTTCTTTAGCTGGAGGACGTGAAGCGGCTGTAGAGTATATTAAACGGAAGACGGTGTGTACTGCGATAATTTGTGCGACTGATCATAATGCGATTGGGATGATTGAACAGCTTAAACATTTTGATGTTTACACCCCAAAGGATATCGCTATCGTCGGGGTTGATAATGTATTCTTTGGTCAACAAATGAAACCAGCACTCACGACGGCCGATCAGCAGCTTGAACCGTTGGCAAGGAAAGCATTCTTACGTGCATTAGCGAGAGCTGAAGGTGATTCATTTTCCACCACTATTCATCAACTCCCACAAAAATTGGTGATCCGTGAATCATGCGGAAATAAAAATAAAGCCTTATCCCAAAGTGAAGATAAAGCATCAATTCGTTACCTGATTACCACTAAAACCCAGTATTGATGACTATACTTAGTAATAGGCGTTGAGTGAGGAAATCATCATGGCTAAAAATCGAATTCAGTTTCAAA
>JBHOGO010000092.1:0-16361 GCA_043421945.1 bacterium sp. HQB-150 | reverse complement strand
GATATCCATATTTCGATACCCCTATTAGATCAAAGGTCTAGCCCGATGGCTAGACCTTTGTCAGCAGTCTGAAGCGACCATTATGGTCGCTTTTTTCTTTTGACTCAGCGGTATGAGCTGCAGCTATACGTGGTTAGCTTGCGGCGGCGCTGAGTTGCTCAAAATGCCACTCTGACTGTACGATATAACCATGAATTTTGTATTCGTCGTGGTTCACGAATAGGTTTGGAAAGTCAGGTTGAGAGGTGGAGAATACAACACCATAGGCAATTTGTGTCATGTGATAGAAGTCGGGCTCACTACCACGAACAGACGCTAAAACAGGCTGTTTAGGTTTGTATTTTGCATTAATGGAGGTCAGCGCAAAACTGCCCATCGGTGCACACTGAGAGATATTTTCATTATCAACCATAATGCCAAGGCACTCCTCGCTATCGAGGTGCTCAGGTAGGGACTTTTTACTAATAACAGAGACTTTCTCTCCGCTTTTGTAGGAGGCAAAGTCGCGACGCTTAATCACTGGCACATAGGTGCGAGTTTGCCCACTAAGATCATTCAGTGTCGTTGTGCGTTGTGCTTCACTATCAATTTGTCCGGTGAGTAAATACCCGACGGTAGTTTGCAGTGACGATGCGATTTTTTCTAACTCTCGTACTTCGATGCCATACTTTCCAGACAATTTACGGCTCATGGTACCTTGCTGTAGCCCTAGTGCGTCGCCAAGCTGTTTTTGGCTAATTCCTTGTACTTTAGCCAGACGCTTTATTCTGTCTAAATATTCCATAATTCTCTTCCCGCTGAAATGAAAATGTCATTAAACAATAACAAACAGCGCCATTTTACTGAGTGAGCGAATAGACGTAAGGGTACAAAGTGTGATCTGCGATAGGTATCGAGTTCATATAGATAGCGATAAATATAATGGGTAAAAAAGGGAACAAAATTGAGCTATATAGCCATGCAAGTAGCACAATTGATTCCCTTTGAGTTGCGATAATGGCTTATTGATGTGCAGTAAACCAGAATATCATTCTTAATGAGAATGCTATATCGCCCTAAAAGGTATCTCTTGTTGTTCTGTTGAGAGAGTGAATGATTCGCTCTATAGTGAAACTGGTGGAGTAATTATTCATGTTGTTCCGGCATTTTGATAATGGTAGGAGATACAATGCAACTTGTTCGACTGGTATACGCGAGTCAAAAAACGAGCAGTTTTTCCCCTCATGATCTTGAAGACGTATTGGCATGCTCTAAAGCATTTAATGAGCGTCAACATATTACTGGTGTGCTCTGTTTCAACCGTAAATTTTTTCTTCAGTGCCTTGAAGGGTCGAGGAAGAGCGTGAATGAACTGTACAATAAAATCGTTAACGATGAACGTCATAGTAATGTGATGCTTCTGCATTATGAAGAGATTTCAGAGCGTTTTTTTTCACGCTGGATGATGAGCTTTGTGCCAGAAAATCATTTGCATGAATCACTGATTTTACGTTTCTCTATCGACCAAGTGTTTGACCCTTACCGGATGAATGCAAAAAGCTGTTTAGCTTTGTTGATGTACGTTAATGACAAGGTCGTGAATAACGATCCTGATTGGATTAGTTATGTCGATATAAGCGCATCGTCTTCTGAATGATGAACATGCAAAAGTGGGTACGAACAAAAAGGCACCGGCGTTTGAACGCCGATGCCTTTGTTAATCGCTGACCACCTTGAGGTGGAGCATTCCATATCGCAATAGCGAAACGGATAAATTAGCGCGATAGATAGGTATACAAGAAGTCAGTAATCTTCACCATGTCTGAGATCTTGATGAACTCATTCGTGGTGTGCACTTTTGACATACCGGTAGACAAGTTAATGGTCTTTAGACCCTTGCCATTGAAGATATTTGCATCACTACCGCCGCCGGTTGAGTTCGTAAATGGTGTAATACCATTTGCTTTGAAGGCTTCCATGACACCTTCAACGAGCGGGTCGTTGTCAGCAATGCGGTAAGCATCGTATGCACGTGTCGAGTTGATTGAAACTTCTGCACCGTGTTTCTCTGCAGCTGCTTCGAATGTACTTGTCATGTGCGCGACTTGTGCAGCAAGCTTGTCGTCATTGAGTGAGCGTGCTTCTGCTTCGATGTAAAGTTCAGGCATGACGATGTTCGTCGCTTGACCGCCTTTAACCACACCAATATTTGCTGTCGTTTCTTCATCGATACGTGATAGGTTCATTGCGCTAATCGCATCTGCTGCCACAGTCAGTGCGTTAATACCTTCTTCAGGCGCTAAGCCAGCGTGCGCTGGGCGACCTGTAATGGTCACTTTCATGTTTTGCTGACCAGGTGCCACAGTAATGATGGTGCCGATTTCACCGCCTGAATCAAAAACGACTGCGTTTTGAGATTCAATCTTACTCATGTCGTATTGCTTCGAGCCGTGTAGACCACCTTCTTCGAACACGGTAAAGGCAAGTTCCACTGTTTGGTGTGGTTTGCCTGCCGCTTTAAGGCTTCGAATGGCTTCCATAATCGCAGCAATACCAGACTTATCATCACCGCCTAGAATTGTATCGCCAGCTGTGCTGATGATATCGCCATTAATCACAGGCTCGATACCGATACCCGGAGTGACGGTATCCATGTGGCAGCTAAGGACGACACTGCCTTCAAGATCGCCTTCTAATTTTGCATAAATATTGAAGCCATTTGAGAGTGTTTCTGGAACCGGGAGTTTTTGAACACTGAAGCCCAATTCACTCAGCTGCTCAGCAAGTGTTTCAGCGATGGCTTTTTCGTTACCCGACTCACTGTCGATTTTAACGAGTTCAACAAAATGATTAATTAGACGATCTTGATTGATATTTGACATATTCACCTCCTAAGGGAAGCTCCTATCCTAGAACAATTATGATGTTATTGGTCTGTATTTATCACTAAATTATAGAATAAAGCGCTATTTCTTTCTCTATGTTAAGTGCTAATGACTGCTTTTTGTTTTTGGTGTTATTGGTGTTTGTGGGTTGTTCTAAATTAGTTGTGAGGATGATGCGTGTCGAGAGCGTTATTGTCATCAGCCTACTTTGAGTAAAGCGTATGTCGTTTCTGATAATGGGGTAAGTTGAGCTGTTAATTGGGGGAAACGTAGCCAGTGAAGGCCTGTATAGGTTTCATCATCAATACGAAGGTGGCCAGCGATGATCAATATTTCCACTTTTTGATCGGGTGAGTTGATCAATGTAGGGATAGAGTCGCGACCAAAAATGACAGATGTCGATTGTTGTTCGAATTGATGGAGTAAGCGTGGTGCTGTGTCATCGCTTGAAGGGGTAATGTTGGTTCGAATTTCTTGGTGATCATCGGGGCAGAATTGGTTGAGTTTGACGAATAATTTACAGCCCTGAGTACTAAAGGGGGAATGGTGACTTCCAGGTGCATTGCGAAGGTAGGTGCCGGCGTGGTAGTCACCATATTCATCAGAGAAGACGCCTTCAAGTACTAGTATCTCTTCGCCTATTGGGTGGGAGTGCGTCGCAAAAGAGGCCCCTTTGACGTACTCGACGACGCTGGTAGTGTGCCCAGATTCAGGCGCTGAACGCTCTAATGGTTTACGCTTTACTCCGCCTACAGGGCTTGGCAGCCATGGTTGTTCATCGAGGTTAATGGAGAGCGGCAGTGAAAAGTTCATGTTCAGCATGCGAGTTGCCTTATATAGTTAACTCTTCAAGTATGGACGAGATTCTTAATGACGATATAGGGGGCAGTGATGAGTGATAGCTTATGTAGAGTCGCCATATTTGTTTGTTGTTAAAAGAGGTCTGATATTCCATACATGCAGAATCGTATACTACTATTCAGATGTCTTAGTGTTACTTTTCATGTGGTCGGAGAATATTTTCATTGGATTTAATTAATGACTGATATAGTTTAGGCTAACTATTTATACAAACATCACCAATATAGGATTTTGGTATGAAAGAAGTGGATTTTAGAACCGTTGATCGTCTCTTTATCAAAATGTCGATCAACGACAAAATGTGGGTTGTTTTTGCATTGTTCTTAACAACGATCACCTTTATTGCTGGTGGGCGTTATTTTAATAGCCTTGAGCAATTTGAAACTCAGGCGGTAATGGCAACGGAATATAAGCTTTCTGGCTTATTAGTCTCGGCAGATATCGAAACGATCCAAGGGCAAGGGTTATCAGTGATCTCTTCACCGACAGCGTCTCGGTTTAATAATGGTGAAGTCAGTGTTTCTGCCCGGCACGCGTCAGGGAAAACCTACCAACTTAGAGAAAACTTTTCGTCTGACTACCGTTCGGCGGTAAGTGATGCGCGAACCACCTTTGCGCTTAGCTACTTATGGACACTTCCCTTCGCACTGTTTGTTTATTGGGTGGCGACTTTTCTTGGTGGTGCTTTGTGGGTACTTTATACGACGACCCAAAAAATTTCTGAGGGTGACTTAAGTTCTCGTTTAGGTTTTCACCCTGGGCGTGATGAATTCGGCACGATAGGGTGCGCGCTTGATGAAGCGATGGATACGCTAACGAAGCTTGTTGTGACGGTAAAGGAGAACTCGAACCAGTTAGGTGAAACCTCCGGCTCTTTTGCTAATGAGATGCAGGAAAGTGAGATGCAGATTAATAATCAGTATACCTCTCTTGATTCTGTCGCGACGGCCATGGAACAGATGACGGCATCGGCACAAGAAGTGATGAATATTGCGAACCAAGCCAGTGGCCAAGCTGAGCAAGATCAGGCTCAGGTTAATGAAAGCCGCCAGCGAGTGGAAAAAGCGGTTGAGCAAATCGCACAGCTATCAGATTCAATTTCACAAGCTTCAGATTCTGCTGGTACGTTAAATGAGAATACCGCACAGATTAGTGAAGTGGTGACGACGATTAACGGCATTTCTGAACAGACTAACCTATTGGCACTGAATGCTGCGATCGAAGCGGCTCGGGCGGGTGAGCAAGGACGAGGTTTTGCTGTGGTTGCTGACGAAGTAAGAACGTTAGCGAGCCGTACACAAGATGCGACCGTTGAAATTCAAACCATGATTGAAAAACTCCAAAATGAAAGTAAGAGTATTAGTACAATCACCAAGCAAACCGTAGAGCAAGCGAAAAGCAGCCGTGAAATTATTACGAGCATTGGCGATGATATTGGCTTTATCGCGGAATCAGCACAGAACATTAGTGATATGAATGTGCAAATTTCCACATCCGCGAGTGAGCAAAGTGCCGTTGCGAATGATATCGCGAGTGAGCTTTCTGATATTCGCACACAGTCTAATACCATCAAAGAAGTGGCTCAAAAATCACTGGTTGGTGTCGAAAACCTGACAGACTCTTCACGCGCTCTTGGGGATGTTCTTGCCCAATATCGCACTTAGACACTCGTGACTTAGGTATTTAAGGTCTTGTTACCTGGATACTTTAGGGTTTAGGTGTTGATGCACTGCGTTACTGGTGTTTTTTCATACGCGAGTGTTGTGTCGATTAGTAATATTAAAACCGTCCATCTAGGTCGGTTTTTTCATTTCTGCGTCTTTAAAAAAGAGTTTGTGAGAGCTTGAAAAAGGGCATCTGAGTTTGGACGTGTCTCAATATGATCAAACAGTGCTGTATGTGCATTTGCCTCAATAAGGGTGTTATGGCCACACTCTTGGTTGCAGTAGATGACGGGGGCGACGAGCGTATCTATCATGGTGTCGATGATGATACAGGCTTGCGCCAATACGACTTTTCCACCACACTTTTTTAAAAGCACTCTCTGCGCAGTCCCGACGATCTTTTTGTCATTGATATTGAGGTTGTAGTCGCCATCGCAGTATGAGTTTGGGGTTGCATGTATTTCAGCTTTCAGCCCAAATGACGCAAGGAAGTGGGTAAGCGCGAGGCAAAAGCGTTGATAGGCGAGATGAATATCGTACGGAGAGGTTTCATCCCAATGGTATATATGCGAAACGTTAATAATGCCCGGCAGCTGAGGCACTGGTGCCCCACCGGTCTTCCTAGACACTAATTCCCAACCTATTGCTTCGAGTCCTTTAGAGAGAGTGGGCGTTGTCGGCCACTTATTACCCGCAGGGAGGACGAGTGTTGGTGTTTTTGCTTGCCATAGCAGCAGGGCTTGCGACAGCGCCTCGCTCTGTACCTGCTTGAGAAGGGAGTGTTCTTTTTCGAACACGTCAGCCACATGGCATTGAGTGTACCGAACGAGCCTGTTTTTTAATGGCATTGCAGCTCCTTCTTGGGGAGTGGTGAGTGACTAACTGGAATATTCAACCTCAGTATTGATGATACGCTACATTGACACAGTTCGAGTGGCTTCGTACTGGTCGAGTAAACGTGTCATAATCCTTTTATCCCCTGTGACCATTTTGAAGGACGAAAATGACGGCGACTGCATACCTCAACGAGCTGAATCAACAATACCTGACTATCCACCGTGTTAAGGAAGACTTCTTTTGGGACACTTACATGGGGATCAGTGATGACCATGAAGGATCAACAAAAGCGCAAACTGAGTGGACGCAATTTTTAAGCGATGCATCGAAGATAGAGGCCATCAAAGCCCAGTTGTCTGCCGCTGAAAATATCGAGGATATCGATGAAAAACAGAGCACCAAGGTTGGTCTTCAAGGTTGGCTCGCAATGTTTGAATCCCATGCGATTGAATCAGAATCGGCTCAGGCATTGAAGAACGACTTAATTCAGTTTGAAGCTGCATTGTTTGAGAAAAAACAAAACCATGTGATGACCTATTGTGATGAGAGTGGTGACCAGCAAGAAGGGTCGCTACCCGTTATGGGGTCACTCATTCGCACAAGTGATAACGAAGCGGTGCGTCACTCGGCACACCAAGCGCTGCTTGATTTGGAGCAGTGGTTACTGAGTAACGGCTTTTTGGAACTAGTGAAACGCCGTAATACTTTTGCGCGCTCGTTAGGGTACGACAACTACTTTGATTACTCCGTTGTTAAAACAGAGCATATGACCTCTGAGGCGCTGTTCACTATTCTCGATGACTTTGAGGAGAGAACAACACAGAGCCATCAAAAAAGCTTGATGGGCTTGGCAGCAGAGAAAGGCGACGACGCGTTAGCAGGGCATAACTTTGTGTTTTCATTTGCAGGCGATGTGATGCGCGAGCTTGACCCGTATGTGCCATTTTCTAAATCGCTGCGCCGTTGGGTTGAGTCGTTTGGTCGCTTGAACATTGATTACTCTGGTGCTGAGTTGACGCTAGATTTACTCGACCGAAAAGGGAAGTACCCGAACGGATTCTGTCATGGTCCCATTCCTTCCTTTATGGATAAAGGCGAGTGGGTTGCTGCAAAGGTAAACTTCACCTCTAATGCGAAACCCGATCAAATCGGCAGTGGTTATGATGGCATTAATACCCTCTTTCATGAGGGCGGACATGCCGCGCACTTTGCCAATGTGAAAATGAATTCTCCTTGTTTCTCTCAGGAGTTTGCGCCGACCTCGATGGCGTATGCTGAGACACAATCGATGTTTTGCGATAGTTTATTAACGGATGCCGACTGGCTGAAATTATATGCCCATGATGCCGAGGGTAACCCTGTACCGGATTCTATCATTAAGAGCATGATTGACAGTCGCCAGCCTTTTAAAGCGTATATCGAACGCAGTATTCTTGTGGTGCCTTACTTTGAGCGTGCGCTTTATCAACTGAATGATGATGCGCTGACTCCCGACGCGGTGACGCAATTGGCTCGAGACACTGAACTGCGCATTCTTGGGTTAGCGTGTGGGCCGCGGCCACTTTTGTCGATACCGCATCTGCTATCTGATGAAGCCGCTTGCGCTTATCAAGGTTACTTGCTCGCTCATATGGCGGTCTATCAGACCCGCGCTTACTTTACGGATAAGTTTGGATACCTAACCGATAACCCAGAGATTGGCCCTTTACTGGCTAAGCACTATTGGCATGCAGGCAACAGTGTTTCTCACAATGAGACGATTAAAGCGCTGACAGGGGAAGGCTTTAATGCCAAGTACCTCGCAGATGCGTGTAACCTGACCCCTGCGCAAGCTTGGGAGGAAGAGCAACAGAAAATCAGCGCGCTTTCTGCTCGTCAGCGTACGCCTATCTCTTCACTGAATGCAACGATTCAAGTTGTCGATGGTAGTGAAACATTGGCTGATAATACTCAGTCTGATGATGCGCTCTGTGAGCAGTTTGAAGCTTACATTGCCAAAGTGTACGGTTGCTAAAAGCTGGGATAAATCGAGTAAAGATATATTGAGAACGTGTTGAGTCTCTCTTCTAGCCAATGTGCTTCAATACACTTTGTATTGGCTAGAAATCGGCTGGGTTGGTCAAGGCATTTCGATAAGAGGTATTTTGATAAGAGGTACTTTGATAGAGAGGCGTGACTGAAAGAAATGGCGAGGCGGTAGGTCTTATTGAGCAGGGTTGATCACGAGGCTATGGTATGACGTTCTGTCCCTTTCATTCATTCGGTGCTTCTCACTCATTGAAGATGCGCCCTATTAAAGCGGGAAGTGCTGTGGCTATGTTGCTCTCTTCCCCCCTTGCTGCACAGACATGGGAACATCAAGGCCCCCCAGCCCAGCTGGTAGAGTTATTTACTTCTGAAGGGTGCTCGAGTTGTCCACCTGCCGACCGATACCTAAGCCAGCTACAATCTTCCCCCGAACTTTGGGAGGGCGTTATTCCTGTCGCCTTTCATGTGGATTATTGGGATCGCTTAGGTTGGAAAGATAAATTTGCTCACCCCTCTTACAGCCAGCGCCAGCGCTTGTATCGTGCGTATGGCAACATTGGCTCAGTCTATACGCCTGGTTTCGTCGTGGATGGACAAGAATGGCGTGGCTTTTTTCAGCGGAAGAACTTACCGACCCAATCACCTATAGAAGGTGGCAAGTTATCGCTTAAACGTGATGATAGCCGCTTTACACTCCACTATGATAAGCAAGGGCAGTACACCGCACATTTGGTCTTGCTTGCCATGGATGAGCACACGCAAGTGCAAGCAGGGGAAAACCGCGGTCGTGACTTAGAGCATGATTTTGTTGTGCTGAATAAGTATCAGTTAAATGCGGACACTCACTGGCAATTTGATAATGTCTCCGTCCCCCTCAACGCTGATGCTGTTGCCGTGTGGTTAACGCAAGGAACAGATAGCCAGCCGGTGCAAACGGTGGCAGGGGTGCTCGAATAACGGCCGCTTAAACAAAAAGCACTTCTTTTGTGTCGTGAACTCGTACTTTTTTGAAGGTCAGTTGAGTGCCTAAAGTTGGCTCTCAATCCAGTTAATGAAAGTACGGATTTTAGGGCGATTTTCAGTGCCTAAGGGGCAAATTAAGTCATAACTAAGATCAGACCTCATCTCAGGGTAAGCGATGATCAGCTCACCAGACTCAATATAAGATTTTATGTATTGATAGCGAATTATTGCTACCCCCAGCCCTTCAAGCGCAGCAGTAATGCTCATGTTCCGATGACTAACACAGTAAAACTGCTGGAAAATATCGACGCCTAAATTCATGTGTGACACCCATCTTTCCCAGACATTAGACTCTAGTGCGTGGATAAAGTTGATGTGTTGAAGTGATTGAAGACCGGTATCAAATATTTTATGTTTTTTGGCATATTGAGGCGTGCAAACGGGGAGATACTTTTCACCAAAGAGTCGCCTTCGGTAAACATCTTTAAAATTACTTGAGTCGTAAAATATCGCGACTTCAATATTGTTTTGGTGAAATGGCTCCTGCTTTTCTTGTGCGAAAATATTTAAATTGAATCGCGGATACTTACTTTTAAAGTCGGGGAGCCTTGGTAATAGCCAGCTGCTAGCGAGCGCGGGTGATGTTGCAATCGATATTTCCCCTTGTAGATCGGTTGTGGCTATTTCGTCGATCTCCGAGAAAATGGCGTTAAGGGACTTAGAGAGAGTTGTTTGAAATCGATGCCCCTCTTCAGTCAGCTCTAGTAATCTCGTCCCACGTATAAATAAATTAAACCCCAACTCTTGTTCTAAGAGCTTTATTCGATGACTTACAGCCCCTTGTGTGAGATGCAGCTCCTGTGCCGTTTCTGTAAAGCTTAATGTTTTGGCTGCAATGTTGAAGGTGTGCAAATTCTTTAGTAACCGCTGCTTATTGCCCATCGCTTGTACTCAACATAGATTAAAAAATTTAATCTATGTTACGGATTAATTAGTTTGTTCGCATCAATAAAAAAGTTTTGAATAGACAGCATGGTTGGCTCCCAAAGACAGTAGCTTGCTGCTCGCACAAGGCAAATAGCAAAAAAATGCAATTATTCAGATAAGATTTAAGGGGTTATATGAATATTTTAGGTTATATGCAGAAAGTCGGTAAGGCGCTAATGGTGCCAGTCGCCACGCTGCCTGCTGCCGCAATTTTAATGGGAATTGGTTATTAGCTTGATCCAGTAGGATGGGGATCAGAAAGCCTTGCAGCAGCATTATTGATCAAATCGGGCGCGGCAATCATTGATAACATGGCTGTGCTGTTTGCTATCGGTGTGTCGTTTGGTTTAAGTAGAGATAAAAATGGTTCGGCGGCACTGGTTGGCTTCATCTGCTTTTTAGTGGTAACTACTTTATTAGAGCCATCCGTTATTACGATGATTAAAGGGGTAGAGTTGAGTGAGGTGCCAGCTGCCTTTGGTAAGATCAGTAACCAGTTTATTGGTATCTTGATTGGTATTATCTCGGCGGAAATTTACAACAAATATTCTACGGTGGAGCTGCCTAAAGCGCTGGCGTTCTTCAGCGGAAAGCGATTGGTTCCTATCTTGACGTCGATTGCAGGCATCGCACTGGCGTTAGTTCTTCTGTATGTTTGGCCTGTTATTTATGATGCCTTGATCGTTTTCGGTGTGAAGCTTGAATCGATGGGAGCATTGGGCGCTGGTCTCTTTGGTTTCTTTAACCGTTTAACACTAACGATCGGTATGCACCACGCACTATACCCTGTGTTTTGGTTCGATGTTGTTGGTATTAATGATATCCCTAACTTCCTGGGTGGCGCACAGTCAATTGCTGATGGCACAGGTATCGTCGGGCAAACGGGTATGTATCAAGCAGGATTCTTCCCTATTATGATGTTTGGTCTTCCTGGTGCAGCGCTTGCAATGTATCACTGCGCTGATGCAGAAAATAAAAACAAAGTATTTTCAATCATGCTTGCTGCCGCGATGGCTTCGTTTTTCACCGGCATTACCGAACCACTTGAATTCAGCTTCATGTTCTTAGCACCTATGCTTTATGTCATTCACGCTGTTCTAACCGGTATCTCTTTGTATATCGCTGCAACGATGCAGTGGATGGCAGGTTTTGGATTCTCTGCTGGTTTTGTTGACCTTGTTCTTTCAAGCCAAAACCCACTTGCGAATAAGTGGTACATGTTGGTTGTACAAGGGTTAGCTTTCTTTGGCCTATACTACGCAATCTTCCGTTTTGCGATTCAGAAGTTCAATTTAAGTACGCCTGGACGTAATGAAAAGATGGAAGCTGAAGCCGATGGTGATATGAGTAAGTTAGCGACTCAATACATCGAAGCGATTGGTGGTGCAGCTAATATCGTAGAAGTAGATAACTGTATTACACGCCTACGTTTAACAGTAAAAGACTCTTCTAACGCGGATAGCGAAAAACTGAAAGCACTTGGTGCTGCTGGAGTCATTCCTGTTGGTCAAGGTGGTCTTCAAGTCGTCGTTGGCTTGGGTAAGGTCGATAAAGTTGCAGAACAAATGAAACGTGCGCTCTCGTTAGCGTAAACATCGTTAGTTTTAACGTCCCCCTGTGAAGTGCAGATGAGGCTTAGGCTGATTCTGCGCTTCCTCCTTTCTTTCTTTCTTTCTTTCTCTTCGTTTTTACACCAACATCATTTCTCACACTGTAATGATTAATCAAAACGCTTTTAGTGCTTAAGTCAGACCGATTTTTGTGAGAATAATTTATTTAGATCGTAATTAACCAGCAGAGATAGATGTGACGATTGGCGAACACTTAAAGAGTGATCGCCAATTTAATGCTTTGCTAGCGTCGACCTTGGATTTCAACAATCCCACGGTTAGTAAGGCCTATGTTATCCGTTTTCTTATTCCCAACGGCCTTATATTTAAAGGTGATCATCGCGAGGTTTTTAGCCTGGCGGCGCGGTACCGGAATGGCTCGGCTAGTTTGACCGCGTAGTAGAGTACCAAGGTTGTCCGTCTTTTCTTTGCTACCGTCGATAAAGTGCAAAGTCACCGATTCCATGTTAATCATGCCTTGCTTTGAGTGGATGCGAACCTCACGCAGGTCTTTTTTATAAGGGTTAATGACTATACGGTCAGTATCATTTTTGTAGGTGACGGTGCGCTCTGCTAAATGCTCCCATTTAGCGGCCAGTGCAGGCTGTGAAAAACAGAATAGAAACGCAATTAAGACAAACAGCCTTTTCATTAGAATGACTCCATTGTTGAGTAGTTGATACAGTTTTGAGTGTTAAGCTTTGATGTTGACGGCGCTGATTGTCCATGAAGTTGTGTTCCTGAATGTCAGGTTAACGTAAAATTGTACACTGTTCGATATGTATTTAAAGGGGGAGTCGAAAATATGAATAGCCTTAGTTACCTATTCGGGTGTCAAGATTTTGAGCCTAGCCATCATTACTCCCTCAATGAGTATCCATCAAAATGTCGAAATCAGTATAGGGTATTAAATTGGGTACTAAAAATATGAGAAGCAGTGAGACAGTATGGGACGCGGTGCGACAACAATATGAATTAAGTTGTTGTTTTTTGTGGTGATTTTACTTTTGTTTGAGCATAAAAAAGGCCACCCGAAGGTGGCCTTTCCCAAACGTTTGGTGGGCTGGCGGGAGTTGAATGGTTGTGTCAAATACCAACAAGCAAGGCTTTAGAGTTAATGTTCTAATTTAAAGGTTACTTCAGATGTTACATTAAAATCCTGCTTAAAAAGGAACTGAACTCCCGTCTTTATATGTACTATGGATATAAATATTCGTTCTAATATAGCTAAATGTTCTATTGCTCAGTAGAGCATCTATATAGCTTATTGCATCAGATATACTTTCTGAATACTAAATCTTCGAAAGTATCTTAGTAGCATTTTCAAAAATTGAATCTGAGATCTTCTCAGGGAAATCTTCAGGTAGCTTTGCTTTTACTTGTAAGACTGCTTCGGGAAACTCATCTTTCAGCTCATTCAATATCTCTTGCATCTTATCTTGGCTGAAGTTTACAGCTTTAGCTGTATCCAGAAAGTGGCGAGGTAAAATTTTGTTAATTTCATACTTTTTCCCTCTAGTCGCTTTGAGTCCCATTGCTAGCTTGAGTTTTCTAATATTTAGACCGCGACCGCCCAGAAGTGGATATGCTGATAAAATATCGTAGAATGGAGTCAATCGATAACTCCCTCCCTTCTCAATATAAATAGAATAGTTCTTAGCATGTCCATCGGTGGCCCCTATAATCCACTGAAAAACTTGAAACTTCATGAAGTTATACTGATCTTCTAGAGCATTACTTGAACCCATGAGTAGCTTCATGATTTCCGAAATACCAGGGCCACCTTGAGATTCGTACTTGATTGATGATGGCATACCAAACACTTGGCACATGTCTTCTTGAGGTAGACGGAGTAAGTTAGCTTTACCTTTACCTTTACCTTTAGTCCAGCGTCTATCGAATCGCTCTACAGCTAAAGCTTTCAGGTTATCAGTTTTGATCATGTGGACATTGGGAACTGCAAACCCTAGTGCTTTAGCTAACTCGATGCAAAGGTACTCATTTTCAACACTGTCTTTAAGATCTAATGTTGCGTTTGCTTGTTGTATTTCGCCAATTGGTAGTTTGATGATATGAGTTGTTGGAGTATTACCTTTAGGGATGCACCACTCTTCATCAACGGATAGGAGTGCTGTTTTTTCTTGAGCACCAGCCACTGATATTCTGAAATCATCTTCTTCTTCAACCATTCCGAGGGGGATATCGGATTTGTAAGCTGAGAGCACGGCATCCAACTTTTTACCATCTAAGACTTGGTAATTGAGCGGTTCATTTTTGTAAGGCTGCTCAGGAGAAATTAATGCAATAGCTCCGACGCTATCTTTACCAACTTCTTTGAGAAGATCGAATGGCTGCTTAGATGAAGCTTTATAACGAGTTACGATCCTATCTCTCACCTTTGGGCTATCAGGTAAAAGGTTGTCGAAGTAGTTGATGACTGAGTCTGAAGTTATAGGTGGCAGTTGTAATTTTAGAGACAATGATAGTGGTCGGGACTTGTCACTGGTTACCCAGGTCTTATCATACTGAAAAGTATGAGCACCATTCTTCTGTTTGTTGAGAGTCCCTACGAGTTCTCCGTTCATGTATGCGTTTAGTTTTTGCATTACCAGTTCTCATCATCTTGGCTATCTTGTGAGCTTACTTGTGTTTTTTCTTGGATGCTCAGTGTCAGTTCCATCGCCTGAATAAGTTTAAAGAAAGTCGAAAGTGTTGTCTTATCAGGACTATTTTCGAAGTTTGAGATAGTTGCTTGCTTTATGCCTACCCTTTTGGCCAACTCTGATTGAGTCCAGCCGTTCTTTTGCCTTATAAGGAGCATCATGTCAGCGAGTTGCTTTGGACTATATATCATTTCTTCCAACCCTCGATAGAGTTAAGGTGCGACTTCATATCTCTCATTATCCTCTAGTGAGGATAGAGTAAAGTATATCCCTTAGTGGGGATATTGTCTACCATATCCCCACAAGGGTATTTTATAGTTAATATACCTTAGTGGTGATATTGGATTGTATGGTGAGACATAGGGCGCATCGGGTTCTGTTCATTTTTTTAGTTTGTTCATAAAAAATGAACAGGGGAATAAAATGAACACTTGATGTCTCTTTATCTCGAAGAGACTTCGCTAGCATACAGGTGGTTATGACATTTTGGGCAGGTAGGTTGCCCTGGCAATGAAGCTTGCCATTGGCAGTTACACATGATGCATTCGAATGTTGCTGTTTTTTTGGGTATCGCTGGCGGAGGATCTATCGATTTGTTTCTTGGTGCAAGCCAAGGATCGTTGTGCTGATAGGAAACTCGACTTCCATGACTAGAGTAACTAGTTGTTGAGTGACGTTTGACTCGATGGCTATCGATAGCAGAGTTCAAACGTTGATATGCTGCTTTTTGCATTGACGCCTTGCGGGGATGAAATACCCAGCTCTTAGATGACAGGTCATTTTGTAGAAAGAGCTTTAGTCTGTCTAGTTGCCTAGTTTCAGCTCTATCTTCTTTAAATAGGTAGTGTGTATCATCGAGTTTTACTTCTAGCACACCACTTTGTTGGTTATCAGAAACATGAAGATCCGCTGGGAGAGGGCGATTTGGGTGGGTAAAGTATACGACAAAAGAGAAGCCTTTAACCTTACCAACAATGTCGACAATGCAACTTGAAAACGGTGCTTCCTTATGTACGTCTTCTAGTTCAATCGTTGTTTGTTTTGCAACCAGAAATTCTTCTTTGAAGTGAGTTCCTTTAGCCTGACAAGATACAACGCATTTGTACTCTGGGAGAGTAATTCTCATTCCCGTTTCGATAACTTGCCTTGCCATCATCCTGACGGAAACAAAGAAGGAAAAATCACATTCCTTATCGGTGTTATCCACTTTACGGGTTGCATGAGCAAAGTGCCATTGTTTTTCATCTCCTTGTCGAGCTATGAGTGGAGTTTTACAGGATGGGCAAATGCAGCCACATTTCTTTCCGCGAGCAACATCAGAGACATCCACGAAGGAGTGGTCTTTGATTCTCAAACCAAATGGAACGTGTTGCATTGTCATGTGGCGTTATGCTTTAAATTGTTGGTGTATTGGTATCATAATAGGCGAGAAAGCTTGGCAAATATGTTAGACAGTTAAAAATAATGCTTGTGGTTTCTTATGTTTTAATACGCACTGACTTGTGTAGTCGGACCGACCGCTGGGACTAAATATGGATGAGCTTCAAAGGATTGAACAACAGATCTTAGAGCTAAGGGTCGAGCTAAGCCATTTAGAGCAGCGCCGCCAGTCTTTATTAGCTCAAAACGCCAGCCCGACGGCAGGTGATCAACATGAGTATTCCCCAGGGCAAAAAGTTGCTTTATTCAAGGCCTACTTTAGGGGGAATGACCATTGTTATGCGCATCGTTGGCAGAACAATAAAGGAAGAAGTGGTTATGCAGTGGCGTGCCATAATGAATGGCAACAAGGACTCTGCAATAAACCTACCTGATTACCACTAAAACTCAGTATTGATGACTATACTTAGTAATAGGCGTTGAGTGAGGAAATCATCATGGCTA
>JBHOGO010000091.1:0-16565 GCA_043421945.1 bacterium sp. HQB-150 | reverse complement strand
ATCAAACTCGGCTTCTCAAACTGCTTGGTGCTCTATATGAATCAGTTTATTCCTAAGTGGGCTGCGGAATCTCGGTTCCAGATGTCGAAGCATTGATTGTGAGATTGAAAAAAGCGGGTTTTGAACTAGATCACCGAGGTGGTGAGCATCCGCACCGGAAAAGCGTTTATTATTGTGAAGAAAGTAATATACAGTTTGAATTTATTGAGTACTTTACACAAGATCCACTGCTAAAAAATGATTATGCAGTATAAAGGATAGAGATGGTTGCTTAAAGGTTATCCTATGGCTAACCCATCTAAGGTCTATTCGTTGTGGGTTAGCCCATTTATGGTGAAGAAATAAATGGGCTATGGAACGGCACTAAGTGATAGCGTCGTTTACCCACTGAGTGAATTGACTTTTAGGCAATGCACCGTTTGTATTGCTAACGAGTTGACCATTCTTGAATATCATCAGTGCCGGTATACTTCTAATTCTATATTGAGCAGCGAGAGCTTGCTGCTCTTCTGTATTAACTTTAACAAAACGGGCTTGTGATGCTTTTTCTCCCGCGACGTCTTCGAAAATGGGAGAAAAACCCACACACGGATTACACCAAGGCGCCCAGAAGTCGATGACCACAGGGGTAGAGCTGTTTATCAATGCTTCAACATTGTTACTCGTGCCTTCAATTGGTTTGCCTGCAAGAAGGGGTGATTTACACTTGCCACAGCTTGGATCACTGTCAATTTTTTCTGCTGGAAGTCGATTCATGGTTGAACAATGTGGGCAACGTGTCGTCATTACAGTCATAGTGATGTCCTTAAATAATCTCTACCTACATTATGCCTAAATTATTCATTGGCTGCGCCTATTGTTGCCATAGGTCTATTGCTGGTATACGTATATAGCTGTTTAAGTACCTAGATGCTATGAGTCAATTGTTTGTATAGGTGCCCACAACGAACATGTAGATAGATTAAGTCTCACTGAATGCAGTGACTTCATCATTTACCGAGACTTGATTTCGGCCCCCTTGCTTTGCTTGGTATAGCGCCATATCTGCTCGGCGAAGTAAATTAGCCAGCGATTCCTTGTTACTTCGGACTGCTACCCCCGCACTGATCGTGATACTCGATTGATTAAGAATATGTTGCCAAGGTGACTGCTCAACGGCGATACGGCAGCGCTCAGTGATTTCCCTCACATGGACACTATTATCTTCGGGAAGGATAACTAAAAACTCTTCACCACCATATCGGCAACAAGCGTAAGGCTTGAATTGTTGTTTGATGATCGCTGAAGTTTGGCGTAAGACATTATCACCTGTCAGGTGAGAGTAATTGTCGTTAACAAATTTAAAATGGTCAATATCTAGTATGACAACGCTTAGTGCCATCTTGTCAGCTTGGCGATCTAATTCTTCACTGAGCCAGCGCCGATTAAATAGGCTCGTAAGAGGGTCAAGCAGCGTCTCTTTTTTTAGTTCATCGAGCCGATGACGCTGAGCCTGTTCAAGTAACTTGGCATTTTTCTGTTCTGATAGCGAAAGCTTGATTTTAATTTCGCACCGGTGAAGCCGGCGAAGACAGTAGCCGCCAAGGTCGCCAATAGGGATTTTTGTGATTATTTGCATTTCAAGAGGATGAATATGCTTTTCTACCTCTAGTGCGGCAGTGTAATTACTAGTGGCTTCATGTGCACGACTCATTGTAATGAACATACGCCGCAGCGTGTTCTTATTGCCATACCATTGCGCATATTTAATGCATTGACGCATGATAAGCTCTGCGAGCTCAGGACGTTGAGCCTCGATAAGGCAGTTAGCAACTTCTCGTCTTGATTCTAAAAAGAGCCAAATTGATTCAAAATAGCATGCTTGATGAGAAATTTGACTTAACGAAATCAAGGCTTGACGCTTTTCGCCCTCCAAGCGCGAAAGGATGGCCTGATAATAGAGAATACTATTGAAAGATACAGGGCTCTCACAATGGTGAGTAAGTGACTGGCAACGTGTTAATTGGCGCTTCGCATTCCTCAGTTTGTTTAAAGCGATGTTGCAGCTCAATATATGTAAATTATTTTGTAAAATAATGGATGGGTCACTGAGTGTGGGCTCTAGATCTCGAATACGACCATAAAACTTCAGCGCTCTTTCTGGCTTACCATAGATTTCACAGATGTTTCCCATGCCGATAACAGCTGCCGCATAAAAATCAATTTGACCATATTGAGCGGAAATATCGATGATGCTGTTGAGTCGGTCGAGAGCGTGACTATAAAAACTATGATCGCAATAGTGGTTGTAGAGTGCCATATAACCATCTACGGCAATGTTCATGTCTCTGGGAAATGAGCATAACTGTTCAAACTCTTTGACGGCACGTTCTGCTTTATGCAGCATCCCTTTTTGAGCGAGTTCGATGGCTTGAGCCAGTGCACATGTTGAATTATCGTTGGCTAGTACAGTAAAGTCTGACATACCTGAATGTAAAGTTGATGACATAGTTACACCTCCTGAGCCTGAACATTACAGAGAGCAGAACCTAGCCACCATTGCGTAAAATGTTGCAGATCCATGGGTTCTAGTTTTAGTTTTGAGTCGTAGGATTCCCATTCATAATGGTCAATAAAATGGGTCAACAATGAAATGGCGTTGGGATAGTTTTTTTCTTTTATTAGTAATGCAATCGTTAGTCCATCCAATAGCGTTAGTGAGTCATCCGATTTACATACACTGTGTGAAATACCAATCAGTGTCGAAAGGTGCTCTTTAAATTCGACGTGAATAAGTAATATGACGGATTGCTGCCCGTTAGGGTGCTTGAAGATCCTATCTGCAATACTGAGCCAATCACGCTGCTCTCGATAATGTTTAAGTGTGGATGTGCGTGCAGTTTCAATGGAAGTGGTGAGGCGTCTAATATTTTTATTCGCGCGGTGGTTTAACGCACGTCGAGATGCCTTTGCTTTATCTTTTCCTTGGGCTTGCGATTGATCTTGAAGGCAATCAGTTGCGTAACGGCGATGCTCTCTAAAATAGTGTAGGGCAGTCTTATGATCCATAGCCTGTTCAGCGTTTTCAGACAGGAGTTGGCAGATCTGAGAAAGGAGATCACCACGATCAAAGTGATGAGCAGCTTCAAGGGCACTTTCTAACAATTGCTTAGCAAGCCTATGATCATGATTGGTAAAAGCTATTCGAGCTTGTGTGATCGAAGAATGTGCCACCATCCAGGTTAACTGATTTTCAGTTGCAATCGCGACGGCTTCTTGGCTACATTTCGCGGCTTCAGAGAGGCGGTTAAGCCCCAAGTATGCAAGTGCTTTGAAATCTTGAATTTCGGCTTGCCATGTAGGGCTAGGATAGTTAGTTAACATGCGATTGGCGATGGCTAGAGAATCCAGCATGCTTTCATAATCATGAAGTAAATACCGATCCCACGAAAGAAGAATCGCCGCTTTGCCTGTGAGCCATTGTATGCCTCGAGTTTCTGATAGCTCAAGAGCAAGTTGGTGGGTTTGTTTAGCGGAGTCATAGCTTTTGGTGATTCGCCAGACATTGCCTAAACCAATGAGGGCCTCGACTTCATATTCTGATTGGCTATTGAGTGTGGCGTGTTCTAGTGCATCTATCCAATAGCTTTGTGCGGTGTAATACTTTGCTTGTCCCCAATAATGCAGTGCAAAGAGGTGGCTAATAGAGGCGTTTTTTTCATCGGTATCGAGTTGGACTGAGAACTTAGCCGCTTGGCGAACCATCTTGATCCCCTCGACATAATTCATCATGTGCCAATAAGCGAGTGATGAGAGAGTACATGCTTCCACCATGCCGGACATATAGTGAATTTGCTCACATTCTTTACATATTTTTTTTATTTTGCTGAGAGTAAAAGCAGGGTCAAGCTCTATGGACTGCCTAGCCGCCAACAAATCTTTATCTATCTGAAATTGTGTAGGATTCACATTACACTCGCTCTGAACACGTTTCACCTTCATCACATACTATGCTGTCTGCCCAATAAAGCTGTTGAAGAAGAAAAACCGAGCAAACGCACAAATTTGATTGGAATAAACGTAATTGTTGGGAGCTGTTAGTGATTAAAAATAGTTATCCACTCATGGTTTTATCTATACCCGCAGCGGTTTATATAAAGTGACTTGTGATATAACACAGGTTCATGCGCAAGAAAAGTGTGTGTTTATGAAACTCATTGAGCTTGAAGTGCATGGTTTAAGTCTATTGAATCAATAGTTTCACTGACGGTGGTAGGCGCTAAAAGGGAGAAAGATAAGCATCATTTGCGAGTCACTTAGGTTACTTCTACGCTTATCTGTGACGTGAAAGTGCGTTTAGATAGAAGGAAAGGCTCGCAATTGGGCATCAACTTCGCGTAGAATCAGCTGCTAAGTCTACTTGAGTGTTGGTTTTTTAAGCAGTTTTACACGTGTGTGGTTGTAAAGTGCCCGTTCGATACGGAAGGAACCAATAAAATACAGCAGATCACTAACGCGATCTCGTTTATCGCGTTATACTTCACACCCTAATAGTGACCGTAATTGTTAGAGAAAAACAATGACAGATTTATCAAAATACAGAAACATTGGTATTTTCGCGCACGTTGATGCGGGTAAAACCACAACTACCGAACGTATCCTTAAGCTTACTGGTCAAATCCATAAGACTGGTGAAGTTCACGATGGCGAATCAACGACTGACTTCATGGAGCAGGAAGCTGAGCGTGGTATTACAATCCAGTCTGCAGCAGTTAGCTGTTTCTGGAATGACCACCGCCTAAACGTAATCGATACCCCAGGACACGTTGACTTCACAGTAGAAGTTTACCGTTCTCTTAAAGTTCTTGATGGCGGTGTTGGTGTGTTCTGTGGTTCTGGTGGTGTTGAACCACAATCAGAAACTAACTGGCGCTACGCGAACGAATCAGAAGTTGCTCGTCTGATCTTCGTAAACAAACTTGACCGTATGGGTGCAGATTTCTTCACCGTTACTGACCAAGTACGTAACGTTCTAGGTGCTAACCCACTTATCATGGTTCTACCAATCGGTCGTGAAGATGACTTCGTTGGTGTTGTTGACCTACTAAGCCGTCAAGCGTTTGTTTGGGATGACACTGGTCTTCCTGAAAACTACGAAATCAAAGAAATCCCTGCGGATATGGTTGATGAAGTAGAACAGTACCGTGAAGAGCTAATCGAAACTGCTGTTGAGCAAGACGACGACCTAATGGAAGCTTACATGGAAGGTGAAGAGCCTTCTATTGAAGACGTTAAGCGTTGTATCCGTAAAGGTACTCGTGAGCTTGCATTCTTCCCAACATACTGTGGTTCTGCGTTCAAGAACAAAGGTATGCAACTACTACTAGATGCTGTTGTAGATTACCTACCAGCACCTACAGAAGTTGATCCTCAGCCTCTAACTGATCCAGAAACTGGTGAGCCAACTGGCGAAGTAGCAACTGTATCTGCTGACGAACCACTTAAAGCGCTTGCATTCAAAATCATGGATGACCGTTTCGGTGCCCTAACGTTTATTCGTATCTACTCAGGTGTGATTAACAAAGGTGATACTATCCTTAACTCTGCAACAGGTAAAACTGAGCGTATCGGCCGTATGGTTGAGATGCAAGCAGATGAGCGTAACGAACTAACTACTGCTCAAGCGGGTGATATCATCGCTGTAGTAGGTATGAAGAACGTTCAAACTGGTCACACTCTATGTGATGTTAAGCACGAGTGTACACTTGAGCCAATGATCTTCCCAACACCAGTAATCTCAATCGCTGTATCTCCAAAAGATAAAGGCGGTTCTGAGAAAATGGGTGTTGCAATCGGTAAAATGGTTGCAGAAGATCCATCTTTCCAAGTTGAGACTGATGAAGATTCAGGCGAAACTATCCTTAAAGGTATGGGTGAGCTTCACCTAGACATCAAGGTTGACATCCTTAAGCGTACTTACGGTGTTGATCTAGTTGTTGGTCAACCTCAGGTTGCTTACCGTGAAACTATCACTAAAGCAATTGAAGATAGCTACACGCATAAGAAACAATCTGGTGGTTCTGGTCAGTTCGGTAAAATCGACTACCGTATCAAACCAGGTGAGCCTAACTCTGGCTTCACTTTCAGCTCTGTAGTTGTTGGTGGTAACGTACCTAAAGAATTCTGGCCTGCAATCGAAAAAGGTTTTGCTGGCATGATGGATAATGGTGTACTTGCAGGCTTCCCAACGCTAGACGTTGAAGTTGAACTATTCGACGGTGGTTTCCACGCAGTCGATTCATCTGCAGTAGCATTCGAAATCGCAGCGAAAGGTGCATTCCGTCAGTCTATGCCTAAAGCTGGCGCGCAACTTCTTGAGCCTATCATGAACGTTGACGTGTTCACTCCTGATGATCACGTTGGTGATGTTATCGGTGACCTTAACCGTCGTCGTGGTATGATCAAAGATCAGCAAGCTGGTACTACTGGCGTACGTATCAAAGCAGACGTTCCTCTTTCAGAGATGTTCGGCTACATCGGTACTCTACGTACAATGACTTCTGGTCGTGGTCAGTTCTCTATGGAGTTCGCACACTACGCACCATGTCCAGCAAACGTTGCAGAAGCAGTAATCGCTGAACAAAAAGAGAAAAACGCTAAGTAATTAACGTTTTGTCTTTATAAAAACCTCGGTCTTTGACCGGGGTTTTTTTATGCCTGTCATTTCTGGGTTTCACCTCAAACATATTGATATTGGTTAAGTGATTAAGCGTTATCTCTACCTTCCCATCCTATTTGTATTGAATTAATCGTATTGGCACTCTTTTTCTTTTAGAGTCTATTTCTTCTAACTACCTGTTATTAGATGAATTTATCAATGGTTATGGTCGTCATTGAAAATGATGTCATAAAACTTTAATGTGATATGGCGTATATGCGTATTTACATATATATCATGAGCTGTATTATATATGGATATGTGAATGTATTGCGGAGATGACATGCTTCCCCATCGCTTTTTTAAAATGCTATCTGACGAAACTCGCGTCCGATGCCTGCTGTTAATCGCTCGTCATGAGCGAAGCTGCGTATGTGATATCACTGAAGCGCTGGGTGAGTCACAACCAAAAGTTTCACGTCACCTCGCTCAACTGCGTCAATCAGGTGTCTTAGTTGATGAACGCCGTGGTCAATGGGTATATTACAGCCTGTCACCAAACCTTCCAGGTTGGGCGCGTAAAGTGATTGATGGCTTAGGTGGCTCGAATTGTCTACTTACTCAATATCATCAAGACAATGATAAGTTTATTAACCAGCAGAATGTCGAAACGCCAGTTTGCTGAGCTAACCTCTATTCAAAATAGGAAAGAAGATTATGACTATTAAAGTCGGTATTAATGGATTTGGTCGCATTGGACGTTTAGCGTTAAGAGCTTCATTTGATTGGCCGGAAATCGAATTTGTACAGATCAATGATGTGGCTGGCAATGCACCAACATTAGCACACCTTCTCGAATTTGATTCAGTTCAAGGTCGTTGGCATCATGCGGTTGAATCAACTGATAACGAAATTATCATTGCAGGCAAATCAATCAAAACAACGCAAGCGCGTGAGATTGATGATGTTGACTGGTCTGGCTGTGATGTTGTTATTGAAGCAACAGGCGTACACCGTAAAACGACGTTCCTCAATAAATACCTAGACCAAGGCGTTAAGCGAGTTGTTGTTTCAGCACCTGTTAAAGAAGAAGGTATCGCTAACATCGTAGTTGGCGTAAACGACCATATCTTTAACCCAGAAGAGCACCGTATCGTAACCGCTGCGTCTTGTACAACCAACTGTATTGCACCTATCGTTAAAGTCATTCACGAAAAACTTGGTATTGCACAGTCATCGTTCACGACGATTCACGACTTAACAAACACCCAGACAATTCTTGACGCACCGCACAAAGATCTACGTCGTGCTCGTGCTTGTGGAATGAGCTTAATTCCGACTACAACAGGCTCTGCGAAGGCAATTGTTGAAATCTTCCCTGAACTAGAAGGAAAGATTAACGGTCACGCAGTACGTGTTCCTCTTGCTAACGCTTCTTTAACAGACATCATCTTTGATGTTGAGCGTGATACAACGGCAGAAGAAGTGAATGCATTGTTGAAAGAAGCATCAGAAGGTGAACTGAAGGGTATTCTTGGCTTTGAAGCTAAGCCATTAGTTTCGATTGATTACCGCGGTGACCAGCGCTCTACCATCGTTGATGCGTTATCAACAATGGTCGTTGGTACTCGTATGGTTAAAATCTACGCTTGGTACGATAATGAAATGGGTTACGCAACCCGTACCGCTGAACTAGTTCGTACCGTAGCACAACAATAATAATAGGAAATAGTTATGACACATCCAACTTGGGAATTACCGATTACGACTGAAGGTGCAGCACTGGTACTAACACCATGCCCAGGCACTAAAGGTACTGATTTAGCGACATCAATTGAGCAGCTTAAAAACGCTGGTACGACCACTGTTGTTACTGCACTAAGCAATGCTGAGATGGAAGAGGCGGGTGTTGCTGTATTACCTGCAGAAGTTGAAACGGCTGGTCTAGCTTGGTTCCACCTTCCTATTGAAGACGACCAAGCACCAGGTGGTGATTTTGATGCAAAATGGCAAGCTGCAGTTGGCAACCTAAAAACTCGTGTTGCTGCTGGCGAAAAAATTGCGATGCATTGTATGGGTGGTTCTGGCCGTACTGGCTTATTGGCTGCGCACCTGTTGCTCGACCTTGGTTGGGATTTAGATAAAATCAAAACTGAAGTTCAAGCACTTCGTCCTGGCGCCTTCACCAAGCCGCTTCAAATTGCATACATTGATGCGGTTGCAGCTCGCTACTAAGTATTAATGTAGCCACTCTCAGCACAATGTTGAGAGTGGTCACTTTTACCTATTGGTTAAATGGCAGGTCATATCCGATTGTCATTTAAGCAAAGATAATTGCGTTTATGCCACCGGTTGTGGCTTAAGGGTCTGTCATCCCATGTTTTCATCTCTAAGCAAGAGCGTACGTCAGTACATGCTCGTTACCTTTAACTACTGGAATTTTACCATCACTGATGGTGCTCTCAGAATGCTGGTGGTTCTCTATTTTCATGAATTGGGCTACGGCACATTAGCGATAGCGTCCTTGTTTCTTTTTTACGAATTTTTTGGTGTTGTCACCAATTTAATTGGTGGCTGGCTAGGTGCACGTCTTGGTTTAAATAAAACCATGAATATTGGCCTTGGCATGCAAATTATTGCGCTTGGTATGCTTGCAGTTCCTGATATATGGCTGACAATCCCTTGGGTGATGGCTGCGCAAGCATTATCTGGTATTGCTAAAGACCTCAATAAAATGAGTGCCAAAAGCGCCATTAAAACCCTAGTGCCAGATGATCAGCAGGGTGCGCTATTTAAGTGGGTCGCGATTCTTACGGGCTCAAAGAATGCACTGAAAGGTTTAGGCTTTTTCATTGGTGGTTTATTGCTTGCGACAACAGGCTTTACTGGTGCCGTCTTGGTCATGGCGGTCGTGCTTGCTGCAGTACTTGCTTGTAGCCTTGTATGGCTTGACGGTGACATGGGTAAAGCTAAAACAAAGCCTAAATTTAGCCAGATTTTCTCGAAGTCACCGCGTATCAATATTTTGTCGCTGGCGAGAATGTTCCTGTTCGGTGCGCGAGATGTTTGGTTCGTTGTTGCACTACCAATCTATTTAGGCACAGTGTTTGAGTGGGACCATACTATGGTCGGTGGATTCCTTGCGGTATGGGTTATGGCCTATGGTGTAGTACAAGGTATTGCCCCTAAACTGACGGGTAAAGCAGAAGGTAAAGTGCCAGATGGCTTAGCTGCTTTCCGTTGGGCGCTAGTGCTAACGGTAGTGACGACCTTGATTGCTTATGGCGTTCAGATCGGTTGGCATCCAGAGCTTGTGATTGTTGTTGGCTTAATGGTATTCGGTGCTATTTTTGCTGTTAACTCTTCACTCCATAGCTACTTAATCGTGAGCTATGCGAAAGGTGAAGGTGTCTCTATGGATGTAGGCTTCTATTATATGGCGAATGCCATGGGACGCTTAATTGGTACGATATTGTCAGGATTGGTATTCCAAGTATATGGCTTCGCGGCTTGTCTATGGGTTTCTGCTATCTTTTTAGCATTGGCTACCTTGGTATCGTGGCGAATTCCTGCTGGTGATGCCACACAGAAAAAACTTCTCTAAATTAAGTCCTCTTTGAGAAGTCGTATTACTGAATCTAGAGCAACCTCGATAGCGTGAGTTATCGAGGTTTTTTGTGTCTAAAAAGGCCATAGGATGATGTTACTTCATTCATTCGCCCATTTACAGTTTGGTATCGATAGCCTTACACTGCCTTAAATTCATCGGATGAGTAGAACATGAACAAGCAGTTTCGTTTCAGGGTATTGGCGTCAGTGGTTGGCATATCGCTATTGGTTGGGCAAGGGCAGGCTGATTCAACAGTGAGGTCAGCGCCTATTGTGGGTGGCATTGTTAACACAACCGATTTGCTACACCGCCAGCTCTTTAGTGGTTTGCAGCTATCCACGAAAACGACACGCGATGTCAGCCTGTTTACTATTGCCGGTCTCTCACTCGATGCTTTTGTATTCACTCTTCCTCTCGATTCATCGACCAAAGCAAGGGTGGTGTCTCAGTTATCAAATCCCAACTATGCCATTCCATTGGGATACTTTCTGTATACTTTCTACGATCGTTATGGAGGTGTCGAGGAAAGTGATGCCTTTAAGTCTTACTTGCTAGAGATATACCCCGAGTCGCAACTCCGTGACTGGCAGCATTCCTTATTTCGACTTGCCCAAAAGACCACATTCACTGAGCAACCACTTAAAGACGAAAGCCATCATCATGGCGGTATTAATGTGAATCGCGAGTTTATCGCCTCAATGGTGGTTGTTTATGATGCGTTAGTCGATATCGATGACTGGCGTAAACAAGATTACCTCCCTGAGCAGTACACCTACCTTGCTGATACACCTGATGATTGGGCATTGATTCAGAAGATAAAGCCGATAGTGGTTGGCTTTTTGTCGCAACTTGCGTCCGGTATGGAGCCCGGCGATATGCAAAGTGCAGTATTGTCGATCGTCGCTGACGGTCAACCTGAGCGGATAGGGAGCGTAAACAACAAAGCAGAAGCGCTGACGATTAGCTTGATTGATTTCGTGCGCTTAAATGTACTGAAAAGTTATCGGCAATTTGCCCTGCATGAAGCGCGTGTCGATCGCCTATCATCATGGATGAAAGCGCAACTGGATGATGACCCACTCACTTTGGTGCGCTATTTAGAACAACAAAGCCAGCGCCCACTTGGTGTACAAATCGTGGTTGATGGTTTGCAACAAGGTTTATTAGAGGCTTTAGTATCAGAAAATCATCCGTTTTGGAACGCAGTGTATGAAGACCATCGCTATGGCTTGTCACTCCAAACACGTTTTGCGGATTATACAAAACCGAAAGGCTTTCAGCTGAGGCGAACGCTTGATGAGTTTGCCAATCAACCTGATATTCATCAACAGAGAATAGACGACCCTCAATATCTGCCATTCTTTAAATCACTTTATCAAGATTATCGACATTCTGTTGCGCCATTAGGGGTTGCAAGCACGCCGACAATTTCGGTGCGAAACCTACCTATTGTGAAAACAGGAGCAGCGGTGGCAGGCGATGAAGGTACAGGGATACCGAATTTTCATTTTGTGTCACGACCCGAAGATCGCGCCTATTACTTTTTTGGTAATGATGCGTTAGCACTTGACCGGCTATTGGCACAAAACCGTGTTCCTACAATGTTCGAACGCTTGGATCACCTCAATACGTTAAATTGTAATGCCCAGTACGACTGGCATGCTCACACCAGCTACGATGCATTAGTGAATCTTGGAGCGGGTGAAGCGCAGCGTGATTTTGGTGAAATGCGTTGTCTGCGTGAATTACAGTGGCGTGGTGAAGCAGAGCGAAAAGCCCAAGCTTTACGAGACAAACTGCGTACGTCTATTCATGAATATGAGCAAACCAGTGGTTGGTGGTTTGTGACGAAATCAAGCCAGAAGCAGATAATCAAGAATGATTTAACACTGCTCGCTGAGTTGTCTATGAAAGGGATGCCAGATTACGCGCTTATATATAACCCTTGGCCTGACCATTTCGCACATTTTACAGGCCCATTTGCTGATGAAATTATCGCTCCAACCGGTGAGCTAAACCGCCTAGATTATTGGCTAAGTTCTATCACAAAGGCTTATCAGCAAGCTGGAGTGTATGAGCAAACATTATGGGGAATGGCCGGTGATCACGGCTTGGCACCAGTGTACGTGACCCTAAATCCAGAAAAATTAGTCTTTGACCACCTTGAGCACCGTTATGGTTACCCCATCGTCGTAAAGAAGATTTCCTCTGATGAAGGGGAAGGACCTAAAATTACTCACGCCTTGAATGCACCAAGCATGCAAGATATTGATGTCGTCGTTGCATCCACTGCGGGCGGGAATCTAATGTTTGATTTCTTTAATGCAGATGATGGATGGGAAACGCAGCCCGTTTATGACGAACTGACTCAATGGAAACCTTTAACGGCAACCGCAGAAAGCGCACCCATTGATTTGATTGATGAGATAAGTACAACGTTGAAAGACGCTTTAGATTACTTAGTCGTGAGGGAAAAGCCGTGCTCACCGTCGGTCTGCCAAGTTCGTTTGGTTGGATATCGTGGTGATCAGCTTCATCATGAGGAGGTCAGCCAATGGGAGAATCGACTATTCTATCGCTCGCTTTCTCAGCCTGAAAAAGCCCCAGAACTACTTGGCTTATCGTTATCTAATCGTTATCTTGCACCAGCTTCAGAGGATGAACTGATTGCGCGACAGGTGCAATTAGCGCAATGCTTATCAGCAAATTATGACGACGTTGCGACATGGTGTGACGATGATACGTGGCGCGAACTCACGCGTTGGAGTGCCAAGCCTGACGCCGTTAATCAAATTGTCTCTTTGTATCACGAAGACCGTGCAGGCACTGTGAATCTTTTCCCTAAGCAAGGCGTAGGATTCAATACCAAGGTACCGGGTCGTCATGCTGGCGAGCATTACCTTGAGAAAGATGCATTCATCGGATTTTGGGGTGCGCCTGTATTGAGCGCACAAGGTCAACTGTCGATCTCTGAAAACGGCTCTCTAGCGCCGACCCTCTATGAGTATTTGACGGGAGAAGAGGTGAAAGCGGGTGAGAATTATTGGGGATACCCATCATTACTGAAAACCCTTTTCGAAAGTAAAGAATAAGCGTGTTGTTAATACCGAAAAGTTCGTGAAATAGTCATGCGGATGAAACGGCAATAAATCTTACCCGTCGAATTTACAATGAAAGCCACGCCAAATTGGTGTGGCTTTTCTATCTGTGCTCTCTGTTTACTGAGTCAACAAAGTCAGACGAATGAATGCCAATCGCTGGCTGATGACAATAAAAGCGATAATGCGGCGCACTTCACTAATTGTATGTTTTTATTGGTAATATATTTTCTTTCGAGTGATAAATTAACGCTATCGTATACATTGGTTTATCACCGTGCTGAGTGACGTTCACGCGGAATAAATGGTAGGCGTACGTTTAAGAGGCGAAAAATGAGTGTTGATAACATAAGTGACTATAAAGACTTCTGGGAAGATATTGCCAATAGAGTTAGGGCATTCTCAACGTTGGATGATGCTAACCTCGTATTTGGTGCCAATAGTAATGGAGGCGGGCATCACTATGAAATTTTACCCACCTTGACCGACGAAGAGCTAAAAGCCATTGAAAGTACAAAGGGGGTGGTTTTGCCTATCCCTTTTGCCAGCTTTCTTCGCTATTTTGGCGCTGGTGGTGCGGGACCAGGGTTTGGTGTGCAAGATGTTCGCGCAACGATTAAGGAAACGGACTTATCAACCTCATTTCGTTATGACGAAAAGTCCCTCATTACAGGGGATGTGTGTGATAACCCCATTATCGAAAATTTTGATGGCTTGATGTATCTCGGCACAGCAGGCTCAGGGACGGATCACTATATCGAACTCAACGGTGACAATGTTGGTAAGGTTTGGGTGCAGTGGGGCGAGGGCGGTAGCAATAGCATTGCCGATTTTTCGCTATTTTATTCCGAGTGGGTGGATCGTGTTGAAATTAGTTTAACGCGATATCATTGCTTAAAGCGATTCGCAGAGCGAACCAAAGGTTTTATGAATAAGTTTAATCGCTTGTCATTTAAAGAGCTGAAGAGCGCTCTGGGTTGCGGTTATAGGGAGTACCCTTCAAATGATTCGGGCTTTGGAGCGCCAGCAGGCCATAGTTGGATCTATTTTGATAGCACGCCGGGTAAAGTGGTTATTAATGATAGACAAGAAGTCGTTGATATCGATTTTAGCGATCGTTGTGCAATTTAACGGCGAGTTATATCAGTATATCAAAGCTAGTTTATCACCATCACGTTATCGAAACGGCTTATCAATGAGTGTGTAAACTAGCCCATTTAGTGTGTTATTTTTCTGCTGATGCCTCTTCGTACAGCCCTTCAGGCGAGTACTTCAGATGATCACTGACTAAATTGATGGTTAGAGGGAACAACAACTATCCCATTCTCAGAGACTTTAAACTGCTTCGCATCAGCGATGGGGTCATAACCAATTTGTACCCCATCAGGAACAACAACGTGCTTATCAATAATGCAGTTTTTGATCGCCACATCTTCACCAATCGTCACGTTATCAAACAGGATACACCCAGACACTGTCGAGCCGTTGTTTACTTTGACGTTGGGAGAAAGAACAGAGTTATGCACGGAGCCACCAGAGTTGATGACACCACCACTAATCAACGAATTGATGAAGATACCTTCGTTTCCTGTTGCAGACGATACTGTTCTTGCCGGAGGTAATTGAGAGCTATAGGTGCGAATACACCAATCTTGCTGGTAAACATTGAGTGGAGGCAGAGGTTTAAGCAAATCCATATTCGCTTGATATAGCGAGTCGATAGTACCCACATCGCGCCAATAGGTATCTTGAGAGACGCGCCCCTTATTACTACCGAAGCGATAGGCATATACCTTTGAGTTATCAATAAGCTTGGGAATAATGTCTTTGCCAAAATCATTATCTGACATGTCATTCAAGCTATCTTTTTCTAGGGCTTCGGTGAGCGCATCAATGCTAAACACGTAAATCCCCATCGACGCTAAACTTTTATCAGGCTTATCAGCAAGGGTTGGCGGATTCGTTGGTTTTTCAACAAACGACGTAATTCTGTTTTCAGCGTCTGTGTCTAAGATGCCGAAGGCACTAGCTTCTGTTTTTTCGACTTCCATACATGCAATAGTGAGCGAGGCGCCGGTGAGTTTGTGCTGCTCGACCATCGGCGCATAATCCATACGGTAAATATGATCCCCAGAGAGGACAACCACATATTTAGCTTCGCTACGACTGAGTAACCACAAGTTTTGATAGATGGCATCTGCGGTGCCACTGTACCATTTGTTGCCTTTACGCATTTGTGGTGGGACAGCGGTGACATACTCGCCTAATTCGGGATTAAATATCGACCAACCGTCACGTAAGTGTTTTTGTAGCGAATGAGATTTGTATTGAGTCAGTACTAAAATACGTCTCAGCCCTGAGTGAAGGCAGTTGGTCAGAGTGAAGTCGATGATGCGATACTTTCCGCCAAAAGGAACGGCAGGTTTGGCACGTTCACCAGTTAGTGGGGCGAGTCGAGATCCCATGCCTCCAGCAAGTATGACAGCTAATGTATCTTTCATTATGTCGCTCCTAATTATTATATTGTGAAGGGAGAGGCGTCGAACTACTAGACGAACCTGAAAGCCTATACAGTCTTAAAAGCTATACAAAAAGTAAGCCAAAATAAATTAGGATATAACGACAGAATGACTCGGTAAGTGACTGATTTTTGTGTGAGGTGTCACGATAATCGAATGTTTGCACCAATGCAGGGCATGCTAATGCGATGCGCTGCCCTGTATTGGTGAGTATGAATAAAGTCGTAGTGACTCCGTTGTTACATCTAACCCCATCGTTCATATTTTGCTGTGTACTTCAAAGTCACTATTACAGCGAACGGGTTAACGCAAAGGCAGGAAGATGAATAATACTACGTTTCATCGCTGTTCACTGGCACCACGCGATCTTGTGGGGTCGGTAAGTCGCTGCCACAGTGTTTGCAAAATAATGCGTCAGACTCATGACCATTGCGGGAGCAGTTAGGGCATTTTACGAGGTTTCGATGGGTATTCATCTCATGGTTGAGTTCGGCAGTTATGATACCGGTAGGGACGGCTAAAATGGAGTAGCCTAAAAGCATGGTTAATGAAGCGAGTGCTTTTCCTATAGGGGTTTGAGGAACTAAATCACCGTAGCCGACGGTGGTAATGGTGACGATAGCCCAATATACCTGTGATCATTGAAGGGGCTTGATTTTTTGCGACGAGAAGATCATGCTATCAGCCATGAAAATGACTCT
>JBHOGO010000090.1:0-16651 GCA_043421945.1 bacterium sp. HQB-150 | reverse complement strand
CAACATCACCCTACCATGAGCTGGCTAGCCCCCTTATCCGCCGAAGCCCTCGACAACGAATTCATCCAAGGCGAGCAAGTAAAAGCCCGTGCATTAACCGTCACCCCAAGAGGCACCCTAGACGAAACCCAAGCCCCAATCACCCAATTAGAAGTCCAAGCGAGAGCATTCAAACCCTTACCCGTCTGCAACGTCCGTTTAAACGGAGCCTACGATCCACAAGAAGTCACACTACCTTTAAACGTTACATGGTCACACCGCAACAGGCTTACCCAAGCAGGTATGCCCGAACAGCTATCGAGTTGGTATAAAGAAGGAGTGCCAGAGATAGGAACCGAGACGCATATAATATTATGTGACGAGTACGACAATATATTAGATGAATCAACGACAACTGGAGAAAGTTATACTTCAAATAATATTCCAACAGATATAAAAAAAGTTGAGTTAACGCTAACCACGTCAAAGGGTAATATCTTAAATGTGAACTCACACACCATAACTCTTAACATTAATTAACATTTAAAACCGTTTAACTTGAGAAATTATTTTTCTCAACTTATCCGAATTAATTTCTCACTTTGAGTGACGCGCTACAATTTCTCACTTTGAATGACGCGCTACATATCACCCCACGATTTTCAAAAAAACATTTTCTGTCGAGAAATAAGATCGAATTTCTTGACAGCTCACCAACGTCAGGCGGGCTCTAACGTTTGCCCGTTTTTCCACAGCTTTATACACTTATTTTGTGGATAACAGAACCCACTATCGCATAACACTTATTCACCCAACAGTCCAATCGTATTTCACGCAACGATATACATTCTTGTTTCATATCAATATTTTCATAAAATCAAAGGGCTATAACCCTAGTATTATAGCGGAAGTGCTTGATACTAAACTCTTGAAGAACAGTACTTATGTTGTGGATAACAACCTGTCCTACCCCTCCTGCATTGATGTTCAGTAAGTATTGAAAACTCTTGCTGTACACGGCTCTTTTCATGGGAGGTGAATACTGTTGCAAACACCCTTTTTATCGTGCCAGAACTCACTGAAATGAAAGCAGGTATTCTTGTCTTCAAGAATTACATTGTCGGCAACAACATCAACAATAATACTTTGTGACGTATTTCCACAATTTTACTCTATGCAAATTGACATGAGCTAATAATCACAGAATACTCGTAAATATGTTAAGGGTATTAAATAAGGAGATCGCCATTAGGTCTATTTGGCTTTGAATAAGCAGGTATTTAAGTAGAGGAGTTTGTTATGCAAGTAAATTTCTATGTGCCTAAATTAAGTCGTGAAACAGAATATACTTATCTGAATGGCGCCATATATTGGCTTTGTGGACACGAAATGAAACGCCGCAAAGTGTCTTTGGCTCGCCTAAATCGGAAAATTGACGTAGGTGAATGGGTTGTAAAGTCCATTCAAGAGTAATTCCGATGCTTTCTAGCCCAGTTTAACCACTGGGCAGAACCCCACCTTCCCGAATCCAAGCCAGTTTTTAACAAAATTTTACCTATCTCAAAAAAGACACATTTGTTGACCGTTACATGTGGTAAAGCTGTCGATTCAATGCCATGATCACAGCATAGAAATCTACAGGTGCGCTGCGCCGCCTCGCTGATAAGGCTTCCAGTATGCTAAAAAACGCCACTAACGCGTCTCAAGGAATGTTGTTATTTTCACTTTCGACCCAACAACAATTCGCGATGGGCACACTTAAGATTAAGGAAATCGTTCCATACCGCCGCTTAACCGTCATACCCCACTCGCACCCATACGTCATCGGTGCCACTCAACTGCGTGGTCTAACACTCCCAGTGATAGATATGGCAAAAGCAGTCGGCTATCGTCCAATAACCCCAGAAGAACGTGATCAATGCTCGATCATTATTACGGACTGTCGGAACTTACAGGTTGGCTTCTTAGTAAGAAGTATCGATAAAATCGTTAGCTTTGACTGGAAACAGATAGATAGCCCACCACAGAGTCTCGGTGATCACGTCTATGTCACGGGTGTCATGCAGGTCGATGAGAGAATTGTACAGCTTTTAGATGTAGAGCTCATTTTGTCTGATATCTACCCAGACTCACACGATGCCCTACATCCCGTTTTAACGGATGTTCAACGTGAGACCTTACGCCCACTAAAAATCTTGTTAGTGGACGATTCAGCTGTCGCTAGGCGACAACTCACCGAGGCGCTCGATAGCATCAGTATCCCTTACTTCGTCGCTTCCAATGGGCAAGACGCCCTCACGATGATGCATAATGCTGCACGGGCTGGTTCACCTGTTCAAATTCTTGTTAGTGATATTGAAATGCCTGGTCTTGATGGCTACGAGCTGGCCTTCGAAGTACAAAACAGCCCTGAGCTTCAAAGTGCTTACGTTATTTTGCATACTTCACTCTCCAGTCAGATCAGTGTTTCTCAGGCTCACCAAGTCGGTGCTAAAGAGGCATTAACAAAATTCAATGCTGATGAACTGCTGCATGCAATGCTCAGAGGTGCTGAGGCAGCGACTGCTATCAATGCTTAACGCATACTGAGTGGGTAATATTATAGACTTTTACGACTGCCTATTTAAGCAGATGGGTAGTTGTCGTCTATAGTAAAGTATACATACCACTCACCTTTATTAATGTTGGATATCATAAGCATGCTCAATGTAAAAGCGGCGCTATTGGCTTTACTTCTTCCGATGTTTACATTTGCCTCGTCATCACTCGAACGGTATTGGGAATATCAAGACTTTCTTGATACCTACCCAGAACAGTTAGCATTGACGGAACAATTAGCTGAAATGGTACGCAATGAGCCGTCAGCAATTAACGCGACGATTGACAAGCCTTTATTGGTCTCCGTCGTCTATCCCGGTGAGCAAATCTCCGATTACTGGCGTCGTAACATTACCGCGTTTGAAAAAAGAATGACTGAACTAGGGATTCCGTACGAAATAGATAGTGTTTTTTCACGGCCCAACATTGATATGCGTGAACAAAGTAGTCATCTTTTAAGCGCTATGCAGAAAAAACCTGATTTCTTAGTTTTTACACTTGATACCGCTCGCCATGGCAAATTTATTGAGCATGTATTACAAGATCCCCACACTAAGCTGATTCTTCAAAATATTACGACCCCCGTAAAAGCCTGGAAGAATACACAGCCCTTCCTTTATGTCGGCTTTGACCACCAAACAGGCAGCCGAGCACTGGCCAACTACTATCGTTCTCTTTTTCCTGAAAAAGCATCATATAGTGTTCTTTACTTCTCACAGGGCTACATTAGTGCGGCAAGAGGTGATACCTTTATCAATACGATGAATCAACACGAAAACTACCAGTTAGAAAGCGCTTTCTATACTAAAGCGAATCGACAGACAGGCTATAGTGCTACCCTATCAATCCTTGAAGACAGTCAGCACCTCGATTTTATTTATGCCTGCGCAACGGATATTGCCTTAGGAGCTATCGAGGCTTTGGCTGAAGCAGAACGTTCTAACATCATGATCAACGGCTGGGGTGGAGGAAGTGCTGAATTAAACGCCATTCAAGCTGGAGAAATGGATGTGACCGTGATGAGAATGAATGATGATACTGGCGTTGCGATGGCTGAAGCGATTAAACTACATCTTGAAGGTAGCGACGTGCCAACGGTTTACTCCGGAGATTTTGAAATTGTCACTAAGTTCGATAGTGCTACACGCATCAACACCCTTAAGCGACGTGCTTTTCGCTACTCTGACTAACCCGTAATGATTAAAAAGAAACTTAAAAAACCTCAATCACTCGCTAATCTTATTGTCCAGCTTTTTGTTGTTGGCTACAGTTTTCTTACGCTTGCTATTATTACACAGAGCTATCATTTTAGTGTCAACAGTATAAACAACGAAGTTACTCGTAACCTTGATCAAACATCTCGCCTTTTACAAAACATTATTGATTATAAAATGGCTGCTCTGCGTAGTAGCCAAGAATCAAATGCTAATAGTAAAGACCTCACTGAATACCTCAATACGCGAAATTATATCGCTCTTGATGAGTATTTTTTCAATTTAGAGCAGAGTGACCCCATAAACTCCCCAGACTTTCGGTTTATTAGCGATGGAAGTGAACTCATCTGGCATGATGGCAGTAGCTATTTTCACGGTATTGATGAATCTTTACTCGAGGGATTTTTGACAGAGGTGAGATCAAATAACCGTTGGTACCATATTCATACTGAAGGTTTGCTCAGCCCCGTCAACTTAGTTATCCGTAGTACACCCATCATAGACAGTCACAACGGTAAAGTGATAGGTAACCTAAACATCGCTGTCGTTCTAAATAACAACTTATCACTCATTGATGCATTCAAAAAGTCATCAAATGTAGACGCTATCTCTCTTATTCACGAAAGCAACATTATCGCAACAAACCTCACAAACGACTCGTTTGAGTATAAGTACGTGAAGCAACTCCTTGATTCACGACAAGAGAGCTCAATTGGGGATCACTTCCTTATTCATTTCTCCAGCTTTACCATCGATAACAGACCGTCTGTCATTCAATTTCTAACCTTAGAAAGAAATGATAATATCAAGCGGCTCAAACAAAACTTTCTTCGGGGTGTATTACTATCCCTTGCCGCTGTATTCGCATTAGTACTACTGACCCGTCGACGTATCAAAACTAAGGTACTTGATTCTCTTAATACCTTAATGAACTATACTCGCTCAGCGACGGATACCAGCCACTTTAGTGCCTTTCAGGGTACTCCCATTATCGAATTCAACCAAATTGGTTCAACGCTGCAATCAACGCTGTCAACATTAATTGAGAAAGAACAATCAATAACTGACCTTTTCAAAATATCGTTATCACCGACCATCGTTTGGGACAATGAATATCAGATTAAGCGGATTAACCCTGCGGCAAAAGCACAGTTTGAATATCAAGAGTACAGTCTAGAGCAATCGCAATTATTCTCTGACTTTGAGAAGCAGATTCTACCTCACCTTCAACGTGCCTCTGAAGGCAACGTGATTAGAGGTATCGATACAACAATCAACAAGAATATTTTTCATTGGAACCTTGCACCCTTAGTCATTGAAGGGCAAGTGGTGTCGATAATCGGTCAAGCACAAGACATCACAACACTTATCGAGGCTGAGAAGCAAAGTCGTCGCGCTCAGCTTTCTGCAGAAGCATCTGCTAGAGCAAAATCTGAATTTTTAGCCAAAATGAGCCATGAAATTCGAACGCCACTGAATGGTATTTTAGGCATCGCACAAATTTTGCGTAACTCTTTAACGCAGCCACAGCAGCGTGAAAAGATGGATATTCTCTACCAAAGTAGTGAACATCTCCTCACCGTTCTCAATGATATTCTCGATTTTTCACGTATCGAACAGGGTAAATTTAAACTTGAGTTCGTCAACCTGCAACTAAAGGAAGTCATCAACCCTGTCGTCGACGTATATCAACCCTTATGTGCAGACAAAAACATCTCGTTAATTGTTAACACCGAACTAGATATCACAGCCACTTATTTTTCCGATAAATCTCGTATTTTACAGATACTCTTTAACTTACTGAGTAATGCGGTTAAATTTACGCATGAAGGGACTATTTCTTTATCAATCAGTAAGTCCACACCAGTAGCGTCATTATCTGACGAAAAACATTCTCTGCTTACTTTCTGCGTTTCAGATACAGGAATAGGGATTGACGAAAAGTATCTACCTCTGTTGTTTGATCCCTTTACACAAGCAGAAGCATCAACAACTCGTAAGTACGGAGGAAGTGGACTGGGGCTATCAATAGTAAAAAGCCTTATTGAGCTTTTAGACGGTCAATTTTCAATTGAAAGTAAAGTGGGTGCCGGTACATCATTCACCTTTAGCATTCCAATACGTGAAGCCTCAAAGCCATTGATTGTTAACACTGATATACCCAAACCGACCGACTCTATCGTTGTGAAAGGTACTAAAGTGTTGCTTGTCGAAGACAATAAAACCAACGCTTTTGTCGCCAAAGTTTTTTGTCAAAAGTACGGTATTGAGGTTGATTGGGTTGAAAATGGTCAATGTGCGTTAAGTAAATTGGCTAAACAATCTTACGACCTAATTTTGATGGATAACCATATGCCTGAAATGGGAGGAATTGAGACCACACGTATCATTCGTGAGGAAATGAAAATAACCACTCCTATCTACGCATGTACAGCAGATGCCTTTGAGGAAGCTCACCACGCATTTATGTCTGCAGGCGCTAACTACATCATTGTTAAACCTATCAGAGAGCAAAATTTTGTGGCCGCTCTAGAGCACTACAGATCAAGCAATGACCCAATAGAAAAAGGAACATACGCCAATAAGTAATAGACTTTTTTTACTAAAAAATCTGCATAGTGTCTTGAACGATTTGGCTAGCAACATCTTGAAAAATAGAATCTGTTATTGAGGCTTCTTGCTGATCAGAGAGATCTATTTCAATCCAACCGTCAGCACTTAAGCGCCACAACTCAGTATAATGAATGGATTTTACCTGTATCCCATCAACAACAGCCACACCTTCGGCCCTAAAAACACCTTGAGAGCATTCTACGCGTGTTAGTGTAAACTCTCTTTCTTGGTTTAGTATTTGATTTTCCATATTCATTCCTAATCCGAAAGTAGATCCGCACTTATACCTATCAACCTTAAATGACACCTATACTGACAAAACGTTAAGGTATTGGCATTCATAGAGTACCCGATAGAGAAACTATAGTGCAGATGCCTAGAACTAGCCACGCTAGGTTTTGCGTGTTGAAGGTGCCGCTCATTATTAATAATACAGAGACAAGAACACCTTGCAAGCTACCGGTTAACAAGTGGAAGTAATACGGCTTCCGCCCCTTGACGCTTCAGCTCTAGCATCATGGCCATGCGTTGGCCAAGTTGGTTATCCGGAAAACCTTTTTTTTCAAACCAGAGCAGATATTCTTCTGGAAGGTCAATGAGAAAGCGACCGCCGTATTTGCCAAAGGGGATCTTGGTGTTGGATAAGGCCAGCAATTCATGCTTATCAAACATTATGTGAACCTCAATGTTCGCTCGTAAACGGCAACACTATGAAAGCGTTCAAACTTGAAGCCAACATCAGTAAATTTACCCACTTGGTTAAACGCATATTTTTTATGTAAAGCAACAGAAGCCGCGTTAGGTAAAGTGATAACAGAGTAAGCTTTTTTAAAGCCTTTCTTTTGCATGGCTTTGAGCAGGTGATTCATCAACTCACTCCCTGCCCCACTCCCTTTATAGTGTGGAGACAAATAAAGGGTAATTTCAGAAGACAGACGATAGGCTTCCTTTTCACGAAATGCGTTATAGTACGCAAAACCAACGACTTCGCCTTCGCTCTGATACACAAATAGCTGATAAGGCGAAGACTCTGAATTAAACTTACCCATCCAATTTAAGCGCTCATCTAAGCTCCAAGGCTCGATATCAAACGTGATGGCGCTTTGAGTCACATAGTGGTTGTATACCGCATTGATAGCGGCAGCATCGTCCTTTGTCGCTAGTCGAATCATTGCTTAAGCCCTTTATTTATTATTGGTCTCCCTAAGCTACCTTAAGCACAATGAATCAGCGAGCATTTATCCCTAAAAATAGACTCAAACGATGGTTTTACATACAGCGATATATTTAAAATTGGATAATTAGCATGAACATCGCTAATCCAGAAAAAACAGCAACAACTGTCGCAACGGCATATTGCACAATAGACTTCATTCTTTCTCCTGTTGGAACTCAGTATTTTTCATCTACAAAAATTTTATCTGATCATCTGCCCAAATATTTTGACAGGATCGATAACCCACTATTTTTGAATGCTCGCAACATCAGTGATTAGACTCATACTATATCTATCTACACTATAGTAATGTTTATGCGACGCAACAAACTTCAAATTAAAATTAAGCAATTTAACGTCACATGTTATTGAATGTACCTATTTATAACAAACAACGAATGAATAACGGCTGACTAAGATGACCATTTCTACCAAGCAATGTATAATGACCAATCAGAATAATAATGGCTATATACCGTGAAGAAGATATCAAAAAAGACCAGCTCTCAAGAGGTTCAGAGATTACACTATCGAAGTAAACACCTAAATGGTTACAATTTTGAAGTACTCGTCAAATCTGCACCTATGCTGAAAAAATGGCTAACAACCTCGCCTGCCGGTCGTACTACTATCCCTTTTTCTGAGCCTGCAGCGGTATTCGCTTTAAATAAAGCTTTACTCAAACATCACTACGGTGTTGATTTTTGGACTATCCCGAAAGGTAACCTCTGCCCTCCCATACCTGGACGTATGGATTACATCCATTATCTTGCAGACCTTCTTGCAGAAAGTAATGCAGGAAAGCTCCCTTACGGTCAGAAAGTAAAAGGATTGGATATTGGCGTTGGCGCTAATTGTATTTATCCACTACTAGCGGCTGCAGAGTATCAATGGCAATTGGTTGGGTCAGATATTCAAGAGGAATCCATTAAGTCTGCATCAAGCATCATCGACGACAACCCTGCTTTCATTCCTCATATATCCCTACGCCATCAAACAAACAAAGACGCCTACTTTGATGGCATTATCGCAGCTGGGGAGAAGCTAACCTTCACCATGTGTAACCCTCCTTTCCATCGTTCAGCGAAAGAAGCCACAGAAGGGACTGCTCGCAAGAATACAAACCTAGCCAAAAACAAAGTCAAACGCGGTAACCGACAAGAAAAACAAAATCCGCCCCAAAGTACCTCATCGCTTAATTTTGCGGGTAATGCCGCTGAACTTTGGTGTGATGGCGGAGAACTCGCATTTATAAAACGCATGGCAAAAGAGAGTAAACGTTACGCTGATCAGGTGCTCTGGTTTACTTGCTTAGTGTCAAAGTCAGAACACCTTAAAGCAATCAAAAAACAACTGGCACAACTTGGTGTAGCCCATGAGAAAGTCGTAGAAATGCGTCAGGGTAACAAAGTAAGCCGTTTCATAGCGTGGACTTATCAACCTGTTTCGACACATACGGATTGGTTCTCTTCGTAACTGTCATCTAATTGAAACAAAAGCAACACTACAGCCTCAAACTTTAAGCAGATCACAAAACTTTCGTTGAGGGATCTGTTTTTTTCGAGTTTCTGATCTTGTTAGCAAACTCTCCTACCTATCTCTAATAAGCTTACTTTTAGAGCGGGTATTAAAGGAGGAATCATGGACGTTGAAGTGCTTGTAAAGCAGAAGTATGGATTTTCGGTTTTTGAAAAAAGTACAATTCATCAAGATGGAAAGCGTAGTCGCCCAGTCTATGAGATTAGAGACGCTAATAACCAACTAGTGGAAAGCTTTCAGCATATTAGCCTGGTTTACCGACACCTAGAAGAGGAGCTCTCAATACCAATAACCTAGTGAAAACCATAATGATATGGCTAAAACTACTGACCATTGATAGTAAGACGCATGACTTATAAAGTAAAAAGCACCAATACAATCCTTTTGGTATTGTATTGGTGTTCTGGGTCATTAAGGTCAATGAGAGCACTATTACGATTTATTATCGCCAATTAAATTACTCAGCGATCATTAAGGTTTAGTCGTGGTTTTAATCTGATTGACCAATAAAACTTATTTTAAAAGATCACGCGGGTCAATGCCGTCTTTTGCGAGCATTTCACTTAGTTCAGCGATACGCTGCTGACGTGAATCTTCCTTAAACTCATTTAATACTGCGATCAGGTTATTTACCTTCTCGATCGGCATACGCTTAATTACTGCTTTTTGTCGGCCAGGTACTTCATCAGCAAAGTCCAACAACACAGAGCGATAATCCGTTCTTTGTTCAGTCTTACCTGTTGCAACCTGATTTAAAGCCGCAGCTAGGGCTTTTTCCGCTTTTTCGAAGTCATTCATTGATCGATAAACCCGTAAGGGTATTCCACATTGAGAATAAGTAATGCATCTAAGGATGCAGACGCTCTGACAAAACCGCATAAACGCTTTATAACAGTATCAGAGTAGATGAAAAGCTTTCTTGAGAAGAAACAGCTATAAGCGAATATTAATACCACTTTTAACTATTGTCTAGTATTAACCGTACTTGAGGCACATTGCAAAGGGGTTACCCTCACGCCCTTAATCAAAGCATAGCACATATCTCCAACGGATAGGCCTAACTCTTCCAATGCCCAATCAGTAATATTGGCCAGAAGCGTTTGCCCGCCCAATGACAACTCAACAGTAATTAAAGACGTGTGTGATTCATTATCAATGTCAATGACCTCTGTTTCCACACAGTTACGTATACTTGATGAAACTGGATGCTTAGTAATAGAGACATCATTCGCAGCAATATTTAGGTTTAACCAAGTGCAAGGCTGATGTTCAATGCCATTAACCCATAATTCAACCCCCTCCGCTATTTTGACTAAAGTAAGGTTAAACTTTGAATGGCGATCAATAACCTGTGCACTTAATAATGAACTCAGTAAGCCCTCAGTAATAAAAGGTCGCAGCGTTATATGCGTCCACAATGCATTCAACTCTCCATGGCAGATTGATTGGCCACGATCGATGAGTACAAGGTGATCCGCTAGCTGAAAAATTTCACTGACTTGATGGGTTACTAAGAGTATGGGGATATTAAAGGCACTGGTAAGATGTTGCAAATACCTTATCAATTCCTGTTTACGCTGTGAATCAAGCCCGCTCATTGGCTCATCCAGTAAAAGGATACGGGGGTCCATCATTAATGCTCTGGCGATGGCGACACGCTTTTTCTCACCGCCAGATAATGCATCAGGATATTGGTCTAACAGCACTTGAATATCAAGGAGCGCTGCAAGCTTTTCCAATCTCTGATCACTGTGTCCACCGTAAGTGATATTTTTCTTCACCGTCATATGAGGGAAAAGCCGATCATCTTGAAAAACATAACCGATGCCCCTCTTTTCAATCGGTAGGCTAGTACGACTTGTACTATCAAAGAAAACCGTTTTATTCACCGATATGCTGCCCTGTGATGGCTGCACCACCCCTGCAATCAAGTCAATGAACGTCGTTTTTCCCGCGCCGGATATACCAAATACGGCGGTAACCCCTGCGCTAGGAAGCGAGACATCAAAATGAAACGTTTGCCCATCACGCTCAAAAAGTACATCAATATCAATCATGCTACCGCCTTCTTCTGCACACGTTGGCAGTATTCTGAGAACCCGACAGCACCATAAGCAAGTAACACCGACAGCAGGCATAAGCGTAGCGCTTGCCACTCTCCACCCGGAAGCTCTAACTGTTGAAAGATAGCTAAAGGTATCGTTTGCGTTTGTCCTGGAATATTCGCGACAAAGGTAATGGTCGCCCCAAACTCCCCTAATGCTCGTGAAAATCCAAGTAAAATGGCAGAGATAATAGAGGGGATACAAAGTGGTAGCGTAATGGTCCAATAAACACGCGCTTTCGATGCTCCCATTGTTCTTGCGGCCAGCTCTAATTTGGGGTCAACATATTCAAAGCCCGTCCGCATAGACCGTACCATTAGCGGCAACGCTACAATGGCAGAGGCTAAAGAAGCGCCCAGCCAATTAAACGCAAAGCTAATGCTAAACCATTGGTACAAATATCGCCCTACAATGCCATCATGCCCCATGGTGATTAATAACATGAAGCCAATCACGACAGGAGGGACAACAAGCGGTAAATGAATCAAGCTACTCAGTATTGATTTTCCGACGAATTCTTTGCGCGCTAATAGCCAGCCCAAAAACAATGCAAAAGGGAAAATCGTAACAACCGCAACTGTCGATATTTTAAGACTCAATAACAGTGCTTGATATTCGAAATTTGTCAGCATCACGGAATAAGAAACCCATAGTCCTGAAGCACCCTGATACTTGGCTCTGTGGTTAACAGTTGAATGAGTGTCTCTCCTTTTGCCGTTAAAGCAACAGCCGTATATTCAATGGGATCATGAAGATTTTCGTCGATAACTTCCACTAAAACAGTCTGGGTAGAATGAAGTGCATCTGTTTTATAGACAACACCAAAGGGGGTAGCATTTGTCTCTACAAACCTCAGTGCTTGCTTCACACTCCTTGCTGGAACCCACGCCGAGGTTTCTGATAAGTTGAGCGCTTCTCGAGCTTGATTGGTATATATTCCAGCCGGTACGTGAGTCGGGTTACCAACGGCTACACGACCATGTATGCCCTGAATAACATCCCTAAAGATATAGCTTCCTTCTTTCAAACTTGGACTTCGCACTAATGCCAGTTGATTCATGACCAATAATTGCGACGTTAATTCGGTAAGCTTATGAGGTGCGGGGGCAATGTGATCGTATGAAATAACATAATCAGCCCACATCGTATTAGCCGATATAAAAAGATCAGACTCAGCACCGCGGGTAAGTTGGCGAGCAAGTGATGAAGAGGAGCCCGATACAATCGTCAGTTGCTGAGAAACAGCCTCTGCGGCCAATTGAAGTGGGTGAGAAAACGAAGAGGCGACATAAACAGTAGTAGCATGAAGCGTGCTGCTGAAGCACAGTAAGAGCAAAGACAGCCTTATATACATCTATCGTTCCTTGATGCCGTAAGTCTCGATAGAATAACAAAAAAAATAAGGATAGCCTATCTTCATCCTGTCGACTTCAACACACCCTTAGTATTTGCCATGCTTCACAGACCTCTCGAAATTTTTCTGCATTACCTTCCTGTCTGTCTGGGTGCCACTTTAAAGCTAACTTACGCCAAGTGCGGCGTATTTCGATATCTGAGGCATCAGAAGATAACCCAAAAACGACCAGCGCTTCGTCTTTATCAAGATCCACGATATTAGAAGATTGATCATTAACATGCTGCTTATAACGCTTCCAAAACGAGTCCATCAAAATTTTAATATCTTGGTGGCTAGCATCATAGTTATGCCAATCAAGGTAGTACTCACGTAGAGGGTCTTGAGTGTTAACTTGCTGCCCTTGCCCTGCTGCCCACATCAAGCAAATATCCATCGCCTCAGCTTGTAACCACTGCTTGGGCAACAACATTTCTTGAAGCTGAAAAAGCGCATTCATCATCAGAAAGTTACGCTTAAAAAGGTCCAGATAACTGTCATCATCCAATGACGTAATCATCTCTCGTTTCATCAGTGCTTCAGCTAAAGTATGGACTTTCCAGCCTTTGGGTTGCTCTTCTAAAATGCTGAGGATTGGCCAAATCAACGGGTTTTCAAACTCGGTTTCTCGCTGTTGTTGTACCTGCATTGTGAAGCCTCTTCTTTTATCACTACTTATATTTATAAGCCAACACTGAGGAAATCAAAAGGTATAGGTGATGAATTATCTACCTAGAAACAAAAGTGAGACACGGTTTCCGAATAAACAACAGCGTGAGAATGACCATAAACGTACTTATTTACGTTTCTGGCTCTCTCTTATTTATTTCTTTGGCGCTTATTTCTCTCATAAAAATAGTCGCAGGTAGCAAGGTCTCTACTCGCTACTCATATCGACCAAATAGCTTCGCGTAGAGAGTTCTATATCAATTTCTTCAAGCAACTCATAAGCCAATTGTCCCAATTTTTTACTGGCCGGATTAAGATAATCAGCTTGAAACACAAGATCGAGCTGTATACCTTGCCGTGTTAGCGAAGAGAAGCAATTAATAACCAGTGGATTGATATATTGATTGATACCTTGCTCCACTAACATACGCCCGACCCCTTGATCTCGATACGTAGAAAGCACCGCAATAAGGTTGAGGTCAATTGAACAATACCAGCGCCCTTTCATTCTCCAGAAGCTGAGCGAAATTTTCATTAGCCCGCAACATACTGATGATTTCGTTAAGGTGATATCGATATCTAACGTATAGGAGCGATCTCCAATGACATCATCTGTTAACCAATACTCTGGAACGGTAAAAAGCGTTTCCGCATGAGCCTGTCCGGCAAGGTCTTTGTTCAAATCATCAACAAAAGCATGCTTTTGAGCATCAGTAAGCTCATTAACTTGGATAGAGAAAGTCTCAGAAGGATCCACAGCCCACGATTGATGGGTATTGGCGAGCAATGTTTTCTTAATTAATTGAAATTCAATGTCATTGGCGTGTTCAGCAGTCATAAATTGGATCCCGAATATAAAACGATTTCAGTGTACATAAAAAAGGGATTAACTGAAAAAGAACACTGAGAGAGAGGTCACAACTTCATACTCGGGCACGAGAGCATTAATGAAAATACAAAGCCTCCTCACAGAATGCTAAGTCAATAGTACCCAAGAGAGCTAAGGATACCGAAAGGTTAACCATGAAGTCTGCCGTCCACACTACACTCACTCTTGTTTGTACTCAATAGGTAAACTCAATAACCAATACGTGTTTACAGTAGCGAACGCGTGATCCATCGCTCGCTAAGAGGTAGATTTTCACCATTAAGCATCACGTTTTATTCGATGCCCTCGTTATCGATTATATTTATAGCTCCACAGACAAGGCTTAATACGCAATAGCATCAGCGTTCAACTTCGAGTGACATTGCCAATCCGCCAGTTCATCAATCAGGCACGGTCGTGAGTGTAAGTACCCCTGTATCTGATTACATCCAAGGTTTTTCACCATGTCTTGCTCTTGTATCCTTTCTACGCCTTCCGCGACGACGACAAGATTTAGATTTCGACCCAGTTCAATGATACTTTTGGTAATCGTCACTTTATCCGGTCGCTGATCAATCATATCAACAAAGGTTCAATCTATTTTCAATTTATTGATTGGATAGGCAGAAAGATAAGAAAGGTTAGAATACCCCGTACCGAAGTCATCAACACTCAAGCTAACTCCCAACGAACGGATGCGCTTCAACGTGGCAATCAATCGGTCTTCGTGCTTCATCAAGATACTTTCAGTGAGTTCCAGCTCTATCCAGCGCCCCTCTAGCTCATAGGTATCTAGAAGTGAGGCAAGCCGTGAAACGAAATCAGGCTGGAAGAACTGAAGACTAGAGACATTGATCGACATCGTTACAAGCCGAATCCCTTGCGCCTGCCATTGTGCTTGTTGCTTTATGGCAGCCTCTAGCACCCAGTCACCGATATCTGTTATCAATCCCGTTTGTTCCGCAAAAGGGATAAAGACTGCTGGCGGTTGTTCACCTTTCTCTGGTTCATCCCAACGCACCAGCGCTTCCATTGCGATCATTTTCCCGGTATTTATATCAATAATCGGTTGATAGCGTAGGAAGAACTCTTCATTTTGAAGTGCATTTCGGAGGCGTTTTTCTAAAGAGAGCTGTTCGAAAGCAAGGCCTGCGTACTCTTCAGTAAAAAAGTGGTAACGTTTACGCCCTGCCTTCTTTGCTTGATACATAGCAATATCTGCGGCTCTCACTAAATCCCAGCAATCATCACCGTGATCGGGATAAAAGCTCACTCCCATGCTCGCAGACAAATCAAATTCGAATTTTGAAATCGTATAAGTTTGATATGAGGCATCAAGCAACTTTTTCACTAGAGCATTCAGTTCTGCCATGCCCTTTAACTGCTTAAAGACCACGACAAATTCATCCCCACTTAATCGGTATACCTTTCCACGATCATCGACCGAGAGACGAAGTGCTTTCGCCATTAATGTGAGCGCTTTATCGCCAGCAATGTGCCCCATAGAATCATTAACGAGTTTAAATTTATCGAGATCCAAAACACAGACAGCAAGAAGCTCTCCTGCCTTATGCTCACTAATCGCTCTATTTACATCTCTCTCCAATGAATTGCGATTTGGTAGTCGAGTTAATTCATCATAACTTTCCTGAAATTCTAATTTTAACTCCGCTGTCTTGCGTTCGCTAATATTACGTGCTGTACCAGCTGTACCAACAACAACCCCATTTTCATAGACAGGAACTTTAATTAATTCTATCCAATTATAATGGCCATCAACATGTCGTGCATTTATCTCACGTGTCACAGGTTGCCCTGTGATCATAATTTGCTGATCTTCTAATGTATAAGTTTCAGCGTCTTGTGGGTCAGATATTTCGAAGTCTGTTTTTCCCACAATGGTTGCGTAATCAATACCAAAACTTTCACCAAACCGTTGATTAACCGCTAAAAATTTCCCTTTCTTATCCTTAATCCACGCCAAATCCGGTAACGTATTTAATAGCGTTTGATATTTAATGTTTGTGTCTTGAGCACCTTTTAACTCGCCATCAAGCGCTTCCAGTACTGAATGACAATGGGACTCACGCCGGTGAAAGAGGTTTATGAGAAAAAGGCATGGGGACAAAAAGAGGAGTGCGGTAATAAGTATATTTGTAACTTGAAAATACTGAATAGCAATATAAATTGCCGTGGACCAAAGTAGACATATTCCACTTATGAACAAAGAAAATCGCATTCCTTGCAACTCATTTTTCATTATTAGTTCTCCGTGACACTTCCTGTTGTCTAACAAGGTCAACGTTTTGTTAATCTCGCTTAAGCTATATCGTATTTACCTCCACATTTAAACTCCTTAATAATAGCTTCGAGAGCTATAATACCAATCTAAGTAAAAATATGATCTAATTGAGGTTACTCTTTCAGACAGTCACATTGCTATGGATAGCCTCAATA
>JBHOGO010000008.1:0-90596 GCA_043421945.1 bacterium sp. HQB-150 | reverse complement strand
GGCAGAAAAGCCTGACAAAAGTCATCGACATGACAAAATAGGTCGGTTAGTTTGTTCATAGCTGGCTCCTTTGCGATAATTTCCTTCTTGGTTGAAAGATCTGATCGCAGAGCCAGCTTTTAGTTCCCTTCTCTTCTTATCCCGAGTTCAGGTTATCTAGACTTTCTATCTGAGCCAAAGAAGCCACTGTCTGGTTATTGATATTCTGCATTTCTGACACGGCTTTCTCTAAATTTATTTGACCCTGCTGGCTGATTTTTCTCATACTTTGAGCTGATAACGTCGCCTCTTGAGAAGAGTTTGATGTCTCTCCGAGCGTTTGAGCGATTTCATTAGAGGTAAAAGCGATGTGAACAACAGAAGATAACTGACGCTCCAGTTTTGGCTTCAACTGATCAATGGCAAAAGAGACTTTTTCCGTACTCAGCGCAATTTGAATCGTTTCATTGGATAACCGAGAAAGCTATCTGATCCCCCTCAAGCTGAGCTTCGTCTGGGGCTTCCGCACCCCTTACCGTCATAAAATAGCAACCAATAGACAGGCAACCCATGATACTGACCACAAGGCAAGGAATGGCACCATAATGATAAAAGATGTATCCAGCGGTTATTATCCATAAAACGCTATCAACCATTTTTGACTTGGTAAGTGATGTCATGCTTTCTCCTATTCCCTTAAGGTCATCTATCAGTGGAAGCCGTCACACTGCTGGCCGACAAAGGTATGTTCAAAACAGATGTAGAGAGATTAGATTAGCGTGGTGCATTTTCCATACAGTAACATCTAAACATGACCAAAGTTGAATACAGAAAAGAGGATAAGTAGGACAGTTATCACATAAATCTGAGAATGCGTGCAACACAGCACAGCGAAAAAAGTAACTGCAATAAAGATAGAAACGGCTGGGGATGCGGGGTGGCTATGAAGGTGGTATGGCAGCTTTTGCTCATCCCACCTTCGAAACTACAGATTATTTATCGAGAGCTTCTTTATAGTGGAAACGGCAAACAGAAACATAGCGTTCATTACCACCAATTTGGACTTGGTCACCATCGGCAATAGCCTTGCCCGTTTCATCCGTTCGATAGACCATATTGGCTTTGCGCCCACAGTGACAAATGGTCTTAAGCTCAACGAGCTTATCAGCCCAAGCAAGCAGATGCTTACTTCCGTCAAACAACTCACCTTGAAAGTCAGTTCTTAAGCCATAGCAAAGAACAGGTATGTTAAGTTTATCTACAACTTCAGTCAGCTGATAGACTTGTGCTTTCTCAAGGAACTGGCACTCATCAACCAAAACACAATCAATACGCCCTTGCTGTGACAATGTTTCTAGACGCTCAAAAAGATCATCTCCCGGCGCGTACAGTTCAGCATCTGCTTGCAAACCAATACGAGAACTCACCTTGCCAATCCCTGCACGGTCATCAATGGACGCGGTTAGTATAACCGGATTCATTCCACGCTCTTGGTAATTAAATGATGACTGCAATAAGGTCGTTGATTTACCGGCATTCATCGTCGAATAATAAAAATACATTTGAGCCATTGTTGGCGTTCCTCCCGTGTTCTGCGCGCATGCTACCGAAAAATACCGAAGAATAAAAACAGAAAAGCCCGCTTCAGCGGGCTTAAATGGCATTCTATTAGCTAAAACACACTATTAGTACTTATCTTGGGAGCCTTTCCGCACTGCTGTACGATGACTCCCTATATCAACATTAAACTTTCTGGGCTTTCGCTGTTGGGCGACGAGACATCCAGATCAATGCCGTACAAATACCGATAAATGCTAGCGTAGCAGCAACTAACGCTGTGAATAGAGACTGAGTGAAACCCAGCACTAAGAAACCAACACTCGCGACTAATGCTGATGCTAAAGCATACGGCAACTGAGTTTGAACATGGTCAATATGGTTACAACGCGCACCTGTTGATGACAAAATAGTCGTATCTGAAATTGGCGAACAGTGGTCACCAAATACTGAACCAGCGAGTACTGCACCTAGCATAGGTAGCATCAACGCAATTTCTGTCGCTGCTGCCATGTCACCAGCAATAGGTAACATGATACCAAAAGTACCCCAAGATGTTCCTGTAGAGAAAGCCATTGCGCCAGCAAGCAAGAACAAGATCAACGGTAGTAAGCTTGGGCTAATGTTGCCTTCAACCATCGTTGATAAAAAGGCACCCGTTGCCATATCACTAATAACGCTACCAATGCTCCAAGCAAAAAATAGAATTAGGATTGCGCCGAACATAGATTTCGCACCAACCCAAAGTGTTGCAGTAACATCAGCCATTGGTAGCTTTTGACGCAGAACTGGAATTAATGCAGCAGCAAGACCGACAAGGCCACCATAAAAGAGCGCCATGCCAACATCAGTTTCTTCAAATGCGCCCAATACTGAGAATGCAACATCATCAGCGGCTAACGCTTGGTAGCCAGTAAAGATCATAAAGAAAACAGTGGCAATAATAAGGGTGACGATTGGCATCATCAAATCACTCACACGACCATTGTTGCTCTCTTTAATACCAAGCTCATCATTCAGATCACTGCTTGCGTTATCGTTTTCTGAATATCCATTTCCGCGAATTGCTTCTTGTTCATGGCGACGCATCGGTCCAACATCAACTTGGAACCAAGCAACAACAAACACCAATAGTAGTGCGAACACAGCATAGAAATTCATTGGGATAAGGGTAACAAACGCACCTAATGCACTGTATTCAGTGACACCGTGGCTGATTAGAATTCCGCCAATCACCGTAATAATATAGGCGCCCCAGCTTGAAGCTGGCATTAGCACACACATCGGCGCTGCCGTTGAGTCTAATAAATAAGCCAATTTTGCACGAGAAACATAATAACGGTCAGTTACCGGACGAGAAATTGAACCGACGGCTAAACTGTTGAAGTAATCATCCACGAAGATGAACACCCCTAAAAATGCCGTCAATAATTTAGCACCACGCTTTGTTTTAATACGTGCTTGTGCCCATTCAGCGAATGCTCGTGTTCCACCTGAAAGAGTTAACAGCGCTGTTGTCATACCAAGTAAGACAAGAAAGGCAACAATACTCATATTCCAAGTATTTAATGCATGGGTGGTATTTGTTACACCACCCTCAACAACACTGCTTGTTTCAATCACAACACTTTTGAAAGTATTGACTACGTACCCGCTTGTGCCTGTAAAAGAAAAACCGTTAAGAAGGAGTGCACCAAGTACGATACCAACGCCTAGTGAAATTAACACACGACGAGTTAGAATCGCTAACCCTAACGCTGTTAGCGCAGGTAATAATGATATGTAAGAATTTGAAAAATCGATAAGTTCCATGATCTCTACTGCAACCATTTGCTTGGAGATCTACTGCACCATAAGGTGAAATGAGAATAAAGAAAGGAATAGACCCATCATTACCCAACAGTAGCGCTCCATAGTGAATATATAATGACTATGGCAGTGAAATACCTATTCGGCTATTCCCCCAGCCAGTGGTTTGATAAACCGTTCTGACTTCGGCACGGATTCCTTTTACAAGCTATCATCGGTATCACCCTACTGCTTGTTACTGATAATCAGTGCGCCTCTACCCTTAGTTAAGGACGGGGCCATTTTACGTGACCGAACGCACATTGCAAGTGCTAAAATCCTGCTCATTACAGAAATTCAGCATTCATATCCTGCAACATGTACAACTTGCAACATATGTGGACAGTATTATTACATCATCAAGCATTTACATCGGTATTCTTAAAGTCATATTCAGCTTTCAAACAGATTTGAGCGGTTAAGTAGCCCCACAGAATTAAACTCGCTCTAGTAATTTATTGCACTTATCAAAAATAACAACACAATCTGGACTACTCATGTCCCCAGATAATTACAGAACATCATTGGTGTTATTCACACCGCTAGTGAAATCTCTATTAATAGTTTTAATCTATTTTTCAAGTAATGGAGATTAATAACTCATTTATTCGGTTTTATACGTAAATTTACATTGAATAGCTTGGCAAACTGTTTGGTTTCGTATTATTATTGAACAGACAAAATAACTAACAGCATCGTTAGATGCATTTTAAGAGTAGGAAATAAACATGCCAGAAGCGTTTAAAGCACTTTTGAACTTACGTAGCCTGCGTGCATTGTCTCGTGAATTAACGCTAGAGCAACTACAAGAAGCGTTAGAGAAATTAACGGCCGTTGTTCAAGAACGTGAAGAATCAGAAGCTGAATCACGCGCTCAAGAAAAAGAGCGTGAAGAGAAATTAGCACAATACCGTGAAATGCTAATCAAAGACGGTATTGATCCAGAAGAACTAGTAGCAATGTTAGGTAAAGCACCTAAAGCAAAACGCGCTGCTCGTCCTGCTAAATATAAATACGTTGATGAAAACGGCGAAGATAAGACATGGACAGGCCAAGGCCGTACACCATCTGTTATCAAAATCGCTCTCGACGAAGGTAAATCTCTAGATGATTTCCTAATCTAATCTAATTTAATTAGATGGATTGTACAAAAAAGGCCCTTTAGGGCCTTTTTTTTTCACTAAGTCGTCGTGTATTAGCTATTAATCATCAATTTTAGATGCCAAAGTCACAACTGAGAAAACAAAATGGTGTGAACGATTCCAGTCTAATAATGCTTGATAGTTATCATAGATTAAATAATGTTGCCCTTTTTCAGGCTCAATCAGCCAAGCCTTGATTTCATCAACTGGCAACTCTCTCCCCCCTTCTTGTTTAACACCCAACTCCGCCCAAGATGTTAATAACCTACCATCCTCTTTTTGAATACTAATATAATCCGCATCAAAACTGCTTGGCAGCTCAACAGCCCTACCCCAGCGATAGCCAGTTTTCCAACCCACGGTGCTTAAGTAATTAGCCGCCGACGCAAACACATCGGCAGGGTTATTCCAAATATCGGCAACACCATCGCCATCACCATCAGCCGCGTAAGCTAAATAGGAACTAGGCATGAATTGGCTCTGTCCCATAGCACCTGCCCAAGAGCCTTTCATGTCTTCACGAGCAATATCTCCACGCTCCAGAATGGTTAATGCATCTAAAAGCTGAGACTGAAAAAAAGCTTCTCTTCTACCTTCATAAGCCATCGTTGATAATGCAGAAATCACATCATAGGTACCCGAGAACCGACCAAAGTTACTCTCTACTCCCCATAAAGCGACAATGACCTTTGGTGATACTCCATAAGTATCACCTATCGTTTCTAATATATCTTTATGTTCTTGATAACGCTGATTCGCCTGATTTATTTTCCACTGAGGTACAGATTTCTTTAAATATTCGCCTAAGGTAAGTCGACGTTCAGGCTGATTCTTATCTGCTTTTATTGCAGACTCATACAATCTGACATTTTGAAAAGCCGATTGAATCGTCTCTTCACTAATTCCATTCTCTTGAGCAATAGCCTGAACCTTCAAGATATAATCATCAAATGAAAGTTGTGCTAGTGACCCCATACTTACTCCGGCTAAGCAGATCCCAAGTAATCCTTTTTTAACCATCCTCGCCTACCTATCATATTCGTTATTAGTGTTTACTCTTTACCCCACTCGATTTTGATTCTTTGTATTCATCGAGTAAGTTCACTGAGGGTGGTGGTAACTGCAAGTAATAGCCACTTTCACCCAACGCGGCTTTTACCACTTCGATATTCGCTTGTGCCAATTTTTGGCGTTTATCAATGTCGAAAACCATCACCAAAACAGGATGACCGAACATTGTCATTAAAGTTTCAGGAACACGACTAAAATCCCCTTTTTTCTCAACATAGAGATAAGCGCCAACTTTTTTATCACTCTTATAAACAGCACAATGCATATCTTAATTCCATTTCATACAATTTTTCATACTTATGTGCTAAACGGTCATTCCGCGATACTGAATATTCGTCCCATATCATTATCGTTTAACACCCTGTATAGCTGATGCTGACCAATATGACAGTAAAAGAAGGAAGAAGGTTTAAAAAACTCGTAAAAAAATACAATTTATCACCATATTCACTCGTTACTACAAGGATAACTTGCTGTACTCCACTAACATATATACCATGGGAAATATTTTCATTAAACCCTGCCAGGTGTTGATACAAGGTCTTAAGGTATGACTAAAATTGCCGAATTGAAAGGAAGCAGTTTCACTCTTTCGGTGCTTCAATTATTCGATAATGATGTAAATGCCATTCGTGATTTCTTATCTGAGAAAGTGCAGCAAGCGCCTGCTTTTTTTGCATCTGCTCCTGTTATCATCGATATCAGCCAGTGTAAGAAAACAATCTCTTTCACTTCTCTTAAAGAAGCGGTGACAGAAGCTGGAATGATCCCTGTGGGTATTAGCGGGTGTCTCGCTGAGCAACGTCAACATATTAAAGACGCAAAGCTCGCTATTATGACAGCAGCAAAAGAGAGTTCGAGCAAAACACAAGCCTTAGAACCAACGAAAGTAATCACGGCACCTGTGCGGTCAGGGCAACAAATTTACGCAAAAAATTGTGATCTAGTCATACTTAATCATGTCAGCCCTGGCGCTGAAGTCATTGCAGATGGCAGTATTCATATATACGGCACATTACGAGGTCGAGCTATCGCTGGCGCTAGTGGCCAACAGGAAGCCAGAATTTTTTGCCAAAACATACAGCCAGAACTTGTCTCAATAACGGGCAGCTACTGGCTAAGTGACAAAATTGAGAATGAGCATTGGGGTAAAAGTGTTGTCATTGCACTCATTGATGACAATTTACACATCAGCCCTCTTGCCAAATAATATTAAAAAGGATTAGACATCGATGACACGTATTATCGTGGTTACCTCCGGTAAAGGTGGGGTAGGAAAAACAACGTCTAGTGCTGCTGTCGCAACTGGGCTAGCGCTTAAAGGTAAGAAAACTGCAGTAATCGACTTTGATATCGGTTTGCGAAACCTTGACTTAATCATGGGTTGTGAACGGCGCGTCGTCTATGACTTTGTTAATGTCATAAACGGCGAAGCAACGTTAAACCAAGCGTTGATTAAAGATAAGCGAGTCGACAACCTTTTCGTCTTGCCTGCATCTCAAACTCGAGATAAAGATGCGTTAACAAAAGACGGCGTACAACGCGTACTTGATGATTTAAAAGCAATGGAATTCGATTTCATCATCTGCGATTCTCCAGCAGGTATTGAAGCCGGTGCTATGATGGCGCTTTACTTCGCCGATGAAGCTATTGTCACGACCAACCCTGAAGTTTCGTCTGTTCGAGATTCTGACAGAATACTTGGCATCCTTGACTCAAAGTCGTTGCGTGCAGAACAAGCATTGGAGCCAGTGAAGCAACATCTATTACTGACTCGATATAATCCAGGTCGTGTCACTAATGGTGATATGCTGAGCGTCGAAGATGTTGAAGAGATACTTCATATTCCGTTAATTGGTGTAATCCCAGAGTGTCAGTCCGTTCTAAACGCATCTAACCGTGGTGAGCCTGTCATTCATGATGACTTATCAATTGCAGGCCAAGCCTATGATGACGCGATCGCACGTTTACTCGGCGAAGAACGTGATTACCGCTTTTTAACAGAAGAGAAAAAAGGCTTGTTGAAACGCCTGTTTGGAGGATAAACACTTATGGCTTTACTTGAATTCTTTCGGCCTAAGCGAGAGAAAAGTGCCAATATTGCTAAAGAGCGTTTGCAGATTATCGTGGCTGAAAGACGATCTGCTGGTAATACCTCTCCAAGCTACTTGCCGGATCTCAAAAAAGATATCCTGGAAGTTATTCGACGCTACGTCGATATTAACCCTGAACAAGTGAGTGTGCATTTAGATCAGAAAGAGAGTGACCTTTCTGTCCTAGAGCTCAATGTGACGCTTCCGGAAGACAAAGAATAGTCGCATTCAACACCTTTGCGAAAAATTCAGCTCATAGGCTAATTTTCGTTGTATAGGTGCCCTATGCTCTATAGGCAGATGAAATTAAAAAACCACCTAAACGGTGGTTTTTTATTATTGGATGAAATTAAGCGTGTTCTCGCTACTCTTCAACACTTTCCATCACTTTCTTAACTTCAGCTTCAAAAAGGGGCTGTCGCCACGAAGATAACATCTCAGGGCGTTTAGCAGGATTTTGGTCGTGCTTTCGATACCAACCAATAAGCTGATTAATCTGTTTCTTTGATGCTAAGAACTCTTGTGCAAGGCCTGTTTTCGCTTCAACCGCTGTAACGATATCTTTAATTGTCTTAACTTGCTGCTTGTATCCAGGGAGATCAACTAAGCGAGAAATAGGTTCAGGCAATTCAGATTCACGAATTTTTTCAGCATCATGAACCATATTAATAAGGCGAGTTCCATGTCGTTGGATCTCCATCTTTTCGAAGCCCTGTTTCGTCATAAACCCTTTCGACTTAATGGTAAACCTCGCTAGCTTCCAAAGATTGGCCTCTTTGACAATAAAATTCAGCGCAAGATCTCGCTTTCTCGCTTCTTCAATTCGCCATTGCGCAGCCAATTGTAAAATGGCTAATTGACGCGGCGTCAGCTGCCAAGCATTTTTGATATCGCGATAAGCACGGCTTGAATCAACAGTTTTACCACGTTTAGCTGCTACGTTAATACATTCATTCATCATGGCATCATGCCAGCCTGCCGCTTGAACCTTTTCAAGAAGTGATTCATACAACGGCATTAAGTAATAAACATCAGCAGCAGCATAGTCTAGCTGTTTCTCAGTTAATGGACGGGCAAGCCAGTTGGTGCGAGCCTCACCTTTTTCAAGCTCAACACCTAAGTACTCTTTTACTAAATTGCCAAACCCCATCGACACACCATGGCCCAAAAATGCAGCCATCACTTGCGTATCAATCATCGGAGTCGGCATAAAGCCAGCAACATGCTGGAAGACTTCTAAATCTTCACCACAAGCATGAAGTACTTTGATCACTGAAGGATCTTTCATTAGCGCCCAAAGAGGCTCTAATTGAGAACAAGCAATAGGATCAATTAACGCTAGATTGTCGCCGTCAAAAAGTTGGATGAGTCCAAGTTGCGGATAAAGTGTACGTGTTCGGACAAATTCAGTATCTAGCATCACAACCGATTTTTGGCTAGCGTGCTGACATAATGTTTCTAGACGGGAAAGGTCGCTGACAATCTCAAAATTCACAAATGTCCCTCGAATTAGCGGTAATTAACAAAATGCCGACATAGTCGTCGGCATTTCTTATTGACCATTATTGTAACGTAAAAAACGGCGACATAACGGATTCAACCCCATTTAATTGAGCCTGTGGCTCAATTACACAGAATTACTTCTCTTCGGTCTGTGCTTCTCGCAATTCACGGCGCAATATTTTACCTACATTGGTCTTCGGTAGATCCTCATGGAACTCAACGACCTTAGGAATTTTGTACCCAGTTAAGTGCTTACGGCAGTGCAGAAGTAACTCTTCACGCGTTAAAGTCGCATCTTTCTTCACGACACAGATTTTAACCACTTCACCGGACACTTCGTGAGCTTGACCAATTGCTGCAACTTCCAGCACTTTGTCATTTAATGCCACGACATCTTCAATTTCATTCGGGTAAACATTAAAACCCGAAACCAAAATCATATCTTTCTTTCTATCGACAATATGCAAGAAGCCTTCATCGTCAAAACGAACGATATCACCTGTCGCTAACCAGCCATCTTCAGTCATAATCTCTTTGGTGGCTTCTGGACGCTGCCAGTAGCCTTTCATGACTTGAGGGCCACGAACTTGTAACTCACCAACCTCGGTATTGGCTAATACATTACCTTCTTCATCAACAATACGTACATCTGTTGATGGCACAGGGATACCGATAGAGCCGTTATATGAAACCAAATCACATGGATAAGATGCAACAAGTGGCGAGCACTCTGTCAGACCATAGCCTTCAAGTAAGTAATTACCAGTGGTTGCTTGCCACTTCTCTGCAACAGCACGTTGCACAGCCATACCACCACCAACAGAAAGATTCAGGCTAGAAAAGTCTAACTCATGGAAATCTTCGTTGTTAAGCAGAGCATTAAATAACGTATTCACACCGGTAATGGCTGTAAACGGGAATGCTTTAAGCTCTTTAATAAATGTCGGAATGTCACGAGGGTTTGTGATCAAGAGGTTCTGTCCCCCCATTTCAATCATCAACAAACCGTTCACAGTGAGTGCAAAAACATGATAAAGCGGCAACGCCGTCACGATCGCTTCACGGCCTTCCGTTAGCACTGGCAAGTACATTGCTTTGGCTTGCAAAACGTTAGAAACCATATTTCGATGCGTTAATACAGCACCTTTAGCTACGCCGGTTGTGCCACCGGTATACTGCAAAAATGCAGTATCTTCAGGGTTAATAAACGGCTTAACGTATTGAAGACGGCGTCCAAGGCGCAAGGCTGAGCGCATCGAAATAGCATCTGGTAGATTATACTTCGGTACCATCTTCTTAATGTATTTAACAACAAAATTAACGATGGTTGCTTTAGGGCGTGCTAACTGATCCCCTAAGCGCGTCAATACAACGTGTTTAACCGATGTATTCTTAACCACTTTTTCAAGGGTGTGTGCAAAGTTCGAAACAATGACAATTGCTTTTGCACCAGAATCATTAAGTTGATGCTCTAGCTCTCTTGGGGTGTATAACGGGTTAACGTTGACTGCCACCATACCAGCTCTCAATATCCCAAATAACGCAATCGGGTATTGCAGCAAGTTAGGCATCATAATCGCAACGCGATCACCTTGCTTTAGTTTTAGTTCGTTTTGTAGATAAGCAGCAAACGCTCGACTGCGCTCTTCTAGCTTACGGAACGTCATCACCTGCCCCATATTGACATAAGCAGTTTGGTCAGCGTACTTATGCACTGATTTCTCAAACATATCGACTAATGTCGGGTAACTCTCAGGATTAATTTCCGCAGGTACATCTGTAGGGTAGCGGTTCAACCAAACCTTATCCACTGGTGCTCTCCTTATACAAAAGCAATTCAATCAAGCTTCGACTCACTAACAAATAACAATATTATTTATCGTTCATTGTATGGCTCATGCCTACTTGTCGTGTTCAAAACGATGAAGATGTTGCGTCAGATGCTGGATAACCGGCACCGGACTTTCTAAATGACAATGGTGCCCACCGGGTACATTATGAACCGTCAGTGACTTGAACCATGCCTGTTTCTGTTGTTGTTTTAATTCTGTAAACCCCGACTCTCCGAGGATTGCGGTAACTGGACACTCAATCGCAGCTATCATTGCCCGAGATTGTCCTTCTGTCATCCGAAATAATGAATCCGCTTTCAATCGCGCATCATGGTTCCAATAGACACCATCTTTCTTTTCGGTAGTCCCACGTTTTATTAACGGCCATAAAAGGTCTGATGCTAAAGGGGTAGCCCGTTGTCGTAACTGTAGTGCTTGTTGACGAGAACGCATGGGCCTTATCGGTTTATTGCGCATCTTCCGACGGCTGTTAATACCGTCCCGAAGGCGATTAACAGCATGACACTCCCCTTCGTGAAGAGGGGCTAAAGACTCAATCAAAAATAACGAGCGAACTTTAACGGGGAATGCTGCCGCATAGCAAGTAGAGATCAATCCTCCAAGAGAATGTCCGACCAGATGAAGTGAAGGAAGTTGCAACTTATCGACAAATTGCGCCAGATCATCAACATAATCATGAAAGTAATAGAAATTATCATAACTTCTTGATGATGAATAACCATGACCAGCTAAATCCACAACCCAAAGGTTACACACTGACTTTAGCCCTTTAGCTAACACCTCATAGGAGGCTGCGTTATCTTGCCAGCCATGTAGAGCTATTACTCTAGGCAAAAGATCATCTATCTCCTCGGGCGCCAAAAATGCAATACATTGGCCCGAGTCTAATTGGATAGTTGCTTCTTTCATAAGATCTTCGCTAACAGCGGTATGAATGGCAGTACTTACTATACATAGATATCAACACCAAACATTTCAGAAAGTTCTTCTCTGCGGCGCTGGTTAAGGACATCATGATAAGAAGATAATGCCTGCCTATTTTTAGAGTCAGGACCATCATAATGTAAACGGGCATGTTGTTGCGCAGCGCCGTCAGCACTTTCACTCGCTCGTATACCTCGAGAGACAGCGGTAGCCACTGGGCTAGGTTGAGTGACATCAGCAGCAGCTTGTGCCTTTTTGCGCTTATTACGCTGTATCTTTTGTGGCTGAGGTGCCGTTTGCGGCAAGCCCTGAATCGATACCATACCCGTTCCTTTCTCGTATCAAGCACTCTACCAATGAGTGCTTGCTAAGCATTAGCGGCCCCTTAACTCTGGGCTTTCAAGAACCTTATTCGCGACCTGGTAGCTTCTTCCACGTCACGGTATCACGGACGTATACAGGTTCAGCATGTTCAGCACTCACTGCATCTGCCAATGTCGCTAACATCACCATATCTTGGGCTTGTGGAAATTCTACACCACTTGAAGACGTTGCAACACCGAGTTGCGTTGCCAAATCAGGGTAAGCCGCCCATCCCGTTCCAGCCGTCATCCACTTCTGGCTATCAGTAATGAGTTGTACATTATCAGGAGAAGCAACCGAATCAGAAACAACCGCTTTCCATGCACCTTCTTGACGCAAGTACTGACCCCAATATAGCTCACCCATTCGTGCATCAATCGCGGTCAATACACGATCAGATTGATGGAGCCGGAAGCACGCTTGTGCCATCGCTTCTAAAGTCGATACGCCCATCATCGGCAAATCTGCGCCGAATGCTAAACCCTGTGCAATTCCAATACCAATTCTGACACCGGTGAAACTGCCTGGTCCTCGACCAAACGCTAAACCATCAAGTTGCGATAGTTTCATGCCAGCCTCAGCCAACACATTGTCGACCATAGGTAAAATTTTCGTCGTATGCTCACGAGGGGCGATAGCACTACGATGAATGACTTCATCACCCAGACGCAAAGCGACTGAACAGTTTTCGGTAGCTGTATCAACAGCCAATATTTTAAGCGTCATTCAAACCTCTGAATGCTCATGGTTATAACGGATCAGATGCTTATGCATCCAATAAAAACTGACGAACGTCGTCTAAATCACGTGTTCGTGGAATATCTGGTAGGCTTCGCAAAAATACGGCGCCATATTGCCGCGTGACAATTCGATTATCACAAATCACCAATGCACCTCGATCGGCACTGTCACGGATAAGTCGTCCGACACCTTGCTTTAGGGTAATAACTGCATCTGGAATTTGTACATGTGCAAACGGGTCCCCGCCTTGTAAACGGCAATCTTCAATCCGGGCTTTTAAAAGTGGGTCATCCGGTGCGGTAAACGGCAATTTATCAATGATAACACAGCTCAGGGCTTGCCCTCTAACATCAACACCTTCCCAAAATGCCCCCGTGGCGACTAAAACGGCATTGCCTTCATCAATATAATGGCTGAGTAATTGCTGTTTAGGCATATCACCTTGCGCCAAAATCGGTAGATCAAGCACCTCTCTAAATCCAGCAGAGAGGTCTTTAACCATCTGATGTGACGTACAGAGGAAAAAGCATCGACCATTATTCTCTTCGATCACAGGGGCGAGCATCTTAACCAGTTTATCTGCTAAGCCAAAACTGTTTGGCTCAGGTAAAAATCGAGGGACACAAAGTAGCGCTTGCTGCTGATAGTCAAACGGGCTTGGCAATGAAAACTGCTCGGCTGGCTTCAATCCCAGTCGATTCGCAAAGTGACTAAAGTCATCATCAACCGCCAAAGTGGCTGAAGTGAATATCCAAGATCCTTTTTGCTCTTCCATTTGTTGATGGAAACGTTCAGCAACAGAGAGCGGCGTAATATGTAACCCGAAATGACGAGGTGTCGTATCATACCAATAGGAATAGCCTGTAATTGATGTATCACAGACGCGCTCTAAACGTGATTTAAGCATGGTGACACGTTCAAACGCAGTATCTAAGAGCTGGCTTCGACCTAACACGAGCTTAAGCACATCATACGTTAAGGAAAGTATCTCTGTTAAACGCTCAACTTCTCGTGCAATAGGTGCCGATTGCAAAGCTTCACGCCAGTTACCTCTGTAACCGCCTTCTCCAAGGATTAGCCTCACATCCATCGCGGCCTGACTTAAACGGTCGGCAGTTTTCTGAAGCTGCTTCATATCTCTCGCTTCAGTGCGGTAGCCAATCGTAATGTCTTTTGCCAACTCCGTAATTTGACGGCTTGTTAACGATTGACCAAAGTATTGACTAGCGATATCGGGTAACTGATGAGCCTCATCAAAAATAAAGACATCAGCCTCTGGGATAAGCTCACCAAATCCTGTCTCTTTGATCGCCACATCCGCTAAAAATAGATGGTGGTTGACAACAACGAGGTCTGCTTCCATCGCTCGACGACGTGCTTTTACCACGTAGCAGCCTTCGAAAGATGGGCACTCTTTCCCTAAGCAGTTATCATTAGAAGAGGTGATCATGGGGATGAGAGGGCTATCTTCTTTTAATGCTTCACATTCGCTCAAGTCGCCACTTTTAGTGGAACTCGCCCACTGCCGAACAGAAATCAACTCACCAAAGTTGAGGTTCTCGCCCGCATGACTTTCATCGATTTGATTGTTGAGACGTTCGGGGCAAAGGTAGTTACTGCGCCCTTTTAATAGAGCCGTTATTCCCGAAAACTCGAGTGCTTCAGCCATCAAGGGCAAATCCCGGTGATACAATTGCTCTTGCAACGCTTTCGAGCCAGTACTAATAATGACTTTTTTACCGCTGGTCAGGGCAGGCACCAAGTAAGCAAAGGTTTTTCCTGTACCTGTACCGGCTTCAACAACCAGCTGCGTTTGTGTTTCGATCGCAGTCGAAACAGCGCGTGACATCACTCGCTGCGGCTCTCGTGGAGAAAAGCCCTCTATCGCTTTAGCCAATACGCCATCGGGTGAAAAATAGTTATCAATCATTAAATTTACAATACCTTATTACACCCGAAAGCCGTCATCATTTGATGACTGTGGTCGCTCATATTCTTTTCAACGCGCTATTATGCCTGTGTATTTAACCAGCCTCAAGAATCCGTTTGATAAAGGATTAATGCCCTAACCCAGCCACCAAAGATGATCAAAATCAATCGTAGCGCCATCCTGACCCTTTGTGAGTCGGTATAACCTTTGACCCATCGCACAATAAAGAGTAAAACGGGATATTGATTACAATAAAATTGACGAAACAGGGAAATACATGGAACGCAAAACCTTGGTGACAGAGTCCAGTGATGCTAAAGGATTAATCGCAACAATCACCAATATCTGTTACAAGCATCAACTCAATATCATCCACAACAACGAGTTTGTTGATAACACCAACCAACGCTTTTTTATGCGCACTGAGCTCGAAGGCTACTTTAACGATGACACGTTTCTTGCCGACCTTAGCAGTGCATTACCCCAAGACAGCCGCCATGAATTAATCAGCTCTGGGCGTAAACGTATCGTCATCCTAGTGACAAAAGAAGCACACTGTCTTGGTGATATTTTAATGAAGGCCTATGCAGGTGCCTTGGATGTTGAGATTGCCGCCGTCATTGGTAACTACGATACCTTAGAAGGCTTAACCGAAAAGTTTGATATCCCCTACCACACGGTGAGTCATGTTGATCTAGAACGTGAAGATCACGAAGCGCAAATCGTCGACCTCATCAAAGACTACAATCCTGATTACGTTGTTCTTGCAAAATATATGCGTGTATTAACCGAATCATTTGTCGCTGAGTTTCCAAACCAAATCATCAATATCCACCATAGCTTCTTACCGGCGTTTATTGGTGCAAAACCCTATCAGCAAGCTTATGATCGTGGCGTGAAAATCATCGGCGCAACCGCTCATTTCGTGACCAACGATTTGGATGAAGGGCCGATTATCCATCAACAAGTCATCCCCGTTGATCATAACTTTAGCGCGAAAGATCTCGCTCATGCAGGAAGAGACGTCGAAAAATCTGTATTAAGTAAGGCGTTGAGCTTTGTGCTCGATGATAAGGTCTTCGTCAACGGTAACCGCACTGTCATTTTATAACTGACAATTTAAGCTATACAAAAGGCGCAATACTTTCTGTCGCAATATTTTTTGTGACAAGGCTTTCTGTGACCATGTTTTCTGTGGCAATGTCTCTCTGTATCGGAGAGCCATACGGAAAAGCAATGCGCCTTTTTTAGCTAAATTAACCGTTATTAAGATTAAGCGCCTTCTAGCAAGAACTCTATCATTCAATGTCCCAGAAATCCGCTCTAAATACCCGATTGTTTATTTGTAAAGCTCGGGGGTTGCCTCTATAGGGTTTGAGATTTCAGGCTGAGAGGATAACCAGCGGTCATACCATTTCACAATGGTATTTTTCGTGTATTGGCGTTCGCAGTAATCACCATTAAGCCCACGGCGTGTGTACTCACTTGCCACAGCAACACGGGTTTGTGTCGTCGGGCGACCATAGATCTGAATTTCACAGAGCTGGCTATTTGTCATGTTTTGCGGATAAGCATTAACCGTTGCCCCGCCAATCCCAGCAGTTTGCAACTGCTGATTGCTGCAACCTGAAACCAAGACGGTACACATCATAAGTACGATTTGAAACTTCACTACCATTCCACCATTAACTATTCACACCGGTTTGTTGCATAACCGCTTATCTATAATCAACGAAAAATCATCCCCCTAACGTATTAACGTAATAGGAAGAAACACTTACTGTTGAATGAAAAGCTTCATACTGCAACGGGAATATAGCAAAATGGGCTCAGACTGATATCAGCAAATTGTAACGGTATTATACGTAACGCTAACCGTTCAGGTTATTACGCTCACTTGCAACCACTTCTTCAATGGCATAGGAATGAAACTTAACACACACACCATCACGCTTAAACGCTAGCGTAGGGTTAGGCAGCTGCTCACCTTCAGCATGAGGCTCACTCGCTTTATAAGCGATGCCGAGTTCAGATAATTCGTCTACAGACAGCTTACTGTGGGGGAAGTTTTTTTTCATTGCCACTTCAAGAGCTGCAATCGTTGTTGCCTCACCCGGCACAACGAATTCAATATGCTCCCAGCCCTCTTGGGGATAGCGCTTATCGCTGGGAAAAGGTAACTCTACACAATCCACTTGCCATGGCCCGACAGTCAAATCGTTGTCCAGTTTCACGATCCAGATTGGTCTTCCGTTAATAACAGCATTAGAGATTTGCTTGCCTCGCTGCAACCATTGCGGAAAAAGCGTGTTCGCAGTCTCAACACCATTCACTCTAAGGGCAATATGGTCAGCAAATAAATCTGATGCCGAAATACCTAAATCATTAAGCAATTTAGCAACTGAATTCGCAAATTGCGGCAAAGTGCTTATTAAGTGTTCTGAGGTCAACGTCATGAATGTATCTCTCTAATCTATGTGTCTACATACCTATGTGTCTGCGAATATATCTAGGTATGTCGTTATTGTAGGGATACTTAGATTATCGATGAAGTAAAGCCAAATAGCGAGCATGCCATAAGGTTGATTTTTAAGTACGGCTTATTTATTGCATAACATCTATTGTAGATAAAGGATTTCGTCTTTTAGTCGCACAAAGCGAAAAGAGCTTCTTAAATAACCTCAGGGTAGGTCATGAAAAAAAACACTACTAATCAAGGAATAGCATTCACCATGCTCGCATTCGCTATTATTATGGCAAGTGTTGTCGTGGGCGCTATCACCATGTGGTTAGTAATCAGTGGTCCCAATCTTAACCTTGCCATTTCCATTGTTACTGCACCCATCATTTTTCTGCTGACAGCGCTCACAAGAAAATTTTTAATCACTCCGTGGATAACCTTAGTCAAGCTAGCAGAAAACTTTTTAATCCATCGTCAACTCCCCTATCCAGCAAAGAATTTACCCTGTGAGCCCCAACAAACATTGCAAACATATCTCTATGCTATCGCTGAAAAAATAGCGTATCGCGAGGCCTCACCGGTATCTAGTCAGCAGGCTGAATTAAAAGAAAGAGAGAAAGCGATCATCACTGAATTACAAAATCAAAACGCTGTTATCGTATCGCTTGTGCAGAAACAGATGGAAGCTCTTCAACGATTGCCTGAGCCCATCACTATTTCTGACGATACGCCTTCTTTAGATTCAACAGTCGATACACTGTTAGTAGATGGTACCTTTTGGGAAGAGCTCACTTCACTGCAAGCAACGGACCATCACCAAGTTGCGATGAGCAATATCTCTAACGATATCCTCAAGCCTATTATCGAGTTCACCACACCGCTATTTGGGCATAGCGTCCGTTTAATTCAGCACCAAGACACCACAGCTCCTGCTGTCATGTGTCAACCTGCTCCATTACGACGAATATTACTGCAGCTCATCATCATGAATGCGAACAACAATACTGCATTCGGCACCGTGACACTGAAAACATACCAGTGCCAATCTTTTGTTTGTATCGCCCTTTCAGATAATCAAGAAAAATCAGCACTGCATCAAGATTTGATTACATCACTTTTTCACACACCCATTACTAACATGGGCGGTAAAATTACTGTTAATCAACAACATGGGTACGGCATGACAACTTTAATTAAATTCCCTTTTTCAGAAGGAGAGGAATCATGAACAAAAACGCGAGAATTCTCATTGTTGATGACGATAAATCAATTTTAATGTTACTCAAACATAGCTTGGAAACACGTTTTCAAGTCACTGCATGCTCAGCTCCTGCCGATGCTCTCGAGTATTTAAAAGATACCCCCTTTGATGTCGTCATTACCGACTTTTCAATGCCTTATATGGATGGTATTACACTACTAACCAATGCCGAAAACGCTCAGCCACAGTGTGCGCGTGTCCTCTTAACCGGAGAGGCTGATTTGGATACCGCTCAACGCGCAGTCAATGAAGGGCACGTTAGCGCCTTTATGACAAAACCTTGGCAGCATAAGAATTTAATGAGCACAATTTGTGGCCTTGCCTCAGAGGTCAAAAAAAACAAGTCAGAGGCGCGTCAACTCGAGCACATTACCCTCAATCAAAAAAAGCTAAAGATCTCTATTCAAAAGCAGCAGCAACAAATACGCAGCGCACAAGCAGAAGCAAAGAAACAGATTAAAAAGCAGCAAGCGCTTTATCAAAGTACAATTACGCTCATCCACCAATTAATTGAATTTCGCTTTGCCGATAAAAAAGCGCACTACGAACGTATTTCAAAATTAGCAATGAGATTTGCTGCGGTTTATGGCTTGGAAAGTAAGCAAACAACAACTCTTTACCTTGCCTCTTTGATGTATGACATTGGTCTACTCGCAATGGAAACATCAGACGCCCAACAAGCTCATCGTCAAAATGAGCCCGCCCTTTTTGGCTCGCAACTGGTCTCTTCCATTCCGGGTCTCACCGAGGTTGCTAATACTATCGAAGGGCTCAATGAAAATATGAATGGTAGCGGATCACCTCACCGTTTATCGTCAGAAGAAATCCCTCTGTTATCACGAATTCTTCGCGTCATTCGAGATTTTGATCTTTTACAAGAGAGCAACACGATTCAAGGTAATCGACGCAAGTTTGCACTTTTACAACTCCATCAAAAGGCAAATATTGACTACGATGCGACGATTGTCAGCCAATTCGAAGCGTTTATCGAAAACAACCTTTACGACCATGATAGCAACGCCTGCTTATCGGCTGACGAGTTACATGAAGGACAAGTGGTGCAACAAGCCATCGTCGGTACAAATAGCGCTGTGCTATTAAAGTCCGGAATGACACTCACCGCACCGTTAATTTCACGCCTCAAGCGCTATGAGGTCGAACACAACATGCGACTAGCTGTATTTACATAGTGCTATTTGATGACCGCTGAGCTTAAGCTAATTAAAGCAGCTTCTGTGACATTGAAGCTGCTTTATTTATATTAATACTGAAGATAACCCGACGACTGTACCTTACCTTGCATCAATGATTCGGCGTTGGATTCATACCGTAACGCCAGCTTCTATTGCTGCGTTTCAAAGGCACACTCATTACTCAAAATGATACTCCCCATCGAAAAACCCACCCTGGGACACGCAATGTTAACCCTTTCTTAACCTTTGCGTTGCTATTTTTATCTATATTTGTCAGTACGCTAATACTAAAAGGTATCACTATGTCGCTCCCCAACTCATTAAAATTGCCTCTGTGTATCATTCTTTCTAGCACTGTATTGTTCGGCTGTAATGATCAAGCCATAGTGCAACGACCTGATCCCGGCCCCCTTCATGTTGATGTTTTAGAATTGACCCCGACAACATTGCGCTTAACGACCGAACTACCAGGACGAATCGCCGCTTTCAAACAAGCAGAAGTAAGACCACAAGTAACAGGGATTCTCAAAAAGCGCTTATACCAAGAGGGCTCTCAAGTAGAAGCGGGCGATGTTCTTTATGAAATTGACTCGACGATTTATCAATCGAATGTAAATAGCGCACAGGCTCAATTAGCAAAAGCATCAACGAGCGAAGAGACAAACAGAAAAAGTGTGGTTCGATATAAAGAACTACTTAACAAAAATTTGACCAGCCAACAGGATTTTGATGATGTCGATGCCCTTCACAAAGAAGCTCAAGCAGAGGTCGCGATTCGCCAAGCAGAGTTAGACTATGCCAATATTGAACTCTCTTATACTCAAATTAAAGCGCCTATTTCAGGTCAGGCGGGTCTATCACTTGTGTCTGAAGGCTCTTTGTTAACATCTGGGCAATCCTCATATCTCACGACGATTGTGCAAACCTCGAATGTCTATATTGACATGCAACAGTCTTCACTTGCCGTTACAAAAATAAGAAAAGAGTTTGCCGATTTCACCGACAAGAATGCCGAAATCCCTGTATCGATCACACTTGAAGATGGCAGCGCCTTTGAGGAAGTTGGTCATCTCGAATTTTCGGATACTCTTGTTTCTGACTCCACCGGTTCGGTCACCCTTCGCGCCATTATCCCAAACCCTAAAAACATTTTACTCGCAGGCATGTATGTACGCGCTCATATATCCATGCCTGAAGCGCGAGACTACTTAGTTGTACCTCAATCTGCTGTGGTTCGAAGCCAGTCAGGGGAGCCTTCTGTTTTTGTGGTTAACCAAGAGAATAAAACAGAGAAAAAGTCTGTGGTTCTCAGCGATGAAGTGGGTAACGGATGGGTAGTCCAAGAAGGGCTAGTGAGCGGTGAGCAAGTCGTTATCAGTAATATCATCAATATGAAAAATGATATTGACGTTGTGGTTGATAGCAGCACACAAAGTACAACGCCTTCAGCATCGAATGAGGAGTAAATCATGTCCTTATCGAACTTTTTTATAAACAGACCCATTTTTGCTTGGGTAATCTCTATCGTAATAATGCTCACGGGCGTTGCTGCTGTTGTTACCCTGCCCGTTGCGCAATATCCGACCATCGCTCCTCCTGCCGTCACCATTTCAACCTCATACCCTGGTGCTTCCGCTAAAACGATTGAAGACAGTGTGACTCAGGTGATTGAACAAGGTATGACCGGGTTAGATAACCTGCTGTATATGGCGTCAAAAAGTGACTCTTCGGGTAATGCCAGTATCACACTGACCTTTAGTGCAGACACCGACCCGGATACCGCGCAGGTTCAGGTTCAAAATAGCTTACAGCAAGTAAGCAATCGCTTACCGACGGCGGTACAAAATCAAGGTACTTCGGTAACCAAAAGTACGTCAGGTTTTATGTCGGTCACCAACCTATACTCGCCTGATGGAAGCATGAGTGCAGGCGATATTCAAGATTACGCAAATTCAAGCATCAAAGATATCTTGAGCCGCGTGAACGGCGTAGGAGACGTCACCATTTTTGGCCCATCCTATGCGATGCGTATCTGGTTAGATCCTGCCAAATTAAATAGCTATAGCCTCACACCTGTTGACGTTTCAAATGCGGTTTCCGTTCAAAACAGCCAAGTGACGGTTGGACAATTGGGTGGTACTCCAGCGATTGATTCTCAGTTAATTAATGCCAGTATTACGGCACAAAGCTTATTAACGAGCGTTGAAGAGTTTGAAAACATCTTAATTAAAGTCGACAGTGATGGCGCTCAGGTTAAGCTCAGAGACGTCGCTCGTGTAGAGTTAGCCAGCGAAGAATCGTCATCGATCCCTGCCTATATGGGCAAGGACTCTTCAGGCATTGCGATCACCCTTGCAACGGGCGCCAACTCGTTAGATACACAAGATGCTGTTGACGAAAAATTAGAACAACTCTCTAAAGGCTTCCCTGAAGGACTAGCGCTCGTTAAAACGACCGATAACAATTTGTTTATTCGACTCTCTATCAGTGAGGTAGTCAAAACACTCTTTGAAGCCGTCGGGCTTGTGTTTATCGTCATGTTGCTATTTTTGCAAAATTTCAGAGCAACTTTGATCCCGACGATCGCCGTTCCCGTCGTACTGCTTGGTACTTTTGGTGTGATGGCAGTACTGGGCTTTTCAATTAATATTCTCACCATGTTCGGTTTGGTGTTGGCTATTGGTCTACTGGTTGATGATGCCATCGTCGTTGTAGAAAACGTTGAGCGTTTGATGCATGAAGAGGACTTATCTCCTCTCGACGCAACGAAGAAATCAATGGGGCAAATTACCAGTGCTTTAATTGGTATCACGACAGTATTGTCCGTTGTATTTATACCTATGGCGTTTATGTCAGGTTCAACGGGCGTTATTTATCAGCAGTTTTCACTGACGATTGTATCGGCGATGGTGCTATCCGTCATCGTTGCATTGGTCCTCACGCCAGTACTGTGTGCAACACTTTTAAAGCCTGTCGATAAAGAATCAAACGTTAAACTTTTTGTGCATTTTAATCGGCTGTTTGACAAGCTATCTGATAAGTACCGCTATTCCGTTAAACACGCTTTACAGCGCCCATTGCGCTTCGTTTTTATCTACATAATGCTTTTTGCTGGTACCGCTTATCTGTACAACATACTTCCGAGTTCATTTTTACCTAATGAAGACCAAGGTGACTTCATGGTGATGGTCACCACACCAACCGGTACGACATTACAGAAGACACAAGAAGTGATGTTAGATATTAAGGATTACTTTGAGGAGAATGAGTCGCATACCGTTAATCATGTATTTACTGTTTCAGGATTCAACTTTTCAGGTTCTGGGCAGAACGCAGGTATGGCATTTGTTGGCTTGAAAGATTGGGGAGAAAGGACTGAATCTGGGACCGATGTTGATTCCATTATCGCCCGTGTGATGGGTGAGTTTTCAAGTTACAAAGACGCACAAATCTTCGCCTTTAGTAGTCCAGCCATTCGTGAACTCGGTACCTCAACGGGCTTTGACTTCTACCTAGAAGACGTGGGTTCTATTGGTCATGACAAACTGATCGAGGTTAGAAACCAGCTACTCGGTGCCGCAGCACAAAGCCCGTTATTGCAAAACACACGTCCAAACGGCCTAGAAGATACCGCACAGTTGTTCCTTGATGTTGACTATGAAAAAGCCAAAGTGCTTGGTTTAGAAATTGATGACATCAACCAATCACTTTCGATTGCTTGGGCATCGTCATACGTCAATGATTTTATTGACCGTGGCCGTTCTAAAAAGGTTTACATTCAGGCTGACGCTGAGTATCGCATGACACCAGAAGACCTAAACTTATGGTTTGTGCGTAACAACAACGGTGAGATGGTGCCAATCTCCGCGTTCAGTACTTATCATTGGGGTCAAGGCTCTCCTCAACTGCAGCGTTATAACGGTAACTCTGCTGTTGAAATTGTCGGTGAAGCGGCCTCTGGTTACAGTACTGGTGACGCGATGGCTGAAATCGATAGATTAGCCGCAGAGATTTCAAACGATGTGCAAGTGAGCTGGACGGGAATGTCCTACCAAGAGATCGAGGCCGGTAACCAAGCGCCCATCCTGTACGCAATATCCATCTTAATGGTCTTCCTCTGCTTAGCTGCGTTATATGAAAGCTGGAGCATTCCAATTGCCATTATTCTTGTTGTTCCTTTAGGAGTCCTTGGCGCACTAGCGGCAATCATGTTACGAGGTCTTGAAAACGATGTTTACTTCCAAGTCGGTGTATTGACGACCATTGGTTTAACAGCTCGAAACGCAATATTGATTGTTGAGTTTGCTAAAGAGCTATACGACAAAGGGATGAATATTATCGATGCAACAGTTCAAGCGTGTGAGATGCGTTTGCGTCCAATCTTTATGACGTCACTCACCTTTGGGCTCGGTGTTTTACCCTTAGTGCTCAGCACAGGAGCTGGTGCTAACGCACGTAATGCAATAGGTACTTCGGTCATGGGCGGCATGATGGCTGCGACTGTACTTGTGCTTTATTTTGCACCGCTGTTTTTTGTTTTGATCTGCAACCGCTTTAAAACAGGTAACAAAGCAGATGATAAAGCAATCGATGAAAAAACAGCAATAGCAAACACTACCGAATAACCAACCCCAGTATTAGGACTTAGCTGTCATAAATATTGTGATGACAAAACAAAGAAATAACAAAACAAAGAAATGATAAAGCGAAGGCATGGCGAGCCGAGGAGTGGCTCACCATGCCTTACTGAAAACTTTCAAAGGATAGAAAATGACGAACAACCGCACATCACATATTGGAACATTATTATTAATCCTCGCCTTTACCGCTGTATTAGCGGTTACAGTGATGGTCTTTGGAGCACGTATGGGTCTGTGGGACCCCACCGTTGGCTTTGGCTACATTCGAAATTACCTCAACCCTATTGGGCTCTCTCTACTCGCTTTAAGCTCGCTCGGGCTCATCTATCAATTAGTCACTCGTAATCGAATTGGCGCACTCAAGGCTTTGATTGCGGTATTCATCGGGCTTAGTCTCATTGCCCCCATGCTCCATGGCATCATTAAACCAACAAAACGTGGGCCTGCAATCCATGATATAACAACCGATACCACGAACCCGCCTGCATTTTTAGTACTTGACGATACACGTGCGGGTGCCAAAAACTCACTCATTTATGCAGGAGAAGAGGTCGCCGTAATACAGGAAAAACTCTACCCCTACATTAAACCAATACCGTCAACGCTTTCTGCTGCGGATGCGTACGCAAAAGCCCTTGGTGTTGCGAAAGATAACGGATGGGAAATTATTGCTGAAGAGCCAGAGGCATTACGCTTTGAAGCAACCGCTAAAACCTTCTTTTTTGGTTTTATGGATGATGTTGTCGTTAAGGTCACACCGATCAACAGCGAAAGCCGTGTCGATATCCGTAGTGTGTCTCGAGTTGGTCGCAGTGATCGCGGCGCAAATGCAGCCCGAATCATGGCATTTACTGAAAAATTTAATCAGTAATCTGAACCGTCAATCAAATGGTAGAGCGAGAACAACTCGCTCTACATTATTAATTGATGCTTGATGATTGATGGCTTCATCCATTAACCGACGAGTGTCAGCGAATCCAGTATCCCTTTGCCGCTATGAATACCGCCTTCATTTTCACTTGCCGGTTTACTCCTGATCAGGTAACCCGCATAGCCATCAAGCTCTGTCATTGCCTCCCCACGATAATTCACCGTAAACAGACCAATTTCACTGACAAGATCATCCACGACAGTTTGTACACCATCTCGTACTGCGACGGTAGGCTTCTCTCGTTCATGAGGGTACAAGCGCTGCATCAGCGCCCACGCGTCATACTCTGTCGGTGAAAGTTGAGAGAGCTTCTCGGTAATGTCATCCCCAAAGACACAATGACCACCCCCCTCGCCCTGATTTTTTAACACCCACTCTTGCTTATTCGCTTCGTGGTTAAACCAATCAATCGCCTCACGGTTAATCGGTTTCATATCAGCAAGTACACTTTTCACCAGTTCTGCTTCTTCAAGTGTTAATCCCCAGCGAAGATACTCTTGTGCGGGCATCATTGTCAGTAGCATTTGCATAGACTTACTGGTCGCCAATTGCTGGCTAATTGTTGCATTCACCGCGACATGATGCTGCTCGATAAACAACCGCGTTTGGCTCAATGTATGACAACAAACCGCTTCATTGCGTTCCGAGGAACAATAATCGATATATTGATAACCCGCGCGGAGGTAAACCACATCAATCGCACCGATACCAGCCAGCATCAAGCGCTTATTTTCGCCAGTTGAAAGTTCATTACTTAACTGTTCGAATGTACGTCGAACCGTACGAACACCGAGCTTTTGCAATGCCACTTCCAGTAGATGTTGATCGTAAACGTTATCTTCATTTGCTTGGACAACCATCAGAAAGGTCGGTTGACCATTTTCATCAAATTCGGCTTGAATCTGTTTCGCAGTTGTCGCAATACCGAACGCCAGTTGCTCTAAACCGACATTTTCCGCGGGTGTCACAGAGGTATCTTCCAACCAATCACGATAAGTTTCAGGCCATTGGTTTTGCATAAACTGATGGAACTCCGTCGCACGTTGCCCAAAAGGCCCCATGCCAGCGGCAATACCATTAAACTCGATCACTTTAGCCCCAAAATGACGATCGTCCATAAAGTCAGTTCGCATGATGAGTAGTGGTTGTCGAGCGGGTGTCATTCGATGACCAATATCGCCATGCCCTTGCTGATGTAACGACATTAAGCGCCCAAAGAAAGGATCCGCTTTAGACATATCACTTAATGATGACTGTAAAAAATCGTGGTCTTCCGACACATGACTAATCAGCTTCGCAATCAATGGAGTCACTTTCTGAATGTGCTCAAAGACCTGTCGCTCCATCGTCATTGGCGCAATACTAAATGGGCAATGTCTGGCTGTGTTATCTTTTTGTCGAAACGCAACACCGTGCATTACCGCCCATTCACAGGCATCTTCAATAACTTGTTGAGGTATATGCGAAGAAGCGATGTGCTCTTTATTTGTGTTCATTTTCATGCTCTTTCATTCTGTTTACGCCACGCAGGCGCCCACATTCATCACCAAAATTTGATCGGCGTGCTGTATCGTCATCCAGCGTTTCGAGTAGAGAAGTAGGTGGTAACTGAGAACATAACTCTAATCGACAGCAGGCGATGCGCCAGTCCATTCCGATAACATCTATTCAGCTGTCCCACATTTGAAAGCCCATAACCAGCAGTATTAATCGCCTCTTCATCTGGCAATACAGGCGGCATACTTGCTGCTCACAGTGTTTCATTCGTCGGTAAATGAGACGCGACAAAATAATGCAAAACCTCCAGAGTTTCAAACGTTGCTTTTCTATCGCTTAACGCTGGCGTCACTAATTCTAGCTGCGCCTCTGCGAAATCGGTGGTGATCATCGGATGCTTCAGCGCTGAGCCTAAAGCAGATGGGTGAGGTTGTTTAGAAAGGAAACATATCGATGCCTATCGCGACAGCGTCGATCTTTTTCATTCATTCACTTCACATAAGTTGCTTTGCCCTCCCTAAGACGAAGAGTGAATGATAAAGACGAAAAAATGGAAAAATTAAAAGCATAACCACAAAAAGCCCCTCCCCTCAGAGAACCCCTCCGCACATTAAATTGCGACAGGAATGCCGTCTTCTTGCGTTCAAAGTTTTGACCAAACGGTCACTAGCCCATGAAGGAGATAGGAAGGTTACTGCAAAGATATCGCGACAAAATGGATGAATAGAAATGGAATATGCGAAATAGCTGATAGTCAAACAAAGCAAGATTGATAAAAACAGGATGATAATAAAGTGTACATTAATACTGAAACAATAATCTACAAGCCAGAAAAGTTGCGCTTATTAACAACAACCAATATAGAACCAAAACATAAATAAATTAAAACCCCACAACAAAAACACAAGTATTAAATTTTACAGCCCCACCTTAATAAAACAAACAGCAATAACCCCCTTTAATAAAAGGTATAAACAACACAACCATAAAAATAATTATACAAGCATTAAAAGCTCATTATCTCACCAAATACTAAACAGACAACAAAACCAAATAAAAACGTTTCAACGAAAATTATTCTACAACTAAAAAAACAATCATACAACAGCAAAATACTGTTCAAACAGCAAACAATTCCATCAAAAAGATTGAAATCATAAATTTTATGGATCAATATTCAGTAAAAATCTAATGAAACGTTTCCTGGCAGGGATAGGTAGCGGTAATATAAATGCAACACCGCATTCACCAAAATGATATCATGAATTATAAATTACACACTCAAAAGTTTAAATAATCTTTAATAACAACCCTTGATTAAAATTAATTTACGTGACATATTTATTTCATAAACAAACCAAATACGCTCTTCTTTTTCCAAGGAGTAATTAATGATACTAAGTGCTATCATTGCCTCAGTGATCTGGAATAATGCTAATTCCAGCATTATTCCAGATCACCAAAAGAATTCAGATTGGTATCAAACCTCCCTTAATGAATTTAATTTCACAACAGACAAAGCGAATCATATTAATAAAAAAGCAAGTAACGTCGTACTCGTTGTTGGCTCAGGAATGGGCGTCAGTACGCTGACGGCTGCTAGAATTTATGATGGGCAATTAAAAGAGATGACGGGTGAAGAAAACCGTTTAAGCTTTGAAAGCTTCCCATACACGTCAATGCTTAAAACATATTCAAACGACCACCAGATTAGTAACTCATCATCGTCGGTATCAAGCATGATGAACGGTGTTAAGTCCAATACAAATCTGGTTGGATTACCAAGTAATATCAATGTCTCAGACTGTGAAACAAATGATGATAAGTTAATCAACTTGCTTGAGCTGGCTACCGCTAAAGAGATGACGACAGCGTTAGTTACCAATGCAAGGGTTACCTCTCCAGGTATCGCAGCGGCTTATGCCCACACCCCAAACACATCATGGGAAAGTGCTGTACCATCGAGCTGTGAAGGGAAAGTCAATGATATTGCAACGCAACTGGTCACAGAAGCAGCGCCTATCAATGTGTTATTCGGTGGTGGTTTACGAGAATTTACTCACCGTGAAGATGGTGGAAACCGCACCGACGGTTCGTTAATTACTGACTGGCTAGATGGCCACAGTAAACGAAGCTTTATCGATTCACGCAGCGAACTTCTCGATTTTGGTAAAATAGACAATGCACAGCAAGTTATGGGGTTATTTAGTGACTCACATATGGGTTATGCCGCTGACCAACGCTACATTGATGAGCCTTCATTAAAAGAAATGAGCCTCAAAGCGCTAGACATGATTTCATCGGATGACAAAGATTTCTTTCTTTATGTGAATTCTGCGCGTATTTCTCATGCTCACAAAGCAGGTAATGCAGAACGAGCACTTTACGAAGTGAAAGAGCTATCAGAAACGGTCGATGCGCTCATCGCTAACTTGAGCGAACAAGGTAAGGTAAATGACACTTTGATTATCGTTACTGCAGACCAATCAACACCTCTTACCATCTCAGGTTATGCTAGTCGTGGACGTGACATTTTAGGGACTGTTGATGACGGACCAATTGGTGTTGCAGATGATCAACCACACGGTATCTTAGCCTACCCAACTGGTCCTGGTGCAGAAAACACATTTGATATCATCGATAACAAAGTAGTACGCCGTAACCCTAACTTTACCAATACCGATATTGGTGAGCTTGATTATATTCAGCAAGCTTTGATTCCTTTGGCTGAAGTCACTGAGGCAGGTGAAGACATTATGCTATTCGCTCGTGGACCTCGTGCATTTTTAGCTCAGGGTAATACTGAGCAGCACTCTGTATTTCATGTAATAAACGCCGCTGCAGAGCTAGGTGCTAAGCCATATTCTCAACGCAAAGAACAATAGTAGGAGTTACAAATGAAATTCACTACAAATGCCATAACACTTTCCATATTTGTACTCCTTGCAGGCTGTACCAGCAGTCGTTCTTATGACACAGACCAAAAACTTGATAACGGAAATGGTTGGGAACTGCGGGACGCGACGGTCTCAGATGTTGAAAAGGTCAACGATTGGTATACGCCTGCGAGTGAACGTGTTCAAGATATTTTAGAAGCAGATGGTTACCAGAGCAGTGACAAGGTAGCTAAAAATATTATTTTATTTATCGCAGATGGTATGGGTATATCATCACATACTTCAGGCCGTATCTATACGGGACAAGAAAAGAATAAAGATGGTGAGTACCCAGAATTCCTAGGTGGCGAAGAGTACCAGTCTAGTTTTGAACAATTCCCTTTTGCTGGCTCTGTCAAAACCTACGCAAGTAATGGTCAAACGCCTGACTCTGCGTCTACCGCAAGTGCCATTCTTAGCGGCATGAAAATCAATAAATATGTCGTCAATGTGGCAGACTCAATCGGTAATAGAGACTGCCCTGAAGAGGGAACTCGTCTATTAACAGCACTGGATCTTGCTAAATTAGCTGGAAAAGGTACTGGGGTTGTCACCAATACACGGATTACTCACGCAACACCTGCCTCTGCTTATGCTTCTATTCAGCTACGTGATATTGAGGACGATACACATGGTGACCGATATCGATGTGAAGGTACACAGGACATCGCGGAACAGCTTGTTCGTTACCGTTACAAATTTCAAGATGGCTTCGAAGGGATAACAGCAGATTTGGATTCTGGCATCGATGTAGTTCTTGGTGGTGGATCTCGTGGTTTTTACCCTGCTGAAATGTCAGAAGGTCGCAGAAAAGACGGTGCTAACCTCGTTGAAGAGTGGATTGATGATTCAAACGGTCTATTCGTTAATGACAAATATCAACTAGCTGAAGCTAATGAACTTCCTGTTTTTGGTCTCTTTGGCTTTACCCACTTAGAGTATGAGATTGATAGAGAAAGCCGCTCTAATCAGCCAAGTTTAGAAGAGATGACAACAAAGGCAATTGAGTTACTAGAAGCCGACGATAATGAAGAAGGTTATTTCCTCGTTATCGAAGGCGGAAGACTTGACCAAGCACACCATGCTGGTTGGGGCAACATTGCACTCACAGAATATAAGATGTTCGAGCAATCTGTTGCAAAAGCACTTGAGATGGTAGACCTAGATGAGACCATGATTGTCGTCACTGCGGATCACTCTCACACATTTACGATGTCGGGTGAAACACAAAGGGGTAATCCTATTTCAGGTCTAGTTACTGATATTAATGACGATCTAGTTCGTGATGATAAAGGACTACCATTCACAACCCTACACTATGCGAATAGCGGTGCAGGGCTGTATGGTGCCCACGGTCATGCGACTTTTGAAGGCACTCAGCGTATCAACCTAGAAGATAAGAATACCGAATCGGTTGTTTATCGACAGCAGGCTGCTGTTCAAGCGGCTTGGGATGGTGGTACGCATGCTGGCGAAGATATTGGTATCTGGGCAACGGGTGTCGGTTCAGATCTTGTTCGCGGTAACATCGATCAGCACTCTATATTCCATATTCTGAATACGGTTGGTGATCTCGAAGGTTTAGCAAGCAAAAAACTAGCACAATAGACTAATTACTTCTTTAAGTAGCCTACTAGTGTAGGCTACTTTTTTAATAGAGAAATCCAATGCTGTTCAAATTCTTAAAGCAAACCGTCACTTATGTGCCATGTTTACTGTTGATGTTACCTCTAAACCTATCGGCTAACCCATACACTTACAATATTTATCATCGTGAAGGCTTAATTGAAAGAAATCAAACCATTAGTGTAAAGCTCTTAGAGAGTGAAATAAGAAAATACTACTCTGATGTCAATGTCTTAGACTCTTGGCATGTGGGCAAAAATGGAACACTGAGTAAAACACGTTATTTTTTGGATGAGCAAAAAGCCATTTACTATGGTTTTACAGAGCTTAGAGTCATTAACGACATCGCTTTTTCTCATCAAATGGGAATGCTCTATAACAATCGACTTTATGACTTCTTGAAGATAGATAAAGAGCTCGATGACAGTGAAAACTCAACAATCACTTTAAAAGGTAAAGTGGGAGATATCGACGTCAGCATCGAAAAAGATACCGATGGTATTCCACTGAAAGTCGAGATGAGTAAACCTATGCTGTACTCACTCTATACACTTGAAAGTGTCGGTTCTCAGGTAGCAAGCCTTGAAACACCAGACAATTTTGAACTTTATGATCTTTCTGATCTTGGTGATATGGAGTATGATCCTTTCATACAAAGAGTCGCTAGCTTAGGGCTACTCGAACAACGTGACGTCTCCATAAACAATAGTGAAAATGGTTATTTTCTCCACTTTCATTAAGTAACGCCACTCATTAGGGGGCCAGCACACACCGCACGCTCCCTCAATGCTAACGCAATAGCCACATGTGAAATTCAACTCATTGTGAAAAGCCGTTATCCCTACCGTAACGACAACATCTTCATCGTGTCACCGGAAATTGTCTTCAAAATCTGTAAATCCGGCTTTAAACAAAAGCCTGCGATCTCGCGAAGCAATGCTCGCCCATAAGATTGCTTAAAGCGCTGATTGTCTGCACTGGCTGATAGCCAACGTTGATAGCCAGCAAGCACTGAAAACGGGCGGCGCCATAATAAGTGTGCATGTTTATCTAAAATTGTCTTCATCGCGTCTGCACGGTTGCCATGGTTTCCTGAGATATTGCCAACCCGACCGAACGTATAATCACAAAGAGGCTCATTAACCACTCCGACTTTCCCTGCATTTGCCAATTTCAGCCAGAGATCCCAATCAGAGGCCGATCGCAATTTAGCATCAAAGCCACCAGCCGCTTGTAATGCATCGCGTCTTGCAATGACAGTACTGGTGCCAATCATGTTCTCCCGATAAATATCAGCAAGGAAATCATCAAAAATATAAGAAAAGGGGTTGCCTAGAAAATTTAGCCAGCGAGTAAATTTCGGCCAAAATTGAAAGCAGTGTAAATCTGAACGCTTATCGTCCATAAAGAAAAAGTAATTGGTAAAGCTCATTACCATATCTGGATTCGCACGATGCAATGCAAGCTGATGTAAAAGCTTACCAGAATGCCAATAATCATCAGCGTCAAGGAAAGCAATATACTCTCCTGATGCAGCTTCAATAGCAATATTTCTCGCTTTAGACACCCCTACACGGTCTGTTGTGATTACTTTTATATCTGCTTGGTCGGTGAGCCACTCACTACTTCCATCATCAGAACCATCATCAATGACAATAATTTCAACACCATAGCTCTGTTCTCTAACGGTCTCAATCGCGGTTGGCAGGGTTTTCAGACAGTTATAAGTGGGCATGACGACCGTTACAGTTATAGGCTTCATGGTGGCTCCTTAAATGACAAAATCAAAATGGTGTTACCTCTGAATTAATGAATAGATTGCCAGATACATGCCAACTTACTTTTCTTTGCCGATACACATTTAATATAACGTTTTGGGTCCGTCGCTTAATTTCGTCTCTGTATGCCTTCCTCTTTATACGCTTTTCTTTGTGCCTAGACATTTCGACAAGTTGGCACTTTCTTTGCTGATTCATTAACAACACAAGTCGACAGCCTGTTACTCAGAAAATGGCAACAGACTTAACTACACATTCGCTAAAGGACATGACCATGAAAAAGATTGGCTACATTATCCCCACGTTTCCTGTGCTTTCTGAGACATTTGTTGGTGTCGAAATGCGCGCGATGATGCGTCATGGTCATGAGGTTCAGCCATTTGCATTTGCAGCAACGGAGCGTTGTCAGCCTGCAGATAAAGCACTCGCAGAGCAATGCCAATATATCCCTTCTCATTTAACCTTGAGTGCGCTTTCTTACTTTAAGCATTTACCGAAGTGCCATCAATTTCTCAGCGCACAGCAAGGATTCTCGTACCTATCGCTCTTAAAGCAAGGCGCTATCTTGGCTGAGATGGTCAAAAAAGCGGGTTGTGAGCATCTTCATGCCCACTTTGCATGGCACAGTGCAGCAACAGCCATTGTCGCTGCAAAAATATTGAATATCACCGTTTCATTTGTGGGTCATGGTGCGGATATCTATGCCTCTCCCCAAGATCTCGAAGCCAAGCTCAAACATGCCAACTTTGGCTGTGCCGTTACCAATGACATGATGCGTCATTTACAATCGCAGACAACCACCCCTGTTCACTATGTGGCCTGCGGTCTTGAAGCAGAGAATTACCCAAAACTGACCTCAGAATGGGTACCAAATCGCGACTTTCTGTTTATTGGACGCTTGGTAGAGAAAAAAGATTTAGAAACATTAATCAGCGCGTTTAAACAACTACCTAGTTATGCCAAGCTCGATATCGTGGGAGATGGTCCGATGATGTCTCGACTGCAAGTATGGATAGAAACACGAGGCATGCAGAACCGCGTTAACCTACTCGGCGCGCAAAATGCAAGCTGGCTACGAAACAATGCACGACATTACAAATCACTGGTTGTCCCTTTTTGTATTGCCAGCGACGGTGACCGCGACACTGGCCCACTTGTGATTAAAGAAGCAATGGGGCTTGGGCTTCCCGTCATTACTTCTGATCTTTCTGGATGCCGTGAAATTCTGGATGCAAAATCTGGCACTAACGTTCCTATGGGCAACCCTTATGCGCTATCTCACGCTATGCAACATATCTTAGAGCAACCTACCACATCACTGAACCAACAAAGAGCCGCTGCTTACGAACGAGTGCTAACCTATTACAATGCAGATCTACATGCTGCACGCCTTTCTAAATTAGTTGAAAGCTTATGATAAACGCCTTTGCAACCTTTAAATTGCCACAAATCCCCAGTGTAGCGGCTTATGCTATTGGGCTTGTATTAAGCAAAATGATCGCACTCTTCTTGCAGCCTCTGCTAACACGGTGGCTACCTCCCGAAGAGTTCGGTAACTATGCTGTTTTGATTGCACTTGCCAACTTAGTCTCAATCATCATGCTGCTGGGGATGATTGATTGTATGTATCGCTTTCGGGGTCAAACAAAAGGAAAGAATGATCTTTTCCACACCGCCTGGACAATGACCGTCATTGTCAGTGCTGTGATTGGTGCTCCTTTCCTCATTTGGCCTGAAGTACTGTTTCATTGGCTACCGGGCGAATTATCCGCTTTTTCTGTTCGATGCCTTATTGGCAGCTTGATACTAGGAACGCATTCTGCATTGCAATTGGCTAAGTTGCGCATGGATGATAAATCCAACCCATTTATGGTCATCCAGTTAATTTTCGCCACTGTACAGGCGGGCGCAATCATTGTGCTGACTCCAAGAATGGGAGTGGATGGAATCATGCTCGCTGGGCTTTATGGCCAAATTATTCAATGGATCATACTTCATCGCGATTTTCCTCGATTCACCCTTTCAGGCGCTTCTCAATTTATCCGCTACGGTGTTGGAATTACCATTTCCGGCATCATTGGCTTTATCGCTCTTGGTGCTGAAAGATGGGTGCTCGGCGCATCTATCGGCACAGCAGAACTTGCCGTTTACGCGATTGCTGCACAATGGGCGTTGGCAGCAACGCTATTACTGGAACCCTATGGTATGTGGTGGTACCCAAAACGCTTTGCCAATTTAGCTTCGGAAGCAGGAAAACGCTACGCTGCAAAAATGAGCATGTTTGGCTGTGAATTGGCTGCTATCGTTGCTGCCGTACTAATGACGATAGGCTGTCCTTTTTTAACTATTTGGCTCCCCGAAGACTACCACGTAGCGAGTGATATCTTACCGCTACTAGCATGGGTTATGTTTATAAAATACCTTTCGACGCAGCTTAACATCGGTGTGTACTATCAAGATAATGCTGACAAAGTCGCGGTGATTTCACTTATTTCGGCTATTTACGCCGTCATTGCAATGTTTTTACTGATACCGAATTTTGGTCTACTTGGGGCGATTTTCACAACCTTTAGCACCCAGTTATTGCGCTTCATTATCTTTTTAGTCGTAAGCCAAAAAATACTCTCGCTGCCCTACCGTTTTCGAACGTTAGGTATTCATTGTTTAGCCTTAATCACAATATCAGCGGTTATATGGCTTCAACAGCTCAACCTTATCCATACTTATATGGCATTGCCTGTCATGTTAGGCATTATCGCCTTAATGACCCGCTATACTTGGAGTCATTGGCAACGCTCGTATCAAGGTGATTTGTCATAAAGACGAAAATATCAATCGCCTGAACATTTAATTTACCCAGCCGCTAACCGTAAGGCGCTAATGAACGAATCTCAACGTCATATCACTGCAGCACTAATGGCTATAGGCGTCGTCAGCCTTGGCCTCTATTTGCAAGGTATATTGGCGTTGGCACTGTGTCTGTTATTTGTTCTCCCTTTGATCATTAAAAACGCTTACCACGTTTGTGTGTGGTTTGTGTTTTTCTCTTATTTTCGTCTTCATGAAGCCATCCCCACGTTAATGGCATTTAAAATCCCACAACTGCTTGCAATCGCAAGCCTTGCTGGGCTCGGATGGCAACTATGGTTAACACGAGATCGTCTCGTCTGGCACCGCGTACATACCATTCTATCCATCTTTTCTTTTTGGGTGCTTGTTTCCTGTTTTATGGCAACCAATAAAGGACTCGCCTTCGGCAGTTTTAATGGCACTTATATTAAAATCATCATTATGGTGTTTGCGATTAGCTGGCTGCCTACCCACTACGAACAGTTGCGACGATTCCCTTTCTGGCTATTAGCCTGTGGCATTTTGATATCGCTTATCGCTTTAGATAACAAAGCCAAAGGGATCGGGTTAGTCGAAGGTACTCGCGTCACGATTGGTCGCGATTTTGGATCCATGCTCGGTGATCCCAACGATTTAGCCCTCGTTTTACAATTTCCGGTCTCTTTCGCACTTGCATATTGCTTCTTTGGTAGCAAATTACGTCGCGTATTATCAGCCGCTTGCTTCATTGTCTTAGTGCTCGGTGTGCTTGCTACTCAAAGCCGAGGAGGATTACTCGGTATTGCCGCTGGCGTTTTTACCATGACTCTCATTCGTAGCCGTAATCTCATCCTTCCCGGCATCATGGGCGTGATGAGCCTCGGTATCCTCGTCGTTGCCGCTGGTATCAGTGACAGAAGCTCAGGAGGGGCCGCTGAAGAAGGAGTTGATGCATCAGCCATGGGGCGAGTTTACGCATGGGTCGCCGCATTCCGAATGGCTGTTGCCAACCCATTTACTGGCGTAGGCCTTAACAACTTCTTTGTTAACTACTATTTCTACTCGCCCCATTGGGATGGGAAGAACCACGCCGTTCACAGCACATGGTTCCAAGTGATGGGTGAAATTGGTTTTTTAGGGTTGGCACTATTTGTGCTTTTACTCGTTAGTTCATTAAAAGTTAGCTACCAACTCTTGAAGCGTCTCAAAGGCCACGTGTTGCAACCTTTCTCTGAGGGGCTTTGGTTAGGCACTATTTCATTTTGTGTCGGTGGCACGTTTCTCACGCAAGGGTTCACTTGGCCGCTTTATATTCTTATCGGCTTATTGGTGGCACTCGATAGACTGACACAAGGAGAAGGCAATGCTAGTCGCCACACTGAAAAAACACCTGTCGGCTGATCATATCGACCAATTAAAGCGTTGGAATCATTCCTTACGTTCACAAGCATTTCCAGTGATCCCAGGGGTGCATTCGATGTTGTACCATTTACATCGTACGCTGGTATCGCTGATTCAGTCTGCAGCGCAAAAACTCTATTACACTCCCCTCTTTTTGAGTCAAGTTTCCGTTCGTCCTTCTCGCGTCTTTCTGTATAGCGGTATGCCTTTTATCTCTGGGAATTTACGTATTGAGCTCGGTGAAGGGTGCAGAATATCTGGAGCAACGACCTTCTCCGGTCGAAACAGCTCACAGAGTCAGCCGACTCTGATGATTGGTAAAAATGTGGATATTAGCTGGCAATCGACCATTGCTGTGGGCGATAAAGTGATATTAGAAGATAACGTTAGGCTGGCAGGATCCGTATTCCTGGGTGGCTATCCTGGTCATCCCATCGACCCACATCGCAGAGCAAAAGGTGAAGCAGATGACGACAATCAGGTTGGCACGATTCACATTAAGAAAAATGCGTGGGTCGGTACTGGTAGCGCGATATTGAAAGGGGTGACCATTGGTGAAAATTCGATTGTTGCAGCGGGTAGTGTGGTAACAAAGTCAGTGCCCGATAATGTCCTCGTTGGAGGTAACCCAGCTAAAATTATTAAAACCTTGGAGTGGTAAAATGAAAGAGCTCATTGTTTTTGGAGAAGATTGGGGAAGACACCCTTCGAGTAGCCAACATATTATTAATACCATTGCCGATCAATTCGATGTCCAATGGGTCAATTCCATCGGTTTAAGAAAACCAGGGATTAATGCGAGAGACTTTAAACGCATTGCTGAAAAAGCCGTACAGCGCTTTGGCCAAAAGACTCAGTCTCACACCACTGTGTCAGCGCCATTTCCGGTAATAAAGCCTCTCGTCTGGCCACTAGCGGAAAATCGCGCAATAAAACAACTTAATCGCCTATCGTTGTCTCAACAACTCCCCAAAAAAGCCGCCTTTAGAGTTGCTTGGTTAGCTCTGCCTAGTGCTGTTGATTATCTCGATACCATTGACGCTGATCTTGTTGTTTATTACTGTGGGGACGATTTTTCTGGCCTTGCGGGTGTCGACCACCAGCGCGTCGCCCAATGTGAAAAAGTGTTGGCAGAGCGTGCTGACCTTATCTTTTGTGCAAGCCCAGCAATGGCGACACGGTTTCCAGCCAATAAGACACACATCGTGAGCCATGGCGTGGACTTTAACCTGTTCTCAGAGCCGACAGCGAACCCTTATCCAGAATCCGATAGTCGCAGTAAAATTGGATTTTACGGCAGTTTAAATAATTGGCTTGATCAAGCGCTCCTTGTTGAATTGGCTAATGCACGAAAGCAGATAGACTTTTACCTGATTGGGCGCCAAGACTGTGACGTATCTGCGTTAAACCACTGCGACAACGTTATTATGCGCCCAGCGGTTCCTCATCATGAACTCGCCCAGTATGTACAACACTGGGATGCTGCTCTACTTCCCTTTGTTGATAACGAACAAATTCGCGCCTGTAATCCATTGAAACTGCGGGAGTATATGGCCGCGGGCTGCCCTGTAATCAGCAGCGATTTCCCCGCTGCACATCAATACCCATGCCATGTTTCAATAGCCAATAACATTGCAGAATGGCTCGAAGCAATCGATGCGTTTTGCCTGTTAAACAATCAGCATCGTTTGCAATTTAAGAAAATGGCCCAGCAAAAGATGAAAAGTGAAAGTTGGCAACGTCGAGGACAGCAGGCGATATCCTTAATAAACAATAAGATAGAAGAAAATAAAGCACCATTGTCTAACTTATGCACAAGTTAGGCATCATAATTGCCAGTTGCCTATTACACTTAACAGTGTTCAAGGGAGTGGCATATGAAATTCATAGTTTTATCAATAACTTTATCTTTGCTGGTTGGGTGTGGCACCATGACGGGGCTCACCTCTCAACAGGTTGAATTGTATTACAGCCAAGAGCAAACCACATTAACGTCAAAGCAGCATGAAGAGCTAGAAATTCTCTTTTCATCTGCCTCTCAGTTTGTGGCAGATGTTGCACCAGCGACTCATGACACCCCCTTTCAAGCATTGGTCGTTAGCCAATCTCGCTTAAAGGCGATCAGAAACATTGCCCAACAACAGCAGATAAAACTGATTGAAAATTATCAGCCTCAGCAAACCCCTGATACCGTCATTCTTCGGGGGCTATAATGATGCGCCAACGCTTCTTTTCTCAGATTTATCCGATTCTGCAAGCGCTATGGAAATACCGCTACTTAATCGCACTACCGATCATGCTTCTCCCTTTTATTACGGTTTTTATCAATAGCTTAAAGCCTAAAAATTACTACTCACACACGACTATTTTGGTCCAAGAGACCGCATTGATGAATCCGTTTCTAGAAGACTTATCGATCTCATTCAACCTTGAAGAGAGAATGGAGGCGCTGAGAGTCATGATACATAGCCGCTATATCTTAAATGAGGTGGTTGATGAGCTTAATTTAGCATCACGGGAGTCCCCTTCCGCGCAATCTTACATGCGTTCCAAATTGTCTGGTGGATTAAAACTTTCACTCGCAGGATCAGATCTCATTAAAATAGGCCTAAGCTGGGATAAACCCGAGCAGATGGCACCTATTCTTAGTGCCGTTTCAGAACGCTTTTTAGAACGTTTACAAGCCCCGGGGAAAACCTCGGTAACAAGTTCAGAGGCGTTTCTAGAAAGCCAATTGCGTGATACTCAAACTGAATTAGAGGTATCTGAAGAGAAACTGGCGCAATTCAAACGCGACCATATCGACAACCTACCGCAAATACAGGGTACACAAACGCAAAATGTTGCTCAGTTAGAAGCACTGCTTCGAGAAACAGAACTCGCTATTTTACAAGCAACCTCTGCCAAAGAGGCACTCAAGAGTCGTCTTATCAAATCAAACCCTGTCATGGCATTGCTCGAAGAAGAACTTATTCGTGCTGAGGCAAAGCTCACTATATTGCGCGCCCGTTATACCGATAACCACTCTGAAGTGAAAGCCGTCCTACGACGAGTGAATACCTTGCGGGAAGAGTCACTGCGTTTACTGGAAAAACAGCAAAACTTGACCGAAGACGAGCTCAACCAACTCTGGACCATCGCTGCGAATGTCAGTAACGAAGAAGAAACCGTCGGCAGCCCCCTACTCATCAGCCAACTTGAACAATACCAACAAGCAGAAACAAATATCGAATCACTGAAACAAAAGCAGCAAGTACTCAAAGAGCAAGTTGCTTCTTTAACCGTCAAACGATCGGAATCGGCACAACTTGAAAAAGAGTTAAAGTCGTTAGAGCGTAACTTTGAAGTAAAAGAAAAGATTTATAACCGCCTCCTTGAGCGCTATGAAATGGCTCAAGTAACCGGACAGCTTGGGCGGTTTGAAGAACAAGATAAATTGAAAGTAATCGATATCCCCTATACACCGTCGCTCCCAACCAATTGGCCTTGGTGGGTTAGCTTTATTCTCGGCATCTTTGGTGGTGCCGGACTCGGCATTTCAATGGCGACCTTCATGGTACTCATCGATACCCGAGTCTACTCGACCATTCAGGTCAACCGAATCACAAAGACAACCTCACTGGGGCGTATTCCGGCCTTTCATCAAGGGTGGCAATAATGACAGTTCAACAAGAAACGGTAATTGTTCAAATCGTCCAGCACCTTCGCCCTGGCGGCATAGAGGTACTTTGCTTAAATATGCTACGCCACACTCAGCATAAGATGTTCATTGTTGCTTTAGAGGGCAATGAAGCAGATAGCTTAGCGAATTGGCCACTACTCAAAGATTTTCAATCTCAACTGATCTTCTTGGATAAACCGGCAGGGTTCCGTTGGTCAACAGTCAAAAAGCTCCGTCAAGAGTTGGCTCACCGTCACACGACCGCCATACACACCCATCATTTAGGTCCACTGCTTTATGGAAAGCTCAGTACCCTTGGCCTTCCTTATCGTCATGTCCATACCGAACATGATGCTTGGCATCTCGATGACCGTAAGCAGCGCTGGCTTACCCGGCTCCTATTGCTTTCGCCCACTCAACTTGTCGCTGATGCAGACAGCGTTGCGGATGATATTAGCCGCAAGCTTAAAACCCCATCGCCGAGTGTCATCCTAAATGGTATCGACACTCACTATTTTTCGCCTGGAGATAGTCGTATTGCACGCCAAGCGCTCGGGCTACCTGAATCAGGTTATTTAATTGGCTGCGCAGGACGGCTGGTTGCGGAAAAATCACTTGAAACCCTGATCACCATTTTACCTCAGATACCATTACACGTAACTGTTGTGGTTGCTGGTGACGGTGAAATGAAAGAAAGATGGCAAGCTCTTGCTGCTGAAATGCAGGTTGCAGAGAGAATCACTTGGCTCGGTCACACCCAAGCCATGAGAGACTTCTATCGTGCTATCGATATTTTTTGCATGCCATCAGTCAGAGAGGGACTTCCCCTCGCACTATTAGAAGCTCAGGCCTGTGGAAATAGTGTTGTGGCAAGTCGTGTTGGTGCTATCCCTGATTTGATTAACCCTGAAACGGGGTATCTCTTTACCCCAAACAATGAGTTTGAGCTTCTGACTCAACTACAAAAAATGCTGGGTGCTAGTGCCCAAACGGCATCGAAACTCAATCATCAATTTGTGGCTGATAAGGCTGATGTACGGACTATGGTCAGTCAATATGAACAACTGGCCTGCGACTCGTCGGAGATTTAAACATGATATTGTGGATACTCTTTTTCACCCTTGGCTTTTTGATTATTTATCACCACGCGATTTATATGCCTGTCATGCTAAGGCTTGGCGGGCATCGTATGAAGCGAGAAAATGATCGTCGTGAAGTGGATAGTGAGCCAACGACACAAACAGAGCGCTCTTCTGAGGAGCTTGCAAGTCAGGATGAGTCAGAACCACCTCAGCTTGAGATGTGGCCGCATGTTGCTATCGTAATGTGTGCCTATAACGAATCGGCTTTTATTGATGATAAAATCGCAAACATTATCAGCCTAGATTACCCTGAAGGCCACCTACATCTTTATATTGCCTGTGATGGTTGCTCAGATGATACCGCGGATAAAATCCGCTTATGGCAAGATAAACTCGACATCGCGCAGATTTCATTAACGTTAATCGACGAAGAGACAAACCTTGGTAAACTGCGCCGCCTGAACCAAGTCATGGCCCTTGCTCAGCAAGCCTATCCATTTGCAGCGCTAACAGATGTTTCAGCGCTTATCTCCATCGATGCGATTAAACAAGCCATATGCGCTTTTCAAGACCCTAATATTGGTGCTATCACAAGTCAGTACCTACTTGCCGATCCCCAACAAGGTGAAGAGCAATACTGGGAGTGGCAAAACAAAATTCGACGCTCCGAGTCTTCATTCGGTAACGTCATGGGAGGAAGCGGCGCTTTCTATATCATGAGAACGACCCTCTTCTCTCCCCTGCCAAACGATACCATCAACGATGATTTCATGTTGCCGATGAGTGTGATAGAGCAAGGTTATCAAGTTCAACTTAACCAAAATATTAACAGTGTGGAAATCGCACCGACAAGTAATGTTCAAGACCACCAGCGACGTGAGCGTATTGGTGCTGGAAACTTACAACAATTGATACGCTGCCGCTTCTTACTCCGTCCAAAACTGTTTACCAGCGCTTGGATTTTTGCGTCTGGTAAAGGGTTAAGAACCCTCATGCCCTTTTTACTGATCCTGTTTGGGGTTATTTCTATTGTGTTGGCGATACAAGGAAGTGCCTTAGCGATGGTGGCCGTGGCTGCACAGACCATCGGCTATGGCTTGGCACTATCACCAGAGTGGGGCATTAATCAACGCTATTTAGTTAAGCTTAATTATCTTTTTCGAGGTTACACCTCATCGCTGAATGGCATGGTGAAATACGCGCAAGGAGAGTTTCGAGAAGGGTGGCAACGACAGACCAACATCAATCAATACCAGAGTAAAACAACCTCAGTATTAAAACGAATTTCGGATATTGTCCTCAGTATTGTAGGCTTAACGTTGACTCTTCCACTCTGGCCCCTAATTGCATTAGCGATCAAAATAGAGACCCCAGGCCCGGTATTTTTCCGCCAGTTACGCGTCGGTGAAATTCATAATGATCACGTTGAACTCTTCCATATGATTAAGTTTCGCTCTATGGGGCAATTTGCTGAAAAAGCATCGGGGGCTGTATGGGCCAGTAAAAACGATCCTCGGGTCACCAAAGTTGGTCAGTTTTTACGGAAATCACGTTTAGATGAACTGCCACAATTTATCAATGTGATAAAAGGCGATATGTCTCTCATAGGCCCCCGTCCAGAACGGCCTGAATTCTGTGGCAATTTGCAAAATGCATTGCCTTACTATGCAGAACGCACTGCGGGATTGAAACCCGGTATTACAGGTCTTGCTCAAGTGAACAATGGTTACGATGAAACCCTTGATGATGTCAAAAACAAGCTACTTTGGGATCATGCCTACTCAGCGGCATTAAGCTCGCCAATTCAATGGCTTATAATGGACTTACGCATCATTTTCAAAACTATTTATATCATGGTGGCTGGTCGTGGGCAGTAAGTGGCACGCAAATTGTTTGTCCTTAAGAACAGATACCGTTATCAGCAAATAAAGACACGCTAAGGTCTTTTTAGGAGAGCCCATTATGGACAACACCAAAGATATCGCATTAACACTAGAAAATGAGTTTGATGCACATGCAGCAAAAGAACTTGAAGATGTATTAGAAACGCTGAGTAATACCGACCGTCAAGATGTCATTATCGACCTGACCAGCGTTAGCTTTATTGACTCTTGCGGTATCGGGGCGATTGTTTTCCTCTACAAGCGCTTAAAAAGCCGAAACCGGACACTACGTTTATTAAACGTCAACGGACAACCTCGCCAGCTGTTGGGCATGCTACGAATTGATAAAGTGATCCCGCTTATTAGCAGTGCGGAGATATAGTATGAACAGCAAAGCGCTACTCTTCCCCCTACTATTGATGTCCGGCTGTGCATCGTGGGATAACTCGCAGTACCCGAGGCTTAATCATCATGATCTCACTCTGGTTCATCAAGTTGAGCACCTAGGCATGGAGATCGACATTCTTGCTAATCGTGGTGCTAGAGAGTGCCTGCCGGGACAACTACAAATTCTTGAGCGCATATATCTCAAAGCGAAGCAAGAAGCTGAAGCCGGTTTTGATGAAGATGTGATGCACTCGTTAATTGATGCTAATGAACAAGTACATCTGATGACGCATCAGTTAAGCTGGTTAGAAAATCATACACAGTGTGTTTCTCAAACGACCTTAGCTCAAGAAAGACACCAATTAATGCTCTATCTCGCTGTGGACAATCAATTTGCGCTAGACGAAACGGCACTGCTGCCCGACTACCAAGAATCGTTAGCACACAGCGCCAAAATTTTGGTGCGCCACCCTAGTTGGTTTGTCACGTTAACAGGGTATACAGATGCAAAGGCAACGGATCAATATAATCAGGATCTTGGTTTAGGAAGAGCGCTGCGTGTTAAAGAGTATTTAATCGCCAATGGTGTCTCTCCCGAGCAACTAGCCGCTCGAAGCGGTGGAGAACGCTTGGCGCTCATAGGGGCAGATAGAACCCAAGCATTGGCTGAACGTACCGTCATTGCTGAATTATCAACGAAGGCAGAGAGTTCCGTTCCAGACCCTAGTATTCATGCCATAAGGCATTGGCATTTAAGGCACTAAGGAGAGCGAATGTTCAAATACCTGTTATCATTTTTCCTCTTTTTTTCTATCGCTTTACAAGCGCAGGTATTATCACCGGGCGATGTTGTAAACATACAGCTTCCCGGTGAAGAAGCATTCAATGAGCCCTTTGTTGTAAACGATAGCGGCGAGTTATTGCTTCCTGAGATTGGCGCCGTATCTGTAAGTGGCTTAGATGAGGCAGAGGCACAACGCGTCATTAGCGCCCAACTTGCCAAAGTTTATCGAAACCTCGATGAATTTTCGCTAAGTCTTCTGAGTAGCGAAATACGAGTACGTGTTTTAGGCTATGTGAATGAGCCCGGCACGACGACGTTAGACCCAGACGCCAATGTGCAAATGGCATTAACACAAGCAGGCGGTCTCAAGCCGGGCGCGCAACTCGATAAGATACAACTTAACCGTGATGGTGTTAATCAGAGCGTTGACTACAAGGCTTATTTAGATACAGGCAATCTCAATATTCTTCCTCCCTTACAAGGCGGCGATGTTATCTTCGTCCCTGCTTCTCCGCAGCTGGGTAATGTTGAGATTAACTTTGATGCGGCATCACTGGTCGAAGCTGGGGATGCAGAGCAACAAGAAGGTTTAACCCTGTTCGGCGAAGTTCGCAACCCCGGCACTTTTAGCTACAAAGAGGAGATGACAGTCGTCGATGCTGTCATGCGAGCAGGTGGGGTAACCCGCTACGCTGATGTCACCAAGATTCGTGTCATTACTGACAATCAACCCACTCTATTTGACCTGAAAGCCTACCTCGATTCCGGTGAAACCACCTCACTGCCCAAAATAAAACCCGGTAGTATTATCTTTGCCCCCATCGAGGTCGAAGAGATCAGTACCACCCAACGTACTGTTTATATTATGGGTGAAATACAAGCACCGGGGGCTTACGAAAACAGCACAGGTGCTGGATTTATTGATGTACTCGCCAATGCTGGGGGACCAACACGTTTTGCCGATACAACACAAATTAGAGTGCTCAAGGAAAGCGGACCCAGCTCACTCGTCAACTTGGTGCAATATAGCTTAAATCCCTCCCAATATCGGCTCCCTGATCTTGAACCTGGTGATGTCATCTTTGTCCCCGAAAAAGTCGATTTTAACGAGAAGTCATGGCTAAAGGTGACGGGGGATCGCGCAATTAAGATTATCGGCGCAGTCTATAACCCCGGTCGTTTTGAGTGGGAGAAAAGCATGAACTTCCTCGATGTATTAGCTCATGCTGGTGGTCCCAATCAAGAAGCGAACTTAGCCAATATCCGTATCCTTCGCCAAGGGGGGGGAGATAATAACCTCACACGCTTTAACCTTGATGCCTTTATCAATGAAGGTGGGGATTTCGCCCGTCTACCCGAGCTTTACGCCGGTGATACCATCATCATCGACGAACTCCCTAAAGACCCAACCGATAACAAGGCAAGCTGGGTGCGTCAATCTGCAGAAGACTCAATCTATGTGTTTGGGCAAGTGGGTGCACCGGGACGATATGCCTTTAACCGAGAACTCGGTATTCTCGACATTTTAGCCGCTGCGGATGGTCCGAATGGCGACGCCAATTTACGCCAACTCCGTATTAGTCACCGCGATCAACCTACCGCAGCAGTCAGTAAATTTGACCTTGCTCTCTATTTTGAAACGGGCGATGAAACACTTCTTCCTACGGTGGTGCCGGGTGATGTCATCTATATACCCAAACTGGATTCTGATTGGCTTGATCAACCAGCGGATCGCGTTGTGAGGTTGATGGGAGAAGTAAGAGCGCCGGGGCGATATACTTTTAACCAAGAGATGTCACTGCTCGACCTTTTAGCAGAAGCTGGAGGTCCAACAGAAATTGCCTTTATTGAGCGTATCATGATCGTGAACACCTCTTGCTGCGGAGACGAATCTCAATCGTTTAATTTACGAGATTATGTCAACGATCCTGGTCGCCACCCTCTTCCAATGCTACGCCCTGGTGATACCGTTTACGTGCCAAATAAAGAGGACTCAGCACCTTCTCAATTCCGCCAAGGGTTACGAGATGTACTTTCTGTCGTCACTCTCATTGTTTTAGGAGCGGCGTTATGAAGCCATGGCTCAGCCAAGAGTTTGACCTCTTATTCCAACAAGTTTACCAAAGTGGTGCTCAAGTTATCGCATTAACCGGCGCGAACAGAGAGTGCGGAACATCAACCATTTGTCGCTGGCTGGCTGAAAGATTTAGCGGAGAAAATGCCAATGTGCTGCTCATCGACTTTGATCTAAGCGGTGGGGGGCAAGGCTTTGACAAAGCAAATTGGCAACTCAATGGGGAAGGACAAGAAGCGGCTATCATTACCCTCAATGCGTACCTTTCGATCCTCCCTCAGCCCGCAGACCCTGCAACATTAATGAACTTGCGTCAGCCTCAACTCCTGCAGGAAGCCATGAAGAAATGGCGTGAAGAATACGACTACATTTTATGTGATGCAGGGACGGTGAATGCCTCAAATTGGCGAAACCTTCCCGCTGCTGCCATCGGTGCAATCTGTGATGGTACTCTTCTTTGTCTTGCCGCATCTCAAACGCATGAGAATCCATTGCAACAAAGCGTCCAGCAGTTGGAGCAAGCGAATGTGACCATACTCGGCACCATCATTAATGATCAATTCTACCCTAGCCTAGCCAATGAAATGACACGAGTGATCAATACGAGAATCTCGTGGTTACCTGAGTCTTTGCGAATGTGGCTTATTGGCAAGATAAACAATAGTCCGTTACTCAAAGGAGAGTACCAACAATGAAACAAGTATTGCTGACTCACTCTTTTGCACTGTCACTCCCAGTGCTCTCCTCTATCCGGCAGTACTTACAACGACAAATTACGTTACTCGATATCCCGCCAAGTACAGGCCAGTCGCTCGAACTGGTGACAACGGAGCATCTGACTAATCTATTTCGCCACCACGACACCCCAGCGACCACAGTATCGTTACAGTTTTATCGCTATCAGCAGCAGCTCTACTTTGAGATAACAGACAACGGTGATGGTTGGGTAGATATGCAGCAACGGCTCGATGACGCGAGCTTACCGACGGAGATTGCAACTGGGGGAATGGGGTTAGCCTTGATATGTACATTGCTACCTAACTATGAGTATGACTACAAGCCCGGGAGAAACCGCTTTACGTTTTTACTCCCTAACGAGCTATCTCAACCAACGATTCTTATTATCGATGACAGCCCAAGTCAACTTGCTCTACTGCGAACCTTTTTGAAACAAGACTACCAAGTCACTGCGTTTAGTTCAGCAGAAGAGGCGTTAAATTGGCTTCATGACAACCAATGTGACTTGGTCGTCACCGACCTACATATGCCTGGAATGAGCGGATTTGAATTTAGACATATCGTGGGTAATCTACCGCAACACGCACTATTACCTTTCATCTTTCTGACGGGTGACGACTTGCCGACAACCCGTAACCTTGCGGCGACACAAGCGATAGATGATTTTCTCATTAAGCCAGTAAAAAAGGCGTTTCTTAATAATACTCTGTCAAGAATACTCGCTCGACACGAACATTTAGAAGAGTTGTACGAACAAAAACTCCTCTCTGGTTTAGCCCCACAGCTGAGCTCGGCACCTCAATCGACTCCTAATCGTGATTGGTCAGTTTGCTACGATAACCAGCCAAAACTCAGTGGCGATTTTTGTTTATCGAATTCGCCTTCTCAGCCTAAAGCCTTTCAATCAACAGCTTCTCAAAAAATGGCCCCGCAGCTTATCGTTATGGGTGACCAAATGGGACATGGGCCACTAGCACGAGCTAATGGTGCTGCGTGGCTGGGGTTTATTCAAGGCTTACTGACACGCACTGATATGACGGGAAGTAAACTCATTGGCATTTTAAACAACGAGTTATATAGAGCGAGCCAGCTCCAACCTCACCTTATGTGTTTGCTGGTGATTGAGATAAGCTGTGATGGCCAATTTGAGGTGATTAATGCGGGTATGCCACCCTTAATTGTCTGCCGCCTATCCACTGAATCGCACAATGAGAATCTTTCTGGCAACAGCCATCATAAATTGAAAACGGAAACACTCACTGACTCGGTAGGCTTGTTAGGGATTGACCCCGAACTCACCACAACGCCTATCATCGGGCAACTCCAATCAGGCGAAAGTATTCACTGTTTTAGTGACGGTATCATTGAAGATAGTCATGCTCTCATCGATATCCATTGGCCCTCTGTTTTAAGCCTGAAACATGAACTCATCTGGTCATTCAGCCAACAAGAACACTGCGATGACAAAAGCCTGTTGAGCATAGGCTTTGATAACATTTAACCGGTAAAACTTTTAACGCGTTAAGCTTCTGTCTACCTAAGTTTCACTCTACATAAGCTTCAGTCTGTCTAAGCTTCAGTCTACCGGTGCGACTTCATCGTTTTCCTTGCTGACTTCAGCCGCTTGACAATGCGTGGCATCTTTAGGCTGACGTTGTTTGCTATCGGGTTCTCTATTCGTTCTCTCTGTGTCACCTAAGCAGTATAAACCGCTGTAAATCGGCCACATTGCTTCAGCGCTGAATTGCTCGACAATTTTTCTTTGTGCAGAAAGCTGGTACTCCATCCATGTTTTGACTTCCCACTGCGTGAGTACATCAAAAATGGCAGGCATCATTTGCCACTCAGATTCTGGCACAATAAAACGCCTGTCGACAAGGTCTGCCATTTTTCCAACATTTGTTGCGACAACTAGGGTTCCATAGGCGAGTGCTTCAATAGCTGCCATTGAGAGCCCTTCTTTTCGAGACGGCATCACAAGCACGTCAATGTCACACCAATAGCGAGACATTGACTCCACTGCACCATGAATAATCAAATTTGGCTGATTAGGTAGCAAAGATCGCAACGGGCCATCACCAAACACATGCCATTCGTGATCAGGAAATTTCTCTGACAATGCAATAAAGCGGTCTAAACCTTTCTCTTCACTGAGTCGTCCTACAAAAGCAAAGCGCGTAGGCTTATGTGCCTCATGAAATGCACGTGAATCAATTTCATGCGTATCTATGAAGTTATTTATCACACGACACGGCTTTCCAACCTTATCCGCTATTTCTTCGCTGACAGCAAGATTCGTCGACAGTGGAGCTGTCCAGCGATTCAACGATTCGTAACACTGAATTTTCCAATCACCTAATTCACCAGCATGGAAAGTGGTGATGCACTTTGCAGGAGACAATCGGAGTAGTACACGGCTGAATATGCTTGCTTTATAGCCATGCGCATGAACCATATCGCCCTTTTTCAATGAAGAAAAGAGTTTGATGGTATTCAGAAGACTGCCATTACAGAAGCGATATTGAATGCCTATACGTTGTAACTGTAAGTAAAGTGGGTGATCGGGGTACTCGCGGTAAAAGAGCACTTCAACAGAAATATTTTTGTGCACGAGCATGGTCGAGAGTTGTAATACATGCGATTCAATACCACCAAAGCCAGATGAATCGAGAAAAAGAATAACTTTCATATATTTCTCCTTTTCGATTGTTCCTGCAAAAAGTAAACCAACTTTCTAAAGCTTAGTATCAATCACTTACAGTGAGACATTCAAAATAGAAAATCAAAAATTCCATTTTGAATGTCTACTTGTTGCATACTGCGATTTTCATAACGAAATGAATAGTCAAGCACATGAATTTTTTGACCAACACTCAAATACCACCAATACTCTTTAAGACGCATAAAGGGAGTTAATTTGTTGATTATCAATACTGGCAAACGTCGTCGTATTGGCACACAGCGGTTCTACCAAAAAACTCTTATTCTAGATCTTTAACGTGGCAACCTATAACGAATGAAAAGGCGAAAATAATGAAAGGAATGATTTTCACTGAATTCTTAGAGCTAGTAGAAGAAAAGTTTGGGCTAGAGGTGTATGACCAAATGCTCGAAAATGCTGGTGACGAAGGCATCTACACTTCAGTTGGCAGCTATAATCACCTCGATCTCGTCAAGCTTATCGTAGAACTGAGTAAACTCACCAATATACCTATTGGCACGCTACAAGAAGTCTTTGGTGAAAATGCCTTTACGACGCTATTGAATAGCCTCCCCCTTCAAGAAAATCTCGGTGATGATACGTTTACGTTCTTACAAACCGTGGAAACTTATATCCATAAAGAAGTCATCAAGCTTTACCCTGATGCCACACCACCACGGTTTGAATTTCACACGATTACAGAATCAAGAATGGTAATGGATTACTTCTCTGCACGCTGTATGGGTAGTGTTTGTCTTGGCTTAATTAAAGGCTGTGCAAAACATTTTAACGAAGATATCGACGTTACTATGCAGCTTGTTAATGGCAAAGAAGATCACGTTCAATTTGAAATCATACTGCGATAAATTATGGACGATAAACAACAAAACATACTGCTCAGGAAAATAGCGCGAGAGAAAGCATCAAGGAAGGAAGCTGAGCATCTTCTTGAAGATAAAAGTCGAGAACTCTTTGATGCGCAAAAGCTATTGCAGCAACATGCTGAACAATTGAAATTACGTATCGATCAAAGTTCAGCGGTGATTGCATTGCAGTCTCACCTTGAAAGTACCGTGTTAAGAACGAGCCAAAAGCTGCTTGATCAGAACCTGTCGTCCCCTGTTTTTGCAGATCTCGTCAATAGCTTTACCTATCGCTCCATCATTCCTGGTTGCCAGCTTGATATCGAAGAAATTGATGAGCGATTACTCACCGGCCACTTTATATCAGGGAAATTTGAGCACTCACTGAGTACCATTCTCAATGGGAAGCGTAGTGGGCAACGATGGTATCAAGTCGACAATCATTTCGCTTACCTCCTCATTAGCGATAATCAACGCTATGGCGTGATTAGCTGTGTGATTAATGCCGATGGATTATTGTTAAGTACGGTAAAAAAACAACTTCAGATCCTCGCGGATATGGTCTGTGCAGCGATCAAAAGGCAGCTAACATTAGAGAATGCCATTCGTGACCGAGAGCGCTCGGAGGCATCAGAGAAATCAACGCGTGACTTCTTAGCAATGATCAACCACGAACTTCGCTCTCCTCTCAATGGATTATTAGGGGGTGCAGAGCTTCTCGACAGCTCTCCACTCAACAGTGAGCAGAAAAAACTACTCGATACGATTAATTACTCAGGAGAGCTTCTGCGATCAGTGATCAACGACTTGCTTGACTACAGTAAGATGAACGCCAATATGCTCCAACTGGTCGATGCGCCTTTCTCAATCGAAAAGCTAAAAGAGAAGTTATTCGGCATTTTCTATATTAGATCCTCTGAAAAACGGATCGAGCTCGACATTGATATTGCGCCTGGTACGCCAAGTCATTTTCTCGGGGATGAAGACCGAATCAAGCAAATATTTGTTAACTTAATTGGTAATGCGATTAAATTTACTGAATCGGGGAAAGTTTCAGTTTCGATGTATTGGCATGCCCCGTATTTACACTTCTCTGTCACCGATACAGGAAAAGGTATCAGCAAAGAAGATATAGCAAAGCTTTTTCAACCGTTTAGCCAAGTCGATAACTCTAGTAATAGAGAGCATGAAGGAACAGGTTTAGGGTTAGCTATCTGCGATAAACTCGTCAAACAGATGAATGGTAGTGTCCATGTCGACAGTGAAGTCAACCAAGGTTCAACGTTCTCTGTCAAACTACAAACTCCCATCCATGAGGTCACTCAAACCAATGCCAGTACTAATGATGAGGGACCAATACCACTCGATCATCTCAGTGTATTAGTTGTTGAAGATCTGAAGACAAACCAAATGATTTTTAACTTAATGATGGGCAAGCTTGGCATTACTCCCGTTGTCGCTAACAATGGCGAGGAGGCACTCATTGCATGTGCTGATGCCCAATTTGATATGATCTTTATGGACAACCGAATGCCTGTGATGGATGGCATAACAGCAACGAAAGTATTACGCTCTCAAGGTTTTAAAGCACCAATTATTGCCCTGACTGCAGGGACAACCCGCACAGAGCGAGAAGCCTGTTTCGAAGCTGGCGTCAACGATATTCTCAGTAAACCCTATCAATTTAACGAATTAAAGACAGCATTAGAAAAATGGGCAGCGACCTAAAAGCAAAGAGGCGTGACATCGCCAGCAACAAACTGCGTATCTTCACATTCACACGCTATCCGCTTGGTTTATAGGTGTGATAGCTTCATCATGTGAAGACCAACGGTTGATCATCGCGATCAAATCAACTTTTCTGACAGGTTTAGTTAAATAGTCATCCATACCTGCCAAGAGGCTTTTCTGTTGCTCCTCCTTCATCGCATGAGCAGATAGAGCAATGACAGGGCAACATTCCCAACCCGCTTCTAGCTGTTTTTTCCTTATGGCAGCCGTCAATTCGTAACCATCTTTTTTGGGCATTGAAATATCAGAGATCACCATATCTGGCTTATGTCGCTCATAAAGCGCTAACGCCTCTTCGCCGTTCTCTGCCATCAAAAGCTTTAAAGGCGTATTCGCGAGCATTTTTTCAACTAACAAACGGTTAATAGGGCTATCTTCTGCAATTAAGATGGTTATTGGTTTCAGCTCTATGCCATCACATCCTTCGGGTAATTTGTCCACTGTCCTCTCACCATGCTCCAGCATATGTTCATCTAATAGCTTAGCTAAACGACCACGAGTAAGTGGGTTATTAACCATAATCAATTCGTCGACAGTAGCATCACATGCTTTACCTATTCGATTTGGTGAAAAAATGGTTACAGGTAAGGCTTTCTGTCTAATATGTTGATGCAAGTTCTTTAACGCTGCAATTTTCTCCCGGTCAAAAGCGTAGCTAGCGTTAACGTCAATGAGTGCAAAATCCACCGTTATCATATCTTCAAATAGAGCCACTAACGCATCTTCAACTGTTCTCACATGGATAACGTCTAAACCCATATCACTCATCGTTCTAGTGATGGTCTCAACTTGTGGTTCATAATCATCAATATAGAGTACTTTGCAGCCTGAGTGTTTTGAGCTGCTAGCTTGCATACTGTTATCTTCATCTCGAAGTAGCTCAAGAGTAAAAGTAAAAGTAGAACCAACGCCCTCTTGAGAACTTACCGTCAAATGCCCACCAAACAAACCGACTAAGCGTTTACAGATAGCCAAGCCTAAGCCTGTGCCTTGATGTTGGCGAGTTGCGGAATTATCAACCTGCTCAAACTTATCCATAATATAAGGAAGTCGATGTGAAGGGATACCTACCCCTGTGTCTTCTACGGCAATGGTAAAACGAGTATGTTGATAGAAGTTCTCAGATCTCAAAGATAGCTTGATATGCCCTGAGTTTGTAAATTTGACTGCATTTCCAATTAGGTTTAATAATATCTGATTGACCCGCCCTTTATCACCAATAACAGTCGTTTTAGTATTAGAGGGCATATCCATCATAAGACGTATTCCTTTCTGCTCTGCATGAAAGGCACATAACGCCATACTACTTTCGAGTATGGATGCAAGGTCAAAAGGTTCGTTACGAAGCGTCAATTTTCCTGCTTCAATTTTACTGTAATCCAATATATCGTTAATGATGGTGACTAAATTGTCTGCAGATTGATGGATAATTTGCAATTGCTCTTGCTGCCCTTCGTTTTGTGACTCCTCCATCAAGAGTTCACTCATCCCCATAATGGCATTCATTGGTGTGCGGATTTCATGGCTCATATTAGCGAGGAACTCTGATTTAGCCTTGGTTGCTTTGGTCGCCCTTTCAAGTGCGCTTTCCAATTGCTGCTCAACATAGCGTCGCTCGGTAACATCTCGCTGCACTGCAATAAATCGCTGCACTTCGCCAGTTTCCTTATCTTTCACTGGCGATACATCGAGATCTATCCAATAGGGCATACCAGAACGGTCGTAGTTTAAAATTTCGACCCGGACAGGTTGCTGGCATCGGATGCCCTCAGAAAGACGAGCGATTGAGCGCGGGTCCGTCTGTTTTCCTTGTAGTAATCTTCCCGGTGACTTCCCGATAACATCATCCATCTTATAGCCCGATAGGAGCTCAAACGAGCGGTTTACCCAAGTAATCTGACCTTCGCTATTGGTAATGATGATGGCATCTCGTGCATGCTCAGCCACTTGAGCGAGTTCAGTCACTTGCTCAGACAGCACTGCTTTTTGCTTATGCTCCTGTTCTATCGATACTTGTGCCTCATAAAGCGATAACGACATTTGATTGAATGCGCGGCTCACACTTGCCACCTCGTCATTTCCTTTCACTTCAATTTGTTTACCAGGACCACTCGCCCCAACTTCTTCAACACCCTTGCGCAATAGCTCCAAGCGCTTCATTAGGTATGTTCCCAGAGCAAATGAGAAAAGGGCAACAAGGAGAAGTTCAACGCCTGCTAACGTAAGGCTTAATGTGGTCGCAGATTCAAGCAAAGTGCGTAATCCGTCGACGCGTACCCCCATTTCTACGCTACCAAAGAACAAGCCATTGACCATGATGTCGCTTGAAACATCGTAGACACCATCTTCCGATTCACTTGGTTTAGCACTCGTATCAACCCCTTCGAACTGACCATGGCGGGCCAACTCTCGGCTGTTTCGATCGATAATGCGAACATAAGCCAACTTATGTTCGCTAACAATCGCCTCTGCAAAGCTATCTAAATAGGCTAAGTCAGACGATAAAACGGCATCTTGAGTCGCTTTAGCAAAAACACTCACCAACTGTTGGCTGCTGGTTTGTAACTGCTTCTCATTAGATGTTTTTAACCAAGACAGGCCGCTATAGATGAGTACAGCAAGCATCAAAGCCTCGATAAAAGCGATCCCAATGATGGTTTTAATTCGTAAACTCATATGCCCCTCACTCACCCAGCATGCGATGTTTATCGATTGATACCCAAGGCAACAACATCATCCCAGTCGCTGTTCTCTGCAAACTGAAACCCTTTAATGTTTAATGCAGAAAAAATATTGCTCAATGTATCTGCACCATTCAACTCTATAAGGGTCTTTTGCAATATATGCGCCTTATCGTCATCCATTTCTGGATGAATCGCGATAGCGTGGGGAGTATAGCGATCAGTATGGTGAATAATTTTCAGTTTATTTTTTATCTGAGGAGGTAAACTATTGAAAGTTCTTACAATACCTCCACCACCAGCAAAAAGACCTTTGGATACTGCTAAGTAGACAGAATCGTGTGATCCCACATAGCGTGGCGAAAAAGTAATATGCTGTGCCGACATTTCACTTTGGGTTAGCACTGTCGCAGCAAATGCTCTTGGTGCTGGAAACGCAATTTGCAAACCATTGAGAGATTGCAAATCACCCTGCCAATCAACGTGGGTGACAATGATCCCGGTAATTTTTTTATCTTTTGCATGGCCGATAGCATCGTATCCTGGGATACGGCTGTATAAAGTGAAGTGGAATGGATTCATATATGCCAAGTCGTACCTTCCTTCAGAAAGTCGCTTTTCGAAAGAGGGGATATCCGGGGCCGTTTCGAATTGAATGTCGTAACCTGACAGACGGCTCCACTCGGCTAACAACGGCGTCCACAATTCTGCTAATGTTGAGGCTGACTGCTGTGGGACGACACCAAATGTCAGCACTTGCCTTTTTTCCTCTGCTTGGATTGAAAAGGAGCACAGCGCAAACAACAGAAACAACATAGAGATCGGAATACTGTTTTTATAAAAGGGGAAACGTATAGTACCCATCATTAGAACACCTTCTTTTTCTTGATTAGCGTACCCATTCACGCTATTTCTCTTTTCACTTCCCACTTTACATATCAATTTAGATGCCAAGTTTAATCCGTTCTGAGGTTAAGTGTGCCGTAAAGCGAATAGATAGGGCTCTTTTCGTGATTTGATGTCAATTAGCCATAGAAAAAACACTACATTGTCAGTTATCATTACGGACAATTTTTCGCATTTTATCAATGCTCGGCCTCTACCCTTCGACTAACTAGGAGAGGCAGATATAGGGCATTGACGTTATCGTCTGCAAACTATGTTGTTGCAGTAAGGAATATCCATTGAATATCCAAGCACTTATTAATGATAGAGTCGCGTCCGCACTCGTCGCTGCTGGCGCCCCTGAAGGTAGCCCAGCAGCAGTACGTCAATCTGCAAAAGCGCAATTTGGTGATTACCAAGCGAATGGCGTGATGGGCGTAGCAAAACGACTAGGTACTAATCCTCGTGAATTTGCGCAGAAAGTGCTTGAGCATCTAGATCTTGACGGTATTGCTGAAAAATGCGAAATCGCTGGCCCTGGCTTTATCAACATTTTCCTTTCTAAAACATGGCTAGCCGCTCAAGCTGAGACAGCGCTGACCGATGAGCGTTTAGGCGTATCAGCAGAAACAACTCAAACCATCGTTGTTGACTACTCTGCACCAAACGTTGCTAAAGAAATGCACGTTGGTCACTTACGTTCAACCATCATTGGTGATGCTGTTGTTCGTACCCTTGAATTTTTGGGTCACAACGTTGTGCGTGCTAACCACATCGGTGACTGGGGAACGCAATTTGGTATGTTGATTGCGAACCTAGAGCGTGTTCAAAAAGAGTCTGGCGAAGTGTCCATGGAACTCGCCGATCTTGAAGCATTCTATCGTGAATCGAAAAAACTCTACGATGAAGATGAAGAGTTTGCTGTCCGTGCCCGTAACTACGTAGTTAAGCTACAAAGTGGCGATGAGTTCTGTGCACAAATGTGGAAAAAACTTGTCGACGTAACGATGGAGCAAAACCAACGTAACTATGACCGTTTGAACGTGTCACTTTCTCGCAATGATGTCATGGGCGAGTCAATGTACAACGATATGCTACCAACGATCGTTGAAGATCTGAAAGCAAAAGGCCTCTCTGTTGAAGATGACGGCGCACAAGTTGTATTTCTAGACGAATACAAGAATAAAGACGGCGAGCCAATGGGTGTTATCATTCAGAAGCGTGACGGTGGCTTCCTATACACGACCACTGATATCGCCTGTGCGAAATACCGTTATGAGCAACTTAACGCTGATCGAGTTCTTTATTTCATCGACTCACGTCAACACCAACATCTAATGCAAGCTTGGAATATCGTTCGCAAAGCGGAATATGTGCCAGAGAGCGTTTCTCTTGAGCACCATGCCTTCGGTATGATGCTGGGCAAAGATGGTCGCCCATTCAAAACGCGTGCAGGTGGTACTGTCCGTCTTGTTGATCTTCTCGATGAAGCAGAACAACGTGCAACAGCGCTTATTGAAGAGAAGAACCCTGATCTTGATACGGAAGAAAAGGCAAAAATTGCTTCAACTGTTGCAATGGCTGCGGTGAAATACTCAGATCTTTCTAAGAACCGTACCACGGATTACATCTTCGATTGGGACAACATGTTGGCATTTGAAGGTAACACTGCCCCTTATATGCAATATGCATATACTCGTGTGGCATCAATCTTCAAACGCTCAGGTCTTTCACAAGCAGAATTAACGGCCCCTATCGTTATTACCGACGAAAAAGAGCAAATTCTACTATCGAAGCTACTGCAATTCGAAGAGGCAGTGTTGACTGTTGCTCGTGAAGGCCAACCACACGTCATGTGTACGTACCTGTTTGAACTGGCTGGTAACTTCTCTAGTTTCTACGAAGCATGTCCAATTCTAAATGCGGAAGACGAAGTGAAACAAAGTCGTCTTAAGCTTGCACTATTAACGGCAAAATCAATTAAGCAAGGTTTAGCGCTACTAGGGATTGAAACCTTAGAAAGAATGTAAAATTACTCAGCAACAGACTTTGACTAAGTGTTAAAAGCCCTCTAATATGAATTAGAGGGCTTTTTTATATCACTGAAAACTATAATGTTTTCAATTCTGCCGTGCTGAGAACTAACTGATGGCTAATGAAATTTTTGACAAATCGACCAAACTGTTAAAAATAACGGTTCCTTTGATGATTAAATATCAAGTACCGACAACTCCGACTAATTATGCCCTGTGGTATACCTACGCATCACAGCAAACCCCACAACTCAACAAAGCCATCGATAACACCCTAAAGCAAGGTGCCCCCATCACACCAACCCAGTGTGATCAACTTTTCGCACAGCACCTATCGAGTCAAACCGAACGTAATCTCGATCAAGTTAAGCAAAGCCTTGAAGCGATGACGATTGATATGTCCCACAGTATGACAGATACATTGTCTGATACTCAGGTGTTTCAGGGGGCAATCAATCGCACTTTCCAACGACTGGCCACAGCGGAACAACAAGGGCTTTCCCTCGAAGAGACCATGACCCTCGTTCGAGAGCTTTTGCGCGAATCCGGCAATATGGAACGCAGTACCGAAACCTTTGCGAGCCAAATCCAAAATGCACATGATGAAATATCTGTCTTAAAAGAAGCCTTAGAAGATTCTCGAAAAGAAGCTAACGAAGATGTACTGACAGGGCTATTTAACCGTCGTGCTTTTGACAATGATATCGAAGCCTATTGTCGCAACGATGTTCCGATCGGCTTAATCCTGCTTGATATTGACCACTTTAAAAAGTTTAACGACGAGTTTGGTCATCTTATCGGCGACCAAGTACTTCAAGCTGTCGGTCGACGCCTCCAAGAGAACTGTCGAGACGGCATTCAAGCATACCGATATGGTGGTGAAGAGTTTGCTATTTTAGTACCTAACAAGCCACTACCTCCTTGTCGTCAGATTGCAGAGACAATTCGCAAGCAAATAGATCGTTTGGTATTGAAAGATCGCCGACGTGGTGCTCGAATAAACTCGATTACAGCATCCTTTGGCGTTGCAGTAAGGTCGCCAAAAGAAGAAGTCAGTGTATTTATCCACCGTAGTGATGAACAGCTTCTCAAAGCGAAGCAACTTGGTAGGAATCGAGTAATGCCTCTCGGCTAGCGCTGCTTTCCCTACAAACGACACTTAGTGTAATTCAGTGCCGCTTGTATCACGCTGTAAATGCAATGATTACATTGTTACTTTAGTTAGGCTTACTGCCCAAAACGATCGCCACCATCACTAAGCCAAGTCAACTCATCTTGTGTTGACAACCTACCGCATACCGAATTTCGATGTGGAAACCTGCCAAAGTTATTAATCACTGAGTGATGTCTGAGAGCATATTGATAAAACCCTTCAAACATCTGCTGATTAGCGACACGAACTGATTTTCGAAGTTGATCAAAGCGAAATAAGCTCTCTTCTTGATCGTCAATATTCTCTGAATGCTCTAAGGGTAGGTAGAAAAAAACACGCTCAATAGGCAGTAATGCTTGATCGTGGTTAGCTGCGAGCCCTTTCTTACAGATAGCGAGTGCGAACGCATCATGGCGAAATGCGGCCCCTAAGCCGCGATACATGTTACGTGAAAATTGGTCTAACAAAATAATTAACGCGAGCGTTCCTCTTGGCTCTTCACACCAATGGCACAGGTTCCCCAAACTCGCCTCACTAATGAGCCCTTGGAATCGAGAACGAATATCACGATCAGTTTCGGCATTCCCCTGAAACCATAATTCGTTCTGATTTATCTTGGTGACCTCACCATCCATTTCCCCAAACCAATAATCAAGTACGGGTTGATATTCTGATTGCATACTTGGCCTCACTTCGGCAGCATAACGTACTAATTAAGATAATGAGGCTCACTGTATTCGCCACTCACACCGCCTTATTTTTCACCAGCATGTGACTTGCACACTGATATGAAGGAATCGTTTCATGAATTTCACGCTACATCCCCAGCTTGAAGCAGATACTGACCTCATCGGGGACTTCCCCCTCTGCCGAGTGTTACTGCACCGAGAAGCCATCGGCCCGTGGCTCATAATAGTGCCACGCGTCGATAACATAACGGAAGTGCACCATCTATCTGTTGCAAATCAGGCACAATTAATCAAAGAATCAGCCTTAGTTGCTGAGTTACTTGAACAGGAATTTCACCCTAAAAAGCTTAATGTAGGCTCAATTGGTAACCTTGTTCCACAGCTTCATTGGCATGTTATTGCGCGCTTCGAAGACGATATTTGTTGGCCAAATCCAATTTGGGGGAATACTAATAATGTTGTACGGAACAAAAATAACCAAACAGCACTGATTGAAGAACTAAATAACCTCTTCATTCAGCTTGATGATTTTCAAATTTCTTCTTGAATAACCACTTTCACAAAGCGAAAGAGCACTTAATCTGGGCAGTTATTCTGCCCTTTTTTATATCAAAAACGATAAATAATACAAATAGACCACACCAACCCGCAAACAACAACATTCACTCACACTGCTTTACATTCATCGAATTTACATAATTTTGGAAAATAAGAACTCGGAATTGTAGCTAAATCATGATCATATCTGTGTTGAAGATCACATTTCATAGCTCACATTTTTTAAAAACTCCACTTCTGGTTATTTATTCAGCTCTCATTAAGCTTTTTAATCAAAGACTTACAAAAGTATGAAGTTGATCACGCTTTTCAACCGATTATGTAAAATTATATAAAAACCGAAGTATTAGCTCGAAAGAACCGAAAGATGAATTACAATTCGTTACATTTTGACATGAACAGAAAAACCTCTAGCATATCTTTGTCGTCAAATAGCAGTAATCTATTTAGGACGTTAACGGTGATACTGCTACGGGAAACCGTTACATATCGTTAACAATTTTTCGAGGGTGTTATTTTAGCGCTGTAATTCAGTTTGCTTTCAGGCTTCAATGCAATAATCATTCCGTCGTGATTACGTCACGTGTCAATGATTAGTGTCAAAAATGATTGCCACTTAACAGAGTCTGAAAAAAAGTTGGAAAATTGTCGCTATAGATTAGTCGAGTGTTGATGAGGTGTGTATTATAAATGCGCCAAAAATCGCAACCGATTGAGTATCAATCGAAAACTCTTTATTCAGGCAGTTATCAAGGAATTGGGATGCCACAGAGTCTACTACGTTATACCAACATACTAAGTATTGTTGGTGATTTAATCCGGGTTGAAGTGCCCAATCTCTCTTCTAGCAATGCGAAAGCCAAGTACGGCGATCTAGCGATGATTGAGCAGAATGGTGAAAACTACTCTCTTGCTCAAATTATCAAAATTGACAATGAAGAAGTTTCACTTCAAGTTTTTGCTGGCTGTAAAGGTCTTTCGACTAATGCTGCCGTTTGTTTTCTAGACCAACCAATGCAGGTCACTTACTCGCCGAATGTACTAGGCCGTATCTTTAACGGTGCTGGTAATCCAATCGACAGAGGTCCTGAGTTGGAAGCCGATCCTAAAGTTGAGATCGACGGTCCTTCCGTTAACCCAGTTCGTCGTACCCTTGCTTCGCGCATGGTTCGTACAAACGTGCCGATGATCGATGTATTCAATACATTGGTTGAATCACAGAAGATTCCAATCTTCTCTGTTGCGGGTGAACCTTACAACAAATTCCTTGCGCGTATCGCCATCCAAGCAGAAGCCGATGTGGTTGTTTTCGCAGGTATGGGTCTTATCTACGATGATTACCATTTCTTCAAGACTCAGTTTGAAGAAGCTGGCGTATCATCTCGTACGGTAATGTTTGTAAACCAAGCCTCTGATCCAACAGTAGAACGTCTACTTGCGCCTGATATGGCATTGTCTGTTGCGGAGCATTTCGCTGTAGATGAAAGCAAAAAAGTACTGGTCCTGCTAACTGATATGACTTCATACGCGGATGCGATGAAAGAAATCGGTGTTGCAATGGATAAAATCCCTGCAAACCGTGGCTACATGGGTGACTTGTACTCCCAACTAGCAAAGCGTTATGAAAAAGCATGTGACTACAAAGGTGCTGGTTCAGTTACCCTACTTGCAGTAACAACCATGCCAGGTAATGACGTCACGCACCCAGTACCAGATAACACTGGTTACATCACTGAAGGCCAATTCTACTTGCATGATGGCGTATTGGACCCATTTGGTTCTCTATCTCGTCTTAAGCAAATGGTTATCGGTAAAGAAACTCGTGAAGATCACAGCGCCATTATGAGCGTAATGATCCGTTTCTATTCTGATGCGGTTGAAGCGCAACAGAAACAAGCGATGGCATTCGAATTATCAGAGTATGACCTTAAGACACTTAAGTTTGGTAAATACTTCCGCGACAACTTCATGACACTTGATGTTGATATGACGCTGGAAGATGCCTTGGACTTCAGTTGGAAAGTACTTGCAGAATGTTTCGATCCGGAAGAAACCCTGATCAAAGATAGCCTGCTAGAAAAATACTGGCCAAACCCTGAGCAACTGGGTCTACCAGCTGCTAGTACTGAGGAGTAAGCCATGGCTAAGGTAGCATTAAACAAAAGCTCGCTGAATAAACAGAAGCGTAGTTTAAAAACTTATAACCGCTACCTGCCTGCGTTAGAACTGAAACGCCAACAATTGATGATTGAGCGAAAAAAAGCCGAAATGGCTGTGGAAGAAGCGAGAAAACGTGTTGCGGATTTGCGCAAGATTGTTGAAGAAGCCATTCCTATGCTCGCGTGTAAAGAGATCAATGTGAATAACCTTGTTAAGGTCAATAACGTTGAACTAGTTACACAAAACATCGTTGGTTGCCGGGTGCCACTTGTCGAAGATATTGACATTGAAGTGACCCCATACAGTTATCTCGCTCGCCCGCATTGGGTAGACAGTGTTGTTCGCCAACTCAAAGAGATGATTCGCTTACGTGTTGAATTATCTGTTTATGAAAAGCGCTACGAATTGATTAGTCACGCAACGCGCGTAACCAGTCAGCGTGTGAACCTGTTCTCTAAAGTTCTGATCCCAGAAACGAAAGAGAGTATCAAACGAATTGGTATTTACCTTTCTGATCAGGATCGTGCTGCGGTTATGAACGCGAAGCTGTCTAAGCAAAAAGTGCTGGCAACACAAGCGAAAACGCAGGGAGGCCAAGCATGAGTATTAAACGTCTTAAACGTTTGACCCTCGGTGGTGAAGCGTCTCGTCGTGAAGAAATCCTCATGGCTCTGCAAGCACTGGGTTGTATGCATTTGATTCCTTTAAGTGAAGATAATGCAAAAGCAAACCGTGCCTTAGCAATGCAACAACCAACTGAAGCCAGTGAAGCTTTAGCATGGCTTAGCCGTGTTGAACGCCGCCGTCGTCCGGTAACGGACAAGGAGCTGGTGGACATTGATGAATTAGTCGCGCAAATTCTTGAAAACAAGCGAAGTATTCGCCAACAACAAGATAAGCGAGATCTACTTAAAGAGCGTCTGCAATTGTTGCGCCCTTGGGGAGAATTTGATCTTCCTGAGCTAAGCAGCATCAATAACCTACGCTTTTGGTTCTATGTTGTGCCACTGAAGAAATTTTCGGCAATGGCAGATATAGAACTGTATTGGCAAGAAGTGCACCGTGACCAGAAAAGCGCCTATGTGGTCGTCGTTTCTGAAATGGAGCCGGAAGATAACTTGTTGCCAGTCGACCGTTCACGTGTTGGTCAACACAGTCTGACAGAAGTCCAAGAACACTTGGAAATTTCTGAGCAGCACTTAGAAGACCTACTCTCTGAACGAGAAGCTTTGACTCGCTGGATTTATCCATTAAGCCAGTCACTCGCTGCAAGCCAAGACCATGCAGAACTCTTACTCGCTTCTTCAGGCGTGCAAGATGAAGGCGAATTCTTCTTGATACAAGGCTGGATGCCAGCTGATGCAGAAGAAACGGTTATTGAACTTGCTGAAGCCTACGGCTCAGCCGTGGTATTGGAAGAGCCAGCTGATGAAGACGAGCCACCAACATTGTTGGAGAACTCTGAATTAACAGGTGGTGGTGCGGAAGCAATGAACTTCTTCCAAACACCAAATTACCGCGCTTGGGATCCAGGTAACTTAGTGTTCTATTCATTCTCATTGTTCTTCGCAATGATCATGAATGACGCCATGTACTGTGCTGTTTTCGCACTGATTATCTTGTTCTTTAAAGACAAACTAAGCAGTTCTAGCGAAGGTAAGCGCCTAATGAACCTCGGCCTCTTTATGTCCGGTCTTGGTGTCGTTTGGGGTGTACTTGCAGGTAGTTACTTCGGTGTTACGCCGGGTGAAGGTAGCTTCTTAGGCTTCTTTAACATCATTGATATGAACAACTATGATGCCATGATGAAACTCTCGGTATTCATAGGGGTAATGCACCTTGTTATTGCTAACGTAATGACAGCCCATATCAACCGTCCTCACAAACGTGCGCTTGCTCCATTAGGTTGGGCTGCTCTTATGTTTGGTGGCATGTTGTTGTGGTTCGGTATGACAGGAACAATCTGGGCTTGGCTTGGTAAGTTCTTAGGCATAGTACTAATGCTTGGTGGTGCAGGACTTGTTTGTGTATTTAGTAGTGAGCGTCCGGTTAATAACCGTAAAGACCTACTATTGCGCGTCCTAGATGGTGCTAAAGCGATCTATAACATCACTAGTGCATTCGGTGACATCCTCAGTTACATGCGTCTATTCGCACTGGGTCTGTCAGGTGCATCACTAGCGATGACATTTAACTCACTGGCTGGTCAAGTCGTGGAAGCACAACCTGTTTCAGGTGTGTTATTCGCTGGCCTGATACTGCTACTTGGCCATGTGTTGAACTTTGCTCTCTGTATCATGAGTGGTGTGGTTCACGGTATGCGTCTAAATGTAATTGAATTTGTTAACTGGGGTTTGTCCGACGAAGGATACCCATTCAAAGCTTTTCGTAAGAAAGAGGATTAAAAAATGGAACAATTTGTTATCGCACTAGGTTGGTTGGGTGCATTCGCTCCTGTTGCTTTAGGTGCTATCGGTTCAGCTATCGGTTGTTCAGTAGCAGGCCAAGCGGCTTGTGGTGCTATGTTAGACGTTGAATCTGGCTACGGTAAGTACATCGGTCTATCTGCGATGCCTTCTTCTCAGGTTATCTACGGTATCGTAATCATGTTCTCACTATCAGCTATCGGTGTTGATGCGAACACGGCTGGCGGTCTATTTGGTATCGGTCTTATGACTGGTCTAGCACTGCTTTTCTCTGCTATCTACCAAGGCCAAGCTGTTTCTGCAGCGATCAACGCTTCTAAGAACAAACCAGAAGTATTCGGTCTGTCTATCGCTCCAGCCGCTATCGTAGAAGGCTTCTCTGTATTTGCTTTCGTATTCGCGTTAGTAATGGGTGCAAGCATCGGCGCGTAAGGAATAGACCATGACTGTAGAAAATCAAAACGCAACGCCTGTCTCTGCTGGTATCAAGCAACTTGTTGAAACACTTCGTCAAGAAGGTGTAGATGCAGGTAAAAAAGCGGCAGAAGACATCATTACTGAAGCACGTGAAGAAGCGTCAACTATCGTTTCTGAAGCGCGTGACAAAGCGGGCCTAATCTTAGGTAACGCACGTAAAGAAGCAGACTTTATCTCTACTGCAGGTAAGCAAGCATTCGAAATGGCTAACCGTAATGCCATTCTTGAGCTTAAAACTTTCCTACAAGAAGAGTTTGCTAAGCAGATTCAAGCAACAGTTGGTACACAACTAACTGATGAGAAACTGCTTCAACAGATGATTCTGGAAGTTGCTGGCCGTAACGCTATCGACGAAAACGAATCAGTTGATGTTGTTCTTCCAACGAAAGTGGTCGGTGTTTCAGAACTTAGCTCTTCACCTGAAGAACTAAAAGAAGGCACGCTTATGCACTTTGCCGTTGCACAAGCAGCAGAAATGCTACGTGAAGGCGTGACATTCAGTGTTAATGAAGATAACAAGCACGCGTTGGTATTCCGTCTGCAAGACAAAGATATCGAAGTTGCTCTATCTGACGAAACTGTCACTCAAATGATGCTAAACCATCTGCAGCCACGTTTCCGTGCGCTACTGGAAGGCATTGTAAAATAAGCGGAAGAGGCAGGTATGCCCTGCCTCTCCTTTAGCAAGGAGCGAATATGTCTGATAAAGCATATCATGGTCTGCTGACTTCGCTGCCGCATATCGATTCGTTGTTTGACAGTAAAGTAACGCCGATTTCGCGTTATCAACTGGAACGTCGACTAAGCGGTTTGACTTTCGATGAACGAAAGAACCTAGGCATGATTGAACAATTAATGCATTGGGATCAAACGAAAGACGACGCAGATGATGCCGAGCTAATCAAGTTCGCTACACGTACTCGTGATAGCGTAGACAGTCAGGTGCTTCGTGACCTGATCGATTGGCGCTTGGATATGCGCACAGTAGTTGCCGCCCTTCGTCGCAAAAAAGCTGGGGAAAAAGCCCCTTCTGCGCCGCGTTGGAGCTTTGGCACTCGCTATGAATTTATCCGCCGCAACTGGAATGTTCCGTATTTCAATTTGCAATTTGCTTTTCCATGGCTACCCGATGTAGCGCGTCATATGGAAAACGACCAGAGCCTAGAGCTAGAAAAAGAGCTACTAAATGCAGTGTGGCAACAACTTGACCGCATCAGCACTAAAGAGCGCTTTAGCTTTGAAGCAGTAGTCATTTACTTGCTTCGCTGGAATTTGGTTTCTCGCTGGACGACATACAACAGCGAAATTGCCATTGAGCGGTTCGATCAGCTCGTAGAAAATGCACTAGGCAGTTTTGCCAGTGATCTACCGGATTAATAACGAATAACAGGTTGTTCAAATGAGCACTGATTTAGTGAATACAAAGCCAACTGCACATGTTACTGCAGTTATTGGCGATACCTTAACCATTCGTCTAAACCCAGAAGAGAATGGTTCACTGGTAAAAAACGAAGTACTTTACGTTCTTCCTAGCCGCAAACAAACCGAAGGTCTAGACGAGCTGCTAATGGCAGAAGTTCTTCGTGTTCGTGGTGATTCTGCAGATATCCAAGTATATGAAGATACTCGTGGTGTTGCGGTTGGTGATGGCGTAATCCAAACGGGTGAAATGTTGAGCGTTGATTTGGGCCCAGGTATCCTGGCTCAAATCTATGACGGTCTTCAAAACCCACTTGAGCGTCTGGCTCAAATCCACGGTAAATTCCTGAAACGTGGTGTTCAGGTAGATGCATTGGATAAGACAGAGACTTGGGCATTCAACGTTATTGCTAAGAAAGGCGATAAATTACGTGCTGGTCAATCTCTAGGTACTGTTCAAGAAGGTCGTTTCACTCACCAAATCATGGTTCCATTCCATATCAAAGGTGAAGTTGAAGTTACTTGGATTCAAGAAGGTACGTTTACGGTTGATACCGTTATCGCACACGTAACAGATAGCCGTGGTAAAGAGCACAAGCTCACCATGACTCAAAAATGGCCTGTTCGTCAGTCTATCGCTAATACACTTGCGAAGATGGGTGGTAAAACTGAACGTAAATTCCCTAACGAGCCACTGGTTACAACGACTCGTACTATCGATACGTTCTTCCCTATCGCACGTGGCGGTACGGGCTGTGTACCGGGACCATTTGGTTCAGGTAAAACAGTACTACAGCACGGTATTTCTCGTTACTGTGATGCGGATATCGTAATCGTTGTAGCATGTGGTGAGCGTGCGGGTGAAGTGGTAGAAACCATTGAAGAATTCCCTCACCTACCGGATCCAAAGCACGGTGGTACACTGATCGACCGTACGGTTATCATCTGTAACACGTCTTCTATGCCTGTTGCAGCACGTGAAGCATCTATCTATACGGGTTTGACTCTTGGTGAGTACTACCGTCAGATGGGTTACAACGTACTACTACTTGCTGACTCAACATCTCGTTGGGCACAGGCAATGCGTGAAACATCTAACCGTTTGGAAGAGATTCCTGGTGAAGAAGGTTTCCCAGCTTACATGGACTCCGCGATTAAAGGTGTTTATGAGCGTTGTGGTGTTATCGACAACGAAAACGGTGTTGATGGCTCTCTAACCATGATTGGTTCAGTATCACCTGCTGGTGGTAACTTCGAAGAGCCTGTTACTCAGTCTACACTGGGTACAGTAAAAACCTTCCTAGGCCTTTCTTATGAGCGTGCTTATAAGCGCTTCTATCCAGCAATCGACCCATTGATCTCTTGGTCTCGTTACCTTGATCAACTGGAAGGCTGGTACTCTGAAAACTTGAGCCCTGAGTGGGTTCCAACCGTTAAAGAGATGAAAGAGCTACTAGCATCTGGCGACAGCATTGGTCAGATGATGCAAGTTACAGGTGAAGAAGGTATCTCTCTAGTAGATTACGTGACTTACCAAAAAGCCCTATTCCTAGATATGGTTTACCTACAGCAAGATGCATTTGATGAAGTTGATTCATCTTGTAGCTTTGAGCGTCAGCAGTTCATCTTTGGTAAAGTGGTTGACGTTATCCGTACTGACTATGCCTTTGCTGATAAAGCAGACGCGCGTAAGTACTTCACGTCGATGACTCGTTACTTCCGTAACTTCCACTATGCGAAGGAAAATACGGCTGAGTACAACGACTACATCCAACGTATCGATATGCTGCTTGAAGACACATTAAAAGCAACTGCATAATCAATTCATTGGTTAGTACAAAAAGCCGATCTCTCTGATCGGCTTTTTTATGCACTTTAATCCATACAGCAAGAATGAATTTGTTGAAAGACTTATAAGTAAAATTAATTTCGAGAGGGAATAAATTAGCAACTCACAAGGTTACAACCCACAATGCAATGTGTACTTAATGTTAATTAGTTATCATTACCCAGCATTAAACACCAACAAGTAGCGAGACATAGATCACATTACCTATAAACTATGTCATTCCTCGATAGCATTGTTTAATAAAATCCGCATTATTGTCCGTGCTTCGAATGATGTCGAAGTGGAAATAATAAGGAGTGTTACTGCATGACTATGCAACGGAATAAAATGTCTTTAACCCAAAAAGTTATCATTGGTATGGTGGCAGGTGTCCTAACAGGATTCGCTATCCAAAACCTTTTTGGAAGCATGAGCTGGGTTCATGACTATCTTGTTGAAGGTATTTTCAACGTTGGCGGTGCTATTTTCGTCTCTAGCCTTCAAATGCTTGTTGTCCCACTTGTTTTTGTATCCCTCGTTTGCGGAACAAGCTCTCTAAAAGATATTTCAACGTTAGGCCGCCTTGGAGGCAAAACGGTCGCCTTCTACTTAATTACAACCGCTATTGCTATCACACTAGCGTTATTCATGGGTTCAATTTTCCAACCAGGTGCAGGTGCTGACCTTGCTGCAGCGAGCGCATTTGAGTCTCGTGTGGCGCCAAGCCTAGGCGATGTCATCATTGGCATGTTCCCACGTAACCCTGTTAACGCAATGGCTGAAGGCAACACACTACAAATTATCGTATTTGCTATTTTATTTGGTATAGCGATTGCTGCTGCAGGTGAACCTGGAAAACGTATTTCTGCTGTGTTCACCGACCTTAATGCGGTGATCATGAAGCTTGTTGCGCTATTGATGAACATTGCCCCTTATGGTGTGTTCTGCTTAATGGCAAAGTTGTTCTCAACAATGGGCCTAAGCGCAATTTACAGCCTGATTGGTTACTTCCTAGTACTTTCTGGTGCTTTGATGATTCACGCTTTAGTTACCTACCCTCTATTGCTGAAGGCGCTTACTGGTCTAAGTCCTAAAATTTTCCTTAGCAAGATGAAAGATGCTGTGATGTTTGCTTTCTCAACTGCATCATCTAATGCAACATTACCAGTAACAATGGAGACAGCGACAAAACGTTTAGGCGCCAGTAACCGAGTTGCTTCATTTACGGTTCCATTGGGTGCAACGATCAACATGGATGGCACGGCAATCATGCAAGGTGTTGCGACCATGTTCATAGCACAAGCATTCAACATTGATCTGACAATGAGTGATTACCTTATGGTTATCACGACAGCAACACTGGCTTCTATCGGTACAGCAGGTGTTCCAGGTGTTGGTTTGATTATGCTAGCAATGGTACTTAACCAAGTCGGTTTACCTGTTGAGGGTATCGCGATTATCATGGGTGTCGACCGTTTACTTGATATGATTCGAACTGCTGTGAATATCACTGGTGACAGCGCCGTGACATGTATTGTTGCAAAGAGTGAAGGCGAGCTAGACATTGATACTTACATGAGCCCTGAAGCAGGTGCTTCAGAGGAAGAAGTGCACCTTCAGCCAATCAAAGCCTAAAGTTCGTATTTTGTAATATGACTAAACAACGCCCTGTATGAGTGCAAGCTCATACGGGGCTTGCTTTATCATAGCGCACACCCCACCTTGAAAATTAAATTTAACCTTTTAAAACAGTAATTTAAACATAGGCTTGGTATTTGCATCTTATCTTCAAACACTTCATTGGAGATAGCTATGTGGATATTATTGCTGCTCATCCCTGCCGTGCTATTCATTCTCATATATCGTAAACAACAACGCTCCGATAACAATGAGATAAACCAACGCTTTAAGCAAGTGTTTGAACTTCTAGCTGTTATCGATAGTATCCGACAGCATCGAGCGGCTACGCATCAGCAGTTAAAGGGTCATCAAGAACAGGCGATCGAGCGTGCCCGATGGGGGCAGAAAATGTTGGAAGAGGCCCGAGAGCTCTCCATGGATGCGCCCAGTAACCAAAAGTCAATGTACCGTATTTTTCATAAGAATCTCACTGAACTAAACCAGAACTGGCTCACCTACTCAATTGCAAGAAATCAGTCTATACATGGGAAAGCCATTCGACACGCCTTCTACATGATCGATGAGTTAGTTTGCCAAGCATTGGCAATTGCAGAACTCGATGATGAATTGAAGCATTATGAACGGCTATGGCAATTAACGGTCGATGGCTTAGACACATTGACTCATTTCAGAACGAGTATTGATCGACAACTGCAACACAATGGAGCACCAAACAATTACCTAGCGATACAAGCCAACTTACTGCATCGGCGTATTAGCCAAATAGTCATCCTTACCCGCAGTGATGCAATGCTCAATACGCCGTTTATGGTTGAGCTCCAGGCTTTAAGCCAGGCTAGCCAACAGAAGAAGTATGATGAAGAAAACCTATATGTTTTATCAAGCATCATATCTGAGTCTATTATTGTTTTATTTTGTACCGAGCTTAATGCACTTTGTAAACGAATCGCCATTGAAACGCCGGAAAGTGCCTCTCTCGAGAGCCAACATACGTCATTTTAAGTATGGTTTAGAGTAGTGGTTCTAAGGGTAAACAAGAAATAACAATCTTATTTTTGCCATTATGCTTTGATGTGTACAACGCCTGATCGGCATAACTCAGTAAACGATCTGAAAGGTCTTTAAGGGCCAAGTGTTGCTTACTGACACCAGTAATACCGAAAGAGCATGAGGCATGAAATTGATCACCCTGTGTACCAAACATGGTGGCGTCAATCTGACTTCGGATACGTTCGACAACCTGTAATGCGTGTTCATCGCTTTCAAGGCCTGATAATAGCAATATAAACTCATCACCGCCCAAGCGAGCCACGCAATCTATGGAGCGAATATTATCCTTTGTAATCTCCACAATGCCTTTTAACAACTCATCACCGCTTGCATGCCCATGCTTATCATTGACCGATTTAAAATCGTCAACATCAAACATACATACATAAAGTGGGGCCGAGGTTTCTGAAACCTCTTTAATCGCGGCACTTAACTGTACTTCAAAATAGCTTCGCGAGAATGCTTGTGTAAGATGATCATACATCAGGCGATAGCTCAACTCATTGCGTTCTTTATGCAGGTCATCTATTTGGAGGACTAACGTCCATGCAATAGTGCACGTTACAAAAAATGATCCTATCCATGTTAAGGGCGGCAAATCGAGCAACTGTATACTCGTTAGGGTATCGCCAACTCCCGTTATCATCCAAACGACATTCGCGATCAGCAGAAGCTGAACAGTCCTGTAAGGTGGGCTGTTATCATCATTAAATGTGCGCAAATAAACGCGAACCAGCGTGGTAATACAATACGCTGCTAAGACTAATATCCACACGCCCCACAATTGAAATATTGGCCCAAAAGCGAGTCCTGTATAATATGTCGAAGTAGGATAGAACTCTTTTTCTAAGAAGTAAGGATTCGGTACTAAGGTGACGAATGAAAATAACACACATACCGCATAGCACCATTTAAGGAATACTGGGGGTTTATAATCGAAAAAAGTGACGTAAAAATGTAACCCTAAAACGATTGTAAACATACAAGTAATAATCGCTATTCGATTAGATATATCTAGGTAATCAAGGTTTTCACCTGAGTTAACCAAAACCGCAAAAGCTCCAAGAAAAACACCACTAACTACCGCTGAAAGTGAGAAAACCCAATAGTAATGAACAGGCTCTTCGTGACGAGCTTTCAGGCGGAAATATAAAAGTGCAAAAATAAAGCCTAATATCAGGCTGATGCTTGAAGAGATAATCAATGGTAGGGATAGCAGCCTTATCACGTTACGTCCTTCAACATTAAGGTCAGTCTAAGGGGACCAACAAAACACCCAGACACGAACAAGTGAATCTCAACGACACTTACCGCTCCCCTTATTCATTAGTTCTCTTTTGAGAAGACAATTTTACCCAAATTATAGCGGAAGTACTCACTTTTTAAGACGTTGTTCATCAAGACAAACACAGTAAATGCCATAAACACACTGATGAGTGCCATTTCATAAAAGGGATGCCTGTTATCCATCTATTAAGCTTGAAAGCCATAAGAGCTGTGCAGAGCAGGTAACTGTTTGTCCTCTACACTTGTTGCACTCAGCAAAGAGACTAGCAAGATCTTTCAGTGGCAGAATTCAATCCAAAAAAAAACCCTCATTGAGGGCTTTTTTATTCAATCAAGAAGTTAAAAATTAACCGATAAAGTCCAAACCGCCCATGTAAGGCTTAAGAACTTCAGGGATAGCAATACGGCCATCTTCTTGTTGGTAGTTTTCAAGAACAGCGACCATTGTACGGCCAACAGCTAAACCTGAGCCATTCAGCGTATGTAGAAGCTCAGGCTTCTTTTCACCTTTACGGCGGAAGCGTGCTTGCATACGACGAGCTTGGAAATCACCACAGTTAGAACAAGATGAAATTTCACGGTATGTATCTTGTGCTGGTAACCATACTTCTAAATCGTAAGTCTTAACAGCACCGAAGCCCATATCGCCAGTACAAAGAATGACTTTACGGTATGGTAGCTCTAGTAGCTGAAGTACTTTTTCAGCTTGACCCGTTAGCTCTTCAAGTGCTGCCATTGAATCTTCAGGCTTAGTCACTTGAACCAGTTCTACTTTGTCGAACTGGTGCATACGAATAAGACCACGAGTATCACGACCATAAGAGCCCGCTTCAGAACGGAAACAAGGTGTGTGTGCCGTCATCTTGATAGGCAAGTCAGCTTCGTCAACGATAACGTCGCGAACCATGTTAGTCAGAGGGACCTCAGCGGTTGGGATCAGAGATAAACCCTGACCTTCTTCAGTCGCTGGTTTTGTGTGGAACAGGTCTTCACCAAACTTAGGCAGTTGGCCTGTACCCATTAAGCTATCTGAATTAACAAGGTACGGTACATACATCTCTGTGTAACCGTGTTCATCTGTGTGAAGGTTCAACATGAACTGTGCTAGCGCACGGTGAAGACGAGCGAATTGACCTTTCATCACGATAAAACGTGAACCGGTTAGCTTAACAGCACTTGAGAAATCGAGGCCATCGCCCATCTCACCAAGATCAACGTGATCACGAACTTCGAAGTCATATTTCTTAGGCTCACCCCAAAGAGAAACTTCAACGTTTTCATCTTCGTCTTTACCTACTGGCACACCTTCAGCCGGTACATTTGGCACCGTTAGAGTGATAGCCTGTAGCTCGTCTTGAAGGGCTGCAAGTGCAGTCTTCGCTTCATCAAGCTCGCCACCAAGGTTAGCGACATCAGCCATGATTTTAGCTGCTTCTTCATGATCGCCTTTCGCCTTCGCCTGACCGATAGATTTGGAACGGGAGTTACGTAATGCCTGTAGTTCTTCGGTTTTCACCTGTAGCGATTTACGTTTCTCTTCCAGCGCGCGGAGAGTCTCCACGTCGAGGTTAAAACCACGATTGGCTAATTTTGCCGCTGTGTCGTCCAGCTCAGTACGAAGTAATTTTGAATCTAGCATGCTAATCCTGTGCTCATGAATATGCGAAAATGCACAAAAAATGGGTTCTACGCGTTAGTGCTCCAATCATAGGAGCGATAACGGTAAACAATATCAAAAAGCCCCTATTTCGGGTAGCGCTTTGTCGGGCTTTTTTGGTCTAAATTGCGCAGATAATCGAGCTTCTCGCCCAATTTAATCTCTAAGCCGCGTTTTGTTGGTTGATAGTAGCGAGTATGCTGCATTTCTTCGGGAAAATAGTTCTCTCCTGCAGCGTACGCACCAGGCTCATCATGTGCGTAACGATACTCTTGGCCGTAACCAAGATCCTTCATTAAGTTGGTTGGGGCATTACGCAGATGAGGCGGCACTTCATAATCAGGTAGGTTTTGAGCATCATGTTGTGCTTGTTTCCAAGCGCTATACACCGCATTACTTTTGGGTGCACATGCAAGGTAAACAATTGCCTGTGCGATCGCCCGCTCACCTTCATAGGCTCCAATACGAGTGAAACAGTCCCATGCAGACACTGCTACTTGCATCGCTCTAGGGTCAGCATTACCAATATCTTCAGAAGCAATAGCAAGCAAGCGACGAGCAATATACAGCGGATCACATCCAGCATTGAGCATTCGCGCAAACCAATAAAGGGCAGCATCTGCATCAGAGCCCCGTACGGATTTATGTACCGCTGAAATCAGGTCATACCAAAGGTCACCTTTGTTATCGAATCGAGCGACACGCTCACCTGTGACCTCGGCCAGTAACGCAAGTGATACCGATTTATCGCCGTTGGCATCTGCCTCGATCATGTCATCAAGAAGCTCAAGATAGTTCAGGGACATTCTCGCGTCACCATTCACTAAACTCGCAAGCCCCTGCTTCACTTCATCGCTGATGATGAGCTGACTATTCCCTAAACCACGGTCTTTGTCATTCAGTGCCTGGTTGATAACCTCGAGTATCTCTTCATCGCTTAACGATTTCAGTTTATACACACGTGCACGCGACAACAGTGCGTTATTGAGCTCAAATGACGGGTTCTCCGTCGTTGCACCAATAAAGGTAACGGTGCCATCTTCGATATGCGGTAAGAAGGCATCTTGCTGACTTTTATTAAAGCGATGTACCTCATCGACAAATAGCAAGGTACGTCGACCTGCTAGTTTATTCTCACGCGCTTTATCGATAGCGGCGCGAATATCTTTAACGCCCGAGGTTACCGCACTGACACGTTCAACTTCCGCATTTGCGTATCTTGCCGCGACTTCGGCTAATGTGGTTTTACCTGTCCCAGGCGGGCCCCACAAGATCATCGAATGTAACTGACTGGCTTCCAATGCCCGACGTAAAGGCTTTCCTTCACCAAGGATATGTTGCTGCCCAATGTATTCCTCTGCTGTTCGAGGTCGCATTCGAGCAGCGAGTGGGCGGAAATCATCAGCAAATTCTAGGGTTAAATTATTCACGATAAACTCTAGCGTTGGTCAACAACATTGACGCCATCTGGCACCTTGAAGGAGAAGAAATCATCGTGTGGTATACCGTCAGTCATAAAATCACTAATCACGTAATCAGAGCGCTGTCCATCTTGCTCAATAAGACTAAACTGTGTGATTCGACCATTGTCTAATACCGAGACTTCAAAGTCGTTATTGACTGTCGCACCTTCATTGGGTGTCAATAAAAACACATCACCATTTTGAGTCACGGTATAGTCTTGCCAGTCAGATGCTTGATTACGCGTTAATAAAACAAATGGCGTGTGGGCCGTCATATCTTCAAAGTCTTGAATGAGTACTTCTTCTACCATCTCATCAAAAAACCACAGTGCATCACCGTCTGTCGTTAGAACGGTAGGCAGTTCAGTACGCATAAAAAAGCGATTCGGACGTTTCACAACCAACTCCCCAGTAATGCTGTCGATTGCATTACCATCGGGATCAATTAAATTTTGAACAAAGTTGGCGCCAAATGCATCGACTTTATCCAGTCGCTCCGTTAACGTTTGTTGCGCTGTCGCCCATACAGTTGGAGATAGTAAGGCCAGTAAAACAGCAAATTTTTTCATTTGTTTATCTCTTATTCGAGGTTAATCTCTTGGAGGCGGCGGTGGCGCTAATACCTCTCGGTTACCATTATGTCCTGGTGCACTCACGATACCATGTGCTTGAAGTTGCTCGACAATACGCGCTGCTCGGTTATAACCAATCTTAAAGCGTCGCTGAACACCAGATACAGAGCCGCGGCGGGACTCGGTCACGAAAGCTGCAACTTGATCAAAGAGTTGATCTAACTCGTCTTCCCCTTCAGGGCTCTCACCGGGAAGTAAGCTTTCGCTGCCTTGGTCGTCTTGTAAAATGGCATCTATATATTGTGGTTTACCACGTGCTTTCCAGTTTTTCACCACCGCATGTACATCATCGTCCGATGCAAAAGCACCATGAACTCGAACCGTGTGACTTTGTCCTGGTGGTAGATAAAGCATATCGCCCATACCAAGCAGTGACTCAGCTCCACCTTGATCCAAAATGGTTCGAGAATCGGTTTTCGTCGATACTGTAAACGCCATACGCGTTGGAATATTCGCCTTAATAAGACCAGTGATCACATCAACCGATGGACGCTGTGTTGCCAGAATCAAGTGAATACCCGCTGCACGTGCCTTTTGAGCAAGACGTGCTATTAGCTCTTCGACCTTCTTACCCACAACCATCATCAGGTCAGCAAATTCATCGACAATAACGACAATATTCGGCATTTTTTCTAACAATGGTGCACTTTCATCCATACTGTCGCCAGGCTTCCAGAGTGGATCATGAATTGGATGTCCTGCGGCAGCGGCTTCTTCTAATTTTGCGTTAAAACCGGCAACATTACGCACACCCACCGCAGCAAGCAGCTTATAGCGACGTTCCATCTCACCAACACACCAGCGAAGCGCATTCCCAGCATCTTTCATATCGGTCACAACTTCCGATAATAGATGTGGGATACCTTCATAGACTGAAAGTTCCAGCATTTTAGGGTCGATCATAATAAATCGGCAATCTTCTGGCTGGCATTTATACAGCAAACTCAAAATCATGACGTTGACACCAACCGACTTACCTGAGCCTGTTGTACCAGCGACGAGTAAGTGAGGCATCTTAGCAAGATCAGCAACCACTGCTTCACCTGCAATATCTTTGCCCAGCACAACAGGTAAAGCGCCGCGGCTCTCTTGGAATTTAGCGCTATCAACAACCTCGGACATATAGACAGTTTGTCGACCTTCATTTGGTAGCTCGAGACCGATATAAGGTTTACCTGGAATAACCTCAACAACCCGCACAGCCGATGCTGACAGCGCACGTGCCAAGTCTTTAGCCAAGCCAGAAATACGACTCACTTTAACACCCGCTGCAAGCTCTAATTCATAGCGAGTGATAACAGGACCAGGGAATACCCCCACAACCTTGACACCGATCTTATAATCAGCCAATTTTGCCTCAAGCAGCCGTGCGACACGCTGTAGCTCTTCATCAGAGGCAGGCTCGACATTACGTACCGCAGGCGCCAGTAGATCAACTGTCGGTAATGGCTCTGCCGGTTTCGGCAAGTTCTCTTCATTTTGTATCAAAAATGGATTCTGAAGCGCTGACTCACGTGCTTGCGCTTCACGAACAGTTTCTAAAAACGCATCTTCTTCAGGTATTGCTGTTCCAGCTTCTTGCTCTGCACGCTCTAACTCAGAAAGCCCATCGGTCGAACCTATTGGCGGCGGAGTGTGTTCAGTAATGTGTTCCGGCTCAGAAACTGTATCCCCTTCAATGTCGTGTTCCATTCCCTGAGGGTCAACAGAAACAGGGGCTTGGTGCTGCTCTTCAAGGTATGCTGAAGTGTCAACTCGTGACTGGGCACTTGAACGCGTCTCTTCAGGCTGCTGAAGCGCTTGGCTAGGTGCACTTTGTGGTACGACTTCTGTATAGTCAGCAGCTTCCGCATACGCTGCCCTTTCTTCCGCCTCGGCACGAGTTCTGTCATCATCCATATACATAGTGAACGACTCATCAGCAGCATAAGCATGCTCTAGCTGCTCAATCGTCAACTCTTTTGCCTGTGCCGTACTTTCTACAGCCACTGGGGGTTCTTCATAAACCACACGTTCTGGAACAACGGCTTCTTGGACAACCGCTTCCTGTTCAACAGGGGCTGCTACCGTTTGGCTTTCAGAAGCGCGAATGATCGGTGCTGACATGTTAAGAGAGGGCTCTGTTCTTCCTGACACCGCTTCTTTTGCCTGAGGTCGTTCACCCAAGTGAGCCACATCATCATGTGACGATAGCATTGGCTCTTCGGGTTGATGCTGTGGTGCTTCCGCCCGTGTAATGGGTACCGCTTGAGGCTCTGCGCGATGAATGAGTGCATCGCCATCAACAGGGACATCATTTGTAGAATTTAGAGCTGAAGTCGGTGTAAGGTCGTCGATAATTGGATCGACTTTCGCCTCTTCCCACTCCTCTTCGAAAGGTTTATGTGATTCTGTTGGTGTACCACGCAAGCGATTAACCACCGCGGACAACAAATTCAACGTGGTTTCACCCAAAAAGTCGACGATTGAAAGCCAAGAAATGCCCGTAAAGAGTGTGAAACCCGCTGCCCATAAAAACATGAGGACAAGCGTTGAACCGAGTAAATTAAAAGACGGTAAAATCAGGTTGGTGGTGACATCACCAATAACACCGCCAGAAGAGAAGTACCATATATCATCAAAATTGAGATCCGCAAGGCCGCAACTTGTTATGAAGAGTACAATCAGTCCTATCAATCGCGTTGATAAAATCATGTAGTTAGGGCGGTCACTCGGTGTGCGGCGGCGAAATAGTACCCATGCACTCAATACCACCACCAGCGGTAATGGATAAGCGAGAATACCAAACGTAAAGAAAAAGGTGTCAGCAATAAACGCTCCGAACGCACCGCCAGCATTATTAATATTGCCTTGCCATCCAGTTTGAGACCACGAAGGATCAGCTGGGTGAAATGAGACCAGCGCGACCGAAACAAAAATCGCAGCAAGCAAACCAACAATAAACAAACACTCTAAAAGACGTTGCCCGCCCGATAAGCGTTGGCGCTCTCGGTACTTACCTTTCAGTTTAATCAATGAACACTCCATTGCGGGATCAGCGGAAACAAAAAAATCGAGCGGCGTACTTATAGCCTTGTACTATAAATAGAGCCGCTCGAGTATTATCGCAATGTCTGTGACAGAGACAAGGGTTTAGCAGAATTAACGTGTCTTAATGACTAGGTGGTTAGTCTGCTTCACTTCTTCCATCACCACATAGGTACGAGTATCGTTCACTCCGGGTAAACGTAAAAGAGTTTCACCCAATAATTTACGATATGCTGACATATCAGCTACGCGTGTTTTGAGCAGGTAATCAAAATCACCTGAAACAAGGTGGCACTCTTGGATATCTTCAAGCGCTTGAACTGCCTCATTGAATTCATCAAATACGTCTGGCGTACCACGATTAAGCGTGATCTCGACGAACACTAGTAATGACGCGTCAAGATATTGAGGGTTGAGTAATGCCGTGTATCCAGAAATGTAACCTTGACGCTCTAAGCGACGAACACGCTCAAGGCACGGTGTTGGCGACAAACCAACGCGCTTTGATAATTCGACATTTGAAATACGACCATCTTTTTGAAGTTCATTCAAAATGTTGCGGTCAATGCGGTCCAATTCCTTGGATGGTTTCTTATTGGTATCTACCATTATTTTCCACCTTACTTACTTCCATGCAGATCAAATTTTTTGTGTGTTTGCTTTGTATGAGAGGTAAATAACGAAAAGTTGCTATCTGATATGATAGTATGCGTTAAATAGTGTTATTTCCAGTTTTATTGCCTAAAAAAGTATTTTTTATGCAATAAAACCGCAATTTCATCCTTAAAAGCAGAATGAATAACAGCCTCTCTGGAATAATGCTATAGCCATTATTCCAACCTGATATCAGGTGCTCATTTCCCGTGCAACATTATTCGGCACGCAAATCATACAACCTTTCCATTATCTCAGATACTTTGAGCATATCAGAGATAAATGTAAAGGTAAAAGCGACTCTTACCATATATCATTCTAAAGTAGCATATAGCTTAATCTCTAAAGTCTTAAGGGCTCACTTAATTCGCCTTAACTGCTCCCTCTTTACTTCCTTTAGCGTCACAATTTTTCTACAATCGGGTCTCAAAACGCAACGACTGTTGAACGGCTTGTGAAACCTCTATATGCCACCAAGTAATGGTGAATAGATATACAATACGCAAGCTTACATGCAAATGACAGATTTCTATGTAAGAAATCATCAACTTAATTGCATACAATAGACCCAATTCGTCTTAATAACAGTCAATTATAACAATGCTCAGCATTTGGAGAATCCATGAGTTCAGTCAAACATTGCTCACTGCTTATTTTAGGTTCAGGCCCTGCAGGCTATACAGCCGCGGTCTACGCCGCTCGTGCCAACCTAAACCCTGTCATGGTGACAGGCATGCAGCAAGGTGGTCAGCTCACCACCACGACCGAAGTTGAAAACTGGCCTGGTGATGCAGAAGGACTAACTGGGCCTGCATTAATGGACCGTATGAAAGAGCACGCTGAACGCTTTGAAACTGAAATTATTTTCGATCACGTCAGCGAAGTCGACTTTAGCGAGCGTCCATTTCGTCTACAAGGTGACAATCAAGCCTATACTTGCGATGCATTGATCATCGCAACAGGTGCATCTGCCAAATATTTAGGTCTGGATTCTGAGGAAGCCTTCAAAGGACGTGGTGTTTCTGCATGTGCCACTTGTGATGGTTTCTTCTACCGTAACCAAAAAGTTGCTGTCGTGGGTGGTGGTAACACCGCTGTAGAGGAAGCTCTTTACCTTTCTAATATTGCTTCTGAAGTGCATTTAGTGCACCGCCGTGACACATTCCGTGCCGAAAAAATATTGATTAAGCGTCTTATGGATAAGGTCGAGAACGGTAATATTATTCTTCATACAGACCGCACGCTTGAAGAAGTGATCGGTGATGATATGGGCGTGACCGGCGTTCGAATCAAAGATACGCAATCATCTAGTGTTGAAACAATCGAAGTCATGGGTGCATTTATTGCGATTGGCCACCAGCCGAACACACAGATTTTTGCTCAGCAATTAGAAATGGAAAATGGCTACATTAAAGTTAAATCTGGATTAGAAGGCAATGCAACGCAAACCAGCATTCCAGGTATTTTTGCCGCTGGTGATGTCATGGATCATACTTATCGACAGGCTATTACTTCCGCCGGTACAGGGTGTATGGCAGCCTTAGACGCAGAACGCTTCCTTGATGCTCAATAACCTCAAGGTTCTTCGCATTATATAGTTAGTCAGCTCAATACCGCCTTCAGTATGTTGAGGGCGGTCCAATACCAAGATAAGAGCTTCGGTACACCGAGGCCAGTCAATGCTCAACCACCCGCCTATTTATCTATCCTGTAAGTACAAGATAGTAAGGCTATGAACTATATGGGTATCAATGGAACGTTCAACCCAACGTGTTTTATCAAAATGGCTTAAAACACAAAGCAAACCTGCCAAATATTGGCTACGTCTGACGATCATGTGCGGCTTTGGTGCAGGACTCGCATTAATAGCTCAAGCAGCCTTACTTGCGCATATCCTTCATGAACTCATCATGGAGCAGACGCCAAAAAATGAATTAATCGCACCCTTCGTTGGCCTTATTATCAGTGCAGTTTTCCGCGCTGGCTTCAATCTAGTCAAAGAATATACTGGATTTCGTTGTGGAGAAGTCGTTCGTTTACATTTACGAAGCCTCGTTTTAGAACGCCTCAATCAACTAGGCCCTGCTTATATCAAAGGCCGACCGGCTGGCGCTTGGTCTAGTCTTCTACTTGAGCAAATTGAAGAGATGCAAGATTTCTTCGCTAAGTATCTGCCTCAAGTCACACTGGCAGGCTTAATTCCTTTGGTTATTCTCGTCGTCGTCTTTCCATTCAATTGGGCTGCGGGCGTTATTTTTCTTATCACAGCACCACTTGTACCACTTTTCATGGCACTGGTTGGGATGGGGGCTGCAGATGCCAACAAACGTAACTTCAAAGCACTACAGCGACTATCCGGCCATTTTCTCGACCGTTTACGCGGTATGCAAACACTCCGCCTCTTTAATTACGCAGAAAAGGAAGCTGATAACCTCCATGTCGCTGCGCACATATTAAGACAACGCACCATGGAAGTATTGCGACTCGCTTTTCTCTCTTCTGCTGTGCTTGAATTCTTTGCAGCCTTATCCGTCGCCGCTGTCGCCGTCTATTTTGGCTTTACCTATATTGGTGAGCTGAACTTTGGGCACTATGGTTTAACTGTTACGCTATTTTCTGGTTTGTTTATCCTCATTCTCGCCCCAGAATTCTATCAACCTATGCGCGAACTGGGTGTTCATTATCACGCCCGGGCACAAGCTATCGCTTCAGCAGAGTCGCTAATGGATTTTCTAGAGGCGACTCATCAAAGTTCAGAAGGTGGAAAAGCAAAGGTAACACTAACACCTTCTGGCAGTGCTGCTTCAACAGGCGCCCCCTTTATTCTTGCCAAAGATCTTGAGATCTACAGCCTTGAAGGCATCAAGCTTGTAGGACCGATTAACTTTACGATTAACCACGGCGAAAAAGTTGCTCTCGTTGGTCAAAGCGGTGCAGGTAAATCTACGGTGATGAATGCATTACTCGGCTTCCTGCCCTATAAAGGCTCGCTAACGGTTAACGGCACTGAATTGACCAGCATTGATTTTGCTCATTGGCGAAGTCAATTGAGTTGGGTAGGACAAAACCCCCTTCTTTTGCATGGCACCGTTGCCGAAAATATCGCGTTAAGTAACCCTAATACACCGCTAGAGTCGATCAAAGCAGCTGCAAAAAAAGCCTATGCGGATGAATTTATTGACTCACTAGCTGATGGATACCAACAAGCCATTGGTGATCGTTCGAGTGGGCTATCCGTTGGGCAGGCACAGCGTCTTGCATTAGCTCGGGCAATCTTGCAAAGCGGTAATTTTTGGTTATTGGATGAACCCACTGCCAGCCTCGATGCTCACAGTGAACAAACGGTACTGACCTCTTTAGCTGACGCCACAAAACAGAAAACAACACTCATGATTAGCCACCAGCTCGGTCAGCTAAAAGCGATGGATAAAGTGATTGTTTTACACGATGGCGCAATTGCCCAACAAGGATCGTTTGATACCATCAAACAAGATGGAGTAATGCTCGACATGCTAAATCATACCGAAAGCACAACTCAAAATGTGGAGCAAAATAATGCGTGATCTACTCCCTTTTGTCGCTTTATATCGAAAGCATTGGTTTGGTCTAACCTTGGGGATGATTTTGGCACTGGCCACATTAGCCGCTGCCATCAGTTTATTAACCCTCTCTGGTTGGTTTATCTCCGCCTCCGCTGTTGCAGGGCTAACGATTGCGAGACAAACCTTCAACTATATGTTGCCCGGTGCTGGCGTACGTGGTTTTTCAATGGCTCGAACAGCAGGTCGATGGGGAGAGCGTGTCGTTAGCCATAATGCGACCTTCAAATTACTGGCTGATCTTCGCCTGTTTGTGTTCCGCAAGTTAATCCCTCTTATCCCTGGGAAGCAAGCTAACCTTCGAGATGCTGACCTATTAAATAGACTCGTTGCCGATGTTGATGCGATGGATCATCTCTACCTAAGGCTACTGACACCATTAACGATCGGTATTTTCGCCACTCTAGGTTTATCAGGGTTTCTCTATTGGTTTGAGCCTGCTTTAGGTATTGCCCTTGGTGTCATTTTGATGGTGCTTATGTGCGTCATCCCTGTTGTTTTCTATCGTTTAGGAAGTCAGCATGGCGAAGCGCTCACATTAGGCACTGCCCATTTACGTGTTGCGCTACTCGATTGGGTGCAAGGCAGCACAGAACTCACTCTGTTTAATGCCACACGTCGTTATCAAGATAGAATCGAAGAAACTCAGCAGACACTGCTTGATGCTCAGCGTCGTATGGCAATGGTCACTGGGTTAGCAAGTGCTTCATTACAACTTGCTTCTGGTATCACCTTAACCATGATCATGTGGTTTGCAGCTGATGGTATCGGTGGTCGTGCACCAGATCCCTTTATTGCAATGTTTGCTTTTGCGACACTCGCAAGTTTTGAAATACTGATGCCTTTTGCCGGTGCTTTTCAATATTTAGGCAAGACACTCACCTCAGCTCAACGCCTTAACACCCTGCTCAATGCGACACCTGATACTCCTTTTTTAGGGAATACTCATCAAGCGAAGGTCAAAGGGGAGTTAACTCTATCTAATGTGCACTTTCATTATCACGATAGCCCTAAAACAGTGATAGATAGCGTCAGTCTTAACATTAAAATCGGCAGCAAAATTGCCCTTCTTGGCAAAACAGGTTGCGGGAAATCCACGTTGTTACAGCTGATCACTCGTCAATGGGACCCTATTGAGGGTGAAATACTCCTTGATGGCGTTTCATTAAAGGAGTGGGAAGAATCATCGTTGCGAAACAGTATGGTTGTCGTCAGCCAGCGTGTTGATCTATTTAATGGCACACTCAGAGATAATTTACTTATTGCACATCCTGATGCCTCAGATGAGATATTGTCACAGGCACTCACTGATGTCGCTCTCAGCAACTTACTGGAAGGGCAAGGTTTAGACAGCTGGATTGGTGAAGGTGGACGTCAACTTTCCGGTGGAGAGCGCCGACGTATTGGCATCGCGCGGGCTATTTTACATGATGCCCCTATTTGGCTACTTGACGAACCGACAGAAGGACTTGATAAGCAGACAGAGCAAACTCTACTGAGAATGTTAATCGAAAAAAGTACCGACAAAACCGTTCTGTTTATCACACACCGTTTAGTCGGCCTGCCGCAGATGGATGAAATTTGCTTAATGGAAGCTGGAAAGATCGTCGAACAAGGTAGCCATACCGCTTTACTTGCCAGCTCGACACGCTACCAACAAACTTGGCAATATATACAGTAGCAGTCAGCCAAGAGGCTCATAACAAACTCGGCACCGTAAGTTTTCTTACGGATGCCGAGTTTTAATTTCTCACGTTTATTACTTAGCCCTCTTCCTGACCTATTTTCAGCCTGCCCAAATACTGCTGCCTCACTTCAGGATCTCCCCTTCCCTTTTGATTAACGTTGAACACTCTTTCGGCTCTTATCTCTTGTTCACCTCACGATTAGCAAACGATTGCGCCATTTAGGACATTTGTCCTATTTACGGTGTATGACCGCTGATAACCTTCCTCCGCTTTAATTGTTCATACACTTCACGACATGGTAACAAGATGCCTCATACTCTAAATTCTGCTCATTTTTCACCGTCAGGCTGCCACGTTATGGCTAAGCCAACGGGGTCTAAATGCAATATTGACTGTCATTATTGCTTTTATTTAGAAAAAGAGCAGCTGTACCCAGAGCGAGGAACCAATGATCTGATGAGTGATGCAACGCTACTCGCCTACGTGGAACAGCATATAGAAGCGCAGCAAGGCAAAGAGGTGGTGTTTGCATGGCAAGGTGGAGAGCCCACACTCCGCGGAATTAACTTCTACCGACAAGCCGTCAAGTGGCAGCAGCAATTTGCTAATGGCAAAAAGATCATCAATACCTTTCAAACGAACGGGTTGTTGGTTAACGATGAGTGGTGTGTGTTTTTTAAAGAGCACCACTTTCTCATTGGTATATCCATTGATGGCCCTGCTGAATTACACGATCAATATCGCGTCACACGGTCAGGAAAGCCAACCCATCAACGTGTCGTCGATGCTATCTCTTTGCTCAAAAAATACGACATTGAATTCAATACATTAACCGTCGTTAATGACATTAACGTACATCAACCCCTAGCACTTTATACGTACCTGAAAGAGCTCGGCAGCCAACATATGCAGTTCCTTCCGGCCGTTGAACAAATAGCACATCAAACAACTGAGGATGGCTTAACGCTGCTACACCCAGGAAGAAAAGAGGCAGTAAGCCTTACTGATTGGTCTGTAAAGCCCGTTGATTTTGGTGCATTTTTGGTCACTCTTTTCCACCACTGGGTAAGGCATGATATCGGTAATGTTTGGGTACAAATGTTTGAAAATGCTTTCGCATTAACCTGTGACCAACCAGCACAGATGTGTATCTTTGCTGAGCATTGCGGAAGCGCCTTCGCCTTAGAGTCAAATGGCGACATTTATCAGTGCGACCATTACGTCTACCCTGAATTTACTCGAGGTAATATTCACCATACTCGCCTAAAAGATATTAATACCAGTGAAGAGAACAAACGCTTTGCCTTAAACAAAGCCCAGTCACTTTCAAGCGACTGCCAGCAATGTGATTACCGTTCGCTTTGCCATGGTGGCTGCCCAAAGCAACGTTTCTCACTCTCCTCTGCTCGTAAGCCTGAGCAGCACTATCTCTGTCAGGCATATAAACAGTTTTTTGCCTATTCAACACCATACCTTCAGCTGATGAAAAAGCTGCTGTTAAAAGGGCATCCACCTGCCGCCATTATGACCATAGTGGCAAAGAAAGAAGCCCAGAGACAACAACGATAACAACCCCCAATAAATATCTCGGAGATACCATGACGCGCCCAAAGCTCAACAAGATCGCTAGTGCTATTGCCCTCAGCGCCACTGTCACTGCTGCGCCATCGATGGCAATTCAATTCACACATCATGCAAATGAAACAGATACACCTAATATACTCATGATCATGGTTGATGACATGGGGCAATGGGCAAGTAGCTTTAGAAATAGCAACATTGAGACACCTAACTTAGAGTACCTTGCTGAAAGAGGTGTTAGATTTGAAAATGGTATGACCCCTGCGCCAGTGAGCTCTGCGGCACGAGCAACCTTCCACACTGGAAAAATGCCTTCTCAACATGGTGTTTATGACTTTTTAGCGGAAGATCCTGAGTTTGATGCAGACTGGCTCGATGGCGAAACGCTATTGGGTGAACGAATGCAAGAGCAGGGTTACCGTACTGCACTACTTGGGAAATGGCACGCGACAACAGACAGTAAAGATCCCATTCGTGGTTTCGATCGTTGGTTAAGCTACGATGCCTTAAAAGCTGGTTGGAAAAACCAGTACCTACATAGCGGCACGGTACTTTTTTCTGATGAAGGTGAAAACCTCGAATACACTGGTGTACAAGCGCAGTTCCTGACAGAAGAAACCTTAAAGTTTATCGACCAACCAAGTGATCAGCCGTTTTTTGTCAGCCTCAATTATGTTGAACCCCACTTCCCATTTGAAGGTCTTCCTGAGCGACTTGTCGAGAAGTATCGTCCAATCGCACATAAAATTGTCGCGTACGGTGGTGCCTCTGTTCTTGAGCATATGAACGAGTACTCACTAACACCAGATAACCACGAAGAGACATTAGCTCAATACCTTGCAGCCGTTACCTTACTTGACGATCAAGTGGGGGCCCTTCTCGACGGCTTACAAGGGCGTGATATTCTTGATAACACTGTGATTGCCTTTGTCTCTGACCACGGACTACTTATGGGCCAGTACGGCCTGTATGAGAAAGTGAATGGTACCTTCCCATATAACTACTATGAAGAGACGATCCGTATTCCGTTTATCATCTCTGGACCAGAAGAGCACGTTCGCCCTAAACAAGTGCGTGGTGAGTTTGTTGACCTCATCGATTTGCATGCCACCATTCTAGATATTGCATCTGGTGATGAGAGCTACGATACAAGCTACGGTCCTGGTCAATCATTGCTGCCACTGATGGCGGGCGAGCGCGTGCACACGTGGCGTGAATATCAAGTCGCTGAACGTGGCAACTCACGCATGATCACAAACGGTCACTGGAAGCTGGTACGTTATTACCCTCGTGATAAAGATGGCGCCCCTGAAGACCATTGGTACGACCTTAGCCATCCTATGGGCGAACGTTATATCTCTGTCGCTCCACGTCAGGAGCAGCAAGATATAATGATTGCAGAGCTTGATGCGTTTTTTGAACAATACTCAACGGATGAGCACAATGGTCTGAACATGTGGGAACAAGCCTACCCTAACTTCACAACTGAGAATATTCTCAAGCATGAACGCTGGAACTAAAGTATTCGAGTAGACACCTGAAATAAATATTGAAAGCGCCATTACGGCTTATATACAGCTGTAATGGCACTTATTTAGTGCAGTAGTGACTACTTCTCAGCTTCGCATAAACGTTCATTCTGCAATATATCCAAGTTGACCAACTTAATATCACGCTTGGCAACCTCAATCGCACCCGTTTCTTCTAGCTGTTTCAATATCCGATTATACACCCGTAAGCTCGTCCCTAAACGCTCACACTCTACATTCTTATTAACAGAGTACAGCTGATTAGGATTCGATAAATAGAACTGAAGTAAATCATCGATAACACAATATTTAATTGTATGGAGAATATGTCGAGTCATTCTTTCAACAGAGGTATACCACTTAGTCGTAATGTGACGAAAAACACTCGCAGCAAGATCAGGGGTATTATAAATAAGCTGAGAAAACTTTTCGCCATCAATGACATACAACTCACATTCTGTCTCCGCTATAACACTATAAAAGCACGGTTGTAGAGAAAATTTCTCCATCAAGCCTAAGAACCCATTATGGCGAAAGCAACCGACTTGATACCGTCGCCCTTGTAGCGCATTACGATGCAAGGAAATTGTTCCAGACATAACAAAGTACAGCTCTTTAACAGACTGCCCTTGGACTAATATCTCTTGTCCTGGTTTGATGCTGATTTGACGCAGCACCACTCCCTGCTTGTTCTCTTCAAATAGCACCTGCATATCAGCAGTGTGATAAATATCATCATCAGTTACATGCACAATGGGGGACCTTAACGTGCTTCAATGCGTGGAAAGATAACACCCGTCATTCCACAGCCAATTTGGGAATTAAAATAGTGTGATCCAGTGATCATTTCAGCTATTAGTCGAGCAGACCTCTTGACCGCAATCACCAGTTTTGATCTATTACTTTTATTTAACGGTCGCTTATTATGTCTGCTCCTCAACCCGTAATTAAACGTTTA
>JBHOGO010000089.1:0-16712 GCA_043421945.1 bacterium sp. HQB-150 | reverse complement strand
AGAGAAGCCATCACTTAACATCACAAACACAGAAAAATCAGGATTGATGGCGATGGCTTAAACCGATCTCAGGTTAACTAAGTTTTTGATTAGCTAAATACTAAAACGGGACGAATGGCGCTGTTTCTAGCCATTCGTCCCGTTCTTATCATCTCTATCTTTGTGGTTTCAGCTTTGCCGTTAGCTTTGCGAGGTAAGCAAACTATTGGCGATAGCCATGCAGAAAACGTTCGAAGCGACTTATTGCCATCTCGAGATCGTCTACACGAGGTAGAGTGACAATGCGGAAGTGGTCCGGTTTTGGCCAGTTGAAGCCAGTACCATGTACCATCAATACTTTCTCTTGCTTGAGAAAATCGAGCATCATCTTTTCATCATCAGCAATGTTAAAGCGTTTGATATCAATCTTAGGGAAAAGATAGAGTGCCCCTTTGGGTTTAACACAGCTTACGCCGTCAATCGCATTGATCATTTCCCACGCTTTATCTCGCTGCTCGAGTAAGCGCCCACCCGGTAGAATGAGTTCGTTGATACTTTGATAGCCCCCCAGTGCGGTTTGAATCGCATGCTGCATCGGTACATTGGCACACAATCGCATTGAGGCTAGCATCTCCAAACCTGCAATATAGCCAGCAGCTTGATGCCTTGGGCCAGAGAGCAACATCCAGCCGGCGCGAAAACCACAAACGCGGTACGACTTTGAAAGACCATTAAATGTGACACAGAGGACATCATCAGCGAGAGGTGCGATGGAGTGATGGACGGCACCGTCATAAAGGATCTTATCGTAGATCTCATCGGCAAAAATAATCAGTTTGTTCTGACGAGCGATTTCAATGACTTCGAGTAAAAAATCACGGCTGTAGACTGCCCCTGTAGGGTTGTTGGGGTTGATCAGTACAATCCCTTTGGTCTTTTTGCTGATCTTCTTTTTGATATCGTCGAGATCAGGGTACCAATTAGACTCCTCATCACAAAGGTAGTGAACTGGCGTACCGCCAGAAAGTGACACGCCCGCTGTCCAAAGAGGGTAATCAGGGGCAGGAACAAGAATCTCATCACCACTGTTGAGTAGGGCCTGTAAAGACATCACAATCAGCTCAGACACACCGTTGCCGATATAAACATCTTCAACGTCGAGATCTAAAAGGCCACGTTTTTGATAGTGCTGTACGACGGCTTTTCTTGCGGAATAGATGCCTTTTGAGTCAGCATAGCCTTGGGATGTCGGCAGGTTTCTGATTACATCGACAAGAATTTCATCTGGGGCATCAAAGCCAAATGGGGCGGGGTTGCCAATATTCAATTTTAGAATTTTATGGCCTTCTTCTTCCATGCGCTTAGCATGTTTGAGTACGGGACCCCTTATGTCATAGCAGACATTGTCAAGTTTATTTGACATCCCCAGTTCGTACATGTGTTTGATTCCTGTCTATGGTTATTATCCTTCCAAATTACACTATTCTTAGGCTAAAAATAAGACCTATATAGGTAAAAATAATGCACTTTATTTAAATGCAACATAATACTCTGTTGAGTGGTGGTTTTTTGCTGTGATTTCGCCTTCTGTGCTGGTAAAAGTGGCGATATGTCGGTGGCTTATGGAATAAAACACTCTTTTCTAAGGAAAGGAGAGAGTTAGTCAATGTTTCGTCGCGTTTGTACCTATTTCCTATTAGCCGATTCGATAGAATTGTCTGGCATGCTGGGTAACGCTGAAAGAGGGGAATGCCCAAGAGAGTAAGCATTGCTTTATCGTGGCGGCAAGGTGGTAAATAGACGCGCAAGTCAGTGGCACGTCATCGGGACAGTTTTAATTGAGAGAAGTAAAACCATACGTTCCAATTGCGTTGGTGTTTGAGGTAGAATGCCTGATTACTTTTGTCTTAGTTTGCAATAGCCTAGTCACGTATTATTTAGGTTTATCGTATGACTTTCACGGGCATGCTGTGCCAATAAGTCAGATTGAGCAACTAGGGTTAACTAGCTATATGTTGTGCGAGGTTACCTTGACCGCTTTACGTAGTGCTGTTGAAGCCTTAACTGAAACGATTGCAACAATGTCTTTTTCAGAGCCGCTCCGTTTGGAGACGCCTCTTGATTGGCCTGCAAACGTTGATCTTATTGATTGGCTCGACGCACAAGCCGCCTTTCCAAAATTTTATTGGCAGCACCGAGATGGCCGCGAAGAGATTGTCGCGTTAGGCCAGATCTCTACGTTTACCGATCCTGCTGTTGCTGAAGAAACGCTGACGGATGGACAACGGATCTGGGGGGGATTGTCATTCGATGGTCGCACGCAGGCAAATCGTCGCTGTATGCCCTCTTTTTTCTTTCTTCCTCAAATTGAACTCGTCAGACAAGATGGTTTTTGGCGCCTTGCCGTTAATGTTTCTAAAGATAAAGACAAGCTCGTTGATCTTCTCAACTCTCTCAAATTAGAACTTACGCCTGTCTCGATGCCAAACAGTGACATTGTTTCGCAACTCTGTCAGCCAGACCAAGCGGGTTGGACGAAGATAGTCAACCAAGCACTCGAAGATATCGCGACCACAGAACTTGAGAAAGTGGTCTTAGCGCGCCGAACAACACTGAAGATGTCGAGTGTGGTGACGCCCGCACAATTGCTGAAGGCGAGCTGTGCGGTGAATCCGTCAAGCTACCACTTTATGATGGCGTTAAGCCCCAAGCATAGCTTTGTGGGATCGACGCCAGAGCGTTTGATGATGCGTCGTGATAACCAATTACTGACCGAAGCGCTGGCGGGTACTATCGGGCGAGATGAAGATAAAGCGAGAGATGAGCAGTTATCATCATGGCTATTGAGCGACGAAAAGAACCGCTATGAAAATCAGCTTGTTGTTGATGATATCGAAGCGCGATTGGCACCGTTTAGCCGAACGATAGAGACTGCGGAGCATCCTGAGTTATTGAAGCTGCGTCAAGTCCAGCACTTAAAACGACCGATCAAAGCGGATGTGAGCAAAGACTTACGTCATGCCAAAATGCTGCAATGTTTGCAGCCGACGGCTGCCGTTGCGGGGTTGCCTCGTGACAAAGCCTATCAGTACATTCTTGACAACGAACCCTTTGCAAGGGGATGGTACAGTGGCTCTGTGGGCTACTTAGGTAATCATCAGAGTGAGTTTTGTGTCGCGTTGCGCAGCGCATTAATGGTTGGCAATGAGATTCATCTTTTTGCGGGCGCAGGTATTGTTCCTGGGTCTGTGGCAGAGATGGAGTGGCAAGAACTCGAACGCAAAACCGCGACACTCAAAAGTCTTTTGGAAAGTGATAGTCAGTTTCCGCAGCAGCAACGAGCCTAACTTCTTCCTTCAATCAGCATTAGCGAGCATGCCAGTGAAAAATGAACAAGCTAGTATAAATCGTCTATGGTCACGCCTATTACTTGAGTCCCTGGCGCGACATGGTGTTACCGATGTCTGTATTGCACCGGGGTCGCGCTCTACGCCTTTGACACTTGAAGCGCAAGCAAATCCACAGTTTCAAATTCACACGCATTTTGATGAACGTGGCTTGGGCTTTTTGGGGCTAGGTATCGCAAAAGCCTCACAGCGCCGTGTTGCGTTGATTGTCACCTCTGGTACGGCTGTAGCGAATTTGTTGCCAGCATTAGCAGAAGCGAAACTCACTGGTGAAAAGCTGGTGGTACTGAGCGCAGACCGACCGCAAGAGCTCGTTAATGTAGGCGCTAATCAAGCGATTGAACAACGCGGCATTTTCTCAAGCCATGTGAGTGCAGAGCTGACTTTACCTTCACCTTCGCTGGCCCATAGTGCTGCGTGGTTGGTAGGCAGTATTGATGCGCTACTGAGTCGCCAGCAGCATGGTGGTGTTCATATTAATTGTCCATTCCCTGAACCTCTTTATGGCAGCGGCGACACGGATTTTAGTGCTTACCTTGCACCGATTAAATCGTGGTTAGCCAGTCGAGATACCTATGATAACTACGTTCTACCAACAGCTGCGGCACCAGTGCCTGCAAGCTGGTTAGAGTATCAAAAGGCGAAAGGGGTGATCATTGTTGGGCAAGTGCCGCAAGGACTGCTATCTGAAGTTCAAGTGCTTGCTCGTCGATTAGGCTGGCCATTGCTGGCGGATCCGCAGAGCGGTGGTAGTAGCGCATGGAGTGGCTACGATGTGTGGTTGAATAACCCAGATTGTCATGACCATTTGTCTCAGGCGACCTTTGTGTTGCAGCTAGGTGCTAGGTTTATTTCTAAGCGCCTTGGCCAGTGGCTAGAGACTTTCAAGGGCGAACATTGGATTGTGGAACAGTCGATGTCACGTTTACAGCCACAGCATGGCTCTCATACCCGAATTTGTGCGCCAATTGGCGATTGGTTAGCGGAAGCGACAGCCGTTGTTGAAGCGGGAGAAAATGCAGACTGGGCCGCTGAGCTTGCGGCACTCCCTGAACCTTGGCAGCCGGCACCTCAGCTGGTTACTGAATCGACGCAGTGTGAATCGCCTTCGGTCGGTATGTCAGAATTAGATATCGCAGCCAATATTCTCACGTGGATGCCTGAGGGGAGCGACCTCTTTTTAGGCAATAGTCTTGTGGTCCGCCTTATCGACATGCTGGCCAGAGACTGGCGAGCCAATGTTTACACTAACCGTGGCGCATCAGGCATCGATGGTCTTGTGGCAACGTTATGTGGGGTTCAAGCCTCTCGTCAGCAACCCATGCTCGCGATGCTCGGAGACACATCGTTACTCTATGATCTCAATAGCCTAGCGTTGTTAGCGCAGAGTAGCGCACCTTTGGTACTAGTGGTTATTAATAATGATGGCGGCGGTATCTTTGACATGTTGCCCGTTCCAGAAGAACAAAAAGAGGCGCTGTACCGAATGCCGCATGGACTCTCTTTTGAGCACGCAGCAGCGATGTTCTCTTTACACTATGCTGCGCCAACTTCGTTATCCGCTTTGCAATCGTCTATCGAAGAGGCCTTTTGTCAGGGGGGCGTGACGTTGATTGAAGCTAAAACCGCCTCAGGAGAAGCGGGGCAATTGCTGAAAGCAATGATGGCTGAGGTAAAAAGTGGCACTTTACTCAACTAGTTATGGTGATCCCCACCATCCTTGTTTGATTTTTCTTCATGGCTTATTGGGCAGTGGCGAAGATTGGCTTCGTGTTGCTCACTTGCTTAGTGAGCATTACTACTGCGTGCTTGTCGATTTACCTGGTCATGGTTTAAGCCAAGGGATTGAAGTGGATGAGCAGCAAGGTTTTTCTGTATGCCATCGCTATCTTGTGGAGACCCTCGCCCAGCAAGGTATTCGTGAATACTATCTTGTTGGTTATTCGATGGGGGCTCGCCTTGCAATGTATCATGCCAGTCAGCAACCTAATGGGTTGTTGGGCGTTGCATTAGAAGGTGGGCATTTTGGTCTTCCTGAAGCAGAGAAACCACAGCGGATAGAGAATGACCGTCGATGGGCCACTCGTTTTAGTACTGAGCCTTTGCCTATTGTGTTAGAAGATTGGTATCAGCAAGCTGTCTTTTCGCACCTAACCCCAACACAACGTGCCTCATTGATTGAATTACGTGAAAAAGGCAATGGCACTGCCATCGCGAAAATGATGATGGCAACCTCACTCGGCAAGCAAGCACGCCTAGATACTGCTCTGATTCGAAGCCAAGTACCAACCCATTATTTGGTGGGTGAAAATGATCATAAATTTTTGCAACTTGCGCAGTCACGACCCTTTGCGGTTTCAGTGATTCCTCGCGCAGGGCATAATACACATTCCGAAGCGCCATTGGCGTTTTGTCAGGCATTGGTTGCCTTTATTTCTCAGCTATAAACTTCTCTGTTGTAAGGAACTACGATGCGAACCGCTACCCTATATCGCTATCAATTGGCGATGGATTCAATGGTCATTTTAAGAAACCAGCGCCTACAAACTCGCGAAGGCTTGCTTGTTAAATTGACGGAAGATGGCCGTACAGGGTGGGGAGAAATTGCGCCGCTTCCTGAATTTAGCCAAGAAGATGTTGAGCAAGCGGGCGAACAAGCTCAAACATGGTTGAAGTCATGGTTACAAGAGCCATCTCAAAAAACACAAGATGATCAACTTGACGGTGTAAGCACCGCGTTGGCGTCGCTTTACCCATCGGTGGCATTTGGCCTTTCAATGGCACAACTTGAGTTGGCTGGTGGATTACCACAAAGTGGTGATTACCGTGTCGCACCGTTATGCAGTGGTGACCCTGATGAGCTGGTGGTGACTTTGGCTGAGCAAAAGGGAGAGAAAGTCGCCAAAATAAAAGTCGGCCTCTACGAAGCGGTACGTGATGGCATGGTTGCCAATATGTTTGTAGAAGCGATCCCTGACATCCGTTTACGTCTTGATGCTAACCGCCAATGGACGCCACTTAAATCTCAACAATTTGCGAAATATGTTAAGCCTGAGAATCGCCACGGTATCGCATTTTTGGAAGAGCCTTGCCAAACGCCAGCACAGAGCCTCGCTTTTGCTGCTGAAACGGGTATTGCGATTGCGTGGGATGAAACATTGCGTGATGAGGGATTTGAACTTAAAGCTGAGCCGGGGTTGGCTGCGATTGTTATTAAACCAACGCTGATTGGTGATGTGCAGCGATGTATTGACTTAGTTGAGCAAGCACACGCTCTTGGTCTTGATGCTGTGATTAGCTCTAGCTTAGAGTCGAGTCTTGGCCTCAATCAATTAGCGCGATTAGCCAGTTGGAAAACGCCCAACACCATTCCCGGGTTAGACACGATGCAGCTATTTAAACAACAAGTGAGCCCAGTTTGGCCAGGTTGTTCACTGCCAGTGAACGATCAGCATGAGGTGGTTTGGCAAAGCGAGTAATGAGTATTCCATCGACGATGCCTATCGGCTCATTTCCTTGGCGCGAGTACTGTCTCGCGCACCCAGACAAAACCGCAATCCGCTTACTACAAGAGCAATCGAGTGAGGGCAAGGCTTCGAGAGAGACGAGGACTTCGAGAGAGACTAAGCCTGCGAGTGAAGTTACTCTGACTTGGGCCAAGCTGTGTGCCAAGGTAGATCTATATCGTGATCAGCTCTTTAATCTGCTTGAGCAGCAGCAATTATTTTCTCAGGTTACACAGCCTGTTGTGGTTGTTCGCAGCGCTAATCGTGCCTCACTGATTTATCTTCTCTTAGCAGCTAGTGAGCTAGGTGTCATGTTGTTGATTGCTAATCCTAAGCTCGCGGCATTTTCTGATATCGTTGAATCATTGGGACATAGCGTGTCTCTCGATCTTGAACACCCTGAGCTTGAGCAAATAGAAGACGTCGTCGAACTGCTATCAACACAAGATACTTTACCCGTCGATAGCGGGCATACAGAGCTACCACAAAGCAGCAGTCGAGTCGTATCAATATGGGATGCCCAGCGTCCGCTTACACTCACGTTGACCTCTGGATCGACTGGCTTACCGAAAGCCGTGGTGCATAGTGCCGCGACTCACTTAGCCTCTGCTGAGGGGCTGCTTTCTTTGCTCCCGCTAGATAGCGATGATGATTGGTTGTTGTCTCTGCCGCTATATCACATCTCTGGCATGGCCATTGTCTGGCGTTGGTTAGCGGCAGGCGCAATATTAACGTTGCCCAGCCGTGATATTAACGCAAGTTTAGAGCAAGTCACTCATGCCTCTTTGGTTCCGACACAGCTGCAGCGTTTCTTAACCGAGAAGCCGAGTCATCACCTCAAGCAGATACTGCTCGGTGGGGCGGCAATTCCTGTTGAATTAGTGCAGCAAGCTAAAGTGCAAGGTATTGACTGCTGGTGTGGCTATGGGATGACAGAGATGGCTTCAACCGTCACCATGAAGCAAGCTGATCACCGTGCGGGAGTGGGGCAATTGATCCCAAGACGTGAGTTAAAGCTGCGTGAAGGAGAGCTATACCTGCGTGGTCATACGCTTTGCTTGGGTTACCTGAAAGCGGGGCAGATAATACCGACTACCGTGGATGGTTGGTTTGCGAGTAAGGATCTCGCTACATGGTGTGGTAATGAGTGGCGGATTATTGGACGTAAAGACAATATGTTCATTTCCGGTGGTGAAAATGTGCAACCAGAAGCGATAGAGTCACAGTTGGCTAGCTTTGAGGGAGTAAGCCGAGTGATGGTATTGCCTATCGATGATGCAGAATTTGGTCAACGCCCTGTTGCGATTATAGAGACAACAAGAGACCTTTCTGAGCTGAAAGCGTGGTCAGATTCACAACTTCCGGGCTTTCAACGCCCCAAGTTCTACTACTCATGGCCTAGTCATTTTGATGGCGGTGGCATTAAGGTTTCACGCGTTGAAATGGCAAAATGGCTGGAAGCGAAAATTAAGGCTGGTTGAGTATCTCCTTCTTCAGTTTATTTATTCTTAGCATGGTTATGTCACGCATATTACCAAAGCCTATATGTTGATTCTATTTCATTTAAACTCCCTTCTTTATGTAAGTGAATATGTGTATGCGCTTTTCGATAATACAGCTTTAAAGATATAGTGGCGTCGATATGTGATATGCATTCATGGACAGTGCCTTGCTGCCGTTATTGTTACTTCCTTATCCATTGAACCGACCATTTTCTCTGCGGTTCTTTCTCTCTTTTAGTTGCCATTAAGGTTTTGGTTCAATGAAAAAAAGTGCTTACTCACTAGTAATGCTATTGTCAGCGGCGATGTTTGGCTGTAATTCCTCTGATGATACTCAGGCTCCCTCTAACTCAATATTCTCCATTACTGACCTAAATATCGTCGGTGATTGGGAAGCCAATGGCTCCCTCTCTGCTGTTGTCTCTTGTAGCAGCTGTGATGAGGCCAGTTTTGATTATCAATGGCGCTTTAATGATGAGCTGGCTTCTGATCAGAAGCATGTTGAGCTTGGCGATGCAGACACAGAAACCGTTATTCGCTTAGAGGTAGTTGCAGAATTGCCTTCTGGAGAGCGTGATAGTGCGTTTCTTGTTGCTGACATTAATAAGGTAGAGGCTACTTTTCCGCATCAAGAGGTCGATAACCTATATTTGTGGGAAACGCATTATTCTTATGGTCAGTATGCGGTTGACTCTGAAGGGGCTGCGGTTGTATGGGGACGCCATGCTGATACCTCTCAAGTTGAGTCTGAACTTCAAAGTGGCGTGGTTGATATCGTTTCTAACTGGGATGGCGCTGCAGCGTTAAAAAGTGATGGTACAGTTGTTTCTTGGGGAGAAGAGCTCGAATTTTTCGCAGCAAATGTGCAAGATATTTTCACGAATAGATATGCTTTTGCTGCGTTATTGAATGATGGCTCCGTAAAAACGTGGGGTGAGCAAGTATTTGGTGGTGATTCGGACCTTGTTTCCGACCATTTAGCGAGTGGTGTTATTGACGTGATCCCTTTAGGCAACTCTTTTGCTGCATTAAAAGAAGACGGCTCTTTGATTACGTGGGGGGAGTACGGACAAGAGACATCAGATATCCCTGATGGCCTCAAATCTGGAGTTATTGACATCGTTAGTAATGGCAATCGATATGTAGTACTAAAAAGTGATGGCAGTGTCGTTAGCATGGGAGATGACTACTATTTTTCTGACGTCTCTCATGAGTTAATGTCTGGGGTCACTCAGGTGTTTCCTGGCTATAGTATTGGTTATGTGTATGGACAATCTTACGCAGCGATTAAAGATGATGGTTCACTTGTTGTTTGGGGGAGTGGTACTAACCACCGTTGCCACATTAACCACTCAGGTGTAGAAACTGGAGTCGTTGATGTATTAGGTGAAAACCGATGGGGCTATTTCTTATCTAAGGAAGATGGCTCTGTTGAGTACTGCGGGGCTCTTCAATATAAATGGAATGCTGAAGCAGCAGAAAAATTCCGTTCAAATGTGGATTTGGTGAGAGTAACGCGTTTCAATATTTATGGTATCAAGTCTGACGGTAGTTTGGTTTATTGGCATGAGCCAACAGGACTAAGCGCGGTTGAAAGTGAGCTACATGATCTAGTAGATATTCAGTTTACGCGGTCCGAGGGTGTGGCTTTATTACGAGCGGATGGCGCTGTCTTTACATTCGGAACACCAGTACATGGCGGTGATTCATCCCACGTCGCCCACCGAATTCAAACTGGTGTTAATCAATTAGTTGCCTTACCTAATGACTTTGTGGCAGTGAAAGATAATGAGTTTGTAGTGTGGGGAGGAGGCTACCCACTCGATGAGTCGCTGCAAAACAACATAATGAAGCACTTAACGACTAATATTTTTGCAAATAGTGTCATAACGAGAGATGGTCAAGTGATCTCATGGGGTACTAGCTTTCATGGCGGCGATAACAGCTTAGTCGCAGAGCAGCTAAAACCTCGTGTACGTGTGGTTGACTCTAGTTTTAAATAAGGCTTTCTAGTGTTATTCGCCCCTTAATGTGATGCCATCGCGCTAAGCCATTATCGGGTATGTAAATACGCTTGTTTCATTGCTTGGAACAAGCGGCCGCCTCCTTTGCTCTTATACCCACTCCTCTGAGATTCCCTTATTTGTTCGGTATGTATAAGAACCATCGAATACGCCTAGCTATGCATGAGCAGACGTACTGTGTTCTATTGTTTATATGATTTTTGTCAATATCATGATGTTACTATCTGCTATTCTGCTCCCCCTCAAAAGTTGTGATATTCGTCCCAAAGATAACCTCAGTGTTCCGAGTATCACAGCGCCCTAAAGAATGAAAAGCGTAGGAGCGAACAATGGCTGATGAACGAGTCAGGTTTTCAGATAGCGATAATCTGATTTCAACCACTACCCCAGATAGCCATATTACTTATTGTAATGACGATTTTTGCCGTGTCGCAGGATATCAAGCAGAAGAGCTGTTAGGCTCCCCCCATAATGTCATTCGCCATAACACGATGCCTAAGGCTGCATTCGGACAGCTGTGGGAATACATTCAATCTGGCAAGAGCTGGATGGGACTGGTTAAGAATAAATGCAAAGACAGAGGTCACTATTGGGTGTCGGCATTTGTAACGCCCATTATGGATAAAGATGGCTCTGTCTATGAATATCAATCCGTTCGATCTCAACCAAGTGATGAGCAGATAGCGCGTGCGGAATCACTTTATGCCAAGTTACAAAAGGGTGAGGCGTCAGCAAATCGACAGAGTTGGTTAGGCATATCGTTGGGGTTACTGATAGCACAAGTGGTTGCTTTGTTTCTGCTTATTTCAGGCTATGCTTCAGTCCCATTTGTCGCTGTGACGCTTGGTACTTTGACGGTGTTGCAAACGGCCTCTTTGGTGAAGCTAAAAACGCGTTTGGCATCACTGAACCAGTTGGCTACCTCCTATTATGACAACCCTATCATGGAGCGTCCATATACGGGGTGTTGTGACGATATTTCTCGTGCGGAATTAGCGCTGATGATGAAGCGTGCAGAGCTGCGTGCTGTGACCGCTCGCGCTAGTGATACTTCTGCTCATCTACTTCAAGCGGCGAATGATGAGTTAGTGAATAGCCAATCGATTGACCGTGAACTGGGAGAGCAAGATATCTCCACGGATGCAATGGCAGTCTCTGCTGAAGAAATGCTGACGTCGATCCAAGAGGTATCAAGGCAAGCGACCAAAAGCTCTGACTTTGCAAATAGCGCATTGGATAAAGCCCAACAGGGTGCTCAAACCATCGATGCCGCATTGAACACGGTGTTAGAGCTTAGTCAGCATTTAGATAGTTCTAAAGCCGCGTTAGCGCAGCTCTATACTGATGTGGATGGCATTGAAACTATCCTAGAGATGATTCAAGGCATTGCAGAGCAAACCAATTTACTGGCTCTGAATGCTGCGATTGAAGCGGCAAGAGCGGGACAACATGGGCGTGGCTTTGCGGTGGTTGCTGATGAAGTTCGCGCGCTTTCAGGGAAAACAAGCACGTCAGTAGAGGATATTCGCTCGAGGATTGAGGTGTTACAGGCAACGGTGAAAACGACAGGGGATCTGATGGAGGCGGGGATCCACTCTTCAGAACAAAGTGTTGAAAAGTCGCAGATCAGTAAGCAGTCATTTGAAGAAATCGTCCAAGATTTGATCTCAATTGGTGAACAGAGTACGTATACCGCTGAAGCGGTGACTGAGCAGGTGCAGGTGACGCAAGGGATCACTGATCATGTGATTCGCATGAATGACGCTACACAATCCACAAAGACACTGACATCCTCATCGGTTCTCCGAACTCATGAACTTGTCGCCAGCGTAGAGAGTTTGCAACGCTTAGTACGTCAGTTTAGCCAGTCTTAGTTGAGTGGAGTTAGAGAGTCATTGTATTGGAAGAACAAGGTTTCTATCAATACTTGAACAGTGACAGCGATCCCTTCGCTGTCACTGCCTTGCCTATCAGGCGTTCTCACCACGTAAGCTAACCACCCGTTCACGCAACACATCAGCAGTTGCTTCATCAGGTGACACAGCATCTCCTGCGACAATCGTCACTTTCGACCAGAAGCGTTTTGGCCTTTTGAGCATAGCCTTACCGCTCTCGCGACTAAACCAACTTCCCCATAGCCCCTGTAGCGCTAATGGAACTACAGGCACTGGACTACGGCTGATAATGGTGTCAACGCCACGTTTAAAGATGCCAATCTCGCCGTCATAGGTGATTTGCCCTTCAGGGAAAATACAAACCACATCACCCTCAGCAAGGCATTGCTCTACAGTTTGGAATGCCGCTGCAACAGTACGACGATCTTTCGGACAGATAGGGATGACTTTTGAGCGACGGAAGAAATACTTTAATAGCGGTAGCTCTGATAGGGTTTTATCCATTACAAAGCGGATAGGGCGAGGGCAAGCGCCAGCAAGTAGCAGCGCATCCATGTAGCTCACATGGTTACACACCAATAGCACACCACCTTTTTCGGGGATTTCTTGTAGGTTGCGGTGTGTAACGCGATACATGGTGTGACTAATCATCCAGACGATAAGGCGTAAGAAAAACACCGGCACTTGTAGGTATACATAGAGCGCTACAATGGCATTAATGATGGCTAATACAAAGAAAAACTGTGGGATAGAAATACCGACAACGCCTAGCAGTACAATGCCGCTGATAGCACTGGTCACCATAAACAGAGAGTTATAAATGTTGTTGGCAGCAATCACACGGGCACGCTCGTCTTCTTTGGCGCGTTGCTGCATCATCGCGTATAGCGGGACGATGAAGAGACCACCAAAGACGCCGATCATCAGCAGATCAAAGAAGACACGGCGTAACTCAGGCACCATGACGAATTCAATAAAGCTTTGTGTGACAGGTGCGACATCAGGGGTCGCAAACATTAGGTCAATACCAAAGATGGTTAAACCGAGGCTACCCAGCGGGACAATCCCGGGCTCTACACGGTGTGCGGAGAGGCGAGAGCAGAGTTGTGACCCTAATGCGATACCAACCGAGAACAGTGTCAGCAAGAAGGAAACCGCAGCAGCATTACCCCCTAAATACTCTTTGGTGAAGTTAGGGAATTGCGTTAGGTAACTCGCCCCTAAAAGCCAAAACCAGCTTATGCCGAGAATACACTGAAAAATGACCTTGTCTTGTTTAGCGATAGCCAATGTCTCTTTAGTCTGTTGTATCGGTGCCCATTGTAGTTTTACGTTAGGATTAACAGCCGGAATCGTTGGGATGGCACGTGCGCTAATGTAACCAATCGCAGCAAAAGTGATGACAGCAATCGCAGCGAGTGTATAGGCGTGGTCATGGTTAGCAATAAAACCCGCGGCAATAGTCCCTGCTAAGATCGAGAGAAAGGTCCCGGTTTCCACTAAGGCATTACCGTTGACGAGCTCTTCTTGCTTTAGGGTTTGAGGTAATAAGGCATATTTAACAGGGCCAAAGAAGGCTGATTGCGTTCCCATAAGAAACAGTAGCAAGAGCATCATACTGAAGTTTTCAGTGACGATGGCATAAGCAGCCATCGACATAATAATGACTTCCGCAATTTTCACGATGCGGATAAGCCATGATTTTTCAAACTTATCAGCGATCACCCCTGCCGATGCCGAAAAAAGAAAAAAGGGTAAGATAAACAGGCCCGCTGCGAGATTAACAACCAAATCGCTATCGAAGGGTAGTGCACCAGGTGCCGCAAATGCGACAAAAATGAGCAGTACATTTTTGTAAACGTTATCGTTAAATGCCCCTAGCGATTGGGTCGCAAAATAGGGCAAAAATCGACGTTGGGTTAAAAGCGATGAGGCCATGAATAGATCTTTCCTATATCGAGTTATTGTTGCTTATCGCCAGCGCGCTAAGTAATTTTCCAATAGATTATCAATTAACTCATTTCCACTGATCCCGTCATCAGCAAAGAGTTTATCGTCAACACTCAAAAGAGTAATACCGTGAACACCAGCCCAAAGCACACGGCTGATCTTCTCGATTTCTTTCGCCTCGGAAATTTGTGTCATTGCGCTAACTTGGCTTTCTAGCATCGTTGTTAGGTTATTAATCCGGCGATTCTGCCAATCAGGAAGCTCTTCACCTGGCATCTTATGTTGGAAGATGAGCTGCCATCGGTATGGGTTTTTTTGTGCAAAGTTCAGGTAGCAGTTCGCTAGAATACGAATCGCTTCTTCAGGGGAGGTCGCTTCTATCACCTCAACTTTGGCTTCTTGAGCGAGTTCATCAAGGGTGCTGGCGACGACTTCGAGCAGAAGAAGGTTGTAGTTGCCAAAGACATTAATAAGCGTACTTGGTACGTAGCCAATCATTGTCGCTATTTTTCTAAGGCTCAGCTCGTGGTGGGGTTTTTCATCGAGAAAAGCATTCACTTTTTCGAGTGTCAGTGCGATAAGTTCTTCGCGAGTATGATCGTTGCGTCTAGCCATGGTGATTTATCTGGTTTGTTTTGAACACTGTTCATTATTCTAGCGGAAATAAAACTAATATCAACTAAAACGCACAGTGTTCTTAATCATTTCATTCACCAGATAGCAGGTCCATTTCATTGAATAGGTACAAACGATAAACGACCTATCGGTTGTACCCCTTAATCTTATTCTAGGTCTAAGCGACCTGTAAAGCATGTCTAACTATATTGACGGTTTCGTTCGGAGATTTGTTCGTTCCAAGTCCAGAAATCATACAGTAAGCCGACCAAAAAGAAGCCTGCAGTGCAAAAATACAAGATAGCCGTAATCCATTTTCCTAAGTAAAGGCGGTGAATACCGAAGACGCCTAAAAAGGTGAGTAGCAGCCAAGCAACATTAAAGTCGGCAGGGCCTGCGGTAAAGCGAACATCGGCTTCTCTATCCATACTTGGGATCAGAAAGAGGTCGACTATCCAACCAATGAGGAAGAAACCGAAGGTGAAAAACCAGATAGTACCTGTGATGGGTTTCCCATAATAGAATCGATGTGCGCCAGTGAAACCGAAAATCCAAAGAAGGTAACCAAATAACTTACTGTGCGTATCTTGCATTTTGCTGTTCCCTTGCCACTATCATTAAAATCGGAAAGATAAATCGAAAACCTGCGTTAAGTATGTCTCAGGCTCTGTGTTTTTGAAAGTGACTTATTGTGGCGTGAACAGTGAGATCGGGGCATTTAGAGTAAGGAGATGTATTTGGAGTAGCCGTTAATGTTAGAGAACTCAATTATTCACCTGGATAGTGGCTAGCTTGTTTGACACGTCGTTACCTATCCTTTTAGGATGAGCCCTCAATATCTGATTGGATCTATAAAGAATGAAAAAATTCCTTTCTCTACTCACCGTTGCGTTAATGGTGTTTACGATTTCGGTACCAGAAGCAGAAGCGCGACGAATGGGGGGAGGACGTTCTCTAGGGAAAACACATCGTACTGCGCCAAGTCAGCAGGCTCAACCTAGACAGACTGACACCGTTCGCCAACAAAATGCAGCCCCACAGCGTCGAGGTATGATGGGGGGGCTATTGGGCGGACTGCTTGCTGGTGGCTTACTCGCTGCATTATTTGGTGGTGCATTTAATGGTATCCAAATGATGGATATGCTCATTATTGGCTTGTTGATTTGGATGGCGATGCGTTTCTTAAAGATGCGCCGACCTCAAGCAGCAACGCAGGGCTACCAGCAGGCTCGCCAAGCGCAATCTAATCCTTGGCAAACGGATAATACGCAACAGCCTCAATCAGCGTCTTCAGGCGGCTTTGCACAATCAACGGCAAATGATGTTCCATTTAATTTCCCTGCCGATTTTCAAATGGCCGCTTTCTTAAGCGGGGCGCGTGAGCACTACCGTATATTACAGGGTGCTTGGAATCATAATGACTTGGACACGATGGCTGAATACATGTCGGCGGATTTGTTGAGCGAACTTAAGGCAGAGCGCCAATCGTTGACGGTATCGCCACAGACCGAAGTGATGTATGTCGATGCAGAAATCGTTCGTGCTGATCATGACCATTCTCTCGCGCAAATTAGCCTGAAGTATACGGGTAAAGTGCTGGATAAAGGGGATGGAAGCGAAGAAGAGATCACCGATATTTGGCATTTAGAGCGTGACTTACTGAGTACTAATGCGCCTTGGCTAATTGTCGGTATTGAAGGTAGCTAGTTTTTACAACTAGGCGTTGGTTTTAAGAGATAGTCTCTATACCTCTTTATTTAGCAACCTCGCCGTAAACCCTCGCCCGATGAGGGCGGGGATATAAGGCGAAAGTGCGATAGCACTTTAAGATAGA
>JBHOGO010000088.1:0-16726 GCA_043421945.1 bacterium sp. HQB-150 | reverse complement strand
GGGAGGGATGTCAGTGACCTCTTGCCTTATAACAATACGCCCTCTCAATAGCTAGGTGGGTAGGAATACCCGCTTACTTATGGACAACAAATGATTGAGGTCGTTGTTGTTCAACATTGTGATATTTGCGGTGTTAGCGTGACGGTCGATTCAAATGGCGTTTAATTAGAAGAGGTAGGTGAACTGGCGGCTAACTGGGAATTGAGTCAAAAATGGACGGTGTTACTCACCACCTTGATATGTGCAAAACATGCACATTGCTTATCAATCAACTGCCGAGGAATCCTTCTTTCCAGTTGAACTGTTGCACAAGTCAGTCTGAATTAGAAATTCCTACGACGAATAACACTTAGTCATGACATGTCGATCATGCCACATACTCCTCTCGTTACTCATTTAGTTACATATTATGTGTGGTTTGTACTTTTAATTAATATGACAATGCCAAAAAAGTAAAAATTGTCCTACTTGAATCATATTACATCATTCTCGGGAGTTCCTTTAATCGGTAGCATTTACAATTCACTTAAGAGATTGTTTGTAGACTGAGATTATCTAATTTATGGGTAGAAGGTAACGGTGTTTTTCAAGGTGTTTGTCATCATTCGCTCGTTTATTCAGTCGCTTTTCTTTATGGATTTAAGTGAACCTAAGTTGAGCGAATGTTCAAGAAAAGAATAAATAATATAAAAGGTTAAGATGGACTTGAAAATTAAAGCAGTTACAGCAATGACAGTTGCTGTCCTTGCAGGTTGTGGTGGCAGTGATAACGATAATAGCGTGGGTGGTGAAGCTGCGGGTGCAAATGTAATCATTAAAACCCAAAATGCATCGAGCTTCGCAATGCGTGATAACAAAACTGGATCGTTTGAAGTTATTGGAGGTGAAGTGGTTTACGCTGAAGAGGCTACGGACTGCACCGATTTTGTACGGGCTATTGAATCAGGTGATGTAAATATGCCTAGTTCGTTAGCGCCTGCTTTTGAGTACCCACATGTAGATAGCACTTTGGCGTGCCGCGTGAACTCTGCGGTTGCAACTAAAGATAATCTTTACCTTCAGGGCGATTTTTGGAACTTCTCTGTGGCTCCAGAAGTAGATGAGGATAACGAATACCCAGAAGATGTGATTCCAACAACCATGAGTTGCAACATCCTTAAAATTCCAATGTTTGATGCAGGTCATAGCGGTGAAGAGATTGAGTGCTTAGCGCAAACACACATTAATGGTGTCTTCACTCATCAAAGTGAGATCGCTCTGGATTCCTCTACAGAGACGCTATACTTCACAAGTTTTCTGACAAGTGATGATTCCTCAAATGGTGCTGTTGCCGCTGCAACGCTTTACTCTCACAGTGCGACAGCTGGTCTCAATAAGGCTTTTGAAGGTGAGTTTGAACACAAAGACTTCTCCGATGGTGTTTATAAAGTCTTTTTAGGTGGGCAAGAAAATGGTCAGCTAAATGTGCTTGTTGAGCATGGTGGTTTGACACTTTTAAGAACAAGTGGTGGTGAGCTTACTGTAGTGAAAGAGTTTAGTTACGACACTTATGGTGAGCGTTGTTATAGTCACGGCCATGATGCTTATGGTTGCGATCAAACTGGAAGTGACGACCAATTTAGTGCTGTAAATACTGTTAAGTATGGAAATACAGTCTTCACAGGTCTTTTTACTGACAATAAATCAAATGTCGTGATTAATTTAAGCAATGGTGATTACAGTGATAGTACGCGTTCACTTCCGTTCAAAGTCAGCCGTTCACAAATTGAAAATTTTCACCTCTATGGTGATATGAATACGGGTGACGTTTTCACGCTAGCTGAGGGTGGTAATTCTGAAGATGGTTGGCCTCTGTCTCGTTACGCTCATGATGACATGAAGTTTGGAGGCGTGGCTATTGATTCTCGTGGTGGTGCTTTTGCAGTAACAAGCATTGATTCGAGCTTTATTTATTATGATAGCCATGTTGAAAATGGTAATCAGTTTAAATACGAATTAAAGGTATTTGATCCAGTTAGTGACTATGAATACCCGCAAGATTTGACTGCTTTGCTTTCTGAAGAGTGCCATGATTGCGACGGCTTCAAAGTGGTTGGTTCTTGGTCTGGTGGTGCGGTAATAGCTCTAGAGAAGCTTGGGACAGTTCAGCGTAATGTGTACCTAAATCACAAGGATGATTTCTCAGTTTTTAATGGTCAGCCTGAATTGCTATCGGAGGTCTTCAGCTTTCAAGAGTAGCCTTTAGATTAAGTTGAAATCTCAAAGCTCACGCCTTAACGGGTGTGAGTTTTTTTTGAATTTAGTTAATTTTACATTAGCTTTCAAATTGTAGTGGATTAGAAAAGCTGGCAACTCGAACAGAAGTTTTCCATACCCCTGATAATTTATCAAAAGCTAAATTAGCAAATTCATTGACACAGAAATGTCCAAAAATGGGTTATGGATACGTAAGCCTACAGATACGTAAGCCTACAGTGTGATCTATACTAAAACCTTACCAAGCCTAAGGCATAACTATCAGCAGCATCAATAAAAAGTACACCCCAGCAGTACATAGGTACTGCTGGTTTTTTTTTAGTTGAGTTCAATCCCTGTGTTATTCATTCCCGTTCATGCGTTCTAACGTAGAATTACTCACTTTCAGGTTGATTATAATACGGCTTAATGGTCTGAATTTTGCCGTCTTTATCATGAATCAACTCAGTCATTTTGATACTGCGTAAGTGCGTTTGACCACCAGACAGTGAACTATCGTGGTAGAACAAGTACCATTTGTCTTCAAACTTTGCGACAGAGTGGTGGGTTGTCCAACCAAGTACAGGCTCTAGAATACACCCTTGATAAGTAAATGGGCCGTAAGGAGATTGACTGGTCGCATAGACAATACGATGTGTTTCACCGGTAGAGTATGAGAAGTAATAAGTGCCTTCATGTTTATGCATCCACGGGCCTTCGAAATAGCGGCGATCGACATCAGCAGCTTTTAGCTCTTCACCGTTTTCATCGATAATGATGATGTCACGAGCAGGCTCAGCTAAATCGAGCATGTTATCTGCAAGTTTAGCCACTTGTGGTTTTAATGCTGGCTCATCGTCTGCTGGGTGAACATCTTCACCGTACTCGCCATTGCGCCAGTTCTGAAGCTGACCGCCCCAAAGTCCACCGAAATAGAGGTAGTATTGGTCATCTTCGTCTTGGAATACTGCAGGGTCAATGCTGAATGTCCCTTCAATATGCCCTTTTTCTGGCGTGAAAGGTCCTTCTGGTTTATCTCCTACAGCAACCCCAATGTGGAATATACCGTCGTAGTTCTTTGCAGGGTAGTAGAGGTAATACTTGCCCCCTTTTTCTGCTGCATCAGGTGCCCACATTTGGCGCTCTGCCCACTCAACATCTTTAACATCAAGGGCATTACCGTGGTCGGTAATTTTACCAAAAGGTCTGTCGAGAGAGATAACATGATAATCACGCATGTCAAAATGATCGCCGTTATCATTTAAGGGCTGATCCGTTTCAACATCATGTGATGGATAAATGTAGATTTTGCCATTAAAAACATGTGCAGAAGGGTCAGCAGTATACATATGGGTAACAAGAGGCGCAGAGATAGGCTGTAGGCTATTGGCACGTTTAAGATCGCGTGCTGTTACTGCTTCTGCATCGCTAATGGTTGTCTCTTCAATGATTAGAGTTGTCATGCTCACTATATCCGTTTAGTCACTTATTTAAGCTCAGTATATCGAGAGTCAGCCTTTGTGAAATTTAGTTTATTTCTAGTGAGTTTATGTTTTTTCACAAATAAGACTTATCTCCGAAATCATTGAAGATACATCCTTTTCTTTTGAAGAGGGTTACACTAGCAGCGAGAAAATGATATTGGCGAGAGCACTCACCGATGGTTGCTCAGTACAGATATTGAACGGAAATTCGTTTACCTGTTTGCTCAACCATTGATGTTACAAAGCCTGTGGACAGGCTTTGCTGTTAGCTTGGCGTCGTTTGAATGACAGAATTACGTCTGACTAGCGTTGGAGAGAAACGGAAGGTGTCTACTGGCTTAACGTTTTCATCAGCCAAGTTCAGGGCTAATAACGTCGCTTTTTCTGCCATGATTTGAATGGGGTAGCGGATTGTCGTGAGTTTTGGAGTGAGATATCGTGCAATTAAGCCATCATCGAAGCCAATAACGGACATCATCTCCGGGAGTTTATATTGGTTTTCTTCGAGTACAGCCATTCCACCTGCGGCCATATAGTCGTTGTAGGCTGCAATTGCTGTAATAGGTAAGCCTTTAGATAAAAGGGATGTCATCGCACTTTCTCCCCCTTTCTCATCAGGTGAGCCACTTTCAATCAGACTTTCCGAAATGGGGATGCCGTTAGCCTCTAAAGCGGCACGATAGCCAGCGAGTCGCTGTTGTGTATCTTCAATATCTTGATTTGAAGCTAAAAAGCCAATGGCTCGGTGGCCGTGCTTTATCAAATATTCAGTAGCTAGATAAGCGCCGTGTTGGTTATCGAGATAAATACAGCGCTCTGCGATTTCGGGGATATGGCGATTGATAAATACCATTCCCGGGGCTTCTTTTGAAAAGGCGATTAATTCGTCATTGCTGAGTGCTTTAGAGTGAATGATCAGCGATTTACAGCGATTATTAATTAATAGCTCAATTGCTTCTCTCTCTTGTACTGCATTGTGATAACCGTTGCAGATAAGTAAGTGCTTATCATTTTGGCGTGCGATGTTATCAATGGATTTTGTCATTGAGCCAAAGAAGGGATCAGAAACATCTCCAACCAATATTCCTAGCGTTTTCGTTGATTGGCTGACCAGTGCTCGAGCGTTTGCGTTTGGACGGTATCCTAGTGCTTTCATTGCCGACTCAACGGCATCAATTGCTGCTTTACTCGCTTTCGGGGATTTATTCATCACCCTAGAAACAGTAGCAACCGAAACATTCGCAGCCTTGGCAACATCTTTTATCGTAGCCATGATATTCCTTTGTATGGCGACTAGATCACTCACTAGCCGAAGGGGAGCTCTTCAATCGAACAATCAAAAAAAGCTTAACGTGGTTTGTAAACGATACCACAGTCTTGTCGAGAGTGCAGTTATGTCGATAGACCTTTAAGTGGGAATTTTATCTGTTTTTGTTCCGTTGCTCAGGACGTTACGCAAAATCGGTCTATTGTTATTTTCGTTTCTCCCTTGCTAAAGCCACATATTTCTCAGGAAACACGCTATTGCGAGCAGTATCACTTAGCTATTGTGACGTTGTGATAACGTTTCCACTAAATTTTCATTAATCGTAAATGGAAAACAAAAATCTGCTTATATTTAGGGTTTTATTCATAATTTTACTGTGGAAACGTTTACATTGTGTGGTGTGGATCACGGATCGTTCTTAAGTTTGATTGATAAACTAAGGATCAGTTACTCAGTGTTTAGCGTATGAAGCTGGCAATCACTATTAGGGAGAGCGTCGTGAAGGTATTGGTCACCGGAGGAATGGGGTATATAGGCAGTCACACATGTGTGCAGATGCTAAAAGCAGGCTTGCAGCCCATCATTCTTGATAACTTATGTAACAGTAAAGCCTTGGTGCTTGAACGTATTCAGCAGTTAACAGATTCCACGCCCGTTTTTTATCAAGGTGATATTCGAGATGCGGAGATTCTAGACACGATTTTTAGCGAGCATGATATCGAGTCGGTGATCCATTTTGCTGGCCTCAAAGCGGTTGGGGAGTCAGTTGAAAAGCCATTAATGTATTACGACAACAATGTGCACGGTACCTTGAGACTTGTTGAAGCGATGCAGCGCGCTGGTGTGAAATGTCTTGTGTTTAGCTCATCAGCGACGGTGTACGGTGACCCTACTGAGGTGCCTATCACTGAAAACACCCCAACAGGTAAGGTGACCAACCCTTATGGGCGCAGTAAGTACATTGTGGAAGAGTGCTTACGTGATATTCAACATGCGACGCCAGAAATGAGCCTCACTTTGCTGCGTTACTTCAACCCTGTCGGCGCACATCCATCAGGCACGATGGGTGAGGATCCACAGGGGATCCCTAATAACTTAATGCCATTTATTGCACAAGTCGCTGTCGGTCGCCGTGACTTCCTCTCTGTCTTTGGAGATGACTACCCGACTCCAGATGGCACTGGTGTTCGTGATTATATCCATGTCATGGATCTAGCTGATGGCCATATTGCTGCACTCAATGCCGTTGGACAAAAAAGCGGGCTTCATACCTTCAATCTTGGAACAGGGAAAGGAAGTAGCGTTATTGAGATGGTCAACGCCTTTAGTCAAGCCTGCGACAAAGAGGTTGCTTACAAGATCTGTCCTCGCCGCCCTGGTGATATTGCCGAATGTTGGGCTGATACAACCAAAGCCGCTCGAGAGCTAGATTGGCAGGCCAAGTTTGATGTTAAAGCTATGGCACAAGATACCTGGCATTGGCAGTCCAAGAACCCAAACGGTTACTAAGCCAACGTTTTAACCGAAGGGGGATATTCTCTTCGGTTTCCCCCTGATTTGCTCAACAAGAGCCAGTAATTTTGAGAATATTATGTCGTATAAAGAAGAGTCATTTAACCCCATCGATCACCCGCATCGCCGCTATAACCCATTAACAGGGCAGTATGTTCTTGTTTCACCGCATCGTGCCAAGCGCCCTTGGCAAGGAGCGGATGAACTCCCTGAGGTTGCTGACGATACCACGTATGACAGTGATTGTTTCTTGTGCCCAACTAATACGCGTGTATCAGGTGACAAGAACCCTGATTATGAAGGTACTTATGTCTTTAATAATGATCATGCTGCGTTGACCCCAGCGACACCGGATGCGCCATCGTCGGATAACCCACTGTTTCGTTGTGAAAGTGCACGTGGTTTGAGTCGTGTCATTTGTTTTTCTCCTGACCATAGTAAAACGCTGCCAGAGCTACCATTGGTGAAGATCCGTCAGGTGATCGATACTTGGAATGAGCAGATAGAAGAGCTTGGGCAAGAGTATGTTTGGGTTCAAGCTTTTGAGAATAAAGGTGCGACTATGGGGTGCTCTCAACCCCATCCGCATGGGCAGATTTGGGCAAATAGCTTCCTACCGAATGAAATTGCCCGTAAAGATGAAAACCTACGAGCCTACTACCAGCAAAACGGTAGCAATTTATTAGTGGATTACGCCAAGGCAGAAATCGAAGACGGTAGCCGTACCGTGGTGGAGACAGAACACTGGATCGCCGTTGTTCCTTATTGGGCAGCGTGGCCATTTGAAACCATGTTAATGCCAAAAACACACGTACGCCGTATGGATGACCTGAGTGATGAACAGCGTGATGACTTAGCGCTAGCCATTAAGAAACTCACGAGCCGTTACGATAATTTGTTCAAGTGCTCATTTCCGTATTCGATGGGGTGGCACTATGCGCCCTTCTTTAATGAAGGCGATACTTCAACAGAGCACTGGCAATTACATGCGCTATTTTATCCACCGCTACTTCGTTCAGCGTCAGTACGTAAATTTATGGTGGGCTATGAGATGTTGGCGGAAAGTCAACGCGACCTTACTGCAGAGCAAGCCGCAGACAAACTACGTGCATTAAGTGATATTCACTTTCGTGAACAATAATAAGACGTTAGCAGGAGCAGATAATGAGAAATCCCAAATCACAGCAATTGATTGATGCTGTTAACCACGTATTTAAAAACGAACTTGGCTATCACGCAAGCCATGTAGTTCAAGCGCCAGGACGAGTGAATTTGATCGGTGAACATACCGATTACAATGACGGTTTTGTTTTACCTTGTGCTATTGATTATCAAGCCATGGTGGCGGCGGCACGTCGTGATGACAACTTGGTACGTGTTGTTGCTGTCGATTACGGTAACGAAATCAAAACATTCGATTCTACAGGCAGTATTCAGTTTGATGAAGAATGCATGTGGGTCAATTACGTCAAAGGCGTCGTGAAGTGCCTACGTGAGCGTGGTTTGACGTTTGGTGGTGCAGATATTGTTGTGAGCGGTAATGTCCCACAAGGAGCTGGTCTAAGCTCTTCAGCGGCACTGGAAGTTGTCATCGGTCAAACCTTTAAAGAGCTGTATGACTTACCGATTTCTCAACAAGTTGTCGCTCTTAATGGTCAGCAAGCAGAGAATGAATTTGTCGGATGTCAGTGCGGTATTATGGACCAGCTAATCTCAGCGAAAGGGAAAGCGAATCATGCCCGTTTAATTGACTGCCGATCCTTGGAAACACAAGCAGTATCAATGTCAGAAGAGATGGCAGTGGTCATTATCAATTCAAATAAAAAGCGTGGTCTTGTTGATAGTGAATACAATACCCGCCGTGAGCAGTGTGAAGAAGCTGCGCGGAACTTTGGCGTAAAAGCATTGCGCGACGTGACGATTGAACAATTTAACGCACGTGCTGCAGAATTAGAACCGACGGTTGCTAAGCGTGCGCGTCATATCATTACAGAGAATGCACGTACAGAAGAAGCTGCACTTGCATTAAGAGTGGGTGATATGAAACGTATGGGTGAATTAATGGCGCAGTCTCATGTGTCCATGCGTGATGACTTTGAGATTACGGTGCCTGAAATCGACTTCATTGTGGAAATCGTTGGCGAACTGCTTGGTGATCAGGGTGGTGTACGTATGACCGGTGGTGGCTTTGGTGGCTGTGTGGTCGCTCTTATGCCACCTGCGTTGGTGGATGATGTTAAATCAGCAGTAGAAGCCGCTTATGAAGCCAAAACGGGTCTAAAAGAGTCAATTTATGTCTGTAAGGCCATGCCGGGTGCAGGCGTTGTTGAGCAATATAGTGCTGTCACTGCATAATCAGTAGGGTGCACCTACATTTCTTAGTATTGTTTAATAAGGTCTCATGTAAGCTTGAAGGTTATGACCTTTAAGCTTTTTTTAAAATCAATCAACTGAAATTGACATGTGCAAAATAGGAAAGAGCTTTCCACGCAGAGTAAGCTTATTGGGTTGTTGTTCTGTATATGGCAGCTATGCTGAGTTAATGTTCAGTAAATGTAGGGTACTCGAATGCTTATCCACTTCTCATCGGCTGCCAAAGGTTGGGTAGCCTTATTTGCATGTATACTTGTGTTGTCTTTAAGCGGTTGCAAAATGTTACCTAAGAAACAGCAACCGGGAAAGGGGCAAAAAAAACCGTATGCGACAGTACAGGTGCCTTCTTCGTCGCTGGCTGAGAAACATCAACAGCGGATTGACCCGCAGAATTCTGTCTATCCCTCTTAGCAACGACTATGGAACAGCTGCCTTAGCGTGTTTACACCATCCATGGAATATCTGCCAACAGACTTCCCAGTACTCGCTCACCAGTACGGATTGACTAGCACAGATTGACCAGCAGTGTGAATTTGCACTGTATGGTTTATCTGGTCGTCACACCTTCCCACTACAAAATACGTGACGCAGTTGAGTGACAGCGTCACTGAATTTACCTCAGCCGTTTGTTCGTATTCAATGAGTAGATATAAAGCAACATCCACATCCACAACAACATTGAACAACATTGATGCGTTTTCGCATGGTACCGCTTTATTTTCACTCGTTACGCAAGCTCAGCTAACGATGTGGTGCAAAACTAATCACTCGCTGAGAGTAAATATTGAATGTCGTAAAACTTTAACAATCCATGACTAGCCTCTCAGCATGATTGATTAGCACGTATAGAAAATGAAAATGGATGACCGTTCAAAGGCAATAGTACAGATCGCGTTTATGGGAGATATTCATTTTCATGACATCTATGCAGAATTCGCTGATGATTGTTTTAAAGGATTAGAAGGCATTAATGGTAAGCCTAATGCAACCATTCGTACCATGGCTTCACAGCTACAATCTAGTCGAATGTTTAATGAAAACTACTTTGCATTGATTGCGGCATTAGATGATGTTGTCGCTCGTGGTATTAAGTTTGTCGCTTTCCCTGGTGACGTCAGTGACGATGGACAACCTATCCATCTTCGAGGATTAAGTAAGCTCCTAGATCATTATACGACGACGTATGGCATCGAGTTTTTTGCTACATTGGGTAATCATGATGCCGAGCGGCCGTTTACCATCGATAAAGGCAAGCTCGACTATCTGGGGACAAACTTCCGCGATCAGGCCATTCTGTCTATTGGAAAGCGCAGCGCAATGAACCCTGAAGGGACGCTCTACTCTGATGAGGTTTCGCACCTTGGTACAGAAGAGAGTATGGCTTGGTTGTATGACAAAGGCTTCTATCCAAAAGAGAGTTATTTATATTTCGAGACGCCATTTAGCTCTGATTCTCTAAAGAAGGGTTATAGCTTTGCTCAAGCTGTTGAAGAGAGTCGCTATCCATCACGTCAGTTCGAAATATGTGCGCAGGGCAGTGGTGGAAAATATAAACAAGAAGGGTATACGCACAGTGCAATGCTTGGCGATGCGAGTTATTTGGTTGAGCCAGTAGAAGGCGTGTGGTTGCTAGCGATTGATGCTAACGTGCATATCCCTGTGGAACGCCAAGACTTCGAACCTCGAAATGGCGAGCACTTTAACACCGCAAGTAATGCGGGTTGGAATGCCATGGTGACACACAAAAAACACATCATTGATTGGATTGTTGATGTTGCCGAACGCGCAGAGCAGCAGAATAAAACAGTAATAGCGATGAGCCATTATCCTATGAATGATTTCTATTCCGGTGCATCATCTCAGATAGAGCAATTTTTTACACCGGGCACGCAAAACATTGCCAGAGTACCGCAGTCAGAAACTGTTGATAAGTTACTTTCTACAGGGCTCAAAGTGCATATCAATGGGCACCTCCATCACAACACCACCACTGTTGCCCAGCAAGGCAGTCACGCCTTAGTCAATATTCAAACTCCCTCTCTAGCGGCATATCGACCAGCGTATAAATTGTTGACAGTATTAGAAGAAAATCAGCTGGAAGTTGAGACGATACCGCTCAATAAAGTCGCGAACTTTGATAGCCTATTCCCATACTATCAAGCCGAATTAGAAGCGGGAGCAACGTGGAATGAGGAGATTTTAACCGCGAAATCTTACCGTGAGATGAGTAACTTTCATATTCGCGCTCTGGTAAGGGATCGGTACTTAAATAAATCGGTACGTCCTGAATTTAAATGGTTAGTTAACCATTTTGATGGCGCTGATCTCTTGACGCTTACTCAGTTACAATCCGGTCTAACGCTTTCGGCTCTCATGGATAATGTTCTTCACTTAAAATTATCTTCGGATGGTCAATTGAGTCACTGGATAGAATGGCAACAGGCTCAGCAACAAGCACATCAGTTACTCATTGCGCATGGTGTGAAATTATCCGATTTCACGTTTAGCGGTGTGGACTTAGTGACAGATTATTTGCGCATTCAGAATGCAGACGATCTTGCCTTTGATGATATTGATCCATGTCGTTTGCAACATTACAAATTGCTATCTCAGCAGATCAGCGATATGACAAACGTCGTAGAAGACTCCGCTCGGGCAGTGTTCCAAGCTCAGTTTGGCGCGTTGTTTGGAGCATTGCAACGGCTCGAACGACGAGCGCCAAGTAAAGATTTTTCTATCGATATGAAGACGGGCACTGTGCGGGCGCTTTGTGAAGGAGCTTAACTTTTTGATCGCCTTAGTATAGTTCGCCTTAGTAGAACCACTAAAGTTAGCACTATCTAATATCGACCTTGATTAATTAGCTTCATCTAATATACTGGTCGAAATGAGTACCTGCACTGCCAGTGACTCGTTGAAAATACTGAATATGATATGCGATGAATTTTTTGCCCATAAAGATAAGAGACTATTGAGATGAATTTTATAGTGCCATGGCATGCTTTATTTGGCGGTATGCTATTAGGGTTATCCGCTGCGATATTACTCTTGTTTAGCGGAAGAATTGCGGGAATTAGCGGCGTCATAAGTGGGGTCTTAACCCCTAAAAAGCATGAATCAAGCTGGCGGGTCGCTTTCTTAAGCGGCATGGTGTTAAGCGTTTTGATTGTCGCACCATTTGGCGTATCACTTCCTGATGTCAGTGATCATAATATTTTACTCGTATCTCTTGCCGGCTTACTTGTTGGATTCGGCACTCGAATTGGAAACGGTTGTACGAGTGGCCATGGCATTGTGGGTATGGGGCGTTTTTCAAAACGCTCATTTGTAGCCACTTTAACATTTATGACTGTTGCCATTGTTGTTGTCTTTGTCCGCCGTCAGCTAGGGGTATTGTAAATGGGCATCTCTAAGGCAACGAAAGTACGTGTGTTAGTGGGTTTCATCTCAGGCATTTTATTTGGGATGGGGATGATTATTTCCGGTATGTCAGATCCTAAGGTTGTTATTGCATTCCTTGATATGACGGGGGAGTGGGATCCTAGTCTTGCCTTTGTGATGGGCGGAGGCTTAGGTGTGTTTGTACCCTTTTACCATTTTCTGATTAAACCGAGAAAACAAGCTATCAACGGTGATGAATTTAAAGTACCTGCTAATCAACAAATAGATCGAACCTTAATTTCGGGCGCTGCGATCTTTGGAGTTGGTTGGGGTTTATCTGGTATCTGCCCTGGTCCAGCAGTGGCAAGTATTGGCGGAGGCAGTAACACTATTTTCGCGTTCATCCTTTGTATGCTGGCTGGCATGGTATTCGCGAATCAATATCTCGCTGGACGCTTGCCACTCCCCTTTGTTGGCTATCGTCAGGGCGTCTGCTCAACAGGAGAGGGGCTGGAGGAAGTCTCACATGGTCAAAGACCCCAGTCTTAATACTGTTTGTGTTTTATTAAAGGCTTTAGGCTTATTGTTGAAAAATGATTGAGTGGAAGAACGATGATATGTCGTCATTGATCGCTGGTGGTTGTACTACTGCAGCGGTATCAATGACGGCTTGCTACTTTAGTGGCTACTTTGTGTATAGACCATCGAACCAACGGCAACTATCCATGCAACGATTAACGCGACATCAATCCAGTCATTGCGATTCATAATATAATCTCCGTTTTAGTATATATAGCGACATAATATAGCGAGAGCATAAATTTTTAAATTCGAATTTATGAAGAGTAAAGGTACGGAAATACCTTGGTTATATTTATGTTAATGCATTGGTGTTGTTATTGTTTCCTAATGGCTGGCTGAGTAATAATTGCAAATGTATCTATACTGGTCATAAGATCTATTCGCTTCAATTGTTAGTCACTCTCTTTCATTTATCTGAACGGTCTGCCTGAATCTTCTATCAATCTTCAAAGCCGAAGGTCTGCGAGCGTATCCTTAGAGCGTCGCAAAATATCAATAAAAGCTTTTATCTTTGTCAAATTGTACATATCTCGATGGACGAGTGCCCATAGCGAATGTTCCCAATGTAAACTTGAAGGAATTTCTACTAGGCTAGGATCATGATCAATCACGACTTTTGGAAGCACACCGATACCACTGCCACTTTTTAGTGCTCTGGTTGCCACCTGCAGATCCGAGCAGAGGAATACGATATTTTCTTTCGGAATGGTGTTGTGAACCCATTCATTCCAGTGTAAATGAGGTAGTCGCTCTTTCATGGCAATAAATCTATGCTGGGCTAGCTCAGATTCAGAAGGAAGCCCCATATCTTCAATATAATCTTTGTGCGCACATAGAACGATATTAACGTCGGCAATGGGGAAAACAATGTTATCTGGTGCTGTTGGCTTTTCGCCTGCTCGAATGGCAATATCAGCTTCGCCATACTCAAGGTTGTACTTTCGTATATCCCCCTTGAAGTCGATGCGCATTTTAGGGAAACGAGTTTGGTATTCCTTGATAAAGGGCATGAGCATGCCTGCAAGATCACTGACCGTAGTAATAGTGAGTATACCTTCAAGCCCGTGCTCTTTACTCACAATTCTTGCGGCGAGTTGTGAAAACTGGTTTTCGGTGACCTCCCCTAAGCGCATGATTTCTAAACCAGCATCTGTCGGAATGTAACCTTTATCATTGCGCTGAAAGAGGACAACCCCAAGATCTTCTTCAAGGGCATCAATATGCCGCATGACAGTTGATCGATGGATATTCATCTCTTTAGCCGTTGCACTGAGTGTTTGGTGTTGAGCCAGTTTGTACGCTGTTCTAATCTCGTTCCATTTGTTCATCTTTTATCCGTTGCATAAATGCACATCACTGTCGTATTTTCGCTCATTTTTATCATAAATAAAACAGGTTAACTTAGAGTATTAGAACGGTTTGTCGCACATAGAATTGAGAAATTGCAGATGAAAAAAGTAGATGTACTTATTATCGGTGGTGGTTTTGCAGGGGTGGCAGCAGCCCAGCACCTAGAGAAAAATGGTGTTGAAACGTTGCTGGTTGATAAGAAAGATTATTTTGAAGTCACCTTTGCAACACTACGGAATGTCGTTGCACCAGATATCACCAATAATGATGCTCGAAAAAAATACAGCGACTTTTTGTCGGGGTCATTTATCCAAAGCAGTGTGACAGAGTTAGAAGAGGGAGTGGCGACACTCGAAGATAATACGACGATTGAGTTCGATACCGCCATTATTGCCTCAGGAACGCGCTATCCAACGATGTCTATTGCTAAATCAAATACTGCATTGGATATGGAGCATCGTAATCGAGAAATGCTTAAATACCATGACGAACTAAAATCTGCTGAAAAGGTGCTGATTATTGGTGGTGGTGTGGTGGGTGTTGAGCTAGCGGGTGAAGTCGCTTATGCGTTTCCTGAAAAACAAACGGTGTTGGCTCATAATAGCAGTGCTTTGTTAGAAGGCTTTAAAGATAAAACTCGCCATGTTTCCCTAAAGCAGCTTGAAGCTCTCGGTGTGGATGTTGAATTCAACGCGCTTTATCGCAATGTTGATGGCGTGTATATAGATCAAACTTCGGGCAAAACGAGCGATGCTGACTTAATTATTCAAGCGGTAGGCACATTACCAAATAGTGAATTCTTAAGACATCACCTTAGCGATATCCTCGACAGTAAAGGGTTCGTGAATGTCAACGAGCAGTTAGAAGTGGTAGGGCGAAGTAATCTTTACGCATTGGGGGACGTTGCTAACGTGGGGGAAGCTAAGTTGGGCTATCTTGCACAGCAACAGGGCACTTATCTCGCGAATTTAATCATAAAAAAGCGTAGTAATGGCAAAGCGAAAGACTACAAGCGAAATCCATTAGTGGCTCTTATTCCAACGGGTCAAAAGAGTGGGGTGGTTGAACTTCCATTTATGGTAACGACATTTAGTCCATTGGTGAACATGAAGCAAAAAGATCTGTTTATAAGTAAGGTGTATAAAGGCTTTGGGGCTTTATAAGCTCGACCTCTCAAATTGTAAAGCTGATGACTGAGCTATGCTGTTAAAGAGGTTTTTTTTCTCCTAGCACAAAAGTAAGGCATGTCTTCAGTGTATTCCAGAGACATGCCGCATTTCATTTCGAACCCATGTTAGCCAGAGCACATCTGGTCAAAGAGACTTCCTGTTACTTTGTGGTCAATGGGCAGGGAAGGGAAGATAAATAATCCAGATCGCTTTTGAATTTCACTGAGTTTTACCTGCATATCACAGAAGTCATCTTTTCTCTTACTGTTTTGATCCATGATGAAGCTGGCTGTATTGATGGTTTTCTTGTTTTGAATAGCGATTATTTTCCAATAGCCGCTAGGAATGACGTGGGGCTCATCCGTACCAGGGAGAGGAGGCATTTCTCTCTCGTAGAGTGGGCCCGTGAGCACATAAACATCATTACCTTCCTTGACGACTTTCCGTACTTTTTCTTCAAGGTTTTTCCAAGGGCCTTGATTTAGTTCTGATGACTGAGGCGTGATATTACTGAGGTAGTTTGCTTGTTCCCAGCGCTCAGTCCCACAGACTGATGCCAAGGGCACTTGATGCCCTCGATCAATACCTATTGCGGCATGAGCTCCTTTGTAATCACTTGGTTCTAACGTTTCTACGTCAGCAAGAATCGGGTCTGGTTTCCATTTGCGAGAGCAGCCACTACCAATGGTGTCTGTTGTTACCTTATAGGCTGACCAATCGGTAAATTTTGTTTTGTCATTACTGCTTATCGTATAAATATCTCGCACGATTAAGTCGTTACTTTCACTTACTCCTTCAGGGCAACCCGCTAAACAGTGGGGAGTATGAACTTCGGCGGCGATGCTGAAGCTTGTCAGTACAAGGGCGATTCCAAAGAGTTTTTTCATAGGGCTTCCATACATTAAAAGTGAGGTTCTGCAATGAACGCCCTTTTAATATAGGCATTAGGTATAAAATCGTCGAAATAACTGCCTTTGTTGATTCTTTGAGGGTATATGAAATGGCAGCTTTGTTGCTTTTTCGTTGTGGGTATTTCTTATTTCAACCTTTGCTCTTAGTATCCCTGTCAGGGAGATGTCTTTGTGTGACATAACAAAGCACGGTATAAGCGCTATAAATTAAAGAGGAATGATGGCTAAGATTTGTGTGTATGCGGCTTTATTGCCTAGGGTAAGACAACCTATTCGAAAGCGCTCGCAGAAAAGCATTGCGCCTTCGTTTCTCTATCGATGAATGTCCCGTTATACGGCGAGCACATGGAGCGTGAGGTTTTTGACCGCCGTTTAGCGGCACTTCCGGCGTTTTTCAAGCTAGTTGTCACTACTTGACTAATTATCAAGCAGCTTCTTTTTCTGGGTTCAGGTGAACTTCTC
>JBHOGO010000087.1:0-17472 GCA_043421945.1 bacterium sp. HQB-150 | reverse complement strand
TTAGAGTCATTTTCATGGCTGATAGCATGATCTTCTCGTTGCAAAAAATCAAGCCCCTTCAATGATCACAGGTATATAACCGCCTACGTGCAATGGAGAGCAAATAATGATTACAGAAGATCAAATTAAGAGGCGTTGAATCGAAGGTAACGGAAATACGCCATAATCAGCCTGACAGCCAGTTGAAAGACTTAGACATTGCGCTTTGGAAAATCATCGTTGGATGGGCGAACAGTACTCCCAATAATTTCACCAAGCACTTTCGTGTCAACGGCATTACAACAAGTCAAATTGCTGCTCTTAACAGTGGAGACATTCAGAGCCTTGCGAGCGGAGTGATAATGTCGTTCTGGATACGGAATGATGCGGCAGAGCTATGCGCTTGCCTTCAAAACAACTGTCCTGCAGCCAATAGTACAAGGCATGCGCTATCAGAAATCCAAGTGCTGTACTGGATGACCGTTTACAACAGTTTTCTTTCTGTCGGAAAAGAGCAAACCAAGATCCGCTTTGGTGTCAGCGATCTACTCATCGAGTTGCTGGACACGCCCCTGCGGGCAAAATCATCGATTCAGGTCGACCATCTAACTCTCCCATTACCACTTTTAACTGGCTGTAACCAATATCTAAGCCTATACAAAACATGACCTTCCATCCCGTGTGAATAATGACTCTCTAATCATAAGGAAGGAAATGATCTAGCTATCCGCTCAAATCGCCCAAAAGCGGCTAATGGAATAAAAATGGCTAAATTTTGGCACGCTAGAGTACCATTTTTCTTCTTCACTCCAGTGGCTCTGTGTTTTGGTCATATACTGGTCCCTTTGGTGGCCATAACCGCCAAACTCAGCACCGTAGGGTGAAAATACCTACTCAAAGTGCCAATGATGAAGCAGTGAGCATTGCACAGCTGAGGCCTATTCTTACCAGTCACTCCCCCATTGAGTCGACAAAGAGTGGCTCAACTATTACTTTAGACCTAATGGCATTCTTCCATTAGATGCCTATTATTATTTGGCATTTCCCCTATAAATTCCCTTTTAGCAAAGACTCACTGCTCTGTATTGGCATTTAAGCCACTAATGCCTATTGTTATTTGGCATTTCCCCTATAAATTCCCTTTTAGTAAAGACTCACTGCTCTGTATTGGCATTTAAGCCACTAATGCCTATTGTTATTTGGCATTTCCTCTATAAATTCCCTTTTAGCAAAGACTCACTGCTCTGTATTGGCATTTAAGTCGCTAATGCCTATTGTTATTTGGCATTTTGGTTGAAAATGTCCCATTTGGCATTTTGGCAAAAATGCCAAATAAATAATTATCTGGCAGGCCGCCCGTTTCTAGGTCAACCCAAATGCGGTCATTTCCAGTCAGTAACGTTGGTTGACAAACGTTAAACTGCAAGAAATACGTATTTAAGATGAGATCGTTTAGTCGCAGACAGACGTTAGACAGTCAGAGAAAAGTACTGATGCACTTTCAGAGGAAAATGAGCACCGGCTCATTGAACTCCTAGAACAACGAAGAGAATTACTTGCGGCTAAGGCGAAAGGTACTGCTGATTGGTTTTGGGAGCTCAATAAGCAGTCTCGCTCACTGAATGACGAAGAGACTGGCTACTTCGGTGTTAGAGTAAGACGGCGTTCAAAGTTTTCGATCTCAATCGAGTGGTTTAAAAACCACATCGTGAAAGGCATACTCGAAATACTTAGTGAAAGGTCAGAAGTACAGATATCCGATGTCTACTTTCAAGAAAGTCGTCATTTGGGAGCTAGAAGCCGTCGAGTATTGCGAGAAAGACTTTAGTGCGATACGCGAAGCCTTTGCTGAGCTGAAATTGTGCCAGCAAAGTGTTGAACGAACGGCACAGCTAATGAAAAAATGGATCCATAGCGTTGAGGACAACATGATGTTTCGAGACAAACGCTCTGTCAGTGCAACGACCTTAGCAAAGCTAGGTTTACATCAGCCACCGGTTCACAGTAGCCGCAGTTATCATCGTGAGCCGGAGCTAGCACGAGAACAAAAAAGGCAACGTGGAAACATCAAGCATAAAAACTTCGACATACAGGCAAGAGAGCATATGTCAGCGCCTGAATCCCCCTCACTGAGGTCAACAATCACAAAGCTTGTGATTTACGTTTCGCTTGCCTTGCTAATGTTTCACTTAGACAACTAAGCGTCACTCTAATATCGCAATAGTGCATTCGTTTAATTCAGCAAAAGCCTTTAATAGTCGTCACCACTCAGTGTTAGTACGACGGTCGGCTTAGCATCGTTGTTTTCGAAGTTAGCCTCTAAACCGCAATCACAGTCACCACAGACGATATTGAGCAAGGGTTTGCCCCACACGTTAATTTCACAAGACGGACATTGATAACGCACTCTCGTACCCAATGTTTTACCCGAACATTTAAGACCTTCGATAAGCACTTCCTTTGCCAGCGAACTATCAATACCTAAGTCTTCATAGTAATCCATAAGAATGCTGAGTTGCTCTTCTGGAGTTTCAGCCCCTAGCACGAGATGATTAAGTAAATCCAGACTGGGGAGTAAGTCAAACCATGAAAGATTGAAATCACTCTGCATCAATGCTTCATACGCCCTATCAAATTCGCCATCGTGCATCACAAGGTGAGAGACTCGCTGACCTGTTTGCTTGCCACCAGCGATACCAGTACTGGTGGGGAGCAATCCGACTTGGACCATTTTGGCTGCCCACTGCTTGTTATGGTAACCGCGACGACCCGCCTTTCCGAAATGATGCTGCCACGCATGTACCATTTCATGCACCAAGGTGCTCATAACGTCCTTACAGCCCCTATCGAGAAAGTAGGCAGGGTTGAGTGCGATTTCATTACAAATCGCTGTCTGACGATTTGAGAAGCGTTCAGGATAGAAGAAGCCTAGCATTTTGGGTTGACGCTGCAGCGTGATGAGGCAATTGGGTAGCTCACCGTGAAACAGGCGCTGATTAAAGAAATGGTAGGCAAATTGAAGCTCGTCGTAGCAAGTCTTTGTCGGTTGCGTAAATAAGCCAGCCCGTTACGCAGTTCATCATTTTTGTATTGTACTATCCAAAATTATCCTTACGCTGTTTCGAGTAACCCATGTTGGGCACACAAAAAAAATCCGCACACTGTTTGAAGGTTTTCAGAACGTGAAAAATTGACTTTCATGCCGATATTGGGTGTTTTTATAACCTAGAGCATTGGGTTACCGTGTAGAATTTACAAGACGACATCACGGAATGAGATAAACATGCACAAACCTGAACAAGCGATTACATTGCGGATCCAAAACAAGCCCTACATATTTCATTTGAAATCGATAGAGCCATCGCAAATTAGCAAGCTCGTAGGTGTCTCATCGCTCAACCATAGAGACCAAAACCCTGATCTCCGCGACATCGCGGAAGACATTCGCAAGAATGGCCAAGTACAGCCAGCTTGGGGTTACGAAGACACCAGTTCAGGTCAAACGACGTATTGCCTTGTCGATGGCTCGCGTAGAATGCGGGTGGCCATGTTGTATAACTTACCGTTCCAAATGCTCGTGACTTCCAAGCCTATCCCAGAAAAGGCACTCTTCGCATCATCCAACAAGTTTTTGTGAGTATCGATAATTTGGTGAGCACGGGAAAGCATCTCCTTCTTAAAACGGACTGATAATGCTTTTACTGGGAATAGGTAGGTCGGTTTCCTTGTCGGGCGCCACTGCCGATCAGCTGTCAGCACAACCCCGGGTAACAAATAATGTATGTGGGTATGCTGGCTAAGGTTTCTCCCCCAAGTATGTACACCATCAATGCACCAAGCTGTCCTTCCAGATGATGCCTCTTATTGGCAAAGGCACGTAACGTTGCCCATACAGAATGAAATAGACTTTGGTAAACCTCTTTCGGATAAACTTTAACGAGCGCATTAAACTCGTGTGGTATCGTAAAAACCAAATGATGATAAGCGAAAGGTAATACATCTTGGCTTCGCTTTAGCAACACAGCAACTCTCGACTTCACGAATCAGAATGAGGTGGTTTGACCTACTTTTTCTTATCTGTTTAATGTTTGGGTCTTATCAGATAAGGATCCTGAAACTCCTCAGCTATTTCTATTTCATCGCATTTCAGGAGCAGAAATAAAAGAGTTATCATCGATCACCCGGCCCAAAACGTTCACCATGCAGGAGTACTTTTCCCAGAATCCATCTGGATGGGTATTGCGTGATGAGCCTGAATCTATGTTGCTGAAAGTAAAAGGGCATGATCTGGATGTGCTGACGCATAACAAACTAGGTGAAGGCCAAATACTGGAGATGGCAGAGGATGGTTAGATGGCTGTACGTTTCACTTCCATGCCTACCTATGATCTTGTGGCGTAGATGCTTAGATATGGGAACGATGTGGTATGTCAACCTCCCTGCCTCTTGCAAATTTGGTTAAAAGCAGATTAGCTAATGCTTTATCAGTACACCCAATTCAAACTAGTATAGTTTAGCAAAGTATTGCGAAACAATAAGATTTCATGCTTGCTCTCTACCAGAGCGAAAAGGTTGTTTAAAAATACTGAGATTGTATATAGATACTAATCTATATAGAATATAATCTATACTAACAAAACAAAGAAAAAACATGTGGAATGTACTCACTAGACCACTTTTTGATGAGTGGTTTCTGTCACTGGATGAGAGCGTTCAAATTAATGTTCGTGCAGGCATTCAAGTTCTTCTTGAGCGTGGACCGCAATTGAGTAGACCATACGCTGACACGGTGGAAGACTCAAAGCATAGCAACATGAAAGAATTGCGAGTGCAAAGCAATGGCAAACCCATTAGAGCTTTCTTTGCTTTTGACCCAGAAAGAACAGGCATTATCTTATGCGGCGGTGACAAAACTGGCGATAAGAGATTCTACAAGAAGATGATTCCGGTAGCGGATGCAGAGTTCGATGAGCATTTAGAGGAACTTAGAAATGAAAAGTAACCCATTAAGCGCACTTGACGCAAAAATGTCACCAGAAGCACTTGCCGCAGCGAAAGATAAAGCCGCAGATATGCTTCTTGATATTCGACTTGCTGAACTAAGAGAGATCACCAATCTTTCTCAGGTAGAGATTGCTAAAGCTATGGGCATTAGTCAGCCATCAGTTGCTAACCTAGAAAAGCCTGGTAAAGACCTACGCCTTAGCTCACTAAAGAAGTACATTGAGGCAGCCGGTGGTAAGCTTCGTATAGATGTAGAGCTGCCAGATGGAAATCACTTTGGTTTCCCAGTGTAAAAGATTAGAAGGACCTTATTGAGGGGGGCAAGAAATTTGGGCTCTGTCGCAAAGTTATGCTGCTGTACAAGCGTACTGATTTCCAGATGCAACAACGCCATGTTGAAGCTTTAGGCGGTCAGTTACGTATCGGTATAGAGATGCGCGATGGTCATCACTTTGGTATGAAGTTCTAACGATACTAACAAGGTAAGAAGTTACCACCTCATCCGAGTCAGACTGATCTGCTCTGACTCGCTTTTGCCCCATTGCTTATATGGAATCCACGTATTTACAAAATGATTTTGGCAATCAAAGTTAAGATGCGGTCGTATATTCGGCTTCTTTTTGAAGGCGCTACCTTCTAGCCTTTGATGTTTTGCGCACCTACTGTCCTCATCGTGTTATCAGCTTGTATAGCATGAAGGAATGGCCAGGTTTTCAGTAGGTTGGTCTTACCTTTTATGCATCATCATTTTGTAAAACTTTAGAATCTGTTAGTGATTAATCGGTGAGCAAAACTGGTATATATTCAGTCTCATACCGAAGCATTGCCCACGCAGTCCGCACCACCTTGTTAGCCAGTGCAATACAGGCTTTCTTGAAGCCGATACGATCTATAATACTCCTCAGCCAAGCGTCTTTCTGAGTTTTTGGCTTTTCGGGTAACCGTCCAACATAAGACATGCACCAAGATAAAGAAGAGAGCGTAGTTCCTTCACACCGCCGCATTTATCGATCCCAATCATAAAGACCTTACCGCCCGAACTGTGTTGCTTTGGTGTAAGACCAACAAATGCTGAAGCTTGTCTTCCATTCTTGAACTGCTTTCCATCACCAAGAGTTGTATAGAGCATCGCAGCCGTTGTTTCACCAACACCTTCAATTTCCATTAATCGCTGGCATGGTTCTATTTGACGGGTTAAAGCGTTTTTCTCTTTTTCAAACGCAATGAGTTTTGCTTTTAGTTCTTTATATTGCCCCCACAGCATAGATAAGACTGATACGACATTGGCGGGTATTGATGTCTCTCCATCAAGCACTGTTTGAACCGACGCTTTTAACCCTTTTTCGCCTCTAGGGTTAGCTATCCCATAGCCTAAAATCGTGCCTCGAATATGCTGCCCCAATGAAACTACACTGCGAGATAAGAAACGGCGGCTACTTTCCAAAGATTGCATTGATTGCTGTTCAAGCGACTTTGGTTGACTGTATTTTATACCGATTTGAATAGCAGCATTACCAATGGCGAGAGCATCATTATGATCTGTTTTATGACCTTCTAAATAGCCTTCCACTTTCTTAGGGTTGATGATCCTCACTTCGTGTCCAAAACTTTCAGCTAATTGCCCCCAATAATGGCAACCACAACATCCTTCCATAGCAACAATAGAGGGTTTGGCTTTGGCTAGAAACTCTTTCATTTTCTGGCGACTGAGAGGTTTATTAGACAGTAGCTCACCATGAATACTGATATGACAGGCTTGAAGAACATTTTTTGCTAAGTCGATAGCGATAACATTTTTAGTCAACATATTGGAACCCTCGAATTTGTCTCACTTTGCTAAGTCTAGATTGGCAAAGGAGGGAGTGGATTCCATACATCATGCTAGAGCAGGATTGAATCCGATTTAAGGCCTATTAATTTGACTTACTTTTGCTCATGCAAAAACTCTAACTATGTGGCCAAATTTGATAATCCACTACACATTGAATTTTTGATATTACTAACCATCGCATTAAGTAATTAAAAAAAGCAAATTTACGTAATCAAACGTCCACCAGTGACAATAAATAAATGAAAAAATCCTGCTTCTTTTACGCCACTGAAACAAGCTAACGCACCGGAAATGACCAATGATTTAGGCGAAATGTTTATTGTTTATTTTGTTGCTAGTCCCCCACTCAAAGAAGTATTGAGCTACAATTAAAGTTAGATGAGTACCTCGAAGAGCAATGCTCCGGCGGTTTACTGCCGAAGGGGAACATCATCACGATTTCGTTTAGCCAAATAAACGGGGTTTGTGGTGGTGCTGTCTGCAAATCCCGTAAGAGAGGGATTTATGGATATTAAACAGCTTGTCGTCATAGACGCCGATCAATACCCCGTGAGGCATATTTCTTTCCCACATAGAGAGTCTACTATTCTACTTGCCGCCTCTAATAAGGCAAGTAACCTGAGATATGAAGGCAGCGAGGTGTTGCTGCTCGTTCCTACTGTTCCTGAAGCCGCAGATACTTACTTGATTATCTACCTCTATAATATGCTCCTGGAGCATCGCGTCGAGGATGTTTTGATCGTCAGTGGCGACAAAAAACTTGTACAGATGCTAATAGTCACCTGCTCACTGTTCGCTGCCAGGGTAAGCCTTCATCCCTGTGTGATGAAAAAACTGGGTAGTTCTTTCACTCGCTCGTGTGCGGCAATGTGCAACACGCTGAGTATTACTTTTCAAAATGGGGACGTAGGAAGGTATACTTCAGTATGTAACCATATTAGGAAGTATAGGTACGGGCTGAAGGTTGGTACACTAGCCTGCCACTTATCGCTCCCTTACGGCAAGACTGTGGAGTTACTCGAGTCGATGCTCGAGAGGCAGCTAATATATCAAAGGGGTAGAACTTATTTCTGCCACTGAGATAAGACTTGTGTCTCATAAAATGGGTTACCATAAGGTGACCCTATATTTAGTACAGCCTCAACCCCAAAAAGAGTAGATGGCGGTAATTGCATCGTCTCCCTAAACAAATAGAGTGCCAGCGTAAGCACTATTATGTAAGCGTGAAACAAGCTATAGCAACGAAGTACGGTGCAGGACACAAAGCCTGGAATATATAATTGCTTTGTAATCAATCATATATACATTGAAGAAAAGAGTTCTTTAAGGTGAAATGATGACAACAGAGCATGTTCCTGCCAGTAGACTGCGGCTTCTCAACGCGTTTCCAAATAGTAGCGTTCCTTCGCTAGATGATACAAACCCCATTTATGAATTACTCGAAACAGACTTCTACCAGGCTCAAGTCATTGAGTCCCCTGAGGGCTGTTATATGCCAATACCCTTTCCGACCGGTGTCGGCAAAACGCATAATACATTGTCATTGATCATCAAAGCCGTCTTAGATGATATTAAGCAGGAGCTTACGTTAGGCGAAAATTATGAACCAAGAACTATCTACTACATAACCAATTCTGTCGATAACGTATTAGAAGCCTATAACAACTTAACGGACAGGATAATTGGGTGTAAGTTTCTTGATGAGCAACAAAAAACAGCCGTTATCGACCGCCTTCTTTACGCACCTTCCAACTCTCGCTCTTTACTCGACCTGTTGGAACACAAGCGTGGTACCTTGGATAAGATCTTATCCCTGTTTGAGGTTGAGCAAAATGCAGCGCTGATGAACAGCATTGAGCAATTGCGAAGCGAACAGACAGTGCTGCAAGTCAACCTATCACCAGTACAGAAGACCACGCTAACAGAACGAATTAATGGTTCTGCTAATAACTGTTATTCCGCGCTGATCCGCCACATTCAGAAAATACAGCTAGGGGATGACCCCGTATTGTTAACTGACCGAAACATCACGCTACTAAGTGCTCTGATACCTGGGGTTAAGATGGAAGCGCGTGAAGCCCAGGTTGTATTCATGACGACCAAAAAGTTTCTATTTGGATTGCAGCAATCGAAAGGTAAGTTCCATCCCGCTCGTCACCTTAGTAACAGCATGTTATTAATCGATGAGGTGGACCGACAACATCAGGAAATACTGACACATCTGGTGTCATCTAATGATACTGACCTCCTTGCTACGCTGCGTACGATTCATTCCAATCTGAAAGAGCAAAAGCTCTGTACTAAGCCTCAATACGCGGGTATTGAGGAAATGTTTGAAACGTATCTTAAAGAAGTAACCGAGTTTTTTGATAAATGGTCGATTCAGCACTCTTTCGATATACACCACAGTGCCATGAACGAAGACAGACAGATCCTTTTGTTTAGTGACACGCTAACCACACACAATACCAGCGTAAAGGGAAGGCTCGCGCTTAGCTTTAACGATGAACACCGACAGCATGAAATTGCACTTCGTGGGCATGTTGAGAATCGTACTGAGCATGACTTCCCTAAGTTTCTTGGTGGCCTTGAACGTTTAGTTAACCGAACATTTCACGCTTTGGTTCGCCGAGCTGAAGAGCAATATAGAGACAACCTCTCAAGCATGATTTCACCGTATGAACTCCGCCAACTAACCTCTTCACAAGCCATTGCCAGTATTCTCGACCAGCTCAATCTCCATAGCTTACGCTATCACTTGAATCAGCAATTGAACTACTTAGTCGGTCGAAAATACAGCCCGCGAAAAAGCGCTGCAAATTACCATACTCGGGGTATCCGCTTGATTGAAGTGGACCGTCTTCCTGAAGCCCAGGATTCGGTAATGTTTAAACATCATGGTTTTAATATGTCACCGTCGGGGATGCTCGCCTCATGGGTGGAGTCAGGTTGCTGCATACTTGGTGTGAGTGCGACTGCAGAGTGTCCTTCAGTCATCCACAACTTTGATATTAAGTACTTAGAGAGATGCTTAGGTCCTAACTTCATTCAATTGTCGAAAGCCCAGCGCGGCGCTATACGCGCTTACTATGATAGTGAACGAAATTACAGTGGGAACGGTGTCGAAATTTTTTCTGACCATGTTGAGCAAAACAACGTCTTCATTCGGGACCTTATCGGGCAATGGAAGCCTGGCGCCAAAAATCGAGAGCTGCTCTACCGAAGGTTATTCCAATGTGATGACCGAAGAATTGACTTCAATCTAGTCTGGTTGAGTAAACTGTGCTTGGCAATGCAAAAGTTTGCTCAGAGTAAAGACAACCGATATATGTTAGGGATGTTAAACCGAGGTATTAAAGGTGACTTATGTCAATTTTTAAGCTGGTATGGAGATTATCTTGCTGGGATTTCAGGTACACCGATCAAAGTAGTCAGCGGTATCAACGCACATTTTCTTAAGCAAGGGCGATTTGACAAAGAAGTCATTACACATCTCGAAACCCAGCCAGGAAAAGTTATTGCCATCACAGCCTATCAGACAATGGCATCAGGCAAGAATCCAGACTACAAATTTAGCCCTCAGTTTGAAAACGATTCATTGCGTCACGTAGGGCATCGAAGCAGCGAACGAACCGACATCGATTTCATGTATCTTGAGGAGCCAACTAATCTCCTATCTGTCGATGGTAAACCTGAAACACGGACAAGTGATCGTTTGCTGCTTTTTAGTTATGGAATGGCGCTGCAAGAATCTGGGGCTTTAACACCCGCCAGTGCAAACTCATGGGCTTATAAGGTTGTCACGCACAAGAGTCCAAATAATCTATGTAACGAGTTAAAGAGGCAGTACTACAGAAAAGATTCTGATGATTGTATTCATGCGATTTTTCGAGTCATTGAACAAGCGGTGGGGCGAGCTGCACGAACCGAAATGAAGCGAGAGTCAATCTATATCGTTGCAGACTCTTTGCTCATTCAGCTGCTATCCAAAGATGAGCGAGATGCATCTCTGTTTTCTCATGAATATCGTGAGCTTGTGACCTATGCAAAGCGCCACTTTGGCATGCTAAATCCTCCTATTGATAAGGCTGCAAAGCGTAGACAGAATTTGGCAATTTTGCATACTGCCCGCTCTTTAGGGGCGATCGACCAAATGTTAACCCTGATCAATAACAAGCCAAACAGTAAAGATATCGACGCATGGCAATCGTTGAGGTACCTCGCGTTAAAAACGCCCGCGTCGGTGCAAGCGCCAGTTTATGACGAGTATTACGTCCGGTCTCCTGAAGAAAGCGGGTACAGTTATACGCCAGCTATGGATGAGTGGCAATCGGATGATTATCGATTCTTTGAACTGGCGATAGCCCCAATGAGCCGTGTGAGTGAATCGCGCTCATTACTGCCTATTTTTATGCGAAATGAAGTGGTGAAAAGCCATTTTGTAACGTATGGATTTGCGACCCAATGGCCTCCGAGCGCAAGCTATGTACTGACGCCTCCGATGTTTATCAATATTTACTTGGGTGCTTTGGGCGAAGAGGTGGGAAAGGCGATCCTACAACATCATGGCTTCAGTTTTGAGCCTCTACCCATCGAACATTTCGAAGCGTTTGATGAAATCATTGTGTTCAGCCAACAAAAAGCACTTATCGACTTTAAGCATTGGGATCTTGAATCCTGGCGTTCGTTATCGGATGAGACTCGTCAAGCTACCATGACTAAATTTCGTGACAAGTTATCGGCTGTGGGGCTAAGCAAGTTAGTGATATGCAATATGCTTAAGCAAGGAGATGAGCCTGTGTCTTACTATGATTGGAATTTTAATTCACAGCCGAACGCTGTGGGGTCATCGATCATCGCCATCCCAAATTTAATCAACGAGCATGATAGCAGCGTCGATATTGAGTCAATTACGGCGCTTGTTCGCTGGTTGAATACCTAACAGGGGTAAGTTACGTGTCGAAAGAAATCTTAATAAACCGAATAAATATTCAATTTAACGACGAACAAATTGATAAGCGCTTTGATTTATTTAAGATCAACTGCGACCTAAAAGGTAAACAAAGCTACGGTAAAGCCATAACGACGATTTACGAGCTGGTGAAGCCTCTTTCCCTATGTAAGACACAGGATGGCTATGCCGTATTGGTTGAGAAAGGCGCCACGCACTCTCTTGATAATCCGCATTATGCCGTTGTGCCTCAAACGTCAGCTGAAATGCCAATGAATTCCAAGGCCAAGTTGCTCATCGGTGCACTGCCAGTGTTGCAAAGCGATCATCAAAAGTGCTCAGAAGGCGCTGGCCTCTACTACCTTTGTAATGTTGAACCTATACGAAAAATCGACGTCCTTCGAACGTATGAAGTGAAAATCGAGCGGGAGCAAAGACAGCATCTCGTATTAAACATTGTGTCTGCCACATTTACTCCGGTCAGTTATCACACCAATGCGGAAGGTAAACTTTATGGCGACTGCACGCACTTACCTAAGCTCAAGTTCGACCAATGGACCCAGGAGCTAACCCGCTCGAACGAAGGAAAGTACATCAAGAAAAAACATCGTGACAAAAACATGAGTGGTGAGATGGTCTCATTAGACACCAAAAACCCGGGAAAGTATTGGCGCTCAAAAATGGGGGTTCTAGCAACATTTATGGAGGATGTAAATAGGCACCTTTCTGACTTTATACAAATTGAATTTGAAACCCTATCACCAAAATATCGCGCTCGATTTAAAGACCAAGACATCAGGTCGTTTTATCGTGCCATCCATGAGCTATTAGTAAAGCACCCAATCAATGTCATTAATCTAACTGATTGTGATTGCTCTGTGCTGGGGCGTGCTCTAGAAAGAGATGGCTTTGCTGTTACCTACTCTCCTGACGTAAAATCCAAGGCATTAAACTTAGCCATTCACCATGACCAAGGTTATTACGAATCGAAAGGCCTAGTTGACCCATATAAGCAGTTACGAACCGATACGGACGTGATAATTCAATCTGCCTACCCTGAAACGTTGATAAAGAAAGGAAGACTGTCTCAGTCTCAATATGAAGCTTGCAAGAAAGAGTTATTCATTAAGCTGGAAGCGATGAATGGCGAGCTCATGTTGGTAAAACCTGACGGTGAGTGGCTATTTGTCATATGTCATCAGGTAGATAAGAGCACGAAGGTATATGACACCCTGTGCGTTAATAGCGGTAAGCTCGCTTTTAAACAGGTTGATGAACGTAGTGCTCAAGACCTGTTTCTATTGGACTTGCCAAGACAGCTTAAAAATAAAGAGCATGCTGTTGTCGACTTAGCATCAGGGGATACCTTCATATTTGAAGAGACCAATTATGTCGCGCTCCCTGAATATCAAAGGCTGGCTGTGGTGATGAGTGAGCTCGCTGATGGCTATGCCAATGGAATTAAGCGCACTTGGGTTGAAGAATTTCTTGAACAGCTTGAAGCGGGCGATATTGAAGTGTCTAACCCAAAAATGGTCACAGACCGCTTGCGAACACTCCTTGTTCGAAACCCAGCCTCGGCAACCTTGTATAAAGAGGCTATTTTTAACGATAAAGACAACGCGATTGCCTATAAAGGCAGCTTACAAACCTTTTTCGATTGGATTGCTGAAGAAAAAGGGCTTCGTCTAGCAGCATCGTTGAAAGGGCAAGACGCAGGGTTTATCGAGGCGTCACTCGGTTTATTCTATAACGATGATGAGAAGCTGTATTTTGTTGGCGATAAAGATAACGTCAAAAGCGTGCCTCGATTCTGCCGAATCAGACGAATTTTGACTGATTCGGAAGATACCCCGGAAGAACTACTCAAGATGATGAGAGTTTTCCATATTCGCCATAAACAAGCAACGGTATACCCTTTCCCATTCAAGCACTTGAGAGAGTTGGCTATAGCAGCTAGCAGCTCAGCTTAAGAAGATGGAATCAGTATAGCGCATGGACGGCACTCATTTGTGTTTTCAGGGCTTAACGAGGCATAATTCCAACGACCTAAAAAATAAGTGTAAGCGACGATTTGAAATCGAGAGACTACTCGCACATCTAAAGCTGGAGTACCATGCTATCAGTACTAAAGTAAATTGAACGATAATAAGCTATCTGTTTACCAAAATCGGCGTAAACCAAGTACAGAAAGAAAAAACAAATTTTTGACTGACTGACCAAGAAGACCCCACATAGCCTAGTTACAGATTGTGGTAAGGGAACCGTTTGGGACAGCAGTTTAAAGTTACCAACGCGGCTGGACGTCCGTGTCTGCTTGTGGAGGCTTACGTAAGACTCGATATTTCAAGCTATAGCCTGCGAAACAAGAAGCATCGCCTGATAAGGCGGTGAGAAGTCACCTCTGTTCATACTGCATATCACGGGAACAGGTAACGCCGCAGACAAATTCATGCGACAAACCTAAAGATAGTTCCTAGTTTGAGAAAATGTTTTAGTGTGACAGGAGCAGCAAAATTGTTCCAATTACTGGTTTGCAAAGGGATGTATCCAAAACAAGATAAATAATAAAGATCGCCTCTACTAACCATTGGTAGAGGTGATCTTTGTATTGGTTGAAAGAGCCTGCTTTCTTGTTCCATTGGGTCTGTGGTAGTGGTGGTGTTACCCATCAATCCCTTTGTATGGTTTGAAGAGGTTACTGATGCCACTGTACACTGCAAAAACAGCCAAGGAAAGCATCATCCAGTTCTCACGAGCATAGCTTAGTTCGAAAGGCGTACTGACAGTTCCTAGGGCATATTGAATTAGGTAGTACATGAACGGTGCACAAATAAAGCCTATGAGTGCTGCCACTAGAGTATGGTTAGCGTTAAATCGCCCAATTATAATTCCGCCTATGCAAACCAATAGAAACCAAGATACACCCATCAAGAAAAGTTGTACAAACACCCAGAACAATACCACTAGAAGGGCTAAGAAAAGTGCCATAGTTGCTCGTTTGATTTATTGATTGCTACCCCCCTGTGATCATCGAAGGTGTTGATGCACCCGATAAACCCCTCTCGAGGATCCAATCCAAATCCGCAATTATGATCTCTGTTGATGGCAGCACAATATAAGCGTCATAAAACGATTTTAATGCATCATCCATTGCAACTACTCTTGTTTAAGCACTTTATTCACTGATTGATTCCACAAGGTCAAAATATCGACGGCTTCTATATCATTATCTTGGATAATTGGCTGCTCGGAAATCGTTCCAGGAGTATCGCTAGATATCCCCTTATATGCCGCTAACTTCTTAGTATTCTTGAGTTTACTTTTGTTACGAGGTTTTTGTTGATGGTTATCTTGCTCTTCCAATATTCGCTCATGCAGGGCCATTCTTGCCTTAGCAAGCCCGACAATATCAACCTGTGTACCAATAAATTTCTTATGCGCAGAAATAAGGACTTTATGCTCTTCTAGGCTACGATTTTTTGTATAACCAATCGCGTCTTTGGCAGGCACCTCTAAATAAGATCCAAGCTCATGTAAGAAAACATAAATACTTGATAAATCATCTGGATCGACTTTAATCAGTACTTTAGAAGCTCGACTCTGAGGGTATTCCTTTCGGTAATCAGACAATGCTCTACAATCGTATTGCAAGTACTCATAAGTAATGCCTTGTGATGTCAGTTTCCGTTTATCAGCAATGCCCATCACAACAGAAAGCTGCTTCTCATCTTCAACTGACAACTCTAATGGCTTCAAAGTATCAATACTTCTTTGCCAGTACAATGCAGGAATTTTATTCATTCGCGAATCAGGCTTCTGGTTGTGTACATCAACCACCCATCTCAAAAATTCTTCGCAGAAAACTGAAAAGCGAACGACAGCATCATTGACTGGATCATAGTCTGCTTTTTCAAGGGTATTTGAAAATGTCTTTCCAGGAATGGTCATTAAAAACATCTCGTTGATTTTGCCAAAGCTTCTTTCTACAAAGGGCTTAAGCCATGGTCGACGAACCTTGTTATAATGGACACCAATACCTGCCTCCAAGCATGCTTTATCTAAACTGTGCGACCAAAACTCCGCTCCATTATCAACCACCAAATTTTCAATTTTCCCACAGCAATCCCAATTATTTAGCAGAGGTATGCCTGAGTTTAGAATATACTCTTTAGGCTTAATGCTATGGATAATTGCCTTAGACACAGAAGGATAGCTGGGGGCTTTAAAACCAAGGTGGTAGCCAATGATGCAACCACTGAAAACATCAACGAGTAACGTCAAATAGGGTCTACCAAGTGGCACTAATAATTCGTCATCAATAAGAATAACGTCTAACGGGGTATGATCTATTTCAACTCGCTGTAAGACACGAGTAGGTGGCTCATGCGCTTCATAATAACGATACCAAAGATCTGCATAGTATTGGCCATAACGCCCCACCGCAACCATATAAGGGGGTAATTTTTGCAAGCGTTTTTTAAAAGCGTCATAGGAAATGTAAGGTATTTTTCCTTCGATGATTGATTCGTTTTCTAAAACAATACTGTCTTTGTAGAACTCATAAGCCTTTTGATATGAAGGGCGTTTTGTGTCCAAAAAACGCTTAACAGCCAACTCAAAATAATGCTCATCACCCTTAACTTTGGGTTCACTGCTACCTTTATCATGATGGCGATTAACGAGTGATTTTAAGTCCCCGCCACTTTCAACAAAAGCCTTATGCCAACGATAAACCGACTTTGAACTTGGCCTCTTTGACAAACCAGATGCTTTGAAGTGCCTATCAATAAGAGGGGTAAGAACTTTCGGTGTCCACCCTTTGTTATTATCTTTTCCAATTAATGAAATCAGTTTATAACGCTGAAGAGCCGTTGTTTGTTCAGCTTGTGGATAAGAACTAAGGTCTCGCTCAATTAACGTTGTGTTCTTTAAACTTCGATATTTTAACGCATTCAACTCATCAACTTGCTGCTCTTCTCGACTAATAGGATCACGTCCTATCGAGTCAAATTCATCATCAAACGGGCCAGTAGTCATAAGCTATTCGCTACTAGTATAGAGTTTATGCCAAATTCTGTAGTGTCTAAGTTGGCGTCAAGCTCTCCCTTAGCTAACAGTGGTAACACCATTGACTTGGCTTCAGAGGGTAAAATATCAAGTTCCTGACTAACATGACTTAATGGTGCAGAACCTAAACGCCAGACAAGCGCAATGATCTGACTTTGCACTATATTTAGCTCATAAAAGCCATTATACGCATGCATGAGCTTCAGGTTATTGAGGATAGGGTTTAAGCGTATCTGCCGTTCAGTTACCAGACTGAGAACTTCACCCATTTCACTAGCGGTAGATTGCTGGGCTCTGAATTTTTCTTGAAAAGTCTTTTTTTGTGCCTGATGCCGTGGTTTTACTTCCCAAAACTTACGCGAACCATTACGAAAATATACTAAAAAGTCAGGGGTGTAGGGATTACTCTTCCCTTGATGCTCGTAATAAAAGCCTGTGGGTTGACTGCAATACGAGACCACATCTTTAGAGTATTCTAGATGAAAACACGCGTCATATTCCAAAGAGCTTTCACATAGAATCATCTCGTCATTTTTCAGACTGCAAAGTTTAAAGACGTTTTTATACCTGTGATCATTGAAGGGGCTTGATTTTTTGCGACGAGAAGATCATGCTATCAGCCATGAAAATGACTCTA
>JBHOGO010000086.1:0-17759 GCA_043421945.1 bacterium sp. HQB-150 | reverse complement strand
AGTTTGGCGAGTAAGTCAAGGCTACACCAAGAAGCTCACACTATAATCTTTGATTTAGTGGGAGTAATTCACCGGTACAGGGCCACCCAGAGTTCTCAGAAGATTTTTTCCATGACTTTTTAGACGTGAGGAAAGGCTCTTTTTCTTCTGAGCAAGTATCTGCGGCGAAACAGAGCATTCAATTTAGAAATGACGCGCCAATGGTACTCGCCACCATGCGAGCTTTCTTGCTTGCATAGCTCTCACTTTTTTTCGCTTTGTCGCGTTAAGTCGTTGAGAGCAGTGGCCAGTGATGAATAAGGGATCGAGACTTGTTCTTACATCAAACAACGTGTTGGTTAGGCATACAGGTTGCGCATTGTTGCTGACCGAAAGGGGTCAGCGACAAATGTCATTGTAATGAACAAGTCTCCCTTTTCAGCGCTATTTTTATTCGTTGATGGTAACTTTTTCAATCACGATAGCGTCACAAGGCACATCGTCATGACCCAGTAATGATGTTGTCTTCACTTCAGCAATCGCATTCACAACGTCCATTCCGACGGTTACTTTCCCAAATACCGCATACCCCCAGCCTTGATTTGTGGTAGCGGTGTAATCGAGAAAATCATTGTTATCTAAATTGATGAAGAATTGCGCTGTTGCTGAGTGAGGTGCATCAGTACGCGCCATAGCGATCGAACCTACCACATTCTTTAAACCACGATTTGCTTCGTTCACAATCGGATCTCTTGTCGGCTTCTCTTTCATTTTTTGGGTGAAGCCGCCGCCCTGAATCATAAAGCCTTTAATCACCCGGTGGAAAATCGTGTAGTCGTAAAAGCCATCTTTACAATATTGTAGGAAGTTTTTCGATGTCACGGGTGCGGTGTCTAAGTTAAGTTCAATATGAATATCACCAACATTCGTTGAAAGAGTGATCATGCATTAATTCGCTTTGTCGTAGGGATAGAAAAGTAATTATACCCTATCTCAGCCATCACATTACGTTGAAGGCTAAGTCTATATCCGTCGTAAAAGGCAATGAGGTATTGGGATAGAGAAGAGCGTGTAGCAATAGGCATGATTGGGAAAGTACGGTGGTCTGGGGTGGTTTGGAGTAATGTGATGGCTTGGAAAGAACATGAGGGGCTAGGATAAAAAAGCCGCCTAATCCTAGGCGGCAAAAGAAGGTGTATCCTATAGTATTGAGTCGATAGTTCTTAAATGCCGTTTGTTAAATTGAGGCATTCTAAATGGCGATATTAAAGGTGAGCAGTCACACCGTGTATTTTCGATTTACGCATTTTTTTCAGTGATAAACACACCATCGCAGTAACAAGCGTACCTGCAGCCATACATACCAAGGCCATCAGTGGAGAATTCATAGCACCAAGCAAAGCAACAACGGGACCACCGTGCGCAACACTGTTGGTAATACCTAAAGTGAAAGCCATAACTGCTGCGACCATAGAGCCTAATACGTTAGCTGGTATGACCGATAGCGGATCCTGTGCAGCAAACGGGATTGCACCTTCTGAGATACCGACCAAGCCCATCGCCCCAGCCGCTTTACCCGCTTCAAGTTCAGATTCTTCAAAGAGATTGAGTTTTCTCCCTAGCACCGTTGCCAGCCCCATCCCCAACGGAGCAACTGGGATAGCACACGCCATCGCACCCATAAATTGAGTTTGGCCACTGGCTATCATACCGACAGAGAATAGGAAGGCGACTTTGTTAAAGGGCCCACCCATATCGAAGCCAGCCATACCACCAAGCACAATACCGAGTAGAATAACGCTACCGCCACTCATCGACACTAACATAGACTCTAAGCCAGTCATCAAGCTAGCGATCGGCGCACCAATCACAAAAATAAACAGTGCTGAGATGAAAAGGCTACCAGTGATCGGCGCAATCATAATCGGAACAAGTGGCTGAACAAACTTGTGGTAATTTCGTGTCGTTATAAATTTCACGAAGTAACCCACTAATAGACCAGCAACAATCGCCCCAATGAATCCCGTGCCTGCATCTGCACCATAAAATGAGCCATTGTTAGCAATCCAACCGCCGATGAGACCCGGTGCAAGACCAGGGCGGTCTGCAATCGCATAGGCAATATAGCCTGCCAGTACTGGAATCATTAATGTGAAGGCAACAACACCAACATCAAGAACTTTATTCCACATGCTACCTTCTGGAATCGCCATGCCGGCTTCTGTTGGTTGCCCGCCAATCGCTAATGCTAAGGCAATAAGCAGACCACCGGTGACAACAAACGGAATCATATGTGATACGCCGTTCATTAGGTAGCGGTATAAGTCAGTACGCGCTTGGCTCGCTGAGCTCTCTGTTGGTGCTGCGCTTTTTTCTCCAGCGGGTAAAATAGGGGCACTGAGTGATCGTTGGATAACATCTTTACCATCTTTGATTGGGGCTTTCACACCGGTCATCAGTACTTTCTTTCCTGCAAATCGAGACATTTCGACCTGCTTATCACTGCTGACAATGATCGCTTCTGCGCGGTCAATCTCTTCTTTTGTCGGACTGTTTTTTACCCCAATAGAACCGTTAGTTTCTACTTTAATTTCGTAACCTAACTCTGCAGCTGCTTTCTCTAAGCCTTCAGCCGCCAAGTAGGTATGTGCCACCCCTGTAGGACAGCCCGTGACACCAATAATAAGGCCTTTGTCAGCGACGACTGCAGGTTGAGGTTTACGTTCAGCAAGTAGGAGTTGCAGCGCCTCATTTTCATTTTTAGCTGATAAGAAGGCATCAACGAAGCCCTCCTCAATCAGTTTTGATGATAATTCAGCCAGCACTTCGATATGATGATCTGAACCGCCATCAGGCGAAGCTATCATAAAGAAGAGCTTGGATGGCTCTCCATCTTCGGCACCGTAGTCGATACCTGTGCGGCTAATACCAATAGCGACAGCAGGTTTGATGACAGCGGCACTTTTGGCATGTGGTAGAGCAACGCCAGATTCGAAGCCAGTATTGCCCAGCTCCTCCCGTGCTTGAATGTCTGCTAGAAATTGAGACTTATCATTAATGCGGCCTTCGCGATGTAGACGGTCGATCATTTCCGCGAAGATACCACTTTTGGTTTGAGCTTTTAGGTCTAGGCAAATCAGCGACTCATTAATCAATTGTGTGATCATGAGATATTCCCTCTCTGGTTAATCCATACGACGTGCAATCCAAATCAGGTTTTGAACTCGCGTCGCGCTGTTCCTCCTTCCAGGAGGCCTCGGTGTTTATAGTCTTATTCTCAGCGAAAAGAGGGTTTTCAGATAGTGCACCAAAGAGGCAATAGCTGGATTTTTGTAACCATGTAGTGTGAATGTGACTTTGGTCTCGATTGCTCTCTTTTATAATAATAGCCAGTAACTACTGTTTAGTTGAATTAAAACAGTTGTTTATGTATTGCTTTGTAAGGGTTAATCTTAGGGAGGATGATTTATCATTTTATAAAGCTAGAAAAAAACACCTTATAATGTCACGGTGTAGTGCGTCTTTTTGTTGACGTCTATCACGATTATTCTGCCTTAAGGTGGACTCCAATGCCGTTGACATTGCTAAAGGGAAAAGTATGGGGAAGGTATTCCATCATCTTATTGAGTCTTTAATTTCTGAGCGAGAGAGCTTTACACGAATTTGGTTTGCGGGTGACACCCTAACGCCGCCTGAATTTAGTTATCAGGTTAACTTCCCTCGTCTAGAATTGGTTGTGCAAGGCGAGTATGTCAACGCGTTAGAAGACAACGATTCGATTGTTGATGTGAGTGTGTTTGCTGGCGATGCCATGTATATTCCCCCCAACTGTTGGAATAAACCCCGCTGGGACACCGATTGTACGGTATTGAGCCTGTTATTCGGACAGCGTCAGTTAGGGTTTAGTCTTGTCAGTAAGGAGAAAGCACAATCTGGTTTTTATGACGTTCAAAAGCATAGTGTGCAAACCCGGACAGGTCATGCCATTGATCATATCTTGGCGGCGCTTAATGTGCTTGCGAAAGAGCCACAACAAAAACCAATGGATGAGCACTTGCTGCTGGCTCTATTAAGTTATGCACACGGTATGCTGACAACTCCCAGTGATACTTCAACAAAACGCAGTGAGAATGTGTACCAAGGCATATGTATCTATATTCAGGAAAACTTCCATCGAGATATTGGCCGAGAATCTATTGCACGTCGTTTTTCGATAACCCCAAATCACTTGTCTCGACTTTTTAGGCAGCGTGGACACATGCGGTTGGCAGACTATATTACCTGGGTCAGAATCGATCGAGCGAAGTTTATGCTCAAGCGTTATGAGTTTCGTCTTCAGGAGGTAGCGACGCGTTGTGGCTACCAGGATGTGAACTATTTTTATCGTGTCTTTAAGAATAAAACGGGTATGACTCCGTCAGAGTATCGCCTTCGTGAGCCATTTTGATTTAGAGGGAGTAGCAATAGTATTAGTCGTGCTTGGTAGACACTTGTAGTCCGTGGTTCATGCAGTTCAATACGATAGCCCTTAATGCCTCAGGTTGTGAATTAGCGGCAATCGCTTGTGAAAAAGAGGGGATCAGTAAGGCTTTCGATAGTGTGGATAAAGCAATGATATGCTGACGCTCAGGAGGTGAGGGGAGTACCATGGCTATACTGGTGGTGATCCTACCGCTTGCTGAGTGCCATTCGATGGGCTTTTGGGTTGTGACGATAGCAATGGCAGGATGATTCAAGCACTCTGACATCGCGTGTGGAAGAGCGATGTGATGCCCCATTCCTGTGGCTGATATTTGTTCTCTTTTTTCTAATAGTGGCAAAATCGTCTGGAAATGCTCATTTTGTTCTTCAAGTATTTTAGACTGTGCTTGACTGAGTAATTGTGCTTGAAATCGCAGTAAGGCGCTTTTTTCTGCGATCTCACTTTTGGTTATCGCCATCAATTTTATTGGGAAAGGTAATGTGAAAGCAGGATATTGGTCATCGACGTTGATCGCCCCTTTGATGGGGAGGCGGTGATCCGTATTAATGAGCGTAAAGTGAACAGCCAAGAAATCGGTCAATACCATACAGGCGAGCTCAGCATCCATCCCTTCAATACACAGTTGGCAAAGGTCCTCTGCCTTTGTGCCTAAGCTCATTAGGCGAATGACATGTGATAAATCAGCTTGTTGATGGCGGGTTACATTATGCATCACTAGGATTGAACGAAAATAACCTGCCAAAGTTTTAATCCGGCTCATTGCCCAGCTAGGAATTCCCTCACTACCGGCTAAAAACGTTATTCGTCGTTCGATCATGTTGAAATAAGTGTTTGGCATCGAAGTAAAACACTATCGACGTCAATGAGGACTTCTTCGATAGTCACACAGTGTATTTTGTTGCCTGCAAAGCGAGCACGGTGCGCTATCTCAATATCTGAGGCGATGAGTATAAGGTCAGCTTGTTCAATGTCTTTTGAAGACAGTGGGTTTTCAATCCCCATCGCACCTTGTGTTTCAACGTGAATGTGACAGCCAAATTGGTGGGCTGCTTTTCGCAAGATATCGGCAGCCATGTAGGTGTGCGCAATACCTGTCGGACAAGCTGTAACAGCGGCTATTTTCATGGTGGTATTCACGTAAGAGGCAAAGTGATGATGAGAATTGTCGCTTGAGAATAAAAAGAGTCAAGCTTTACTCATCGATTCTTTGCTCATTGACAAGTATTTTTAATCGTCCACGTTGGTTATTATCGATATTGATGGGAAGTGTTGCTTAGGCGGGGAGCTTATCAAAGTATGTTGATTGAGTAATAAGTATTTATAATTAATATACATCAGTTGTTTATTTCTATTTTTTTGAATATAGCTTGTCATTACCGTTTATTTCTATAATGTAATTATAGTCTTGCCTATCTCTCTTCTCATTGATGAAGTAATAGGTGCTCTTCTCCTCCAATTATAATAATTATGGGGGGTGTTTAACTCTTTTAGTGGCTTGTTGGTCTTATGGAAATGGCGTTTGCGCTCGCAATTATTCTTAGTGGTTTCATTTTAGGTTTTTTGGCTCAAAAGCTCACACCGAATGTTAGTCAGTTTGTTAGCTTTAAAGCTTCAAAGTTTGCCTTATTGGTTTTGATCCCATTTGGGGTATTAAGTTCACTCTGGCAGCTACCTAATATTAGTTCTAAATTGATCGCAGTCCCTTTCGTGGGCGTGGCTGTGATCGCGTCAGGAGCATGCATTGGTTTCATCAGTCGGCGCGTGTTTGGGTTAACACGCCCGTAGTTTGGGGCTCTGATTCCTGTATCGATGTTCTACAATCTAGGCGCGCTAGGTAATTTAGTCATTTTTATTGCGCTTGGAGAAAGTGGTGTCGCTATATTGGCACTCTTTAAGGTTTGTGAAGAGCTCATTTATTTTGGCTGGACATTCCCGTTTTCACGGGCGTCGAGCACCTCTCAAGCAGATACGAATGCACGTAAGGCATTTTGGAAAGACCCTGTTTTTATCACGGCTCTCGTTGCCGTTATTGCTGGACTTGTCTTGAATCAATCAGGTATCTCCCGACCAGATGTGCTCTCTGATTTAATGGCATTGAGTGTGCCATTATGTAGTTTCTTGATGATTATGGCAGTCGGTATGACGTTTAATATTCAAGGTGGCAAGCAATGGGTTAAGCTAGGGGTGTTTGTCTCCATAGGTCGAGTTCTTTTAGGTCTTCTTGCTGTGTTTCTTGTCATTTCTTTGTTTGGGCTTTGGAGCACTAATGATGGGATGGTCGCTAAGGTGTGCTTAGTACTTGCTGTCATGCCAACAGGATTTATATCGACGTTACCCGCTGCGCTTTATCACTTAGATCGAAGCTTAGCAAATACCTGTTGGTTAGTGAGTTTTATTGTTTCGTTTATCACAATACCGATTGCGATATTGATGATATGACAAATATATCATTACCATGATTTAGAAGAGCATCTATTACGGTAATTAATGTTTTCGGTGATTTATAGGGTTAATATACACTATTGACATCTTTTTTTCTGAACGATAATATTCATACACCATATCAAAAGAGAATAACGCCATAATGAAGTACTAACATCCTGATATCTGATTAATTGATAAAAATTATTAGACTCTCGGGGTTAGTGGGCGTTACTTCGTCATCTATTTCTGTGCAAGAACACCGATGCTTCTGTGATCTTGATGCCTGTTTATATGGCATGTAAACCTAAGTAACTGCTCGGCCCCTTTTACTTTTTGACGTATAAGGGAGGCGTTTATATGCCTGCAATTATTGCTCATAATCTATCTTACCAGCTTGATACTGGAGAATGGCTATTTCGAAATATCCACTTAACGCTTACTGCTCCCATCACAGGAATGGTAGGGCGAAATGGCGCTGGAAAATCATTGCTTCTGTCTATGCTTTTGGGGAACGTCGTACCCACCCATGGCAGTGTGACTTGCCAAGGAAAAGTCGGTCACTATTCACAGCTCCCTTCACATTTACTTGAAGGGGAAGTGTCGATAGGTGACTTCTTGGGTATCCAACATAAATTGGAGGCAATAAAAGCAATTGAGCAAGGACACTGTGAACAGCCGTATTTCAATGCGGTTGGCGAAGATTGGGATATCGAGGCTAGAACAGTTCATCGGCTGGAACAGCTAAAAATACCCCGTGATTTAAACACGTGCTGTAGCTGTTTAAGTGGTGGGCAGCTAGCCTTGTTACAGCTACATAAACTCTTTGAATCAGATGCTGATCTTCTGTTATTGGATGAGCCATCGAACCATCTTGATGTTGAAGGCCGAAAATGGCTTATTGAACAATGCCAACGCTTTAACGGTAAAATTATACTGGTGAGTCACGATAGGCATTTATTAAGAGCAGCCAATGGAATCTATCAGTTAACGTCTTTAGGGCTAACCTATTACAAAGGTAACTATGATTGTTTTGCGAAACAATCAGCCACAAAAACTCTTGCCTTGGATAAGCAGATCGCTCATTTAGAATCTAATCAAAAACGGATAGAGCGTCAGGTTCAGGAAAATAAAGAAAAAGCGCAACAGCGAGAAGCACAAGGTAATCGAATGAGAAAGTCAGGAAGTCAGCCTAAAATTCTCATGGATGCGATGAAAGATAAAGCGGGACAACGCCGTTCTTCTGCACTCAAAAATGCGCAAAATCAATTAAGCCGTAATCAGAAAAAATTGGATGAGCTTAAGCATCAAAAGGAGAGTGTAAAGCCACAGGCTATGTATCTACAAGAGATGGAAACAGTGAAAAAACGCACACTGTTAAACATCAAAGAGTGCGTACTCGGTTATGGCTCAAAACAGCCCATCTCATTCCAGTTAACGCACGGTGAGCGGTGTTACTTAAAAGGCGCAAATGGCTGCGGGAAATCGACCCTTTTGCAGGCGATTCAAGGTAAGCATAGCCATTACCAAGGGAAGATAAAGGTATTTGCTAAAACAGTCTATTTGGATCAGCACTTTGCCTTGTTGACCCCAGAGGATTCCATGCTAGAGAGCTTGCAAAAAAACAGTCATGGATTAACGGAAAGTGATGCGCGTATCTTGCTTGCGAGCATTGGTTTTAGGCGTGATAGTGTTTTTCGGCGTATTGCCGTTTTGAGTGGCGGGGAAAAAATGAAACTAGCCATGCTAATGGTGAGCCACATGCCAGACTCCGCTTTACTGTTACTCGACGAACCTGATAATCATTTGGATCTTGAATCGAAGCAACTGCTAGCCAGTGCGTTATCTGACTATAAGGGGGCGTTTATTCTGGTGAGTCATGATATGGACTTCGTGACAGAGGCTGGGATCAGCAGGACGCTTTCTCTTGAAGAGATAAAGGGTGTAGCAAAACCCTAACAATGAAGGTGCATTGCATTGAGCAGTACAGTGCAGTGCACCTACTTTTATTGTGAAGCGAATTAAATAATGCCGAGAAAGAATAGGGATAGTGTGATGAAACTCTCCTAACGTACTATTTATTTTGACCGCGTATGGATTTCTAGACAATATAATATGTTATTGACGGAATTGCATTATTGTATGACTGCTAACTCGATTTTTATACGCTTTGAGTTTTATTAAGCAAAGTAACATTTAGCGAAATTTCTCTAGTTTAAAGGCGCGTGAAGAGTTTAGTAGTGCCTTATATCAGAAGATTACACGTTGCCACGGCAGGGGCTGTCTATGGAAAACAAAATATCCTTCAAAATAAAGATCATAATGACCTTGATTTTTGTTTTGTTGGCAACAGTTATAACCTCATTTCTTAGTGTGAATCATTACGTCAGTCGATATATATTTGACAGTGATTCACGAAGTATTAACACTCAAATCGATGTCGCAAAAGATAAATTCTACGGTGATATTCAGAATAAGGTGTTTATTGCGGAAAACATTGGACTTGAAATTACGACAGTTAAAGATATAAAGGATCGTGCTGGTTTTTATCGTACTGTGAAAGTCGTTTCCGATTTTGTGATTACAGATCAAGGTCGTATCGATGACGAGGCTGAGTCTCAACAATTTATAAGCCTTGTTGATGGTGTGCAACGTACTATAGTCAGTGATGTTTTTTACCAAAATGATATACCGCTACTATCGGTGACAGTACCGACAGGTAATGGTGGCGACATTTTTTACATTGATTTAAGAAACTCGCAAGAGCTGTTATCACAATTCTCGATGGAAGGGAGCTACTTTGACCTTGAGGATGGTAATGGAACGCTGTTATTTAGCAACCGTATCGATGGTGACCTTATACCATACGCTAGCCAGTTTAGTGTAGGAAATAGTAACTGGACGCTGACAGGTTATATTGATAGAGGTTATATAGAACAAAACACTAATACGTTGAGCCGTAGTATTACCTTTGCGTTGGTATTAGTCGCTCTGTTTTCGATCCCCTTGAGTATTTTATTTATTAATACCATCTTTAAGCATCTCAGCTCACTGAGAGATATTATTACGGGTTTATCAAGTGGTGATGCAGATCTGACGAAACGGTTAGAAGTACATAGCCAGGATGACCTAGGAAAAATAGCGTCAGGCATTAATCATTTTATTGAAAACTTACAAACGATGATGTTAGACGTATCGCAGTCAAGCCGAGTTATTGAGCATGAAGTGTCGGCCTTAAAAGAGAAGGCGAATTCTAATAAATCGTTGCTTACCCGCCATACCCTAGAAACAGAAAAAGTGGTGACGGCGATCAATGAAATGAGTGCGACAGCAGAATGTGTCGCGGATAGTGGTAATAGTGCTGCAGAGTTTACTCAACTAACGAATGATGAGGCTGAGCGCTCGAAAGACGTGGTTAAGGTTGCTTCGTTAAGTGTTAACGAACTCGCAGGAGAAGTTGACTGCATGTCTGATTCTATCCAGATGATGAGTAAAGACATCGCGAAAATCGATGGTGTACTTCAAGTTATTGGAGAGATTGCAGATCAGACAAACTTATTGGCATTGAATGCCGCTATCGAAGCCGCTAGGGCTGGTGAGCAAGGTCGAGGTTTTGCTGTTGTTGCTGATGAAGTAAGGGCATTGGCGGCGAGAACACAGCAAAGTACTTCTGAGATTGATATTATGTTAGCCGACCTTCGTAAAGCAACAGAGGTGGTGGTGCAATCGATGGAGACAACGAAAGGGAGCTGCTCTAAAACGGTTGAGCACACTTCTAACGTGATGGTTTCACTGGAATCGATGACAAGTTCAATAAGCCAAATCAACGACTTGACGACACAAATTGCCTCCTCTGCGAACGAACAAAGTAGCGTTACTGAAGAGGTGAGCCAGAATATGATAGCTATTCACGACATGATTAATGAACTCAATGCGAATGCAGATGATTCGGTCGCCAGCACCGAGCAGCTTGCGGTCAGTAATAATCAGCTGAATGCAATGGTGGCTAGCTTTAGATTATAAATATCACTTATCACTAGGCAAGCTATACCTGCAGGCCTCGTTTATGCTGTAGGCATGGCTTGTAAGTATAGCTTGTAGGTATAACGAAAGTACTACGGTTGCTTATCGTATTGTGGAGTACCTTCAGGTATGACGACCCAATCTTGTTTTTCACTTACCCAAAGGTGTACTTGCGGCTCGTAGAGAGCGCTATCACTGGGGTTATTGGATTTGAGCTTGAGTTTTATCTTTTCTGGGCTATTCGGGTCGTAATGATAGACACGATTGCCACAGCCAGCGCAAAATTTTGCATTATTCAAATTGCCGCTGTCTGATGAGCGTGACCACTCCTTCATCTCACCTTTAAAAGTGATGTCTTTGGCATTCACGACCGCTGTCACACTGTAAGGTGCCGTCGCCATCGTTTGGCATGCCTGACAGTGGCAGGCAGCCACCATTAGCGGGGGCTCACGAAGTTCATAACTTATTGCGCCACACTGGCATTGACCTGTTATCGGGTATTGATTTGTGCTCATTAGCTATCCTTATCGTTGTTTCCGTAGAGCGAATACCATACGTTAAGCACGTGGTTAAGTATGGTTACATGGGGGTAATCAAATATAAAGACCACTTAATTTTACATTTGTTACATGCGTACTGGCTATTTTTGTGTTAGTTGCTATAAATATCAGCAATGGTTGTAAGGAATTATTTTAAGGAAGAGTCATGAATTTATCTATTCGTAGTAGGCTATTTTTACTGTCATTAGCCCCCATTGTTGTTGCTGTCATTTTGATTATGTTTTTTGTTAACTCAGAGACGGAGACGCTGACAGAGCATCAGACAAGCAATGCTGCAGAGCAGATGATGGAGATGTCAAAAGAGGAGCTTTCTTCCTATTTAGCTATTGCCGAGACGAGTTTAACCGATCTTCGAGGAAATGCAGATAATCGCGAAGAAGTGATTCGCCGTCTTCGTCAGATTGAATTTGGTAGCAGTGGGTATATCTTTGGTTATGATTCAGCTGGCGTTCGTTGGTTATTGGGTAAGAACACAGCAGGGATCGGTGAGAGTTTTATTAACGCGAAGGATAAAAAAGGAAACGATTTCATTCGCAATATTATTAACAGTGCGAAACAGGGAGATGGATTTGCAACGTATTACTTCCCAAAGCCCGGCGAAAGTGAGGCGCAGGCTAAGCTTAGCTATTCCACATATTTAGCGGAGTGGGATCTCATCATAGGGACAGGTTTTTACACCGATGATATTGATGAAACCGTGCTAGAAATGCAAGAGATTGCAGAGAATGAGCTGAGTGATAGTTTGCGAATGCTTTTGCTTATCTGCGTTGTGACCGTCAGTGTCGTGGCCTTTTTAGCAGTACTCGTGACACGAACAATTACAGCCCCACTCAATGATTTAGATCGCTCTCTGTCCGCTTTTTCGTCGGGAGATGCTGACTTAACAGCGAGATTAGACGCTTTTTCGATTCCTGAGCTGTCTTCTTTAAGTAATAACTTTAACGCGTTCGTAGCGAGCTTACATGACATTATTGTCAGTGTTAATCAGGTTTCAAAGGATGTCTTTAACGAAACAGAATTGATGAATGCTCGAACGGGGGATGTGAATGAACTTGTCGGTAAGCAGAGTGAAGAGACGGAACAAGTCGCTTCAGCGATGACCGAGATGACAACCTCATCGACAGAAATATCCAATAATGCGACACAAGCGGCCCAGTCGGCGCAAGAGGCGGATAATAATGCCAATCAAGCCTTAGAGATTGTGAACACAGCGGTTAGCTCTGTCGTTTCTTTATCTGATGAAGTTGTCAGTGCCAGTGAAGTGATTTCTCGCCTCGAAGGTGATGTGAGTAATATCTCTTCGGCTCTGACCGTTATTCAGGATATCGCCGAGCAAACAAACTTACTTGCGCTCAATGCAGCAATAGAAGCGGCACGGGCGGGCGATCAGGGAAGAGGCTTTGCTGTTGTTGCCGATGAGGTTCGCAAGTTAGCAAGTCGAACGCAAGAGAGTACGCTAGAGATTCATACTCAGATTGAGCACCTAAAAGCGGCATCGGATAATGCTGTTGCAGCGATGGACAGTAGCACCGCATTAAGTCGCTCTACGGTCGATACTGCGAATGAAGCGAAAGGTGCGTTAGAGAATATCATGGGGGCAATTCACATTATTACCGATATGAACGATTTGATTGCCACTGCAACCGAAGAACAAACTTTAGTCGGGGCGGATATCTCTCAACGGATTGTACTTATCTCAGACCACAGTCAACACGCTGCCACATTAGCAAATGAAAACCAAGGCGGTAGCCAAAGTTTGAATGCGAAGGCGAATGAGCTGCATGATTTAGTGAGCCGTTTTAAAGTTTAACGCTATTAATTTTACCGTTGTTTGTACTAACAGCATTGCCTTTACATGCAGCATTGTTTTAAAACGAAGGCTTAATTAGCGGTAGCGAAAAGGTTTGTTCATATTCGCTATCGCTCTCCTTTCTCTTTATTTGACTGTTGTGGAGTAACAGAATCGACTCGATAATCTTGTTACCCATGCCTAAACTGCCTTTTTCCGCATGCTCATCGACATGGTTGGACTGTATGATGTTTAGCCTATTCTGTGCGTCCTGTTGAGCGATAATCGTGACAGTTGTTTTCTGTTTCGCATGCCTAATTGCGTTTTCGAAGATATTTGAAAATAAGCGACGTAAGAGCTGTTTATCGCCAGCCACAATACAGTTGTCTTCTACCGTAATTGACAGTGAAAGCTGCTTCTTCTGTGCATCTACCGCGAGTGAATCGGATACATCCATAATCAACGCTCGAAGTGGAACCGCTTCGAAGTGAGGCTCTGGTCTGGGTACTGCCTGTTTAGCAAGTTGAAGCTGCTGGTTAAGTTGTTCGGAAAGGCGTAAAGCATTTCGGTACGCCGTTTCTATGAGCTTATCGGTCATTGGGTGCTGAATCTGCCATGTCTCGAGATACCCCAATACACTTGAGAGTGGTGTTTTCAAATCGTGGCTAAGCTGCATTAACATGTCGTGTCGATGGGTCTCTTGTTGCTGCAAATCGAGGAATTGCTGCTGCATATGCTGCGACATCAAATAGAGTTGATTCGCGACAGGCTGTAGTTCGGGAACTTGATTAATGAAATCAGGGTTTAGACGAAAATTATCTTCTGATTGGTGGCGCAACTTTCGCGTCACATCTTCAATAGGTTTTAAGAGAGTACGCTTGACCAGAACATAGAGAGCAATGGCAAGGCCCATCATCAGGATCAGTGCAGCACTGATTGTGAGGAGTAGAGGCGTGTTACTTTCTTGGCTGTTTATCTGGTCGTGTTTCTCGCTGCCGATGACAACGTAGAGATAACCTAGAATGGTATCGCCTTCCTGAATGGGGGCGACGGAAAATACCGTTTTTTGGTCTGGATCTCTTGGGTCATCACCATAAATGGGAAAGGGACTGTTGTCGAGAAACTGGTAGATTGGCTTTAAATTGATCGCGCGTACCTTAATCTTTTCATCAGGGGCTGCATGCGTTGTAATCTTCCCTTCCGCATTGAGAAAATAAATTTCGAAATCAGGGCCGAGCAGCATGAGTGTATGGAAAATAGATTTCAACGCGGTGGAGCTGTAGTCAGCACCATCCATCAGTGGGTTATCGTCACGCATATGGGATGCTAAATCTCGATGTAACTCTTGCTTGGTGCGTTGCTCGGTGTTCTGCTGCTGGATAAGGTACATGGAGGCGAGCAGTATGCTGGCAATGGCAATCCAGCTTATCGTCAACAACAACAAGCGCAGTTTGAAACTCATTGTTCAATCACCTTCTTTTGGTCACTTCATTTGTTCGTGACGTGATGGGTAATCGCAAAGGCTTACACGTTAGCGACTTCAAATTTATAACCGACGCCCCAAACCGTGTGAACATACTTGTATTGAGGGGAAGTCAGTTTGTTTCTCAGGCGATTTATCGTGCTACATACCGTATGGTGATAGCCACTAAAATCCGTTTCCCAAACTTGGCTTAGTAATTCATCTTTACTAAAAACCCGTCCGGGCCGTTTGGCGAGAAAGAGTAGTAGCGCAAATTCATTGGCTGTTAGTTTGACGGCATGCTTATTGATTTCGACCTTGTGTAATGCGGGAAAAATAGTGAGCCCATGAAAACTCATCCCCTCTTCTTCGGCAGTCGTTGAGCTTATGACCTCAGGAGGAGTTGAGCTCGTATTACCCCCGTGGTTTTCGATAGGCTCTGAGCTATGCCCATTACGGTGACTTGCGTGATGAGCAGAGTGATGAATGGAAGTCTCTGGTGTCGCAGCAGACGCAACCGTGATCGATGCATCATCATTCACTACACCGTCAGTGGCGCTACTGGTTTGCTCCATATTCGAGCTGTTGTGCCTTCTTAGTAACGTTCTCACTCGTGCTTGAAATTCCAAAACACTAAATGGTTTTGTCATGTAATCATCAGCACCTGATTCTAGTCCGGCGACTTTTTCCATTTCGCTATCACGTGCTGTTAGCATCAGAATTGGCATCTCATTACCTGATTGTCTTAGGTGGCGACAAAGAGAGAGGCCATCTCCATCTTCTAGCCCTCGGTCAAAGACCGCTAAGTCGCAATGCTTGGTGCCGATGAGCTGCTTAGCATTTGCCAAATTAGTCGCTTTTAGCACGGTATGTCCTTGAAAAGTCAGCTGCATAGCAATCAACTCACTAAGATCCTTATCATCCTCAACCAAGAGTATGGTTGCAGGCTGGATAGCGGCGTTTAAATCCATCTTGGTATCCACGGTCGTACAATTCAATAAACAGACCGAGGTGAGAAGAGGATTCTTTCAGTTATTTATCCTTTACTCATTCCAAGCCGCTTAACAGACGTTGTGCAACACGTGGTAGCCGACAACGTCTGTACTTACTCAATGGTAAGATTTAGCTTGATATGAGCGTATCGCTTTAGCCGTGTCAATTGAGGCGGTAACCGTACTATTCCATTCGCGTAATGGTTAATCTCGCCGCTGGATTTTGAAAACGGTGAGAGGCATTGAGTGTAGAGGTGGATAAGCCATCATCTGCACTAATGACGCCACTATGCAGTGTCACGATATCATTGTCGTCACGATCACTGTTAAAGCCTTCCCCTCCACCGGCAGGGCCAGGAATCGTTGCTGCTGTTTCACTGTTCGCTTCTGTTCCGGCATCCCAAACTGCTAATGAGTAGGTCATTGCCCCATCAACGGTGAGAGCCGATAGGTCAGCTTGATTAAAGCCGACGAAGGCGTCGTTTGTATTGACCAACATGCTACTGATCGAAACTCGATTGACAGACTTATCGGTAGTGGTAAAGGAGATGGTTTCACTGCCACCAGGCATAATGACACCATTGCCTGAGTAAGCGCCCATGACGTTAGTATCACTCTCTTTGTATGCGAGTATTGCGCTGTTATCACCCGATTCGGCCATTTGTTCAACGGCGATAGAGGCTGCCATGCCGGTAGAAAAGAGTGTGAATTGGTCATTATGAGCCAGCACAGCAAACGGTGATAAGGGTTGATTAGCGGTTAAGTTTTCCAACGTCACCTCAAAGGTATAACTATCTGTTTTCACAGTATCATCGTCATCTGGGCAACCAACAAGTAGCGCAGTGGTCGCAATGATCGTCAGTGCTTTAAGTTTCATGGTAAGCCCCTTATTTGACGGTGACAGTGAGAACGGCAATAGGGTTCAACCAACGATGTACAGTACTATCGAGATCACTTAACCCACCGACAGGGTCGGTATCACCTAGGTTACCTGGGTGAATATGAATATCGCCGTTGGTAATGGCTGTTTCAACGCCTGTACCGCCACTGGCAAAAGTGATGAAGGGAGGATTGGGCATGCTGCTGAAGAGTTCATCGTTTGCTTCTGTTCCGGCATCATAGCCATTGAGATAGACTTGATAGGTGCCTGCTTCAGAAGGGATCTCCCAGCTGTCTAGGCCAATAAAGCCATCGTTTGTTGGTAATAACATAGCGGTAAGCGATAGACGGTCTAGCGTACCAGTACTTAATGAAGTCGTCGTGGAAGCGCCGGGATTGAGAATGCCACCTGCTGGGTTTTCACTCACAATCGCACCTAGATTACCAGCTTGAGAAACAAGGCCGCTAATATCACCACCTTCTGCCATTGCTTTAATCTCGGCGGATGCAGCTTCGCCTGATTGGAAAAGGTGGGTATCGCTATCGTGTGCAGCGATGATGAATGGAGTGAAGTAAATACCTTTGGTTAGGTTGGTAATACTGACATCAATTTCTGCCGCTTGTACTGTGCCGGCAGAGAGGAGCGCTAGAGCGAGAGGCGTGACATATTTCATAATCTGAGTCCTTGCAGTTAGTTGACATAACTATGATGGCTAACAGAGTTATCAAGACTCTCGCGTAATTCTCATAAAATTCTCACAAAACTATTTTAATCGCTAAGCTGTGCGCTTAATTACGATAGTACTGTGCGCCAGCTATTCAGCCATAATCGCGATACACCAACGTTGAATTGGTGCACAGAAGTGCGGGTTAGACCATACAATCAAGCTAAATAGAGGGATTTATCTTGATTGCATTTAGTGACTTTATTACGGTGGATATTGAACCCATATTCTTGTGGTGTGAAGTAAGACATAGTGAGGTCAATTGCAGATTATTGCATCGTTAAAGAGGCTACTAACTCGTAAGGATTTTCACCAAAACATCGGTGTCTCCTTAGGTATTTTAATGGCACTTGGCTTTAGTGCTGAGGCAGTGAATTACTCCCACTAAATCAAAGATTATAGTGTGAGCTTCTTGGTGTAGCCTTGACTTACTCGCCAAACTCACC
>JBHOGO010000085.1:0-18938 GCA_043421945.1 bacterium sp. HQB-150 | reverse complement strand
ATTTCCTTCTTGGTCGAAAGATCTGATCGCAGAGCCAGCTTTTAGTTCCCTTCTATTCTTATCCCGAGTTCAGGTTAATTAGCGACAAAATAGCCTACTGGAGTGTTACGCTACGCCAGTCCTTTAACGCAGGAATCAACGACTGTATTTCCACTTCTTGCTGCTCCCACTTTGCTAAGCGCTGGCAGAAATTAGCAGTCAGCTCAACAACTTTAGGTTGTTGGTCTCGAAGCAGTGCTTCAACATCATTTTGCAATGCCGCTAAACGCTCAGTGATCATCACCAAACGCTCAGTTCCTTCAGGGATTGGCTGTAGCGCCAGATCCTTCATCCCACTGACGCCAACGTTGATCATCAGTTGACGTACTTGCCCTTCAAACTGCAGGGAAAAATCGAGAAGCTGCTGATGCTTTAACTGCGGCTCAGTTGAACCAAATACACCATTCACTTGGCTTTCAACCTGCTGATGAAATTGCGCTAGCTGACGTCTTGATTGGCTCTGCGCCCCTAACTGCTCCACCAGCAATGAATCGACATGACGCACGACATTGTTCAGCTCATCTCTCAAGGTCAATCGCATATAAGGCAAATCGGTCACCAACATCTTGTGATAATCAGCCAACGCCTTTTTTTGCTCTTCACGCAGCGACACCTTGTGAACATCAAACTTCAACATGCCTTGGTCATCAATCGTAAATACCTCTCCATTCTGGACAATTCGTACATTGCCATCACGAGTGATAATATCGTTATGTAGCTGTGGGTAACATTGTGAGGCTAACGTATTGCCAGCCATCGCCAGTAATATCAACATCAAGCCTAATCGCATAAACATACTCCGTCAGGCCATAGGCCTAGGTCAGAAGATTGAGCGGCCAATTCGCTCGGCCAATAACTCCAGCACACGAGTTCCTGCTAATGAGTTACCAGATTTATCAAGTTCTGGAGACCACACCGCAATCGTCATTTCACCGGGAACAATCGCAACAATACCACCGCCGACACCGGACTTACCCGGCATACCCACACGATACGCAAATTCTCCCGCCCCATCATAAAGGCCACATGTGGCAAGCAGTGCATTGAGTTGCTTCGTTTGAGTTTGGCTAATAATGCTTTTTTCTGCGCCTAAAGGAAGTCCTTGATTAGCAAGATAACTAAATGTCTTTGCTAGATCACGACAGCTCATTTTCAGTGCACAGTAATGAAAGTAGTTCATCAGCACAGGCATCACTTCGTTCTCAAAGTTTCCAAACGAGCGCATCAAATAAGCAATGGCTGCATTACGGTCACTGTGTTGCATCTCCGATGCCGCCACGACTTTATCGTAAACAATCTTATGATCACCCGATAGCTCTCGCACTAACTCAAGCATACGGTGACGAGGGGCAGACAACCGACTTGCCAACAAATCACAAACCACCAATGCGCCAGCATTAATAAAAGGATTTCGGGGAATACCGTTCTCCATCTCTAGCTGAATCATTGAGTTGAAGGCATGGCCCGAAGGCTCCTTACCGACACGGCTCCAAATCTCCTCAGGCTCATAGATAGTCATTGCCAACGTCAAGCTCAATACCTTCGACATCGACTGAATCGAGAACAGCTCATCGGCGTCACCCGCCGTGATCGTCTCACCATCGTTATAGCTCACCGCAATACCGAGCTTCCCATTCGGTACTTGCGCTAATGCAGGAATATAATCAGCGACTTTTCCTTGGCCAATCAAAGGGCGAGCTTCATCGAGGATCTGCTCTAATAAGGCTTGAGTGGGTTTCATGCCGGACTCCAAGAGAGAAAAAAGCCAGCTTCAAAGCTGGCTTTATATATTCAATATTAACCTGCCGTTTCGTCAATACGAACGACGAAGATTAGGGGAAACGTTTTACTCTGTGCGTGCGAATTTAATATCCCAAACACCGTGACCTAAACGGTGGCCGCGCTGTTCGAACTTCGTCAAAGGACGGTCTTCAGGGCGCGGTACATAATCACCATCTTCAGCAATGTTGGCATAACCTGGTGCAGCATTCATCACTTCAATCATATGCTCAGCATAGTTTTCCCAGTCTGTTGCCATATGGAAAACACCACCGACTTTCAGCTTCTTACGTACCATTTCAACGAAAGCTGGCTGCACAATACGACGCTTATGGTGACGCGCTTTATGCCATGGGTCTGGGAAGAAAAGTTGCACCGTATCTAGGCTGCCATCTGAGATCATGTAATCAAACACTTCAACACCATCGTGACACATCACGCGAAGGTTGGTTAGCTCAGCTTCACCAGCGGCCATCAAACATGCACCAACACCTGGTGAATGCACTTCAATGCCGATGTAGTTTTTCTCTGGTGCATTTTTTGCCATTTCAACAAATGATGCACCCATACCAAAACCAATCTCTAGAACAACAGGTCCTTGACGTCCAAAGACTTGCTCCCAGTCTACTTGTTCAGTAGTGAAATCTAAGCCCATCGTTGGCCAGTATTCATCCATTGCTTGCTCTTGACCTTTAGTCAAGCGACCTTCGCGACGAACAAAGCTACGCACTTTACGGACTAACTTACCGTCTTCAGTAAACTCACTCAGTGTTACTTCGCCAGACGTTTTTTGGCTCATGGTTGGGTACCTACAATCGAAATCAACAAAAAAGGAACGGATCGCGCATTATCCAAAGATTAACCGTGAGTGCAAGCGATCCATTACGGCTTCTTAATCATTATGACGCAATTTGTGGGTTAGTTTGACTATTAAGGTGATAACCGTCGCTGGCTACAGGCTTAACCCCTTCAACGTTTAATTTCCCATTCCTATGCTACAACAACAAAATATTTGGGAAATTTGTCTAATGTGTGTATAAACGCATTACTAAAACCGTAGAGAGACTGATCATGACACAAGAAAGAATCATCAATCGTAACCGCCGTATGCGTAAAAAGTTATTCCTCGGTGAGTTTGCTATTTTCGGCTTTGAAGTAAGCTGCAATATGTCAGTAAAAGACTTCGACCAATATGATGCCTTCATGGATGAGTTCATCGACTACTTAGAAAGCATTAACCTATGCTTCGGCGGCGGCGGTCTAGAAGTTTTTGAAGGCTTCTTATGTTCAACAGCACGTTACGGCTCAGCAACAGAAGAAGACAAAGCGCTTGTTGTTAAATGGCTAGAAAACCGAGCAGAAGTAAGCAAAGTAGAAGCTGGCGACATCATTGACGCAAACTACGGCTAAGTCCTCGGCTTAGGTAGCGGTATCCGTTTCAAGGCGGGTATCGCTTTTATCCCCGCACTACCTCAAATTATACAATCGGCAAATTCAGTCACACGATGCCTATCAAGCGCTACAAGCGATAGACGTTTAAACACTGACAAAATCACTCATCATCCAATGCCCCTCCAATCGCTGGGTATATGCCTTGCATCATTGCGTATATACTTCTCAGCATAATAATGTGCGCCAAACGCCGCGACACAATCGCAATGTAATAACAACAATGTAAGTGAGCCCTAGTGAGTAACCCATTCTCCCAATCGATCCTCAACTGGTATGACAAATATGGCCGTAAGACACTGCCATGGCAGCAGGCGAAGACACCTTATAAAGTATGGTTGTCAGAAGTGATGCTGCAACAAACGCAAGTGGCAACGGTTATTCCTTACTTCGAACGCTTTATGGCTAAGTTTCCCACCGTGGTCGATCTTGCCAATGCTGACCAAGATGAAGTCTTGCACCTCTGGACTGGGCTAGGTTACTACGCTCGCGCGCGCAACTTGCACAAAGCGGCGCAGATTATCGCAAGTGAATATAATGGCGAGTTTCCAACGACGATTGAAGAGGTCAATGCGCTCCCCGGCATAGGAAGAAGCACTGCGGGTGCTGTACTATCGCTCTCCCTAAATCAGCACCACCCCATTCTCGATGGCAACGTCAAACGTGTGCTAGCTCGCCATTATGCTGTCGAAGGGTGGCCAGGTAAGAAGCCCGTCGAGAACGTTTTATGGGGGCATGCAGAAGACAATACGCCTGCTGATGGTGTCCAGAGATACAACCAAGCGATGATGGACATGGGCGCAATGATTTGCACACGAAGCAAACCTAAGTGCGAGCTTTGCCCTGTGAGCGCAACATGTATCGCCCATGGAGCGGGCAACCCTCTTGATTACCCAGGCAAGAAGCCAAAGAAAGTCACTCCAGAAAAAGAGGGGTGGTTTTTAATACTCGCGCACAAGGGGGAAATCTGGCTAGAGAAGCGTCCCGCTAGTGGTATTTGGGGAGGACTCTTTTGCTTTCCTCAGCATGATAGCAAAGCCGCCTTACTTACCCACCTTGAAGATCACTTCCAACTTGATACACCCAGCGTGTCGGTATTGGATGGTTTTCGCCATACCTTTAGCCACTTTCATCTCGATGTGAGTCCCGTATTAGTAGAACTGTCCGCTATGCCTCAAAACATCATGGAAGGGCAGCAAGGTCTTTGGTATAACTTACAACATCCCGATGAAGTTGGGCTAGCGACCCCCGTGAAACGAATTTTGACGGAGCTAACTCATCACTATCAAATGACTGATCCTCAACAAGGAGCGCCTCAATGAGCCGTACCGTTTTTTGCCAACGCCTACAAATTGAAGCCGATGGCCTCGACTTTCAACTTTACCCGGGTGATCTTGGTAAACGCATCTTCGATAATATTTCAAAACAAGCATGGGCTGAGTGGCAAGCAAAACAAGTCATGCTTATCAATGAAAAAAAACTGAATATGATGGATCCAGAACATCGTAAATTTCTTGAAGAAGAGATGGTTAATTTCCTCTTTGAAGGAAAAGATGTCCATATCGAAGGTTATACACCACCAAGCCAATAAGCGTTGGCAGCTAGTCACAACGGTGACAAGTTCGTGAAATATCGATGGAAAAGGCGTTAGTACTTACCATTACATAAAAAACATGACATTATTTCGCCAACGGAGGTAATGTCATGTTTAAAGTGTTGTCAGTGTTGGCCCTGTTGCTACTATCGGGCTGTAGTCGTGAATTTATAGAGTCTATCTATGAGGTTGATTACACCACCACTAACCGCTTTGCAAACAACCTAGCCCCTCTCCCAGGGCAGTTTGAGAAAGACATTTCAGCGCTCGATAGCCTCATTAGTCATTTTACCGGTAATGTCCAACGGCACTGGGGAGATGATGTCTTAATTGCGGGCAAGCGAGACTACGTCAAATACACTGACAATTACCAAAGCCGAGCTCACGTAGACTTTACCCGCGGCGTGGTAACCATCTCAACCGTCGCAAAAACCCAGCAAGAGAAACATTTACGTCAAGCGATTGTCACGACATTACTGACTCCAGAAGATCCAGCAGGTGTCGACCTTTACTCATCTTCAGACATTCACCTCGAAGGCCAACCATTTCTTTTTGAACAGGTATTGGATCAGGATGGACAGGCGATTGCGTGGGAGTGGCGCGCCAATCGATTCGCCGATCACCTCATCGACAATCAATTACAGCGTGGCAAAGTCCGCTTTCAAAATAGCCTCTATGTCGAAATCCCCATGGTCGCTAACCATGCCGATAGACGGGGCTATAAATACGCGAATATCGTCAGACAGGCCTCGCAAAAGTATGGCATTGCAGAAGACCTGATCTACGCCATTATTAAAACGGAAAGTAGCTTTAACCCTTATGCGGTTAGCTGGGCAAACGCATACGGGCTCATGCAGATCGTACCGAAAACAGCGGGGGTTGATGTGTACCGCTTGGTAAAAAATAAGCCCGGACAGCCCGATCCTGAAGACTTATTCGATCCTGCCTACAATATCGATATGGGTGCAGCCTACTTTTACCTGCTAAAAACACGTTACTTAAAAGATGTCCAAGATCCGCTAACACTGCACTACGCAATGATTTCGGCCTACAACGGGGGAACGGGGAACGTCTTAAAGACCTTCCATAATGACCGTCAACAGGCCATGGTGAACATGAATAATTTACAGCCAAACCAAGTCTATTGGGCGCTGACCAACCGTCACCCACTCTCTGAATCAAAACGCTATTTGGAAAAAGTGACCGCTTTCCAAAAAGACTTCAACAAAGGAAATATATAGGTAAAGCAATGGGTAACAGCGCTACTGGTTTACCCCAAGTTGATACACGACAGTGACACGAGTCCCTTCTTCGCTGTAATGCAAGCTTTCACACAGTTCAGAGACTAATAACACGCCACGACCGTGTGTTTCACCTCTATCTAGCTCAACTTGTTCACTGCTCGAAAAACCTTTTCCACTCTGTTTGAGCGAAAACACAAATTGCCTTACATCGGGGTTGTATCGCACATCAAGCGACAAAAATGCACTATCATCCAGTGCAGACAGCCGTTCTTCACGAAGCTGATAATAGGAAAAGAAGCCATCTTCATCATCTTTTATACTGGAATCAAGCGCTAACAAACCATGCTCAATCGCGTTGGAAAATAACTCGGAAAGAACAGAACTAATAAGGTCTAAATCTCCTCCACCAGCCAAAATGCCGGTTAAATAGTGACGCACTTCAGCCATCACTGATAAGCCTTGCAGTGCTTCTTTATCAAAATAAAGTTGTGATTTAACCGCCAGGCTGCTAACAAAGCTAGGCTCAACTTCATAGATTTCCATGTCGTTGTTACAGACAGGAAAGGTTAAGCTCAATATGGAGAGATCATCGTCTTGCTTAGTTGCCGGAGTGAACTGATTTACAGCATCAAGCAATAGCGGGATAACCGCTGATGTAGCGCCACTCAGCGCTTTCTTTAAACGCTCTTCACCAAACTGCTCTCGCTCAGCATTCGCCGCTTCAGTCAGGCCATCGGTATAAAAGACAAGCTGCTGTCCCGGTTCCAATCGCATGGAAACTAGGTTTGCTTCAAACTCTTTTGATGACAGGACCCCCAATGGCATATGGGTAGAGGTCAGTGAAGAGATTATTGTTCCATCTGTATCGAGTAAGTACCCGTCAGGCAGCCCACCTCCCCACCAGCTTACATCCAAACCGTTAGCAGATATTTCCAATAAGCTCGCCGCCATCATCATGCCAACAGGGAGAAAGCCTTCAAGAGAACGGTTAACCTCTATCGCGATCTCACCTAACGCCAACCCTTTAGCAGCCATGGTAAAAAAGGCACGAGAGGCAGGGATGGTTGAGATTGCAGCAGGTAAACCATGCCCTGTCGCATCCGCTATCATCACATACGCCCCGCCTTGAGGCCGATTTGCGACAACAATAAGGTCACCATTAAATACTGTTGAAGGGGTGGTAATAAATGCCACTCCAGGGATCGCTTGGTTCGTCTCCTCCATCAAATTCGCAAAGATACTTTCGGCAATCGCATAATCATATTTAACTTGTTCACGAAAGACGCTCAGCTCATCACGCTGCCGAGCAACCTCATTATGAATCTTAGCGGTACGATAATGCGCCTGAACTTTAGCAATTAAGGTACTTCGCCCTACCGGTTTAAGAATAAAGTCATCGCCATACAACAAGCAGCGACCAAAAGAATCTCTGTCATCCAATACGGTTAAGAACAGAATCGGCATATGGCGCTGGCTGAAAGATGAGCGAATTTCCTTCGCCGCTTCAAAGCCATCCTTCACTGGCATCATGACATCCATCAAGATGATATCGGGCAGCGTTTGACTCTCTGCCAAATAATCGATGGCTTGCTGACCATCATCACAAACATGAATGCTATCTGCCAAACTGCGCAGCATGTCAGAAAAAATCTCCTGATTAATCTTTTGATCATCGACGATAAGAACATGCATGTTACCTACCAACCTCTTCTGTTATCCATACCTATGATTAACCGACCTATTCATGTCGCATAAAAGCACTAGCTAATTGAAAACTTTTTATCAAAGCGCGAGATCAATAAGATTTTTTTTATCTGCGGCATACAGTTAGTTATCTCTATATCACCATCACTTTGATTAAGGTATTTATGCATATTTAATAGCATGCCGAGCCCTGCACTATCGATATAGTCCGCTTTACGAAAATCAATCGTAAAACGAAAAGCCTGCTTATCTTGGTAGCTTTCACGAAACTCTTGAACAAGGTTAAACCCAAAAGGCCCTTCAACATTGATGGTTACTTTCTTCCCCGAATTATCAACTTCAGATGTAATAGACATATTCACTCCCTAAAAAAGTTCTACTTCGCCTTCGTCTAAGCTGGACTGCTGCGCAGCCGCCTCTCCCCTATTTCTCGCGTTTTCAACTAACTCTCTAATTCTTGCGATCAAATCTTCCAATGGAATATCATGATGATAGTAGTGATCAAATAAGTCTGTTAGTGACTCTAATGCTGAAACACTATTTACCGCATGCTCACCTTGCTGAACGACAATATCTGCAAACTGCAAAGCACGAATACTATCGCCAACTTCCCGTTCTAATTGTTGCCCTAGGGAGTTAACTTTTTCAATTTCATTCTGAATTTCAACATTCACTTGCTGTACACCATGTAACATATCGTCGACTTGATCTTTCGATTCTATGGCTATCGTCATGTCGATAGAGGCGATTTCACCGACGGTTTTTCTTGCCTCTTCCATCGTCTCTTTAGCAATGTTTATCTCTTTATGAATTTGGCTATTTAAATCTTCCGCTTTCAGTGACAAGTTTCTGACTTCTTGTGCAACGACAGCAAACCCTCGCCCTGACTCTCCAGCTCGCGCCGCTTCAATGGCTGCATTAAGCGCCAGAAGATTAGTCTGCTCAGACAACCCTCTCACTAACGCAAGCAAATTAAATACACCATCAATCTTATCTGACATATCATGGATACTATGAACCGCTGATATACTTCGATCACTCATATTGACTAAAATTTCAACGTATTGATTGATAATATCTTCAGTCTTTGGCAATACCTGTGTAAGACTATAATCACTGTCTTGGTTGGCCAGTAAATTGGCAACAAGTTGCTCTACAACGCTATTTTGCTTCTTACAAATATCTTCCATCCCAAAGAAACTACCATTTAACGTCTCAACCGATTCATGCATGATCTTTTTTTGGTTATCGAGTGACTCTTTAATGATTGGGAGCTCTTCAGCAAGCAGGCGGCTAATCTCTTCAATACTCGCCTCTTTTTCTTGGTAAATAACCTTTGGCCCCGTCGCTTGCCGAGTGGAGATGATGAGTAGCCACGGTGCAAATGCAATGACGGTAATCAGTACCGTCACTCCAGCACTCGTCCCTTGTGCGACCAGCAAACCAACAACAGTAATTAACTGTAATCCTGCAGCACTAGCAAGCACTGGAAGTGAGATTGACTTCACCACTGGAGATACTCCATTCAATCAGATTTATACGCTTTGGCAACAATGTACTTTGCTACCTTATCTAAAGAGACAATCTCTTCTGCCGCCCCAATTTCAGTGGCGACTCGCGGCATTCCCCATACAACACTCGTCGCTTGATCCTGCGCTGCTGTGAATGCTCCACGGTGTTTCATCGTTAACAGCCCATTAGCACCATCATTCCCCATCCCCGTTAAGATGACCCCCAAAGCTCGTTGACCAACGGATTCCGCGACAGATTCAAACATGACATCAACAGAGGGCTTGTGACGGTTAACGGGGGGGCCGTCATTTAATCGAGCATACAGGCCGCCACTTTTACCACGCTCGACAACCAAATGTTTATCGCCGGGAGCAACATAGGCATGCCCACTAATCAGCGGAACCCGCTCTACATTAAGTTCAGAAACCTCTAATACAGAGATCATGTTAAGTCGCTTCGCAAATGAACCACTAAACAACGCACTGATATGCTGAGTAATAACAATCGGTGGCACTTTCTCAGGAAGTGATGCGAGCACCTGACGAATAGCTTCAGTCCCCCCCGTTGATGCACCAATCGCTATAAGGTCAATCGCAGCCTTACCCGATTTGCTCCGTAGCATTTCAGTGTTTTTGATCGCGACTTCTGAAGACTGATGCACAACATTCGCCCCAGCCGCCATCCGTACTTTTTCATTGATCATGTCGCGATAAGCTATATCAACCATGTCAGCCGTTGCATCTAAAGCTGGCTTAGGAAAATAGTCGACAGCACCAAGCTCTAAGGCTTGCATCGTGATATCAGCACCATGCTGGGTCAACGTTGAGATCATGACAACCGGCATAGGCCGTAATCTCATCAGGTTTTTGAGGAACTGAACGCCATTCATTTTGGGCATTTCGATATCAAGCGTGATCACATCTGGGTTGTGTTGCTTAATAAGATCTCGTGCTTCGTACGGGTCTTCAGCTGCTGCTACAACTTCCAGTAACGGGTCGGCATTAATAATCTGGGTTAACAAAGCACGAAACACCGGTGAATCATCAACCACCATGACGCTTATTTTTTTTTCCATTAGAAAAGCTCCACATCATCTGGGTGCGGACCGTGACTCTCTCTATCAAGATCACGCTGATATGCTGCCTCTCTCTGTTTCACCGCTTCAACATCAGCAAAGCGAATTCGCTTCACCCATGCTTTTCCTGATAGCGGATCAAACATGACCTTCCGTGGATCAAGACCACCCAAATCTTGAGCAACTAGAGGAAATACCTCAGTGTCAACAAAGTTACGCGCAAACTCGATGTTTTTATCTCCAATTAGTGCAGTTTTCCCCATCATTTGTGCACCACCAAATAATTTAAGCTGAATACGACTTTTAACCGCACCACCTGCTAAGAGCTGATTAATCAACATTTCCATCGCATAATTACCGTATCTCGATGCCGTGGAAACTATCTCCGTGGGGTGCCAGTGCTCTAGGTCATGCTTATCATCAAACGGCAGCATAAAGTGATTCATCCCGCCAATTTGCTGTTCTGGATCCCACATACACGCCGCAATACAAGAGCCCAACCCTGTACAAATAAGCTCACTATTACTGGTGGTGTAGACACCACCAGGCATTACTTTAACAACATGCCTTTTATGTTGTGGGTGATAGAAGCGACTAAATTCCTTTGCCGACGTTTGCATGCGGTCTTCTAAACTTTTCATGATCCTCACCGCTTTTTAAAGATGGTATGCCCCAAACTTTCAAACTTGTCTGCGCAATCACCTACCCCTTCAGAGTGTCCGATAAACAGTACGCCGTCGTCAGATAGGTACTCATGGAATCGCAACAGGAGTTGCTGCTGTGTCGGTTTGTCAAAATAGATCATTACATTGCGACAAGAAATCACGTCAAACGGACCTTTAAATGGCCAAGGTGAATGTAAGTTAAGCTGCCTAAAAATCATTCGGGACTGCAGTGAACTCTTTGCCTTAATTAGCCCCTGCTGTGTACCTTTCCCCTTCACAAAGCCAGCTTTTAAGTAAGTATCAGGAATCGTCTTTATCACCTCATCGCTGTATAGGCCTTTTTCAGCTTTATTTAGCACATTGGTGTCTAAATCGGTGGCCAGCAGCTTTACATCTGCAACATGGTCGAACAAATGATGCCCCGCCAGCACCGACATATAGCTATAAGGCTCTTCGCCCGTCGAGCATCCTGCGGACCAAAGTCTCACCCTGCTCTTTCGAGTCTCAATCCAGTGGGGCACGAGTTGTTCAGAGACATAATCAAAGTGATGCTTCTCTCGAAAGAAATTCGTTTTATTCGTGGTCAGCGAATTAATAAAATTCACTCGCTCTTCACCTTCCTCTTCAATCAGCGGCCGGTATTCAGCAAATGTCGTTAAATTGACATCACGCAAGCGACGAGCAATACGCCCATACACCATGGGCATTTTTTTATCAGACAGGTAGATGCCGACATGTTTATGCATAAACCATTGCACAAATTTGAAGTCTTTATCTGTAAATTTGAATTCCTGTTCAGGAATATAACCTGCCATCGACATAGCCCTTAAAACTCCTCCCATTCATCTCCATCCTCGCCCATTTTCATTGGGGAGTTGACCACTTTAGAAGCAGCTGGCGTCCGCATGGCGCTAACGCTTGCACCTGTAGATGAAGGAGCTGATGGCTTTAATGGTGGCTGAGAAATAGTTGCTACATTGGCATCAGTCGAAAAGAAGTTCATCAGATGAATAAGCTCTTTCCCCTCATCTTTGAGTGATTGACTCGCGGCTGACGTTTGCTCCACTAAGGCGGCATTCTGTTGCGTCATTTCATCCATCGCTGCGATTGCGCGACTAATTTCATCAATCCCCGTCGCTTGCTCCTGACTTGCTCCTGCTATCTGCCCTATCAACTCAGACACCTTAGCCACGGCATCAACAATTTCGTTCAAGGTAGCGCCCGATTCATCGACAAGTCGCGTCCCTTCAGCAACCTTATCAACACTGTCGTTGATCAGCCCTTTAATCTCTTTTGCAGCAGCAGCACTACGCTGAGCGAGATTGCGTACTTCACCCGCTACGACGGCGAAACCTCGTCCTTGCTCACCCGCTCTAGCTGCTTCAACCGCAGCATTGAGTGCTAATAAGTTGGTTTGGAAGGCGATTTCATCAATGACGCCAATGATGTCCGAAATTTTCTTACTCGCCGTATTAATCTCTGACATCGCTGAGACAGCATGACCAACAACATCCCCACCTTTACGCGCTTTTTGGGCCGCATCATCAGAGAGCTCATTCGCTCCTTTAGCACTTTCCGCGTTCTGCTTAACCGTTGTGGTTATCTCTTCCATGCTGGCTGCAGTTTGTTCGAGGTTAGAGGCTTGCGCTTCAACACGCTGACTGAGATCATTATTGCCTTCAGCAATTTCTGTAGACGCTGTCGCCACACGAGCGGAAGACGATGTAATCTTATCGACCATGTTACGAAGATTCAGAATTGAGGTATTCACCGCTTCTGCTAACTTAGCAAAATCACCTTGGCTCTCATCAGACATACTGGTTTTCAAATTACCATCAGCAACTTGCGTCATAACTTCGGTGCATTGACGAATAGGATCAACGATCGCGTCGAGTAAGTTATTGACGCCATTACCAAGCTCTTCCATAAAGCCGCTATAGGTCGACGTATCAATACGATTATCAAGATTACCAACAATGGCATTTTGAATAAGAGACTCAACTTGACGCTGACCATCTTGTCGCTCTGTAATATCCTCCCACTGCAATGCAGGGCCAATATAGGTACCGCTAGCATCTCGCATAGCAATACAGGTAAGAATGAACTCTAACTCACCAACTTTGATTTGCGAGGTAAACGGTAAGCGTTCAGGGTTATTGATAATGCCGCGTTGATGGGCTGGATTCTTATGAAATATATCGATGTTTTTGCCGATAAGATCATCCACTCTAAAGCCTGAGAATGTTTCTCGTAGCTCAGCCTCTCGCTTACGCAAAAGGACAATTAAAGCGGGGTTGATATACTGGATGACCCCATCTTCATCAGCCATCATGATATTGGTTGTCATTCCTTCGACCGAAGAGACTAGACGTCCAATTTGCACTTCTTTAGCACGCAATTCAGTGACATCTTGCCACTCCAGCATGTTTCCAATGTAGTTATCCTCAGCATCCCGAATAGCAGCAACATTGAGTTGAATTTTGACATCCGCAACCGTAATGTCAGTGCTATAAGGGAGGTTACTCGGATCGGCTAACATCTGGCGCTGATGGGCTGGGTGCTTATGAAACTCATCGATACAGCGCCCCATCAACCACTCTTCACTAGCAGTAAAGCCTGGCCATACTGTTCTAAATTCGGCTTCATGTTGTTTGAAGAGCGTCACGGTTTGTTCATTGGCATAGGTAATATTGAAGTCTCGATCAATCATTACCATTGCTGTTTGGGCTTGATCAATCGCCGCTCTTAATCGCGCGACTTCATCATCTTTATGACGCAAAGCAGTCACATCAGACCATTCCAGCGTATTACCAATATAGTTGCCTTCGCTATCGTGAATAGCAGCAACATTGAGCTCTATTTTTACATCTGCAACATTGATATCAGTGCTATAAGGGAGGTTACTAGGATCTGATAGCATCTTTCGTTGATGAGCTGGGTTCTTATGGAATTCGTCAATACAGCGCCCCATAAGCCACTCTTCACTAGCTGTAAAACCAGGCCACACGGTTTGAAATGATGATTCATGCTGCTTAAATAAAGAGACCGTTTCTTGGTTTGCATAAGTAATATTGAAGTCTCGATTAATCATGACAAGCGCAGTTTGTGCTTGGTCAATCGCAGCTCTAAGGCGAGCAACTTCATTATCTTTGTGGCGTAACTCCGTCACATCTGACCATTCCAGAGTGTTGCCAATATACTGCCCATTATCATCCAAAATGGCTCCAACATTGAGCTCTAACAGTACATCTTTAATTTCAATCGTGGTGGTATAAGGCAAATTTGTCGGTGATGACAACATCTGACGCTGATGGGCTGGGTTGGCGTGAAATGCATCAATACAGTAGCCAATTAAGAGATCTTTATCGGCACGAAAGCTCGGCCATAACGATTGGAAAAGGTACTCATGCTTTTTCAATAACTCTAGAGAACGTTGGTTTAAATAGGTGATTTTAAAATCACGATCGATTGTCATCAACGCTGTCTGCGCAACATTCAATGCTGAGATTAAATGCGCATTACTCATTCCTTGATCCGCTTCTACAGGAACTGGCTCTGGCGCAGCTTGTTCTAATACCGACATGGGCTGAGCGACTGTTTGTTCCTTTTCTCTTTTCCACCACATGCATCTTACCTCTACAGAACTATATCGTTTCAGATAGTTGGTTGAGTTCGCCTATATCAAACAAGGCTTCTAGATTAATTAACACGACATGCCCACTCTCGACCGATGCAATACCCACGATGTAGCAATGGTCAATCGAACCTGACAAATTTGGAGCGGGTTTTATCTCTTCTTCACTCAATGGATAAACTTCAGAAACCGCATCAACAATAATACCCAATGGTTTTCCATCCCCATCATTCAATACGATGACAACTGTCGTCGCATTTAATACGGCTGCCTCCATCCCAAATCGACGACGTAGATCGACAATAGGGACGTACTCTCCGCGGAGCTCTAAAACACCAAGTAAAAAATCAGGGCTGTTGGGAATCAAGCGAACATCGCTCCATCCTCTCACTTCTCTGACATCTAAAATATCAACTGCATACTCCTCGTCCGCGAGTACAAAGCTCAGAAATTCCTTCGCAGCCATCCTCTATCCCTCTGAAAGAATCGTATCGATATTGAGAAGTTCCTCTGTATTTAACAGCGTCAACACTTGCTCACCCACGTTTAACAACCCAGAAGCAAATGGCGTGACAGTCGACTCTCCGATAGCGGGGGAAAGCACCTGCTCCCCTTGACTAATCACATCCGCGACCGCATCGACAACAATGCCAGTTAGCCTTTCTTCAGACTCTGTCATCGACCTTAAAATAAGTACCACCGTGGTGGGTAAGTAATCCGCATTACCGATATCAAAACGTAATCGCAGGTCCATAATTGGGACAATCATCCCGCGTAGGTTAATCACTCCTTTAATGAAGTGAGGTGAACGCGGTATCGGTGTTGGACGCTCCCAAACACGGATTTCCTCGACATCTCGAATGTCGACGCCATATAGCTCGCCTGCTAAGCAGAAACTGAGAAAGTCGGCGTTTTCACTGATTTCACTATCAACGCGAAGTTGTTCAGTTACATCTGTCATCACTTCACCCCGTATGTGAAAAGTTAGTCGCTATGATTTCAGCAGACCGATACGCCAATCGTTTTGTCTCCAGACCGTTATGCCGCAATGCCATTCTTCCCATCAGCTTGACGATGCTTAAATGCAGTAATTAAACCTTGAATATCGAGAATGAGTGAGACCGATCCATCACCTAAAATCGTTGCCCCCGAGATACCCGACACCTTGGTATAATTTGACTCAAGACTCTTGATGACAACTTGCTGCTGACCAAGTAAATCATCAAGTAATAGTCCAATTCGATTGCCAGCCGTCTCTACAAGGCAGAGTAATCGTCCATCAAGCGCACCACTCTCCCCCAAGCCAAACTCTTCATGTAAACGAAAGATAGGAATATTTTCATCTCGTAGTCGATAAAGCTCTATCCCTCCAGACGCCACTTTGACGCACTGTGTATCGATTTGTATCGATTCCACAATGGTAATCAAGGGGATAACGTAAACCTCCCCAGCCACTTTAACCAACTGACCATCAAGGATCGCCAGTGTTAACGGCAAGCTAATGGTGAATGAACTGCCGACCCCTATCGCGGATTCGACTTCGATATGACCACCAAGCTCTTCAATATTTCGCCTTACTACGTCCATGCCTACGCCACGTCCAGAGATGTCAGACACTTCGTTAGCCATAGAAAAACCGGGGGCAAAAATCAAGTTAAGCACTTGTTTATCCGTCATCTCTTCTCGACGCATTTCTGCCGAAACGACGCCTTTTTCAACGGCTTTATTCCATAGGCGATCACAATCAATTCCAGCACCATCATCTTTGACCTCAATGATAATTGCACCACCTTGATGGTAGGCATTCAGTGAGATAGTCCCCATAGGGTCCTTACCTTCAGCAGTTCGAATGTCAGGCAGCTCAAGCCCGTGGTCAATGCCATTCCTTACTAAGTGAACGAGGGGATCGACAATGCGTTCCAGCACCGTTTTATCCAGTTCAGTATGCTCTCCAGCGATGGCTAAATTGACTTTTTTCTCCAACCTTGACGATAAGTCTCTCACTAATCTCGGAAAGCGGCTAAAGGCAAAACTCATTGGCAACATTCTGATATTCAGAACATTTTCTTGCAGTTCTTTGGTATTCTGTAATAACTGGTCTAAACCGGCCTTTAGCTTACCCAATTTATCGTGACTAAAATCATTGCCAATCTCGGTCAGCATTGACTGTGTAATCACTAATTCACCAACAAGGTTAATTAGGTTATCTACTTTATCGATATCAACACGAATAGAGCTAACAGCAGATTCTGCTTTTACCGCTCGCTGGGGCTTATCGTCTGGTATGTTTTTAGGAGGAGAAGCTTCGCCCGATACATCAGGAGAAGCAGAGGAAGAATGATCCCTAGAATCATCAACATCCACTTTAATTGCAGGTAAGGCATCTGCCACATGATCTTCATGCGCAGCTGTATTTTCATCAGAAAATTGGGCTTGAATAGAAAAATCACATTGATCTTCTACCCATTCGAATATCTCACGAATGTCATTTTCATCAATGCTGCCATCAAGTGTCACTCGCCAGCTTAAGTAACACAATTCAGCTTCGAAGCCGCCTAACGTTGGTAGCTTTGATGTGTCACATTCAACGGTAGCATTGGGGTCGAGATCGCTGACCTCACCCAGAATACGTAATGGATCATTCCCACTAAAAAATAGGTCTTGATGGGGAACAAATTCGATCTCCCACCCTACGCGGGTCTTTTCGACCTCTGAAACAGACTCCTTGGTTGCTTCAATGGTACTCTGAGCGCCATCGGATGTTGAAGGCGACACCGCATTGACCGGCTCGCCATGGGGCAAGACGCTTGCAGGGTCTACATCACTTTTTAGTAGTAACTTTAAAGCCTCTGTCACGGATAGACTTAATTCAGGATTTGAGGGTTGGCCGCTTTCATGACCAACCAACATATCTTTAATACAGTCGCCTCCGCGTAACAGCACGTCAATGCTATGACTCGTCAGAGATAATTTTTTATTACGCACTTCATCCAAATAAGCTTCCATGGCATGCGTAAATTCGCTGATATCCAACAGATTAAACGTTGCGGCGCCACCTTTTATCGAGTGCGCTGCTCGAAAGATGGTATTTATTGTCTCAGATTCGACATCATCAGGCTGAACACCTAGCAGTTCGGTCTCAAGAACTTCTAGGTTTTCTCTACATTCTTCATAAAACATTTTACGAAGTTGATCCATGTCTAATGCCATAAGACGATTCCCACAATGATCAAAGTTAGGTGCTAAGAGCGGAGGTTAGATGACTCGCTTTAACGTCTTTAAAAGGGTCTCAGGGTTGAATGGTTTAACCAACCAGCCCGTCGCGCCTGCTGCTTTACCTTGCTGTTTTTTCTCTACTGATGTTTCTGTCGTGAGCATTAAAATCGGCGTAAATTTATATTGAGGGTTACCGCGCAGCGCTTTGACCAACTCTAGCCCCCCCATAATTGGCATGTTGACATCGGAGATCACGACATCAAATTTAGTTGCCTGTGCTTTTTTAAGCGCGTCACTACCGTCATTTGCCGTTTCAACGTCATACCCCGCATCTTTCAACGTGTGACTAACCATTTGTCTAATCGATACTGAGTCATCAGCGGCTAAAATCTTCGTCATATTCATCCCCTAATTACATCTTATTTCAAAAAAAGGCTGTGAAGATCGAGCGTCTCTATTGCATCATTTAGTGTTTCTGAAGGCTGAATGAGTTGGATTGTTTTGCTTGCCTCCCTTGCCGACAGAAACAGAGAAGCTAACGCTTGTAAGCCAGCAGCATCGATTCTGCAGACTTCTGAACCGTCAATTTCCAAGCTATCCTCACTCTCCAGCCAATCGACATATTGTGCTTTCGCTTGTAACACCATGCCAATTTCTAAAGCACCATCGAGTACATACTTCATTCAAAATCCTTTCAATTGCCTTATTTGGCATAGCCTGAGTGTTTTTCACTCCATAAAACGTATTTTTTATTCCGTGTAAATAGTGTAGCAACAACAAGAAAAAGCATTGAGATTGTTACTAAAATGATACAAAGGACAACTAAAAGCACACGGGAGTGTAAACAAGTTTAGTCACACCACAAGAAAAGGACAAAAATTCAGCATTCAGAAAAAACATTCAAAAAAAAAGTTGACGACTCAGGAGAAAATCTATTTAATGCACCTCCGTTGCCTCGATAGCTCAGTCGGTAGAGCAGGGGATTGAAAATCCCCGTGTCGGTGGTTCGATTCCGCCTCGAGGCACC
>JBHOGO010000084.1:0-19128 GCA_043421945.1 bacterium sp. HQB-150 | reverse complement strand
GAACCACCGACCCCCACCATGTCAAGGTGGTGCTCTAACCAGCTGAGCTACGGTTGTATAAACTGTCTTTTGCCTTAGTTTCGAAATAGCTTCGATATGAGAAAATCTAATTCAAAATAGGCTGAATTTTGGTACGACCGAGTGGATTCGAACCACCGACCCCCACCATGTCAAGACATATTCACCTAATTGACTATTATGAGACTATAATGCTTCAACCTTCTTTATCTTATTAATAATCAATGCTTTGATTGTAATTACAGCGACGATTTGATGTCATTTCAAGCGATGTATTGCTTATTAAATTAGCAATTGTGTCCATTTCTGTCACAAAAACAGTTGAAAGAGAAAGTGTTCAAATCGACCCCTATCAGAATAATCCTTCCATACAAATGGATTAGTCGTATAAGATGTAATCAGTGGCTAATTAACTATGCAAGGATGCAAATGAAAGTATTAAATCATAGTCTTAAGCTCAGTCATTACTCATTGAATAAAGTTCAGCTTGATGATGAACTGGCAGCAATTGTTCGCGCTGCTAACCCGATAGCAGCCACCAAAACAACATCAATGTTATTTGAAGGAGCTGAAGATAACCTAGACCTGCTTGCTTTTCAATCACCCATGTTATGTTACTTTCGTCAACGGCAACTCTATTTGCTGAGTGGTTTTTATACTTTCACAAAGCTACTTAGCTTTGCCGTAAATTCAAAAGAAGAAACATCAAGATTGTATCCTCTGTTTGTTATGGAGGGCCATTTGAGCAGAGCTACTCGACGCCACATTATTCTTCATGCTTTAACACAGAGTTTACTTAATGAAGCATTTGTCACAAATGCTACGGCAATTGGTGAGTTCCTTAATGCTTGGTTTGAAAAAGATAACGGCGCTAAGAGTATATATCAGTCGACTGAGTGGCAGGCTATCTATCCAACATTAACAACCAAGGAAAAAGTAAGTGACTGGCTGCATATAAGCAAAAAACAACTTTAGGTGAGCGATGGATAAAATAGTTACAGACACGCTTGTTCAGTCAATATATTTGCTGGCACCAAAAATTGCAGCAAAAGATATAAGAAAGCAGCTTATTGGTTTTTTAGCGCTGATCCAAGCCCCCGATGACTACCGAGGTTTTATACGTGTGATGGATGCGGTCGTTGATATCGGTGAACACGGTTATGGTGAATTTTATTGCCATTTTGGTTTTTCTAGTCCAGTGTATCACGCGTTATGTGACACTCTTAACTTACCTCAATTCGATTCGATGAGACTGCTTAAGAAGAAAGCAATGGGGCAGGGTTGGTGTAATGAAAGACCATTATATGCTTTGTTATTTTCCTATCATCGTTTTCAAGACTCTCCTGGCAAGGCTGCATTTGTGGCTGCCTTTATTGAGCAGTATTTGGCCCTGCTAAAAATCAACTTAACTTTGTCTCAAGGCCAGTTGGCACTCAGACTGAAAGAGTCTTGTGATAAGTTTCGTTTACTGATGCAATCATGTGAGTCTTTACGACCTGCAAATTATATTTACTCCTCACCTTTAGAAATTGCGGCTCTTCTTCGCGAAGATCGCGATTTAGATTCGTCTTTACCTGAACATCAAAAGAGCTATATGTCTCAGCTAGCTCATTTCTTTGCTATTGATTGGCGTGAAATAAAAGGCCATGCTGGCGTCCATATGCTATCAGGGTTACGTACCAGAGGGCGTAAGCGCCCGAGTCGGATCCTCGGCGATCCCGATCTTCTTATTCATTTTGGTAAGCCAAGTGATATGGATGAGCGTGAGGGCTTTTCTCCTGATGATACGATTGTATTGCCCGAAACTATCGAAGACACCAGTATGCCTCAGCGTGAAGTGTCTCAATTGCCCTTTGTGTCCAATATTACAAGCAAACAAAAGAAAGACGTCGCCCAGCACACGCTAACGAGAAGGGTACGTCGTCAATATAATCGATCTTCTGTATCAATAGCGGTAATTTCTCCTCGTGACTTGTCTGAGCTATTTACAGGGTTGGAGAATTTGTCGTTTCGGTCTGGCGATGTAGCCGATGTTCCTAAATCCGTTTTAGCGATGTCCATCTATTTGTCTTTAGTATTAGGAAAAAGTATCGATGATCTCTGTGAACTTTCAATCTCAACGAATGAGACTGTCGACGGAATAACGATTGATAAATCAGGCACATGGTGGTTAACCTTCAGCTTTGCATCACCAGTGAGGCACTCGAGTCGCCCAATAGAAAAAGGTCGATTTGAAATCGTGAGCGATTGGGTGCAATGGACTTGCCCTAAAAGTATCCAATCTTTTATCGAACGTGCACATAAACGAAAACTAAAGAATTATAGAGGCTCGTTGCTACCAAGAGAGGCGATCCGTGGCATTAAGGAAGCATGCCAAAGCTGGTTATCTCGTTGGACGCGACGAAAGAATGTGAATGCGAATTGTCAGATGATCGAAGACTTCTTGCAGCTTACGGTTCAGGCTGAGGAGGATATCGATCCCACGACCCTCGATTTTGCCTTCAGAAATACCTCGCTTATCACTCGCAGCACACGACATTACAGCTATTATCGATTTAGTGAATTAGCTAACAATACTGAACGCCTTTGGCAGAGTATTTATCAAAAAATGGAGAGAGATAAGTCATTTCCTGCTGATTTATTGTCATGGACGCCGAAGCAAATTGAGGGAGGTGTAGGAAGCAGTTTTCTTCCAACGTTAGAGACTCAGAGTGACATGGTCGCCTATCTGTCGGAGCGTATTATCCAGCAAGATAAAGCCGTATCGAGAAACCTAAAGACTTTACTGAAGTACCACAATGATTACGTGACATACACAGGTTATCTTATCCTTTACTCTCAGGGCTATCGTGCGGTTTATAACCCATTACCAACCCTAGCAATGGTACTTCCACGTTACCGGTTAATGGTGATTAGTGACAAAGATAATAGTGATTATGCGCATACTCGTTTAGTCTGTCTACCGACCATTCTTGAGGATCAACTGACTCATTACACTCGACATTTATTGGGGCTAAGAACACATCTGATTGCGTTAGACCCCATGTTAGGTCGTCAATTGTCTGATTGGATAGATATGCATATGCCAGACAATACAGTATCAGCTGCTCGTCATTGGTTCCGGGAGCATAAAAACGCCAGAAATCGACCTGGACCACTATTTTACTTTGCAGATAATGAGACCTCATTGCAGACCAAGGTGATTTCACCGAAGTGGTTGAAAGCACAGTTGCCTTTTTCAGTGCCAGTGAACGCAGGAAGGCACAACTTACGTTCCTACTTGTTACGCCATCAAGTGCCTACTGAATTGATTAATTTCCAGCTTGGCCACTGGTTGATAGGGCAAGCCTATTTAGGTGAGTATTCGTGTTTTGACTATCAATATGCGACTGACACACTTATTCCGATTTTAGATGAAATGTTAGAGGAGCGAGGATGGCAGAGTATTCCTTCACTGCTCGCTTAACGCATGGCTTTGCCTCACGGTGTGAGCAACAGGTCATTGAATCTTTTCAGAACATCTCTTCAAAAGAATTAAAAAAATGCTGTGATAAGTTTGCAGAGCGATATATTAATCATATCACCTTAAATGAGTGTGGTGAGATATCAGAAGCTAGCCTTAGGCGTGTGATTCGCTGTTTTTCCTCTGATCTCAATATCCGATCCATTCAATATGACATCTTGGAGTTGGTGTTAAGGATGTCAGACAAAGAAGAGGGAATTAAATCACCCGAGCTTCCTAAAATCGTATCACTGAAGAAAGATATCCCAGCGCTAACGCCAACAGATTTTGTTATCAGCCACACAGCCATGGATCTCCATGATTTGCTTGAATCGGAAGTCGGCAAGGAAACGGACAGTCGTTTGGAAATTGCTGGGCGGCTGGCGCTGTGGCTTGTGCTCAAAGAAGCCGTGTTGTCAAAAAAGACGCTTGATGCGATGTTGAACCCATCTAAGATTGGGTGGTATCAGATTCAGCGTTGCCTTTATTTTCAAGAGTCTGATGAGATGCATTTAGTCTCAACTCAAACGCGGCTTTGGTTGTATCAATATTGGCGACAGAACAACGACAAGAAGGTCAGTTCACTGGCTGCCATACGTCATTTCCTCAAGCAGCGGCACTTTCCTGTTGCCTTTAGTGGCTTTCGACAATTAGTACGTTTGGCGAAAATTGAGCAAACACTACGCCAGTCACCGGTACATAAAGAGATTCAATCAGGTCGACTTGCTTATCAACCGTTACCCGTCCATGCATTATACCGGCTTATCACAGGGCTGCCTGCTGCTGATACAGAAGAACTTGATTTAGGCCAGGAGCCTCAGCTTAATCAGAAAGAGCAGCGACGGTGGCAACGTGCGACCAACCAGTCAGAGCTCCAGTTGGATTGCTCACTGGAAAGGCAAGTCGCCATTTTCAATCTTGTTGTTAATGATTCATTTAATCGTGCATTAAGGGGGCAAAAAAAGGGTATAAAACATGAGTTAAGGCAGTGGCTTAAAGCAGGACAATATGTCAAAGAGGTACCCTGGTTATGGCTGTTGATCGGCTGGGTGCTGCACCTTCTTGAAAACGGTAACATTAAAAACAATCTAAAGATTGTAACGGTGAAAGCATATGGTAATGCCTTGCTATCCCCCTTTCTGACAGAGTTTATTGATGCTGAACCAAGCAATATCAGCGATGTACTGTGGGCAGACAAATTGAACACAGTGATTGACAGCATACTGGTTACGAAACAAAAACAATATGTCCACTATTTCTCCCGTTATCTTGAAGCGAACGGCATCATTTCATCCGATGTGCTTGACGAGTTGCAAACCATTTCAGTCAAAGGGAAAGTGGATGCCAACCTTGTAACGCCAATGGAGATCAACCGTCTGAGTCAGCACTTGGATAATCAAGTCGGCGAAGTCCATACCATTGCATGTTTAGTGCTTTGTTTTGGGTTTTACAGTGGGTTGAGGCGCAATGAAATCCGAGGGCTACAACTTAGGGATGTTCAGTTTTGGCATCAACAGTGCACGTTATATGTCCGTTTGAATCAGGTGCGGGACTTAAAATCGCCAGCTAGTAAGCGAAGTGTACCGCTACATGCATTATGGCCACTTGCTCAGCTTGATAAACTCAAAGCTTATGTGGAGCGGCGGATAACGGAAGGTGCTAAGAGTGATGATGTATTATTTGTTGATTATGCCTTGACTGACCGCTCACTCATGTTGGTGACAACGTTATTAAAAGAGGTTACCGGTGATTCGAGTGTCCGTTTTCATCATCTACGTCACTCCTTCGCTAACTGGGTGTGGCTTGCGTTATATTTAAAGCGGTTGAAGGCATGTCCAGATTGGATAACATTCTCAGCGGGTCAGTATGCTGATCCTGTGTGGGTCGATGCACTCTATCAAGCTTTGGGGATAAAGGCTCATAGCCGGAAAAAACTCATGGTGTTGAGTGAGTTGTTGGGCCATGCTAGTTATCAGACCACACTCGCTTCTTATATTCATATTCAGCCATTATTGATTTACTTTCTATCAGAGTCATTACCTACAACTAGGTCAGTTGAAAGCATTTTTGGTAAAAGTCGTGGTTTAGCATTGGAAAATGAGCGAACCTGGGCTTCGCAAAGTGTGATGACCCAGCTTGGTTGCTCATGCCCGGATGTCAATGAGCAAGAGGTCAAACCGTTATCAGTTATCAAGCCGAAACACAGTGATGCAATTACTTTATATCGTGTATGGCAAGTGGTTCGCCGATTTCAGTTTGATAAAGATGCGATGCAAGTGGCCACCGACCTTGGTTTACACATCGATGCAGTTTTGAAAGTGCTGATGTTGATTGATGAACTAGAATCGACCAGAGTCGGGAAATCAAGTCGCGCACTAACCTTGTTAGCGAAAGGGCAGTTGAATCAGTCGGAAATAGCCATCATTGAGGCGCTGATTACTCGATGTGATTCAATGCCCATCGAAGGGGAGTTTGCATCATTTATTGAAAGTGCAATACGCCTAGTCGATCAAATGACACCTGCAAAAGATTGGCTTATAAGGACAGACAAAATCAAGGAAGCTTTTGACTTCATAAGGATGCTGACAGCACTGGGGTTAACGCCTAAACATTTTCGTTTAACATGGTATCTACCGCCACTACACGATTGCGACGATGTTGAAGCACAGCGCAAATTGAAAGCGACTTACGCTACTATGGTATCTAGGGTAAAAGAGATGGTGAGCAGTAAGAATTTTCGCTGCTTAGTAACAAAAGAATATAACTATAGAGAATCACTTTTTCCAAACACAACAGTGAGCGATGATGGCAGGTATCTTGCTGATACTCGGCATGGCCATGTCGCGGTGAGTGTGGTCAGGAGCCGAGTGTTTAAAATGCGGGGGGATGGGGGAACGGATATAAGAGAGCTTACCAATCCAAGGCGCTCTAAAGCTATCCCTTTGTTACTACAGCTCGTTTTCATCTGGCGCCAACTAGGTGAGAAGGTTTAGACGACGTAGCGTCGTTATACTGACAGCTTGGCTTTTCTACCCTCGCGCTACCATTTCACCCGTAAAACTCTTGGTAAACCATTGCTTTACATGGAAAAAACAACTATTGGGCTAATAACTTTCTATCGTATTAATCTGAATGAGGACTCTTAAATGACAATTTTGAGCTATTCACGGCACATCATTTTATTTTTTGTCTTTGCGATAGCATGGGGACTTCTTACAGCTAAGAATACGGATATTGGCTAAAGGCGCAGCTGTAATATATAGCTATTCTCATATTAGGTCTTAAAGATATAATTCGAGTAGCCTAAAGCTGTGCCTCGGGATAACTCCGAGGCATAATCCTAAGCGTTTAAATCTCTGCCAGTGTTTTTCTACATGTCGTCGCAAACTCGTTGTTTTCTTCAGCGATGAGCTTGGCTTGGATAAATAGCTCATCTTTAATTGTATCTACTTGCTCTGGTGATAGTCCCGGCCAAATGAGCGCTGGGATATCAGAAATGACGTTAGTTTTATTAAGTGCAATAAAAATCGTGTTGCATTCATCTTGGGTGACCTTACGCACAGGTAGGGTAGCTGAAACTTCAATGCCTAGGTTGGACTCATCTTCTAGAAGTTCAATACGAAAGTCATCTTTCCCGTTAAATTTCCCATATAAATTGACGGCTGCCGCCAATGTAGCTAGTTGATTTCGTCCAGCCTCATAAGAGGTGAGTGGGGTTGATTTCAATTCATCTAAGACACTGACCTGTTCAGCCATGACAGGAGCACACAGTGCCATAACTAACCAAATTGCTTTTTTCATCACACATCCTTTGTTCACAAGCGATAAAATCCGATTTTACGTCGTCAACAATAACACATCGGCGGAAAGTCTTTCATATCGGTCCTTTAGATTTGACAGTGAGTTCGCAGGAAAGTGAAGAGTAGAGTTTGGTCATCCTAAGTTATCCTAACTTTTAATGCTAACTTACTGATGTAGTGTTATCAAACCAACTCAGGACAGTATCGGCCTGCGAAGGTATGTGATTGGCGACCTTACAGTAGACGAGTAATGAAATGACTCTCTTGGTAATGGCTTCGGCTTCGCTCTTAAGGCTATCACTGCTCGTCACCGACTCGGATAATCTTGTTTCGACCAGAGTGAGGATATCGTCGTAGTAGTTTCTGATATCCTGACACGATGCGATTCTAAATTGCTCGCTGTTGAGAATATCTAAGCATAGGCTTGATGCGTGAATAGCGATGTGAGTTGTCATCATGACTCTCCTGATTGATTACGCTGGATAAGTGCTTCGAAAGCACTACCATCTTGGCGGGTTAGGTTAGGGACATAACGACTGTATACTTCAAACAGCATCTTGGTGGTGCTATGTCCCATCTGACGGGCAATCCACTCAGGCGCTTCACCAGCGGCAAGCCAAAGAGTCGCTGCGGTATGCCTGGTTTCATAGGGGCGGCGGTATTCAAAGCCCATTTGTTTTAAAGCGGGTTTCCAGATGCGATCACGAACGTTTCGATGATCGAGTGGAGTACCTGCTTTGGTACAGAATACGTACTCACTACGTCCCGCATTAATAAGTTGTTGCTCTTTCAGTGCTGTCAGAACGATGGTTGATAGTCGGATTTCACGGACTGAACCGTCGGTTTTTGCTGTTTCGGGACGACCGTTGACGAGTGTTTCACGAATACAGATAAGCCTCTTTTCGAAGTCAATGTATTTCCATTTCAAGCCGTCGATCTCGGCGGTGCGCATGCCGGTAAAAAAGCGCACTGTGTAGTAGGGGCGAAAATCCGCTCGTACATGTTTAATAAAGTACATGACCTCATCAAGCGAGAAGGGGTGTACATCGCGCTTTGGTACCTTCAGTGCTTTGATGTTCTCAAACGGGGTGCGGAACTCATGTCGGTCGGCAGCCTCGGACAGGATCATCCGAAGTGGCGTCATTACATGATTGATGAAGTCGTTGGACAGAGTTTTTTCCCGTCGGGTCAATGCAGCGCGAAACTTAAGGATCTCAGCCCGAGTGATACTGTCGACAGGTTGATCACCAAACTCTGGCAACAGATAGCTGTTGATGATAAGCGTGATGGTTTCGCGATAGCTTTGCTTCCAGCGCGGACTGTTTTCTTCAAACCACTCGTCGGCAAAGTCTCTTAAGGTGACAATGTCACGTCCAGTCAACTGGCTATGCGCGGCATTGTAGTTGTGTATCATATCTTCTTTGCGCTTGGCGGCTTGGTTGTCGTGGTGGATAAAGTGTCTGGCTTTGTTCGAGCAGGGGAAGTAGTCACGATAGACAAAACACTCCAAGCGCATATCTGCATCGATGCCTTTGATTAGCTTTTCAAGTTTACGCCGATTGGCAGCGGTATCATCAAGCGCGGTGAGTTCACGGCAGCGCTGACCCTGATACATAAAGTCAATCCGGAGCTTTCCTCTGTGACTGTGATAGCTAGCCATGACAGATTTTCCCCGAAGCCATTGGAATATAGGTCTGATTGCAGTTGGCGCTGCGATACATCTCTTCTTCGACCGCTTCCCAGATATAAAGGATCTTGCGACCATTGAACGGACGGATGTAGTGAACCCCTTCAACAAAAACAGAATCACGCAGTGTCGAGTTGATGTAACTTGGGTTAAACTTAATCCTTTGGGAAAGCTCTTTAGCTGATAGTAACGTTTGTGACATTTTGACCCCCAATGAGATTGAAATTGTCATTATGTGCCTCACAGGAACAATTTAGCGCTCAAAGATGGTTCCTGCAAGGAACATTTTGCATTTATTGGGAATTGGTATAAGAAGGATTATTCATGATTCGTTTTCGAATAAAGGAACTGATTGCAGATAAAGAGTTCAGAGAAAAACGCAAGATTACACTGCAAGAGGTGGCGGCCGAGGCTGGTGTTAACCGTACTGCGCTATCAAAGATGATGAACCCTAGTTATGAATATTCGACGACGACGAGGGCGATTGATGCACTGTGTGAGTATTTCGAGTGTGAGGTCGGGGATGTGATAGTGTATGTGCCTAAGTACTAATTTTCCTTCGAAGCAATATATAAGTTGCTCTCAATTATATTTTGGGTATGTCTAAAAATATAATCAATTCATACAGCGAAGAGAGCTTCCATGCATTGAGAACAGTTTGTAAACTACTTTACTTCAGGGAAGAATCGCTACGGTACTCGATATGGTGACACTACTTAGTTGGCTTGGAAGAACAGATTTAGATCAAATGAAGTTAGATAAGTTAGCTTCTATCGCAACTATCGCTCTGAAGGGAAAACCTGCCGATAAAATCTTTATTTTGGCGAGTACTTGGGATAATGAGTGGCACAGTTTCAAGGAATGGTTGGAGAAGAAGCTTGCGTGTGCTGGTCGTTCAAAAACCTCAGTCACGATTCAACGAGTCAGGTTGGCTTCACCGATTGATTACCCATCAATTACTCAAGTAATGCATAAACAATTAGCCGCGGCTTCTCAAGATGCCGACGAGGTACTCATTAATCTGACGTCAGGCACACCAGCTATGGCTGCCGTATCAGTGTTGTTGGGTAAAAGTAATGCCAAATGTCAGTTACTGCAAACCTCACCCCAAGGGGAAATATTTGAGGCCAACATTCCTATAGATTTTGCCGCAGAGTATCGTAAATCATCATCTACAGCGATTTCACAGCTAGTGTCACAACCGTCCAGCACGATCAGCGCTTTTGATACAATTACGGCTAAATCACAGGTTGTGCAACGGGTGATAAAAAAAGCCCACCGCCTAGCATGCTCAGATTTGCCAGCATTATTACTTGGGGAGAGTGGTACAGGCAAAGAGCTAATGGCTACAGCAATTCATAATGCAAGCTCTCGCACTGAAAAGCCTTTTAGAGCGGTTAACTGTGGTGCATTACCAGAGAGTTTGGTGGACTCAATTCTGTTTGGTCACGTCAAAGGGGCTTTTACCGGAGCAGAGAAAGATCATGCTGGGCTATTTGAACAGGCAAGTGGGGGCACCTTGCTTCTTGATGAAGTGGGTGAGCTCCCACTCAATGTTCAGGTTAAATTACTTAGAGCGCTACAACAGAAAGAAGTCACGAGGGTCGGTGACGTTAAATCTAAGGTGGTTGATGTGCGAATCATAGCAGCAACACATCAAGACCTATTTAAAATGACATCACAAGGGACATTTCGTGAAGACCTCTTTTATCGACTGGCTGTAGGGGTTATTGACATGCCACCGCTTAGAGCAAGAGCGGAAGACATCCCAGAACTCATATCAATACTAATGTGCGATATCAATCAGCAAGCTGAAAAACACCCTCTATTCGAAAGTAAGAAAATTTCCGCCGATGCAATAAATTTTGCAAAATCTTATCCATGGCCCGGAAATATAAGGGAGCTTTGGAATACACTGAATCGAGCAGTCTTATGGTCTGAAGCTAGCACTATTTCTGCCGAAGACCTGCAGTCGTCTGTATTAAGCACAGGTAGAGGAACATCTTTAAATAGCGAATTCTCGGTGCCTGGAGATATACAGCAATACATTGATAATATTAAGAAAGATGCAGTTGAATTAGCTTTAGAGTATAGTCGTAATAATAAATCCAAAGCAGCTGAAGCACTTGGTCTAAAGAGCCACCAAACATTAAGCGGCTGGATGACAAAATTAGGTATTGAAGAATAGGCAAGCAGGCTTGGACAGGGTTGGCATACCCATTGCTCATTGAAGTTAGGAGAACAAAAAGAGTGAGAACGTCAATGAACTTTGAACATCTAAGAAAAGACTGGCCAGAACTGGCTGCATTGGGTGCATTTGCGGAAGCTTATGCAGTGACCGACCCTCAAAGTTCGATGGTTAAGCTTCGTTGCTATGTTGAAAAAGTCGTTGGCTACCTCTATCGAGAGCTACGTTTACCTGTATTGCCAAATGCGTCGGTTCACGACAAGCTGACGAGTGCCTCGTTTACTGCCATCATTCATAGAGATATTCTTGATAAGTTTCACGCCGTGCGCAAAGGCGGAAACAAAGCCGCTCATGACGGATATGTCAATCAGCATGATGCGCTATGGCTACTCAAAGAGTCTTACCTAATTGGTTGTTGGCTTTTCATTGCTTACGGCGACGGATCGCAAGAAGAATGCCCTCGCTACACTCAACCAGACAATGCTCCGATAGAGGGTGAATCCAAGGCTGATTTCAAACGTAAGAACAAACTGCTCAAGCAAAAACTGGCTCAGAACAGTGAGCAGCTTACACAGGCGTTAAAAGAACTTGAAGAGGCCAAAGGAGCCCAGTTATTGGCGCAACAAGCTGTCAGCAAGCTCAAGTTGGAAGTTTATCAAACTAAAGCTGACAAGCTAAAGCGTAACACCCTCAAGTTGAAAAAGAGCTTTGACTTTAATGAGGCTGAAACTCGCAAACGTCTTATTGATTCGGAGCTGCGTAGTGAGGGGTGGGATGTAGCTTTAGAAGAGGTGAGCACTGAACAAGTATCAAAAGAGTACGAAGTAGATGGTCAGCCGACTCAATCTGGCAAAGGTCGTTGTGATTATGTACTGTGGGATGACAACGGCAAACCACTGGCGGTTATTGAAGCGAAGAAAACCCGAGTGGATGCGAGAGCAGGGCAAGAGCAAGCCAAAATTTACGCCGATGCATTAGAAAAACACACTGGCCAACGTCCAGTAATCTTCTATACCAATGGCTATGATATTTGGTTATGGGATGATGCTCAGGGTTACGTACCACGCAAACTGTTTGGTTACTACTCTAAAGACAGCCTGCAATACCTTATCCAGCAGCGTGCTTTGAAAAAAGATCTCAACAGCACACCGATTGATACCGAAGTTGCAGGTCGACTCTATCAAATGGAGTCGATCACTCGTGTATGTGAACGATTTAGCGATAAGCACCGTAAAGCACTGATTGTGCAAGCAACAGGTACGGGTAAAACGCGCGTTTCAATTGCATTGACAAAGCGTTTACTTGATGCTGGTTGGGCAAAGCGAGTGCTGTTTTTATGTGACCGCAAAGAGCTACGCAAACAAGCGGCAAACGCATTTAATGAGTTCACTAAAGAGCCGTTATTCGTTAAAGGCAAAAGTAAAAAAGATCTTGCGAGTAAAGCGCGTATCGTGATCGCGACTTACCCAGGTATGATGCAGACCTTTGAAGAGTTCGATGTCGGTCACTTCGACCTTATTATTGCCGACGAGTCGCACCGTTCCATCTACAACAAGTATGGCGAGCTGTTTAAGTATTTTGATGCGCTGCAAGTGGGCTTGACCGCAACGCCAGTTGAGATGATCTCCCGTTCGACCAGCCAGCTGTTTGGTTGTGATTACAAAATGCCAACAGCCAACTATCCATTAGAGCAAGCGATTGAAGAAGAGAACCTCGTGCCTTTTAAAGTCGTTTCTCATACCACCAAGTTCTTGCGTGATGGCATTAAAGGCAATGAGCTAACTGATGAGCAGATAGCTGAGCTTGAGGATCAAGGCATCGACCCGAATGAGCTCGATTTTGACTCAAAGCTGATTGATAAAGCAATCTTTAACAAAGATACCAATCGCCAGATCATTCGTAATCTGATGCAACGTGGGCTTAAAGATACCGACAATCAATTGCCTGGTAAATCGATCATCTTTGCTCGTAGCATCAAACATGCAGAACTTATCGCCGATCTGTTTGCTGAAATGTACCCTGATCTGGGTGGTAACTTTTGCCGAGTGATTCACTCGAAATACGAACGAGCGGATGAACTGATCGACAACTTCAAAAGTGCCGAAGGTAACAAAGAAGAAATCACCATTGCGGTTTCTGTCGACATGCTCGATACCGGTATTGATGTGCCAGAGTGCATCAACCTTGTGTTTGCTAAACCGATTAAATCGAAAGTGAAATTTTGGCAGATGGTGGGGCGCGGTACACGCTTATGTGAGAACCTGTTCGGCCCAGACGAACATAAAAAGCATTTCTTGATCTTCGATCACTGGAACAACTTTGAATACTTCAAAATGAACCCAGGTGAAGACGATGGTGCAAAAGGTAAGTCTCTTGCGCAAAAGGTATTTGAAGCGCGGTTAAACTTGGCTGATGAGGCACTTAAACGCGCAGAGATGGATATATTCGATGCGGTGATCCCACAGATTAAAGCTGATATCGATTCACTTAACGATAAAACTATCGAGGTGCGTGAAAACTGGCAAATCAAAGCGCAGTTAAGTGATGAGAAAACCTTGCATCAAATGGCCCCGGATACCAAAGCGCTGCTGCGCTCTACGATGGCACCTCTAATGCAATGGAAGCCAATTACTGGTGAGAGTGAAGCTTTGCGTTTCGATCTCCAGTTCTTAGAGCTTGAGCTGATCAAACTCAAGCAACCTTCGAAAGTAGATATTGCAGCGATGCCGATTATGGACAAGGTCACCACACTTTCCATGCACCTTAACGAAGTGCGCAGCAAGGTCAGTACGATTAAGCAGGTGCAACAGCCAAACTTTTGGAACGATGCCGACCACCATGAATTAGAAGTATGCCGAAGCGAGCTACGAACGGTTATTCATTTACGAGATAAAGGTGCAATACCGCCACCTAAGCCAACACCCGTATTGGACGTAAAAGAAGATACCGCTGAATGTCGCACTGAAGAAGTGAAAACCGATATTGTGACGGTAGACTATCAGATCTATAAACAAGAGGTCGAAAAAACGCTGTCACCGTTGTTCGAGTCCAATGAAGTGTTACAGAAAATACGTGCCGGACAATCGGTAACAGAAGCGGATTTAGACACGCTCAATGCGCTTGTGCATACACAAAACCCAAGTGTCGATCTTTCGATTTTGAAAGAGTTCTTTCCAGAATCAACCGCTGGGCTTGATCAGATTTTGCGCACTATTGTTGGGATGGATGCGAAAGCCATTGAAGGAGAATTTACGGCCTTTGTGCAGCAAGTACATACGCAGGTTAATTCAAGACAGCAACGCTTTATCGGCATGCTAAAAAATCACCTTTGTCGCTACGGTAGCGTTGATATTGAACAGTTGTACGACGCACCATTCAATCAAATTGATGATGCTGGGTTAGATGGCGTATTCCCAATTCCTGCTCAAGCGGATGTGTTGGAACAGTTTGTCCGCCGCTTTAGTGTCCATTTGGGTGAGAAACAAGCGAGTGTCGAGAAAGTGGTGAATTAACCCTTTGGCAATGGGAACCGACTAAGTACACTACAACTAATTAAGACTGACGCTGCTTTTTTCAGTAAGTAGAGAGCTTTCATTAAACAAAAAGTTTCAACAAATAGAAAGCTATCATCAAAGGAAAGGCAAATAGGTGAGTCGCAGCGTCAATTGCCATAAAAGAATATAGAGAATAAATAATGATCACATCAGGTGCACTAAAAAGCCAAATAGATAAGCTATGGGAAGAGTTCTGGACCGGTGGTATCACCAACCCGCTAACCGTCGTTGAGCAAATTACTTATTTGATGTACGCCCGTATGTTAGACATGAATGAGCGTAACGATGAGAAGCGTAGCGCTCGTACTGGTAAGCCATTCTCACCTAGGTTCTCTGATGACAAGCAGCACATCCGCTGGGAGAACTTCCGTCATCTTGGTGCAGAGCAGCTGTACCCATTGGTAAAAGATGAATTGTTTCCATTCTTCAAAGAGCTCACCAGTGACGACACCTTGTTTGCTGAGTTTATGAAAGATGCTCAGCTAATGATCCAAAAGCAATCGCTATTGGTGAAAGCGGTTGAGTTGGTGAGTGAACTGCCACTAGAAAACAAAGATGTAAAAGGTGATTTGTATGAATACTTACTGTCTAAATTGACTACCGCAGGCATCAATGGTCAGTTCCGCACGCCGCGTCACATTATTCGCGCTATGATTGAAATGCTCGATGTAAGAGAGACTCACCGCATTTGTGACCCAGCGTGTGGTACCGGTGGCTTCCTGTCTTCAACCTACGAATACCTGTTAGAGAAATACTCCTCACCAGAGGGGACTGAGAAAGAACAAGCCTTTGACTCAGAGGGTAAACCTGTACTTGATGTACATGGCGAACCAGTCTTTAACTACCTTTACGCGGGTGACAAACTAAAGAACCGTCACCACATCGATACGGACATGTTCCACGGTTTTGATTTTGACTCTACCATGCTTCGTGTGGCGGCAATGAACTTGGTAATGCACGGTGTTAAGCAACCAGACATTCACTACCAAGATACATTAAGCCAAAGCTTTATTGAACGCTTCCCTGACGAGGCGAAAAACGGTTTTGATATCATTCTCGCTAACCCGCCATTTAAAGGCAGCTTAGATGAAGAAGACGTCGATCCTGCGATTCTAAAAGTCGTTAAAACCAAAAAGACCGAACTGCTGTTTGTTGCACTCATTCAGCGTATGCTGACAGTGGGTGGTCGCAGCGCAACAGTTGTGCCTGATGGAGTTCTATTTGGTAGCTCTAAAGCGCACCAAGCGCTGCGTAAGCACTTAGTGGAAGATAACCAGTTAGAAGCGGTTATTTCACTACCAAGTGGTGTATTTAAACCCTACGCTGGTGTGTCGACTGCAATCTTAATCTTCACTAAAGGTGGCAGTACCGACAAGGTTTGGTTCTACGATGTACAGGCCGATGGTAAATCGCTTGATGATAAACGAACCCCAATTAAAGAGAACGATTTACCAGACCTCGTTAAGCAGTACAAAGCGTATCAGGCAGCAGTGATGGCGGGAGAGTCAACAGAGCAATGGTCAGACAAAAAACAAAAAGCCTTCTTGGTGGCGAAAGATGATATCAAGTCGAACAAATATGACCTGTCGATCAATCGCTATAAAGAAGTGGTGTACGAGCAAGAAAGCTATGACGAACCAAAAGTGATTTTAGGCAAGCTGAAAGCCTTAGAAAATGAGATTCTGGATGATTTGAATGAGTTGGAGTCGATGTTATGAGTTTTTTTGAAAATCATAATAATTGGCCACTTGTTGCTCTAAAAGACATTGCAATGTTAAAGAGAGGGTATGACCTTCCTACAAAGGATAGGGTTGAAGGTGGTGTTCCAATCTATGCAGCCAATGGTGTAAACGGTAGACACAATGAAGTTAAAATTAAAGGTCCCGGAGTAATAACAGGTCGTTCAGGAACTATCGGGAAAGTACACTACACAGAACAAGATTATTGGCCACTTAATACCGCATTGTATGTGACTAATTTACATGGAAACGACCCTAAATGGGTCTATTACATGTTGTGTGCTTTTAAACTTGACCGTTATGTTGAAGGGGCGGGGGTACCAACACTTAATCGAAACCTTGTACACGATGAGTTGATCCCACTACCTCCACTAGAAGACCAAAAACGCATCGCTGCCATTTTGGATAAAGCTGATGCGATTCGCCAGAAACGTAAGCAAGCCATTGACCTTGCCGACGAGTTCTTACGCAGCGTGTTTTTGGATATGTTTGGTGATCCGGTAACGAACCCGAAGGGGTTATCACAAGCTAAGTTAACGGAATTTGCTGATGTAATTACCGGATTTGCTTTTAAGAGTGCAGAGTATGTTGAAGATGATAAAGCCAACGTGAGGCTTTGTCGTGGAGCAAATACCTTACCAGGATGTTTTGATTGGAAAGATACCGCGTACTGGGATAGTAGGAAACTTAGTGGTATCGAAAATTACAAAATAGATGCTGGTGATGTCATTCTTGCTATGGATCGTCCGTGGATATCTAGTGGTTTGAAAGTGTGTGTGTTTCCAGACAATGAAAGAGATACATACCTAGTACAACGAGTGGCAAGAATGAGGCCAAAAAATAGTCTATATACTGACTACTTGTACTCGAGTATATTGTCAAAGGCATTTGAGAGACATTGTTGCCCGACAGAGACAACAGTGCCACATATATCTCCTGTTGAGCTGAAAAATTTTAGTTTGCTAGTGCCTGACGAAGATCTCTTAAAGAAATATAACGACGCTGTCACTACAGTAAGGAAATCTAAGTCAGCAATGGAAGCAGCATGGCTTGAATCAAATCATATTTTTGATTCCCTTTCCCAAAAAGCCTTCTCAGGCCAACTATAAATTTCAGAGGTATCTTCGGATGCCTCTTTTTTGATCAAAGGTTAGGTCCTTTCTATTTTAAACAACGGAAAGTCACATCACTTATCATTGGTGGTTTCAGAGGAATTAAAAGTAAAGCCTAGACTCCGTTAGCAACCATCACATTCGTGCCTATTGAAATAACTTCTTCTCCCTAAACTTAACCGTAAAAACAATTACACCTTGGTAATTTAACTTCCCAATTTAAAGTGTGATTACCGACTTATTCCTCGTTAAATCAACTTGTTACTGACTGGAATGTTTGTTGCAATGCATTAGCTTGCATACAAAAGCAGCTAAGTACCCAGTATTTAGCAAAATTAAATTCAAGGCTAGGCAACTAAGGTTAGGTTATCAATGGATACTACGTCCCTCGGCGCACTTGAACCTGCAAGTACGACACTCAGCTCTACTGCTGTTAATGGTTGCCTACGGGCTATTTTGACGAAACGAGAATTATCTCAGCCCACAGGACAGCCGCTATTTACCTATCAATTATCAGAACCCGAATATCATCACTTACGAAGCAGTTTAAAAAATCAAAAGTTACCAACAAGGTTGCATGGCGATAGTAGCTGGTGTGCGGCTTTTTGTCTTTTCTGTGCAGAATGGTATCGACGTCAATACCAAGGTGGATGGAGCTGGGGTGGTATATCAAGCAGCTTAGAGTTTGAGTTAGATGCTAACCAACGTAGTAAGGTAATAAAAACAGGTTTTAAATATTGGCAGCGTACGGTTAGCCAATATAACGATGAAAGGCATAGTTTTCTTGGTTCAGTGTTTCGAGAGGGCGGTTTGCCCTATGGGCTGCTAGCGAGTGAAGGCGGCCGTTTCCAAACAATCTTTAAACGTATTCTTAGGGTTTTTGACGACGCTCAGGAATTTGGTCAATCGCCGTCTCAGTTGGTGTCGGAGGGTCTTGAACATTTACCTGAGGCATTTAGACAAGAAACGACGGTTGATCTTATCACCAATATGGCGGAGCTATTGCTGCGTTTAACCGACGAATACAACCTGCAACAACAAGAACAACCAGCCAACCATTTAGACATCCAATTACCCAATTGGCGAGATCTATTTCCAATTCCACTTGATGTAGACACTGGAAGTGAATTCCTCACGGGTTTGCTGACTTCCGCCTCCGTTCAGCGAAAAGACAAATCACAGCAAACAAAACGAATTATTTGCAGGCAAAGGCTTTCCAACAATGATGGTTTGGGCTTTGTTGCTCAAATTAAATTGATGAAAGCGATACTTATGCCTTTTAAACGAGAAGCATTGATTAACAGTCGAGTTGAGTTGTTCATACAAGAAGGAAATAGAGTAATAGCAGAGCTAGGCATTGGTCATACAACCTTTGAAGGAGAAACGACGAAGGTTATTTTACGAACCCCAGCTTGTGAATTTCGTCGCCAAGCCATAGAGCAGGATCTGTACTCAGGGCAAGATCATGAACGTTTTTCAGACGATTTGAACGCAAATTTGATCTACTAAGCTGAGTGTGATCTTATGC
>JBHOGO010000083.1:0-19288 GCA_043421945.1 bacterium sp. HQB-150 | reverse complement strand
CTACTTTTTTAGAGAAAGTATTGGCTGCTGGGATTGCATCGATGGCTAAATCATAACCACTCATGCGGATGCCCTGGGCTTCATACCCATGAACTGAAGCGTTTTGTGATATTGAATCATCACTGTATCAATATCGGCACCTTCAAATAAACCCTCAGATTCCTCATCAGAAAAAGCACTTTCTGGGGCATTCATGATAATAGTCAGCATGTACCTAGTTTCTGTTTTTAATCCACCTGAACCGTATAGCTTACCTTGGTCGTGACGAGAGCGTCCGTCGCTGGCATACAATACACCGTGGCCAGGAGTGAAAACATCGTCCATGTATTTTTTGAATGTCCAAGGCACCCCCATCCACCATAACGGGGTGTGAGAGATAATAAGGTCAGCATTATCCAGCTTGCTCACTTCCTCGTCGCAGTCGTAACCTTGATCGATCACCGTTGTTTCGACAGACCAACCGTTTTTGACAAACAGATCACGCGCAGCTTCATAGAGGCCATTCGTGTATTCACCTTGAGAGTGACCAAATTTCTGTTTCGCATTAATCAGTAATACTTTATTCATGTAATTCGCTTTTCCAATTGAGGCTATGTTCGCTAAGCCAGATATTAAGCGGGCATTATACGTACTACATGCCTATTTCACTTTGTGATTGATCAACAAGCTTGTTCTCATCAGCAACCACTTTCCATTCATAGCTGGTCGCTATTTATTGACCACCAATAACTAATCACTAATCACCAACTGCGTCTCATATTTTACTCTGTTCATGGAGATCAATGTTTTAAATGATTTCATATTATCATTGCTATAAAGCAACGCATTACACAGCGTTTCGTATGCCGCCATGTTTGGCACATCAACAATCAACACAAAGTCCACTTCGCCAGTCACTTGATAACACTCTTTTACTTGGGGAAAGGCTTGCACTTGACGAATAAATGCCGCGTTGAGGTCTTTCCTGTCACGTTCCATCATGACTTCGACGACCATATGCAGTGTGTCCCCAATTTTCTCTGGATTCAAAATAGCGACTTGTTTCTCTATCACATTCTCTTTATTGAGGCGCTGTACACGCTTAAGACATGCAGGTGGAGACAACCCAACTCGACTTGCAAGTTCAACATTGGTAATGGAACAATCTGTTTGTAACTCTCTTAAAATAGCTTTATCAAGGCGGTCGAGAAACATAATGAATAAAAGCCTACAAAGTACGAAATAATTGTTATTTATCGTGCCATTTAAATGGAATGATTTCTATGCCCCTCCAGTAAAATGCTCGCAATCAATGACAATGATAGGGAACGTTATGCCTTCAATCCATCGCACCTCTGCGATCACCCAGCTCCTACGCGATATTACTCGCGTCTATCTTGCGCTTCTCAAAGTGCTCATACCCGCTACGATAGTCGTGAAAATACTGGACACACTCGGCGCTACTCATGGGTTGGCGTCTTTACTTTCTCCTGTCATGTCGGTAGTTGGGTTGTCGGAAAGTCTTGGCCTTGTCTGGGCTGTTGCACTTTTAACGAACATATATACTGCAATGGTTGTGTTTTATACGATAGCAGGTACAGAGGTCATCAGCGTCGCCGATGCTTCTGTGCTAGGCACGATGATATTAATTGGTCATGCTATTCCTGTTGAAGGCGCTGTTGCCAAAGCAACTGGAGTCAGTTGGCGAGCAACGATGGTTGTTAGAGTCGGTGGCGCCTTAGTGCTTGGTGCAATCCTCAATCAACTCTATCAATGGAGCGACTGGCAACAGCAACCGATCAATCTCGTTTGGCAGCCGAATATCACCAACAATGCGACCCTCACACATTGGGCATTAGAGCAGCTACAGATGTTCGCAACAATATTTCTAATTATCGGTGGGTTAATGACACTGCTTAAATTACTACGCTGGATGGGTATTGAAGCTTTAATGCACAAAGCCCTGTATCCTCTATTACGCAGTTTAACGCTAGGAAAAGAAGCCGCTAATATCACGGTGATCGGCGCAACACTCGGCTTATCATTCGGTGCAGGGCTGCTGATTGATGAAGTAAAGCAAGGTCATATTTCGAAACGAGATACCTTGCTCGTAATGAGCTTTTTGGGGCTTTGCCACAGCGTCATAGAAGACACACTGCTAATAGTGCTATTAGGAGCTGATATCATGGCAATATTATGGGCAAGATTAGTTTTTGCGATTATCGTTATTGCCATCTGGGGCAGAATGATGCCTTCTAATGGGAAACAACCTGTCACCTCCTAGCCGTGCGTATCCCCTGCAAATAAAAATTCTTGCAGGGGAAAGTCACGCTGCGTATTTCACAAAGTACTATTAACTCTAAATACACCTTCTAGAAAATCACCAAGAAACAGAGACGTGCAACCCGACATCATTCTTTTCAACCCATGGGTGTATATGCACACTCTCATTCAAAGCATCCGTAAATAGCCACCCTGTAAAAATACCTAACGCTGCACCAGCTGCGACATCTACCCAGTAATGTTTATTCGCTTGCACTCGGCTATACCCCGCCAGAGCAGCAACACCATACGCAGGTACCCCAACCTCCCAGCCATAACGAATATGCATAGTTGTGGCAGCTGCAAACGCATTCGCGGTATGGTTCGACGGAAAACTATCGTCATCACTGCCATCGGGTCGCTCTTTCTTCGTGGCTGCCTTACCGATTTCACCCAGTAAAGTGCTGGAGGCGGTACTATAACTTGCTTGTCGAAACCCTTTCCAATCTCCTTGATACGCTGGCCACGCGATCGCTACTGTAACTAGCCCGTAAGCTGTAATGTCGCTGGTGACTACCCAATTATCTCGGCTATCAGCCAATACCGGCTGGGTGAAAGTAGCTGAAAATCCAAATATCGCGACACATAGTCCTTGCTTCACTTTCGACCACTTTAAGTACTGCTTTTTCTCTCGAGACACCATCGCTTTCCTTGCGTAGATAATCAGTATTAATATCAACAGCGCCAGCCCATTTATTTATCGCTACAAGTCAGGTACTGAGCTTGCCAAGCACTATTGATGTATTTCTTTTTAACTTAACATTTCACCCTCATTTAGAGTAAGCAATTATCAATAAAGATCATGAAATATCACGTTTTATATTAAATCTCACCGACTTATATACTATATTCAAAATTAATAAACAGAATCTCATTTAGTGAGTGAATCATACTAATGAATATTGCCATCTATATATACGATGATGCAGAAGTGCTCGATTTCGCCGGCCCTTTCGAAGTGCTATCAACCGCTAATCGATTTCTTCCTGCTAATAGTCAACACCATGTATTTTGTATTGCAGAGCACCAACGTCCTACACGAGCAAGGGGTGGTTTTAACGTTATTCCAGATTATGGCTTTGATGAGCACCCTCCGATAGACACTTTGATTGTTGTGGGTGGTATACATAACGCTGAGATCAAGAAAAAGCCGGTTATCGAATGGATAAAACTGATAGACAATCAAGCACAATACGTTGTATCCATATGTACCGGCGCTTTTCTATTAGCTGAAGCAGGTTTACTCGACAACCTTTCAGCCACGACTCACTGGGAAGATATTGAAGCACTACGATCTTCTTATCCTTGCTTAAATGTAATAGAAAACACCCGTTGGGTTGATGAAGGACGGTACATGACATCCGGTGGGATCTCGGCAGGTATAGACATGAGCTTACACTTAGTATCAAAGATCCATAGCCTCAAGATCGCAGAAAAAACAGCCCATCAAATGGAGTTCGACTGGCGTCGGAATTAACGGTATCTCTACCTCTGGATACTGAGATAGAGATATAAGAAGGGCTATTAAGGTAGGACTATAACGAAGTCTCGAGGATTTCTCGGCTCGGGTTGGCAATAACACATTTATTGACAAGGACACCTTTATCCTTGACACGCTCGCAAGCAATCTCAACGGCTGATTGTACTGCAGAAACATCGCCAGTTAAGGTCACCACCCCTTTACCACCTATTGCCATTGCCAATTGAATATCCATCAGTTGAATTTCACTCGCTTTAACGGCTGCATCTGCCGCCTCAATTGTTGACGCAACGGAGAAAGTCTCAATCACCCCCAACGCTCCCCCCTGTGGAATTTCACTTGTTCCTGAAATCGCTAAGAACACATCAGGATGGATATTTGAAATCACCACATCATCAACGATTTCGCCACGCCCTGCCACCAAGCCATGGTCAACCGCTGCTCTAACCGCACCTATATCACCATTGACCAACACGATAAACTTCCCAGGGCAGGTAGTACGGTGAAAAACGATTCTGACATTGGCCGCTTTAACCATCGCATCAGCAACCTGATACCCACGGGCTATCGAATTCAATTCAACACAGCCTATTGCATTATCCATTTTTCTCTCCCTAGTGCTCGCTGTCTCTTTCAATCACAATCGCATCAGCAATACTAACAACTCGTCCGCTGATACTGGCATGCATGGCGACACTCAAACTCCCCTCGGCAGCTTTGGCGATCATGTCACCCTTATTCACCCTTTGCCCGACCTCAACGATTGACTCCGCCGCCCTGCCTATATGCTGGTGTAACGGAATCGTCACTCGCTTCACTGCGGGTAACGTCGATAGGTACTTCACTGGCCGCTGGTAGTAATCGAGCACTTCCAAACGGCGCATTAGCCTCGCTGTTGAAACACCTCGAAATGCCTTTAATGGGTGAACATCTACCGTGAGAAATTGCAGGTTTTCAGGCGTTCTCAGCAAATTTTGCTGTCCAAGTCCCTTCTTAGCGAGGCTACAAATCCGCTGTGGGTCAGTACCTTCTGGACAAGACCACATCGTGCATAGGTTGCAGCCACAACATAGCTGGGCTGCAAGTGCATGTTGCTCCTCGGCGATCTGAGCGACACGCATCGCTTTGCGTGGGTCAACTGGATAACCCAACAATGCGCGAGGACATAAAGCAGTGCATTGTCCACATTGATCGCATGCAGACCTCGCCACTTTTACCACTTGTTGATCACTGCGTTGTTTTATTTGCGCCACTCTGCTTGTTGCCTTGAGGATAAGTAAACCGCTTGAGGTTTTCGTTAAAGGTTTACTGAGATCACGAGTCACACTGCCCATCATTGGGCCCCCCTCAATAATCACATACTCATCACAGGTAATACGTCCAGCTAAAGCAATTGCCTCCGCATAATTCATACCGATAGGCAAGCGAGCGGTAAAAGGCATTTCAACCTCACCATGAACCGTTACCATCGTCTCAGTGACTGGTTGGTGATTGTTGGCATAATACGCATTGATCAATGACTCTACATTACTGACGACTATGCCGATATCTTTTGGTAGCCCTCCCGCAGGAATACGCTTTCCGGTTGCGCGATATATCAACTCAGCCTCATCGCCAGCGGGGTAGGTATCTTCCATCTCCAATAATGAAATGGATGCAGGCAAGACAGCCTTCAGCTGTGCCACTGTCTGGGTATTCTTTTTTTTAACGCCGATAATGCCATGCTGAGCACCAACCTGCCCCATGACCATTTCCATACCCTTGATCAGTGCTTGGCTATCATGCTGCATTAACACTTGATCCTTATTTAACAACGGCTCGCATTCAGCACCGTTGGCTATCAGGGTATCAACCCGACAGTCAAGTTTCATGTAGATAGGAAACCCTGCCCCACCCGCACCGACCACGCCTGCATTTTGTAACTGCTGTAAAAAAGGATTCATCCTAACCTCCGACCAAAGCCCTAAAATAGCAGCCTCAAGGATTACTTAAGGCAGCCTTATTTCACTACAGCGATTTCATGTATAACGCTAATATATCTTCAGGGCTCATTGAAACAGGATTACCACCCGCACATGGATCAGCCATCGCGCTATCTACCCATTTAGTGACATCATGCTCGGTCACACCTAACTCGCCAAATCCACTTGGAATACCCACTCTTTCACTGAGATCCCTTATCGCCGTTACCGCCGCAACACTGGCTTCTTCTTGTGTCATAGCACTCACATCACAACCTAAAGCGACGGCTAGTTTGGCAAACGCTTCTACTCGATGCGGGCGGTTAAACTCACACACAATCGGTAACAAAATGGCATTACATACCCCATGCGGCAAATTTTTATGCGCGCCAGCAGGATGCGCCATGGCATGCACCATACCCAACCCTGCACTATTAAACGCCATGCCTGCAAGAAACTGCCCTAACGCCATCATCTCTCTGGCTTCAAAATTCGTTCCATCCTCAACAGCAAGTGGTAAATAAGATGCGATTAATCTTACTGACTCTAATGCCGAATGATTCGTTAAAACATGCGCCCCTACAGAGACATAAGCCTCAACAGCATGAGTCAAGGCATCCATACCTGTCGCGGCCGTTACATCAGCAGGGAGACCAAGCATAATACTCGGATCATTGACTGATACATCAGGAATAATATTACTATCGATAATTACGCATTTAACCTTTTTGACTTCATCGGTAATCACAGCATTACTAGTGACTTCGGCTGCTGTTCCAGCCGTCGTATTAATGGCATATAAAGAGACACCGGCATGCTTCACCATTCCAACCCCAGTAAAGTCAGTAATCGGTTGGGAGTTTGCAGATAAGATCTTTACCGCTTTCGCAGTATCGATAGCACTACCGCCACCGAAGCCAATGATGTAGCTCGCACCAGACTCAACAAAGCAATCGTAGGCTTGGTTAACGACAGTGACGGTTGGATTTGGAACCGTGTCGCTAAAACATGTGTAGGGTAATCCATGACGATCAAGCTCTTCACTAAGGGTGTCGAGTAGGCCTAACTTTGCCAAAGCAGCATCAGCAACAATCAGGCCATGCCCCGACTCATTGGCGGCAAGCCTTGCTACTAATTCAACAATTGCACCATCACCAGAGATATTAATTTTAGGAAACGCGAGGGTAAATGCCATAAGAAACTCCAAATATTAATTAAACGCTTTTGAAAATAAAATTTAATATGAAGACGTTGGGCTACTAACCAATTTACATGCTTCTCTTGCTATCATTAGTTGCTCATTGGTATTAATCACCATGACTTTAACAGTACTGTTTTCATTACTAATAACGGGATCATTTCGATTATTATTCTCTTCACTAATATCAACACCTAAATAAGATAGTGAGTCAGTAACCTTCTTTCTGATATAACTTGAGTTTTCTCCAATCCCACCAGTAAACACCAGCACATCAAAACCGTTGAGCAACCCTGCATAGCCACCGATAGTCTCTATGATTCGATTAGCAAACATCTGCAACGACAAATGCGATTTATGGTCACCCTGTATACTCGCGCTCTCAAGCAACCGGCAATCATCCGACAACTCTGAAATACCTAATAAACCAGAGGCATTATTTAGCATGAAGCTGACATCGTTCGCACTCATCGACATGTGTTGGACAAGATAGAGCGGCAATGAGGGATCAATGTCACCACACCTTGTCCCCATCATTAATCCTGCCAATGGGGTATACCCCATTGTTGTTGCTTTAGACTGACCACCCTCTATTGCACAGATACTCGCACCACTTCCTAAATGGCAAGATATAACCTTTAGTGGTTGCACCAAATGGGAATATCGTATCACTGCAGTACTTACATATTGATGACTGATTCCATGAAAGCCATAGCGCCGAATGCCATGCTCTTCATAAAGTGTATAGGGCAACGGATATAGATATTGTTCCTCTGTCAATGACTGGTGAAAAGCGGTATCAAACACCGCGACCTGTATAATACCAGGAAAACTAACCTCAAAAGCTTCAATGCAGAGTAGGTTGATTGGATTATGGATAGGTGCCAGCTTTGACAGAGCCAAAATAGTACTTTTTACCTGACTATCAACAATGACAGGTTCTGCATAATACTCCCCACCATGGGCAACCCTGTGGCCAATACAAGCGATATCAGCAGCACTACCGATGAGATCATTTTCAATAAGGTAGTTAACAAGAAAGTCGACTGCGGCATCATAATCCCAACCACCAGAGACTTCCTCTGGATGATTATTGTCTCGTTTGACACGAAAATGGGTTAATGCTGTACGCTTACCGTCAAATTGTCCCGATAGAATGCATTCTTCTTCAGGCATTTTGAATAGCTCAAACTTCAACGATGAACTGCCAGCATTAATCGATAAAACAAACTTACTCATTCGCTTTCCTTGTTAATTTATTCTCAGCTACATCATTCTTACTGTGGTTATATTGAAGATAATGATTACTTCGATTAATTGTTGGCTGTTATATTAAAACGACGTTACTGACGCTACATTATTTAAGCTACGTTCGAGTCATAGGACAAACAGCAAACCTCATCACAGTACCTAATGTCTCTCTCACCTGCTGCAATGCACATTCAACTGAAGATGTGTCACCTTTAATGACCACAGAGCCATTACCTTCATCAATTTTTTCGACAACAATCACTCCCGATTTAGTTGCTAGATCAGCAGCAATAATTGCCGCTTCACCCGGGGAGATAGTAATTAGACCAATCGCATTACCCTCTGGACTATAATTCAATGCTCTAACAACTTCAGAATCAGGGTTCGCAATCAAGTGAATTAAGGTGACCTCTTTACCTGGTACGTATTCTTGAATTACTCGTTCCTGCTGACTGCTCATTGTCAACACCTCCCAATTCACGCTGCGGAATTAAATGGCCCGAATGATCTCCGCGACTTGCGCCAAATTCGGTTGCACTGGATTTGTTTGTAGGGTGATGTCCTGTAACGTATTACTCGCCATCACAGCTAAAAGCTGTTCATCACTTTTAGGAACGAGGCTCAAACGTACACTGGCCTCGGTAATACCAAGAGACTCAATCAATAACTGGGTCTCTCGAATAAATGCCTCTGCACCACTTTTTCGGTTGGTATCGCGAGCGACGAAGCCAAGACAGCGCGCTAGTTTGGCGTATGTCGCTTCGGTTTGCTGACATTGGCGGTTAAAAGTCATTACCTCAGTCAGCAACAACGCATTTGCCAGCCCATGAGGTATATGCAGTGAAGTACCAAACTGGTGTGCAATAGCATGAGTTAGCCCTAATCCCGCATGATTGAACGCCAACCCAGCAAGACAAGAGGCATTCAACAGCTTTTGTCTGGCTTCAATATCACTACCATCGCAAAAGGCTGCATGCAGATACTTAAACACTAAACTAATTGCTTTTTCTGCTAGCGCATTACTGAAATCATCATTATTCGTGGATGCCATCGCTTCAATGGCATGGGTCAAGGTATCAATACCAGTATTAGCTGTCACAGCAGGTGGTACCGTCAAAGTCTGGTTCGGGTCTAAAATTGCCATATCTGGAAGTAACTTATCATCGACTATTGGCACTTTTATTTGCCGCTCCACGACAGTGATTACACTCACTTTGGTGACCTCTGAGCCTGTACCGCTTGTCGTCGGAATAGCGATAAACATTCCATTATTTACCCCTTGCTGATGAGCGATATACAGAATTGCTTTGGTCAGATCAATCGCTGAGCCTCCGCCATATGCGATCACGGTATCGGGTGCAAATTCCACCATCGCTGCGATACCTTTAGCGACATCAGCAGTCGTTGGGTCAGGTGTGACTTCTGTAAACAAAGCAACTTGATTCGTCACTTGTAGTCTGATGATAATTGACTGGAGTGCCATGCTCTTCGCCAAAAAATTATCACATACTATCCAGACTCTTTGAGACTGAAGCTGATCTAGGGCTTTTATACTATCAGCCCCACTGATTAAGCGAGTTGGAATTGAGAAATCTCTCATAGTCATTACTCAGCGGATATTAAATGCTTCGCTCAACACACACCGGCGCAAACGAGAAAATGAACGAGCGGACGTGGTCCCTTCGCCTGTTGGAGTGGCAATGGTAAACGTGGTAAAACCCTCAGCTCCCACACCGATTCCCGCATATGAAGGTGCATTTTTGACAAAAATACTGGTCCGCATTCGTCTTGCTGCACGATTGAGATGATCAATATTCTTGGAGTGCATAATTGCCGTATGCAAGTTCCCTCCCTCAACCTTCAACGCTACCTTCAATGCCTGTTCAAAATCCATTGCTGTCGCAACGGGAAGCAGTGGCATCAATTGCTCGGTCATCATTAGCGGGTCATCTGCAGCAACAGCAACAATCACGAGCTTCGGCGCGTCTTGAAAACTCACACCAGCGGCTTCTAAAATAGTGGCAGGGCTTTGCCCGATTAGCGCTTTATTTGCTTCCCCTTTAGTATTAATAGCAACCTGACGCAGACGATCGACATCCGCTGGATCCTTGACCCAACAAGCACCATTTTTTTCAAACGAAGCCATTAATGCACTTGCAACTTCTTCCACGACAACGACTGCCTTTTCTGCGATACAGGGTAAGTTGTAATCAAACATCGCCCCTTGGATTATATCGCTAGCGGCTTTATCAAGATCGGCGCTGGCATCTACAATGACAGGGGGATTACCGGCCCCAGCCCCAATCACTTTCTTTCCGGTTTTCATCGCCATATTGACAATACCCGGGCCACCAGTCACCACTAAAAGAGGAATGTCGGGATGTACCATCATTTGTTTAGTCGAATCAAAACTCGGTGTAGAAACACTCACGACTAAATTGCGTATACCACTGATATCAAAAATCAGTTGCTCTACTTTATTAATCAGCCATAGAGAGACATCTCTCGCTCCTGGGTGAGGACTGAAGATCACACTATTACCTGCGGCAATCATCCCAATCGCATTATTTAATATCGTTTCTGTGGGATTCGTACTTGGCGCAATCGCACCCACGACCCCATAGGGCGAATATTCAAACAACGTAAGACCGCCATCACCTGTCAGGGCTTGAGTCGCTAGATCCTCAGTGCCGGGGGTATTGTAGAGTGCAGCGTGATTCTTGAGCTTCTTATCAGAAACATTACCCATTCCAGTTTCTCGCCAAGCGCGTTCTGCCATCTCAGGAATATCGCTGGCTAAGGCATTACGTAATTCATCGACAATGGCCTGACGTACCGACATCGAACTAGCATTTAAATCAGTAAACGCCTCTTTCGCGGCATCAACAGCCGCCCCAACGGTTTCAAAACATCCACCACAAGCTTGGACAGGGTGAGTAAAAGCACTTTGTGCCAGTATGTTTTGTACCAACAAGTCAATATCTTGATTACTCATAACGCACTCAGCTTCCTTTTATTAATCGATATTCGTCTTTAGCCTATTTGGGTTGCCCTAGTCGCAATTTAGACTGTCTACAATGCCAACAATAACTTCATCAATCCCCAAATTGGGTTCGTGGAAATAGTGTCTAATTGATGCCCCTTGAGCCACGATAACAACCTCATCTACCCCTGCTCCAACAGCGTCAACAGCCACCTTTTGTGGTGACATCGTCACCTCTCCTTTGACAGTGATAGGCTCAACTAACATAAGTTTTTTACCGTTCAGTGAGGGAACCTTCTGCGGTACCACAGCTGAACCAACAACTTTAGCGAGATACATTCCAACTCCTTTTACATGCCAGTTGAATCTGTTTACTGTCCATATGCTCACGTGCCAGTTCTGTGAATTGCGCATCAGTTTGGGTCAACAACCAGCAGTGGGAATACAAAGCAACGTCACGGTAGTTAATCCATTTTCTATCGCATAAGTAGACAGGCATACCTTGATGATCCTGAATGGTTACTGGAAGTGGCATCAATGGCGACACAGGCAATAGAGGCAACAACTGACGATGAATGATCAACTGAGTGGTAAGGCCAATAGACCACGCCTCCATAACCGTCTTTACTGCTAAGTGAGTACTATCAAATTCAATCAATGCCAGCAAAAAAGGTAATTCAGGCAACACTATATGTAGCTCCTGTAAGCCTGCAGCTGGTGCTTGTTCAAAAAGCGATGATAAGCCAACCTCTAGCTGACGAGAGTGCAAGGCTATCGCGTGATTATCAATCTCCGAGCTCATCATGCACTTGCTCCGCAAAAATAATGTCACCTACATCGCCAGCACCTGTCAGCCCTGCGGCATTTGCCTCATCAGTGTCTAGATGCATCTCAAGCACAAGTTGTGGGTCAACCCGAATGATTACCCCTTTAAATTGCACGCTACGGGATCCCTCGCCAACCAACACATCCACTTTCTGCTGATCCTCAACTCCGAACAGTAATGCGTCAAAGACATTCATATGAATATGTCGTTTAGCAATAATCACACCTTCATCGAGTGAAATAGCCCCAAACTCACTAATAACGTCAATACCTGGTGTACCGGATAGATCACCGGACATTCTGACCGGAGGAGTAACTCCTAACTCCCTTGCTTGAGTTGCAGAGACTTCAACTTGGCTGTAAGAACGCAGTGGTCCAAGGATACGTACTTTTTCAATGCTCCCTTTCGGGCCCTTTATCGTAACGGTCTGCGTCGCTGCAAAGTGCCCTGGCTGCATCAACGGCTTACCGACCCCCAAAGACTGACCCGGAAACAACGTAGCAAAATCCGATTCAGAAAGGTGAACATGGCGATTAGAGATACCGATAGGCACAGAGCGGTGGCGTAGTTTATCAACCACCTTAGCTGCGATTTCAGACACACCTATTGCCTTCATGCTTCAATTCCTTCCTTCGCTTCTATTTTTCGGGAGCTGGATCTAGAAGTTGGCGCCGCCTTAGCTGGTTTTTTCTCAGCAGATGTTGTTGTCGAAGCAGTTTTTGACGACTGGTTCTTCCCCTCCTGCTTAGCCTCAATGGCAGCTGCTTTCGGCTCCAATACCTTCAATTTTTGGGGCTTATTCCACAGTGCTCCCAGTGCATCAACAGGCCTAGCAATCACTTTAGATGCCATCAAACCCTGTTGTGTTCTGGCAAACTCAGCACCACTATTAACCGCTGCGTTAACCGAACCCACATCTCCTGAAACCTGCACAAGCACCCAGCCAAAGCCATTCACGCGCTCTAATCCTTCTATCTTGATATTTGCCGACTTTGCCATGACATCTGCAACCGTAATGGCTAAGGCTAGCCCTGTGACTTCAACCATCCCCAACGCACTTTTCATCATTCTCACCTTTTGATTATCAGTAAAAGATCACTCGGATAGAGACAGGCCGAATGTCTGTCTCTTTGAGGTAACAAGTAAGGTTACAAACTTTGTACAGTCTCGTCGGTGGTTTGCTTCTCAGCTTTTTCGCTAGGTTTCAACGTATAAAGGCTTGCACCTGCACACGCACCGAGAATAGGGGCTACTATTGGCACAATGAAGTAAGGGATAGCGGTGCCACCAGTAAATGCAATTTCTCCCCAGCCACTCATCGCAGAAAATAACTTGGGCCCAAAATCACGAGCAGGGTTAAGAGCAAACCCAGTCAATGGTGCTGTTGCTGCACCGATAACAGCCACCAGCAAACCAATAAGCAAAGGAGCTAAAGGACCACGTGGCAGACCATTACCATCATCAGTTAGCGCCATGATCAATAGCATCAACACTGCGGTAATAACGAACTCAACCACACCCGCTTGCAAGAGACTGATTTCAACGTGAGGGTAGGTACTAAACAATCCGGCTAAAGATAAGCTGTCAACACTGCCGCGAGTCATACCATTCGCCACTTCAAAAGCATCAAACAGATTGTGATAAATAAGATACGCCAATGCAGCCCCTGCGAACGCACCTGCTGTCTGTGCAGCAATATACGGCATAACTTTGTGGCCATCGAAGTTTGCATAGCGCCACAATGCAATTGTGACGGCTGGGTTTAAATGAGCACCGGATACTCCAGCACTCAAGTATATTCCGAGTGCAAATGCCACGCCCCATACAATACAAATTTCCCATAAACTGAAATTAGCACCAGCAAGCACAGACGCACATAAGCAACTGACCCCAAAGAATATAACGACACCTAAACCAAGAAACTCGGAAACACATTGATGTAATAGTACTTTATTTTTTAATATACTCATTTGTATTCCTTATTAATATTATCCACCAATCACACATTCAATACCTAATGACTCTACAATATTTTTGTATTTATTGACGTCATCACTTGATGGTGTTTTAAATCCGTCACAATAATATTCTTTTCCTAATAGCGTATATTTGTTCTGACCAAAATTGTGATAAGGAAGAAGGTGTAATCGAGTTACGTTATCCATATGTGTCGCAAAAGTAGCAATCGCTTTTATACTCTGCTCATCAGCATTGAAATCTGGAATTAGTGGTACTCTCACCGACACTTTTTTTGCCAATTTAGCAATAGTTAATGCATTTGTAAGCACGACCTTATTTGCTAAACCCGTATATTTCTCATGTTGATCGCTGTAAAAAGTCTTAATATCCAACAGCACTACATCTAATAGCGGTATAATTCTTTCTAGGACTTCTGGGCTCGCAATCCCTGTCGTTTCCATTGCTGTATGCAAACCTCGACTCTTGGCTGCACGCAGTAAAGCCTCGACAAAAACCGGTTGTGCTAAGGGTTCACCACCTGAGAGGGTTAATCCACCGCTGGATCGTCGGTAATGTACAGCATCCTTACAGACCTCATCCAAGACCTCTTTCACGCTCATCTTCTTACCAGAAAGAGTCAAAGCATTGGCTGGGCAAAGGTCAACACAGGTACCACAGCCAACACACTTGTCATGATCAATACGATCAAAACGATTGAGGCTTATTGCACCTTGTGGACAGGAAGAAGCGCAGTCACCGCAACCAATACACTTTTCTCTCTCAAAGAGTACGGATGGAGCGAATTTTTGTGATTCAGGATTACTGCACCATTTGCAAGACAAATAACATCCTTTCAAAAACACGATAGTTCGAATACCGGGTCCATCATGTAGTGAAAACTTTTGAATATTAAATACAGTGCCTTGCTCATTATTATCAAACATAAGATAACCTTCCTAAACAGGATCAAAACAGCTCCGCACGTAGATTTCATCTATATGCGGAGCAATAACGGATCAGAAAACATGTTCAGTTCGTTCAATAATGTCGTCTTGGATACTTTTATCCAGAGAAATAAATTGAGCACTATAACCCGCAATACGAATGACCAAGTCACGATATTTATCTGGTTCGTTTTGAGCGGCAACCAAAGTATCTCGATTCACAACGTTAAACTGTACATGCATCCCCTTATGGTCGAAGTAACTCCGAATTAACGCTCCCATGTTACTTAACCCAGTATCACCTTCTAGTGCGGTTGGGTGAAACTTCTGGTTATACAACGTACCGTTAGATGCAATGAAATGATCGAGCTTCGCTACCGAATTGGTGGCTGCTGTTGGACCATTACGATCCATGCCTCGGCTTGGAGAGACACCATCAGCGAGTGGTTCACCTGCCATACGGCCATCCGGTGTTGCTCCGACAACCGTCCCCATTAAAACGTTAATAGAGGCAGGATACAGACCAGCTTGGAACGACCCACCACGTGGGTTGGTATATTTTTGCACTTCACGACAGTAGATGGCTGAACCTTCTCGCGTTAACAAATCGACTTCATCGATATCATTACCAAACTTAGGTGCATCGATCAGCATTTGACGGATTGAGTTTTTGTTCGATGTTAATACATGTACATTGCTCTTCAGCGCTTGTGAATCAAGGAGCGCCGCAGAGCCAGTTTCCGCAAGCACTTTCTTAACAGCGTCCATCACCACATCATAAGCGGGGTCATTACGGCTATTATCAACGGCGACTTCACCACCAAAATTACTATCTAGCGCTTCTTTGAGCTGTTGTAGCGTTAGTTTGCCTTCTTCAAAAACAAGCTTCTTGATCGCAGCTAACGAATCACCAACATTGGCTGCACCGACCCCTTGTGGGCCACTAAAATTATACGTAGCCCCACCTTCTTGCAGCGATTTCCCATCGCCAATACAGTCATCGACCATACATGATAAGAAAGGCAGCGGTGCTCGCTCTCCATGAGATATATCCACACAGTTATCAGCGGTAATCAGATGAAACACGAAGTATTCCGCCTGCTGTTGATAGGCAGTCATAAGATCATCGAACGATGACAATTCAGTGAGTTGTGGCGTAATGGGACCTAGTTGTTTATCACCAACCTTACCGCCATTCAGAGTTATCTCAAGCAATTTACCGAGGTTAAAGAAAGCTGAATCATGCCACCCTTCTGTTTTCCCAGGACACTGCGGCTCAACACAGCCAATGATGCCGTAATCACGTGCATCTTGTAGAGTCAGCCCCCGGTTAACCAATGAGGTAACGATCACTTCATCGTTGTAAAAGGCGGGGACACCGAGCCCTAAACGGCTTAACTCACACGCTTTGAGAAGAAAATCATCCGGGGTCTTCGACCATACACGTACGGAGAAGGAAGGCTGTGGCAAACGGACTCTGGCAGTCGCTTCCATACACATATAAGACAAGGTATTGGTTGCATCCTCACCATTGCTGTCTTGTCCACCAACAATCAAGTTTTGAAACATCGGATAACCACCAAAGGCATTCGTTGACACTTCATCACGTACTTTATTGATATCGTTTAGCTTAACCCAGATACAGTCGATTAACTCTTGAGCCTCTGCGTTTGAAATATCCTTATCCATCTCAAAATAAGGGTACATATACTGGTCAAAACGCGTAGGTGAAATTGAGTGGCCATTTGACTCTAAACCAATCATTAAGTGTACAAACCAAAATGCCTGACAGGCTTCATGGAAGTTACTTGCACCTTGCTCAGGTACGCGACGACAAGTTTCAGCAATTTTTTCCAATTCAGCCTTACGAGAGCCACTTGCAGATTGAGCCATTTCACTGGCCTTATTTGCATAGCGCTTAGAAAACTGAATAGCTGCGCTACAAGAAATAATAATGCCTTTGTAGAACTGCTCTTGCTTAATGTATTCTGGTGAGGTCTTGTCGGCTGACAACATTTTCTCAGCCACTTCGGTAATGATACCTTGGTATCCCACCTTGAGTATTTTTGCGTAATCAACGGAGATGTGACCGACCCCGTTCATATAGTAATTACCAACAGTGAATACACCTGCGTCCATACAGGCTTGTGTATCAGAGGACATGTATGATGTCGCTAGTTCACTGGTTGTTTTTCCTTGCCAATAAGGGAAGACTTCGCGCAACTCCTGCTTCGCTTGCTCTGAAATCTGAAATGAGTCACCACTACGCTTCCCGACTCGTTCAAACTCATCTTCAATCCAAGTATTAGAGAACTCTGGGAATATTTGTGATGAACGCGGTTCTACTGTCGCGCTACCGACGACCAGCTCATTATCACGAATAACGATTGGGAGCTCGGCTAATATACGTTCAAATGCTTTGGCACGACGAATTATCGCTGGCTTGCCTTCGGTTTCTTTATAAGAGGCCGTAATAGCTAACGCACGCGATGTTTCAATACAAGGTACAGCCTCAAAAATTTGGTTTCTTAGTGAATCCACACGACTTGTAGGCTCACTAAAACCTTGAGATACAGGCTTCATTGTTATTATCCTTTTATGACCTAAATATAAGGTTTAGTGGCTGAAGGGGCTTCACCACCCATGGTCTCCAACAAGCTAACACCAATACCGCGAGCGGTTGAAACTGCTTGTCTGACGGCACCAGAATCCCCAGAGATCACTAAGATCACTTCATTTGAGAAGCTTGTCCCTTTTGCTGGCGAACTGTAAGCCACAGTATTAACATTGGCGGCTTTCAGTGCCGTATCGGCCATTAATACCCCAATAGAAGCAGGAGCACCGACAATAACGCCACAAGCTCTTCCCAGAGGAGCGCCAAATGCTTTCTCTAATGCGTAGCTAGCACGTGCACTATATTGCAACTCAATATGACCGGCATCGTTTGAGTAGACATCACCAAATGTTCTATCTAACTGACTCAATGCGACTTCAACTGCACGCTTAACATCAGACACATCTGAGCCACCAAAGATAATCAGTGAACCATGCCCTGCACCACCTTTCGTATCTCGAGCTAGCTCGATCTTGACGACTTCGGTATTCGTTGCTTTAACGGCTTCATCGGCGGCCATAATATGTGGACCTGCACCAGTACGAGCACCGAGAATACCAATCGAGCGGTATTTCTTATCGAGGTCCATGATTTCAAGTAGCTGGCTATCAACATTGGCGATCACCAATCCGATAGTGTCACCAATTGCTGTGCCGACAAACTCTGTCATAGCGTTGTTTTTGACGACTCTAGTGACATCTTGGTCAGCATTAACAGTTCTTGCGGTAACCGCAGGAACCAAGGCGGTATCGCCTTGATCACCCACTTTTTCCAGAACATCAGATATGATTTGTTCTACTGTCGTTATTGTTGTCATCATGCAGTTCCTTCAGGAAGGGCTGCCGGGAGTACGGCCTCGACATCGGTGTGGGGGCGGGGGATCACATGGGTCGCAATAACCTCTCCAACATTGCTCGCAGCGCAGGCACCTGCATCTGTCGCGGCTTTAACAGCTCCGACATCACCACGCACCACCACAGTGATCAATCCCGAGCCTATTTTCTCATAGCCAACCAACTGTACATTGGCTGATTTCACCATGGTATCAGCAGCTTCAATCGCCGCAGTCAAACCTCTCGTTTCAACCATTCCTAATGCTTCTTGTTGCATTGCTGTCACCTCTATGTCGGGTATATCAAACTACCTGAAGGTAGAAACAAGGTAGACCTGAACAATCGTCGCGTTACTCGCTAATCAGTGTGAAAATCACACCAGCTCAAACGCACAGATCTACAGCCCTCAAATAAGCTGAATATAGAAACCAATAATTGAATTTTCACCTAAGCCATTGTTCAATCTGAGCTAAGCAACAAGCATCTAATCTGAGTCATTAACTCGTATATTGAATAACTTTGGTATCTGAATACTACCCAGAAAGATTTATACTATGTTGCAATAGGAGGACAATTTATTGACAATAATTTTTTAATTTTGAGCAATATAGTTCTATTTATGTGTTTTATTATCAATCTATTCTTATTTATCCAATAGCTTTTTATTGCTATACAGCGATGTAATAAGGTGTCAAATCTGTAACAGAGATCAAACTATCTCCCGCTTATGGAGTGCCCTTAAAAGAATATAATACCCCTTAAGTTAAGGGACTTATTTTCAGACTTTATGTAGTGTGGAACCTAGGCAACATTGACGCAAAGCCATTAATAACAATCACCCTCGATAACCTCCTTATTGATCAGGGCAAGATCATGAACGTTTTTCGAGCAAAATGATCAGTTTGACGATCAGTTTTACTTGTGATCTTATACTCCCT
>JBHOGO010000082.1:0-19835 GCA_043421945.1 bacterium sp. HQB-150 | reverse complement strand
TCTTGGTTGAAAGATCTGATCGCAGAGCCAGCTTTTAGTTCCCTTCTCTTCTTATCCCGAGTTCAGGTTAATTATCTAAACTCGATGGTTAACGGCTTAAGCTCGATGAATGGGAAAAGCCAGAACTTGATCAATGTGATCGCAACCTAATGCCAGCATCACAAGGCGATCCACGCCTAGTGCCACGCCGGCACAGTCAGGTAAACCAGCATCCAACGCCGACAACAAATTCTCATCAATCGACTGTGGCGCTAACCCTCGAGCTATACGGCTTTGATTATCTTTTTCAAATCGCTGACGCTGCTCTACCGGATCAGACAGTTCGTGGAAGCCGTTCGCAAGCTCAACCCCTTTAAAATAAACTTCAAATCGCTCAGCTACCCGAGGGTCGTGAGGACTAATGCGAGCTAATGCGGCTTGAGAGGCAGGAAAGTCATAAACAAAGGCTGGCGCATCGACACCAATATGGGGTTCAACGCCAATACTAAATAACAGCTGCAACAAGGTATCCCTATCCGTCTCCGGTTCAGCAATATCTTGCAAGTTCAGGGTCGCCGCTGCCGCTTTCAAAGCCGTCATCGTACCTTCAAGCGGGCATACGCCCAAGCAGCGCTGAAAAACACTCTGGTAAGTCATTCGGTGTGATGGGCCAACATTTAAAATGCCTTGTAATAACGAGTCCATTTCATCCATGAGATCGTGATGATTAAAACCAACTCGATACCACTCCAACATCAAAAATTCAGGATTATGGTAACGGCCTGACTCTTCATTGCGAAACGCCTTACACAGCTGAAAAATCGACCCACTTCCTGCACTGAGTAGCCTCTTCATATGAAACTCAGGGCTTGTCATCATGCTTAAAGACTGCCCCTTTGAGTAACCAGGACCAACAAACTCAGTTTGAAACGTGTGCAAATGCACATCCGTCACCGTCGCCATACTCAAGGAAGGAGTTTCAACCTCTAAAACCTCTCGATTTGAGAAGAAAGTTCTAATTTGCCCAATTAACTGCGCTCTTTCTCGTAATAAGTTGATTGACGCCGAAGGTTGCCAGGTTGCCATGAATTCACCGCTTATCTCTATTGAAAGACAAAAATATCATGAGAATACTTAGAACACCTAACCTGAACCGCCACTGAATAACCATTCTGATATCACTAGGGTCAATATAAGCCGTGGTTATACAATGAAAACAATAAAAACAATGGCTTTTTTCTACGCGAATAACGGTATTCACCCAATAACATCATGAAGCTATCATAATGAGCAATTACAACTTACCTCCCTATCAACATTTAATCATAAGTAATTGTTTAAATTAATTTAAAATCACTCTACAAAAAGCACACATGAGCCGGGCTACAGTCTGATAAACCCACATGAGATACACATACCTTCAACCAATGTTGATGACATTGATTGATTTAGATCACAGATGTTGCATTGTTTTAATTTTTCGACGGAAAATATGCGTCAAAATCAATTATTTCGTCATTTTTGTCCTCTAAAATGCCTGTCAGGATTTCAAGGTCAAGGTGCTAGTAAATTTAGTGCCTTATTCGTTTTATTAGTCTTTCCTCCGGAGGATAGCTGTGAAAATAATCACCACAGATATCGCTGTCGTCGGCGCCGGCGGCGCAGGTCTTCGAACTGCGATTGCTGCTGCTGAAGCAAACCCAGAACTAGAAATAGCTCTGATCTCCAAAGTCTACCCAATGCGTTCGCATACTGTAGCAGCCGAAGGCGGCTCTGCAGCCGTTATCAAAGATGAAGATAGCTTAGACAATCACTTCAACGATACTGTTGGTGGTGGTGACTGGTTATGTGAACAAGACGTAGTGGAATACTTCGTCGAAAATGCCACCCGTGAAATGGTCCAACTTGAACAGTGGGGCTGTCCATGGAGCCGTAAAGATAACGGCGACGTTAACGTTCGTCGTTTCGGTGGTATGAAGGTAGAGCGCACATGGTTCGCTGCGGATAAAACCGGCTTCCATATGCTACATACACTTTTCCAAACATCGATCAAATACTCTCAAATTAACCGCTTAGACGAGTACTTCGTGGTTGACCTGATTGTTTCTGAAGGTGAAGTGCAGGGCTTGATCGCTATTCACATGGCTGAAGGCGAAATGGTCTGTATCAAAGCAAAATCGGTTGTTCTTGCAACGGGTGGCGCAGGTCGCGTGTACAACGTCAACACTAACGGCGGTATCGTAACGGGTGATGGTATGGCAATGGCTTATCGCCACGGTGTACCACTGCGTGATATGGAATTTGTTCAGTACCACCCTACTGGCCTTCCAGGTACAGGCATCTTGATGACTGAAGGTTGTCGTGGTGAAGGCGGTATCATGTTGAACAAGAACGGCTACCGTTACTTGCAAGACTACGGCATGGGCCCAGAAACCCCAATCGGCCAACCGAAAAACAAATACATGGAACTTGGTCCTCGCGACAAAGTTTCTCAAGCATTCTGGCACGAACAGCAAAAAGGCAACACCATCGAGCACCCATTGGGCGATGTTGTTCACCTTGATCTACGCCACCTTGGCGCAGAGTACCTTAACGAGCGTCTGCCGTTCATTTGTGAACTGTCGAAAGCGTACGTTAATGTTGACCCAGCAAAAGAGCCAATCCCAATTCGTCCAACGGTGCACTACACCATGGGTGGTATCGAAACTGACAAGAACAACGAGACCAGCATCAAAGGCTTATTTGCCGTTGGTGAATGTTCATCTGTTGGTCTTCACGGTGCAAACCGTTTGGGTTCAAACTCACTGGCTGAGCTCGTTGTCTTTGGCCGCCTAGCGGGCGAAGGTGCAGCAAAACGCGCTGAAGAGTTCTCTGGCTGGAATGAAAATGCTGTTGAAGCGGCTATCACCGATGTTCAAGCTCGTATCGACGCACTCCTTAGTCAAGAAGGTGACGAGAACTGGGCTGAGATCCGCACCGCGATGGGTAAAACCATGGAAGAAGGCTGTGGTATCTACCGTCGTGAAGACTTGATGCAAGAGACGGTTGATAAGCTAGCTGAGCTGCGTGCGCGTTTCAAAAACATCAGCATTCAAGATAAAGGGAAAGTATTCAATACTGATCTCCTTTACGCTATCGAAGTCGGTTACGGCCTAGAAGTCGCACAATCAATGGCATGCTCAGCGATTCTACGTCGCGAGTCTCGTGGTGCTCACCAGCGCTTAGACGAAGGCTGCCAAGATCGTGATGATGTGAACTTCCTAAAACACTCACTCGCGTACTACAACGGCGATGATGCACCGCGTATCGAATACAGCGATGTCACTATCACCAAGTCTCAGCCTAAAGCTCGTCTATACGGTGCTGAAGCAGAAGCTGCTGAAGCTGCTGCCAAGGCTGCTGAAAAAGAAGCCGCTGAGAAGGAGGCGAAATAATGTCTGCTAACCGTATCCAAAATGTATCGATTTTACGTTACGACCCAATGAAGGACGCAGAACCGTATCTGCAAACTTTTGAAGTGCCTTTTGATGACACCATGTCAGTGCTTGATGCCCTTGGTTACATCAAAGATAACCTAGACAAAGATCTGGCTTATCGCTGGTCTTGTCGTATGGCGATCTGTGGCTCTTGTGGTCTGATGATAGACAACGTGCCAAAGCTTGCATGTAAGACGTTCCTACGTGATTACCCGAACGGTATCACTATTGAGCCTCTAGCAAACTTTGCTATCGAGAAAGACCTGATTGTCGACATGACACCATTTATTGAGCGTCTAGAAGCAATCAAGCCTTACATCATCGGTAACGAGCGTACGCCAGAAGATGGTCCAAATAACCAAACGCCAGCACAAATGGCAAAGTACAAGCAATTTGCTAACTGCATCAACTGTGGTTTGTGTTACGCCGCTTGTCCTCAGTTTGGTCTAAACCCTGAGTTTATTGGTCCTGCAGCACTGACTATGGCGCATCGTTATAACCTTGATAGTCGTGACAATGGCGCTGCTGAGCGTATGAAGCTCATCAACGGCGACAACGGCGCTTGGGGTTGTACTTTCGTGGGTTACTGTTCTGAGGTTTGTCCGAAGAGCGTTGATCCAGCAGCGGCTGTTAACCAAGGCAAAATCGAATCTTCTAAAGATTTCGTTATTGCTATGATCAAACCGGAGGCCTAATCATGAGCAATCGTAAGCCTTACGTTCGCGAAATGAAACGTACTTGGTGGAAAGATCACCCTTTCTACCGATTTTACATGGCGCGTGAAGCAACTGTTATTCCGCTGATCCTCTTTACCCTCTTCCTGACGGTTGGTCTAGGAAGCCTTGTCGTGGGTGAAGCAGCATGGGAAAGCTGGTTAGGCTTCATGCAAAACCCAGTGATCGTCGCAATTAACATTGTTGCGTTGGCGGGTAGCCTGTTCCACGCACAAACATTCTTCAGCATGATGCCACAAGTGATGCCAATTAAAATCAAAGGCAAAGCGCTAGATACTAAAGTGGTTGTGCTTGGTCAGTGGGCAGCGGTCGCCGCTATCTCACTTATTGTTCTAGTTCTGGTTTAAGGAGTTCATTGTGGTTAATCGCAATCCTAAACGTTCAGACGAGCCAGTATGGTGGGGCCTATTTGGTGCCGGTGGTACTTGGTTTGCAATGATTACCCCTATCACCATTTTAGTGATGGGCATCCTAGTGCCAATGGGCATTATCAGTGCAGAAGCATTGAGCTACGAGCGCGTTAGTGCTTTCGTTAGCAGCTGGATTGGTATGGCGTTCACTGTCGGTACACTCGCATTACCGATGTGGCATGCTATGCACCGTCTACATCACGGTATGCACGACCTTAAGTTCCACACTGGTGTGGTAGGTAAGATTGCATGCTACGTAGCGGCGTACACCGTTTCTATCCTTGCTGTTGTCTTCGTTTTCATGGTGTAACCCCACCCGAAAATGAATGAAAAAACACCGCCAACAGGCGGTGTTTTTATTTCTAAAAATAAAGGCCGCATAAGCGGCCTTTTTGATATCTCAGTATGCGAATTACTTCACACGACCGACGTATTCAGCTGAACGTGTATCAACTCTAACGATTTCACCGATTTGGATGAATAGTGGAACACGAACGACAGCGCCAGTGATTAACGTCGCTGGTTTACCACCAGTACCTTGAGTATCACCTTTTAGACCAGGATCTGTTTCTGTTACTTCTAGCTCTACAAAGTTTTCAGGTGTCACCGTAATTGGGTTACCGTTCCACAGTGTTAGCGTACAAGTATTGTTTTCAACTAACCATTTTGCATTATCGCCAACTGCTTTAACATCAGCGCCGATTTGCTCAAAGGTTTCGTTGTTCATAAAGTGGTAGAATTCACCATCGTTGTAAAGATAGTCCAACTCGATATCCATGACGTCTGCAACTTCAACAGACTCACCTGATTTGAAAGTTTTCTCTAGCACTTTACCAGAAAGCAGCTTACGGATTTTAACGCGGTTGAACGCTTGACCTTTACCTGGCTTCACATACTCGTTTTCGAGAATGACACAAGGCTCATTATCAAGCATAATTTTAAGACCGCCCTTAAACTCATTAGTGCTAACAGTCGCCATCTTTTCCTCTTTCTATTCTTCGAGTTAAATTTAATGCCGCATATCATAACCCGAAACGTATCAACTGTTGAGCAAAATTGGCTCACAGAGTTAGCGAATGCGATCACGGATCCCCATTCGCTACTGGCTCATCTTGATATTGATCCAGCACCTTATCAAAGCGGGTTAGAAGCTCGACGTCTATTTCCTTTGCGTGTGCCTAAAAGCTTTGTCGACAAAATGGAAAAGGGCAATCCCAATGATCCTCTTTTACGTCAAGTTCTGCCGATTCAAGAAGAATTCCAGGTCATGGATGGCTACAGCCAGGATCCACTTGAAGAGCAAGATAACGAGCAACCAGGCTTGCTCCATAAATACCGTAACCGCTGCCTTCTCATTTTAAAAGGTGGGTGTGCGGTGAATTGTCGCTACTGTTTCCGACGCCACTTTCCTTATAAAGAAAACCCAGGCGGTAAACGCATGTGGCAAGAGTCACTCGACTACATTGCAAGCCATCCCGAGCTGAATGAGGTCATTCTCTCGGGCGGTGATCCTCTTATGGCGAAAGACAGCGAACTACAATGGTTACTCGATGCGCTAACACAGATCCCTCACATACAGCGCTTACGGATCCATACGCGTTTACCGGTTGTGATTCCATCTCGTATCACTCGCGCACTGTGCGACATGCTAGAGAAGAGCCGCTTTCAGGTCGTGATGGTCACACATATTAATCATCCGAATGAGATTGATGATGCGCTTGTAGAAGCGATGGGGAGGCTAAAATATGCTGGAGTAACGCTACTCAATCAAGGTGTGTTGCTGCGTGGTATCAATGATAATGCTGATACCCTAGCCCTGCTCTCTAATCGACTATTTGATGCAGGTATACTGCCCTACTACCTGCATGTTCTCGACAAAGTACAAGGCGCTGCTCACTTTATGGTATCGGATAGTGAAGCTCGTGCTTTGGTACACGACGTCATGTCGAAAGTCTCTGGCTATCTTGTGCCTCAATTAACACGAGAGATAGGAGGGAGAACAAGTAAAACACCACTCGACCTCCACTTAGAATAAGTAAGCATAATTGTCACGAAAAAGAGCTATACGAGAGAAGGCCCTGCATGAGAGTGAAAAGCTTCCTCGAGAACAAACATCATAGGTAGGTCGACAGCTGGTTTGCTGTAACGATGATTAAAAATTAGCGATAACGAAGAAATTTATACTGGCAGAAAAAAGAACGGGCGCGACTTTCGTCGCGCCCTTAGGTCTTACTTGCAGCTATCCTGCTACGATGGTGCTCCCTGCATCATCCATAATTAGTGTGCTGAATCCTTCAGCGCTTTCCGTATACTTCGTCCTGAAGTTGTCCTAGTCATCCTGACTCGTTAATCGATCCTGATTAACTCTCTCGACCATCCTGGCGGTGTCCATGACTTCGTCCTGAAGTTATCCTGCCTCTATCCTAGAGGTGTCCTCTTCACATCCATGTCAGCCACTCTTCCTGAGTCACTGAATTCTCTTCCTGAGAATGCCGCAATCCTTGGCGCTTCCTGTTCCGTTATCATCTTCCTGACGACGAGAAGTAGAATACGCGATTCCACGACCTAATGGAGCGAATAAGGTTCAATTGCTTTCCTGTCATAAGAATGCAATTGAGGAAATAAAGCATAAGTCATTGTTAATAAATAAGTAATAACGGCAAGTAAGAGATAGCACCGCATAATAAAGAGAGTAAGTCCCACGTCTGTGTAAGAGATATCTCACAAGCATGAGGGCAATATGCGAAATGCGATGCATCTAGTGCAAAATGCAACCAGTAGATTAAACCTAAAAATAAAGACCGACCGATATAGAGAAGCTATGTCATCAAAATGCACGGCGCTAGTTGACGAAAAAGGCAACATCTCACAGGCACAGCAAGAAGCCGTCATCATTAGAAACTATTTATAAAAAGCATCTAGATGTAAAAAACATTGAGAAGAAAGCATCGATAAAAAAGCATCGAAAAGAAACGGCGCAGAAATGATAATGCATCAAAACAATGTATAGAGAGTATGCAAAGGTTGGTCAGCGTAAAGGTGTATTAGCAGAAGAAAAGAAGGGGTTAGGTATTGTGAATAGCCTAAAAAGAGCGGGCGCGACTTGCGTCGCGCCCTGAGGTCTTACTTGCAGCAATCCAGCTACTATGGTGCTCCCTGCATCATTCCATGATCAGTGTGCTGCTTCCATCAGCGCTATCCCTAATACTTCATCCTGAAGTAGTCCTAGTCATCCTGACTCGTTAATCGATCCTGATTAACTCTCTCGACCATCCTGGCGGTGTCCCTGACTTCATCCTGAAGTGGTTCCCTACCTCTATCCTAGAGGGTGTTCCTTTGTCATCCTGACACAGTGCCAATCCGCGGCGCTGTCTGCAACATCCTGTTGCTGTCCTGATTTACATCCTTGCCAGTCATTCATCCTGAATCACTGCTTCTCTTCCTGAGAATGCTAATCCTTAGCCGTTCCTGTTCCGTTCTGTCGTCATCCTGTCGACGAAGAAAATAATAGGTGATTTCGCCCCTTAACGGGATGTTTCTTTCATTAAATCTCTCTAGATTAATAGATTACACTTTAACCACAAACACTTAAGTCATTGTTTTAGAATAGATCTATTATTTTCATTTCTATTTTGCGACGCAAAAAACTATTCATCTCCCACATTCTTGTGAGAGATCTCTTACAAGGTATGTGGCTAAGCACCCTGCAAGGAGATGCAACGTCATAAACACAATTTGACGTAGGTGTTACCTTGGCTCAAATGACAAAGATAAACATTGAAAAAGAAAAGGGATCCACCCCCGCGAAACGTTGGGTAGGGTCATTCTGCAAGATAAAAAAAGATGAGTCGCCCGATAGAGGGGAAAGACAAGAAACGAAAACGGCCAGAGAAGTAATTTCTCTGGCCGTTGAAAAGAGCGGGCGCAATAAATGCGCCCTAAGTCTTACTTGTAGCAATCCGGCTACGCATGATGCTCCCTGCATCAATCCATAATTAGTGTGCTAATCCTTTCAGCATTCTTCCATGCGCTCTTCCTAGCGTAATCCACTGGTCTCCTGACCCGTTGCGACTTCCTGTTGCAACTCACATCTCCGTCCTGGAGGTATCCTTAACTTCATCCTGAAGTGATCCTAGCCTCAATCCCGAGGAGTCCATTTGCCTTCCTGACAAAGCACTAATCCTAAGCGCTATGACAACATCCTGTCGTTGTCCATTCGTATCCTTACTTGTTAATCCATCCCGATTAACAGCTTCACATCCTGAGAACTCGAATCCCTTGAGTCTTCCTATTCCGTTTTGTCAGTTCCTTCCGACACCATTAATATTACGCCTAACTTCAGCAAATATCGGCACCCTCAAAAGAAATCGTTTACATTACAATTATTCAACAATGACAAAGGAGTGGCTAAGCATCTGATTCAAAACAAATGAAATCGTTATCTGCGCTATTTCGTGAAGGATAACCTTTTATCTTCCCACAACCTTGTGAGAGATCGCTTACACACTATGCACCTGTTTGCCCTTTTCCAATATATTATGTAAATAGTCAGCAAGAGCACACAACAAAATAGGCGTTTAAAAAGTATTATTTGGGCATGCTAACAATGATGCTAAATAGAGATAGAGGCTAATTAGCAATAATCCGCCAATTATCATCGCGTTGGTAAGAAAGCGCTTTTTCTAACAGAGGGCGTGCAACGCCAAACACTTGTAGTTTTGCTGGTAAAACGAAATAAGGCACATTGTTTTCCCCCCAGTAGCTCTCCAAAATATTGAAGTATTGACTCTCTTTTCCGCCTTCCATGATGAGATCGAGCCCCTTTCGAAATTGAGCATGAAAGTAAGCACTGCGCGGATTCCCTGTCACATAGAATTGCATACCAGGCTCAATCATAAATGGGGCCGTCAGGCCAAATTGATACCAATTACCCGAAAAGCTCTCATCAATAAGTGCAATCGCGCTCAACATGGTGAGCTGAGTTGTGTCAAAGCGCCCACTTTCTAGCATACGCAGTTGCTGATAACTAATATCCCCCTCATTCAAACCATACTCGACCATTTTTAACCCTGCTGCTAATAGCTCTGACTCGCCGGGGTAGACGGCGGTGCTACCAAAAGTCAGTCCCTGTAATGTACGCAAATCATCTTGATAAGCATCCAGCCTTTTCACATCGTTTAACGACAAGTTTGGGCGATAATAAGCCAGTGAAAGCGTATAACTGAAGTAAGGAAACATCTCGATACCATACGCAGCTTTCTCTTCCTCAGTAAAGTTCCTGACTCCCCCGCCACCATACAAATCAATGGTATTGTCCATTAATCTTTGCTTCGCTCTATGAAGAGGAAGTATTTTAATTTCGGTCTTGATATCAACGGCGAGGAAAGCAGCAATAAGCAAGTCGATAGCCACGCCATGACCAGCTTCAGTGTAGTAAGGCTTATAAACAAACTGGCCAACAATCACTCGGCTCTTATCAAACTCACTGCCATAACTCACCGTAGTGATAGGGATGAAAAGACTACACGCAACAAGTGCAACAGTTATAGCTAATTTCAATGTTTATCCCACCGTGAAAGTAATGGCATCGTTAACGAAAGCTAACCCATATAGCCTGTCTATTAACGTTAGAACAAAGCAAACGGTTGAGCAAAAACTTGTTTCACAGGATATGTCATGAAAGAAAGCACAGAGGTGATCGCCTCTAAGGTCGCTCACTGTATTGGCTGCAAGCGATCTATCTGCGTTAGCAAATAACGCTGAAATACTGAGTGACTTGGATGAGAGTATGGAGAGATAGAAAACAAAAAGGACCTCCTAAGAGATCCTTTGATAGGGTCTGATCAGAAAGCGTCAATCACGAAGACTAACGCTTATCTTACACAGAGGAGGATGATGGCAGGTAGCAGCAGCGCATTACTGCGCCACCGCCCCCTAAGAACCGTGCGTGCAAGTTTCCCTGCACACGGCTCAAGCCTTTATAAGCTCACACATACAACGTGAGCCAGCACTTAAAACTCTTCTAGCATTCAGAAGGACTGCGAATAAATTCTACCTCGAGCAAAGTAAACTTTACTCGCTCAAGAAGATTATCGAGTGCCCATACTGCACTCTCATATGTTTCAAAGGGGCCAAATCTTGAATTGTTTCTTGCCTCACTAAAGTTCTTGTCTCGACTATAGTTGCCGCCACCTTTAGCAGGAAGTTCGCATCGAATGACTTCTGAGTACTTGAAGCCTTTTGAGCTCCCCTCAAGTTCATAAGCGAAAAACCAGTAATCTGTAGCCACCACTTCAGTACAATACAAGCAAGTTAGTAAAACCAGTGTCCTCATTTGCTCCTCCATACGTAGAAAGTACCCGCTTAATTGCGCAAATGAACCTGCCTATGACAGTTCAAATGCAGCATCACAAGGTTCGAACTCTTATCTGTGCCACCATCGACTCGCTTGACAATATGGTGTATATCCCAATCATCTTCAGAAGCAAAAGGCTGCCGGCACACAGGACAAGTAAAGCTTTGCCTTTCAGCAATCTTGAACAGCCTCAAATACCCTGCTAGTGACTTTTTAAGTCTCTGTATTTTCAGACGCTCAAAATACAACTCGTCCTCAGGGAAATAGCAGTTAGCTGTAGCTCGAATCTTCACATGTTTTTCGATCTTGGTACACGTAGCGTACTTTAATCGATAAAATTCACCCTTCTTTTCTATGTTAGGGGCACTAAACACCCAATTCCGCTCACCCACTGTCTTAAAGTATTTAGCCTTAATCCAGCGTTTTCGGCGATTGGAATGGATACGGCTACACCACCTCCATAGCATTTTCCAGATTCTGTAATCGACATACTTGAATGTCTCACTCGCACATACCCATCGATGGTAATTACACCACCCTCGAATCATCGGATTCAGCTTCGCAATGACTGCAGCTGCTGGAGCCGTTTTATGCTTATGGAGATACTCTTTAATGTTACGCAGAAACGTCTTTACGTTCTTTTTAGACGGTTTGATTATCATCTTGCCGTTGTATTTACGTAGATTCTGCCCAAGAAAATCAAAACCCTTATCTATGTGCGTGATTAACGTCTTTTCCTTCGATAATGCTAACCCTCGTTCAGCCATAAAGGTTTTAACAAGAGGTAGAACTTTATCTTCCAATATCTCTTTCGAAATACCAGTAATAATGAAGTCATCCGCGTAGCGCACATAATTAACTTTGGTTTTGTAGCTGGCTTTCGTATTCTTCTTCCCAAAATGAGTTTCGAGTACGTCATCCAGTCCATCCAAAGCCATGTTAGCCAGTACAGGTGAGATAATCCCACCTTGAGGTGTACCAGCTTCTGTCGGGTTAAAATGTCCCAATTCCATAAATCCAGATTTCAGCCATTTACTCAACTGATCGTCAAACTGATCATTTTGCTCGAAAAACGTTCATGATCTTGCCCTGGTCAAAACACCCTTTAATGTCCCCTTCTATCACCCATTGGGCACTAGCCTTTCGGCTGAGGTTCACGAAACATTGTTCGATCGCATCAGCGCATGAGCGGTGGGGACGAAAGCCGTAGCTATTCCGATCCGCTTTGGTTTCCGATATTGGTTCAAGGGCTAGCAAGTATAATGCTTGCATTGCTCTATCTCGTATCGTTGGTATACCTAGTGGTCGACGTTTGCCATTAGCCTTCGGGATGTAGACTCGTCGAAGCGGTCTTGGGCGATAACCCTTCCGCTCTAACTTGTCGATAGCTTCCCATTTCAGTTTTGGAGTATTCCAAGTTTCCCCATCAACTCCTGCTGTGTTCTTTCCTCTGTTTTCGGTAACCCGTCGAATAGCAATTACCTTGGCCGCAAAAGAGCGAGTCAACATGCGTTGAAGTTTCTTAACCTGACGCCAATCAGAGTTTCTTGTTGCCTTTGCGATTCTGACCTGTAGTCCTCGCACCGTGCGATACATTAGCTCCCAATCAATCTGGTGCCACTGCTCCGCAGGGTGGGAGGATGCAGATACTTTCATTAATGTAAAAGTATGCACCTTGCTTTCCTCCTAATGATGGATAGTTCACAAGGTACACACTTACCCCATAGGGCTAGCGTTCACCCTATGAGTTCAAGAGCTTGATGCTCTTTACCAATCCAAGTTTAATACTGGACTTTACACGTATAAACGCAATTAAAGACCAAGCAGACGTGGGCTCCATTTCTGGCAGGAAATACGTTGATTCCTTATCCAACTCATTACAAGATGGCATTTGCTTCTTCTGCTCTCCTATACCCGCACAGTCAACAGCTTCTCTTACGAGTCGCCTGCCTGAATAAGGCGAAAATACGGGGTTTCCGAGTTCCGTTTCCATTACACAAGTTACTTAGGTTCTATCTATCCACCGATGGCTCGAATATCAGCGTATTCCCAGATGTAAAGGAAATAACTGGCCATATACCTTTTGGTCAAAGCGTTAGTCTCTAGTGCATTACCAAAGCACATAAAGTCCTCAATAACATTTCGCTCGTCGCGGCTGACGGTGTTTATCAATAGTTCACGTACGTTAACCCTATAACCTAGCCTAGCCCCTTTGCTACTTGTTATTAGCAGCATTCCTACCATCTGCTTTGTAACAGTTGGCAGCCACTGACGTGAGGGTACATTGTTAGGAAGCTTCATACATTACGTTACCGAAAATGCACTATCCCTAGGCTACTATTGGCTGAACAATAGGTCTTACTAACCCTTCACTGCACCCGTCCGAGTTCAGCTAAGGCCAAGACAATAATGAAAACAGCTTCGCACCGAATAGGTAGCTCAAGCTTTTTAAGACACGAATACTCCCGTTACATCACAACACCGGAGTGTCACTTCAACGTATATCCGCAAAATGCAGGATACAGGCTTATACCTATACTAAATATCAGGCTTCCCTAAGGAAGACCGATATTCAGGCTTAAGCTAAGCCCGAATATCGGGTTTCAAAAATGCTACTTTGGCGGGAAGGTAGTGCACACAATGTTAGTGAGCACTATGGACGTAGCCCGCTCGGCTAGCTACCTACGCGACTCTCGTCGCACTACATCATGCCGCCCATGCCACCCATGCCGCCCATGCCGCCCATATCAGGCATTGCTGGTGCATCTTTAGATGGTAGCTCAGAAACCATTGCTTCAGTTGTAATCATTAGACCCGCAACCGATGCAGCGAACTGAAGTGCGCTACGTGTTACTTTTGTTGGATCTAGGATACCCATTGCGATCATATCGCCGTATTCACCTGTCGCCGCGTTGTAACCGTAGTTACCTTCGCCCGCTTTCACGTTATTAGCAACGACTGACTCTTCATCACCTGCATTGCTGGTGATTTGACGAAGTGGTGCTTCCATTGCGCGTAGTGCTACACGGATACCAACGTTCTGCTCTTCATTGTCACCTTCAAGGTTAACAACTTTTGATGCTGCGCGGATAAGTGCAACACCACCACCAGCAACAACACCTTCTTCAACCGCTGCGCGAGTTGCGTGAAGTGCATCTTCTACGCGGTCTTTCTTCTCTTTCATTTCAACTTCAGTTGCTGCACCAACTTTGATCACTGCAACACCGCCTGCTAGCTTAGCAACGCGCTCTTGTAGTTTCTCTTTGTCGTAGTCTGAAGTTGCTTCTTCGATTTGACCACGGATTTGAGCAACACGACCTTGGATCGCTGCTTCATCACCCGTACCATCGATGATAGTCGTGTTCTCTTTTGTGATCGTAATGCGCTTCGCTTGACCTAGATCTTCTAGTGTCACTTTTTCTAGCTCTAGGCCTACTTCTTCAGAAATAACCGTACCGCCAGTTAGCATCGCGATGTCTTGTAGCATCGCTTTACGACGATCGCCAAAACCAGGTGCTTTAACAGCAGCAACTTTCACGATACCACGCATGTTATTCACAACAAGTGTCGCCAGTGCTTCACCTTCAACGTCTTCTGCAATGATAAGCAGTGGACGAGATGCTTTAGCAACCGCTTCTAGCGTAGGAAGTAGCTCACGAATGTTCGATACTTTCTTGTCAACAAGTAGGATGAATGGGCTTTCTAGATCAACGCTACCAGACTCTTGGTTGTTGATGAAGTAAGGAGATAGGTAACCACGGTCGAACTGCATACCTTCAACAACATCTAGCTCGTCTTGAAGTGCTTGACCTTCTTCAACCGTAATAACACCATCACGGCCTACTTTTTCCATTGCTTCAGCAATGATGTTACCCACTGTAGAATCAGAGTTTGCAGAGATAGTACCTACCTGTGCAATAGCTTTCGTGTCTTCACACGTTTCTGAAAGCTGCTTAAGCTCTTCAACAGCAGCAATAACTGCTTTGTCGATACCACGCTTAAGATCCATTGGGTTCATACCCGCAGCAACCGCTTTTAGACCTTCAGCAATGATAGATTGCGCAAGTACTGTTGCTGTTGTTGTTCCGTCACCTGCAGCGTCATTCGCTTGAGAGGCAACTTCTTTAACCATTTGCGCGCCCATGTTTTGGAACTTGTCTTCAAGTTCAATTTCGCGCGCAACAGATACACCATCTTTAGTAATCGTTGGTGCACCGAAAGATTTGTCTAATACGACGTTACGGCCTTTAGGACCAAGCGTTACTTTTACTGCATCAGCCAGTACATTAACGCCTTCAAGCATTCTTACGCGAGCGTCGTTACCAAACTTAACTTCTTTAGCTGCCATGATGTTCTTCCTTACTTAGATTCTTGTTCAAATTGAAGTGAATTACTCAACGATAGCCATGATGTCATTTTCAGACAGGATCAAGACTTCTTTACCATCAATCTTCTCTGTTTTTGTGCCGTAGCCTTCAGAGAAAATAACAGTATCACCAACTTTCACGTCCAATGGCTGAACAGTACCGTTCTCAAGGATGCGGCCCTTGCCAACAGCCAAAATGGTGCCACGAGTTGATTTTTCAGCAGCAGAACCAGTAAGCACGATGCCACCAGCAGATTTTGATTCAACTTCTTGGCGCTCTACGATAACGCGGTCATGTAAAGGACGAATGTTCATTGGTCGTCTCTCCTGATTAATATATATCCATGATTAAGTACTAACCCAACGAAAAGTCGGGCGTTACTCGGTTATGTCTTTAATGGGGATGGGCAAATCAGAACCCAAGTGGCTGACCAAGAATTTTTTAATTTTTTCGCGTTCTTTGCACCTCACCGCGGTTTCGATTAGGGTATCGTCATATTTAGCAGTAAAGAAACCGTGCCCCATGTCATCAGGTCAACTTTCGTCATCCCCCACCCGCGATAAACACGGCTTATTATCAGCCCCTATTAATCGTGTGTTGCGCCAAATGACATTACCGATGATTTTCGGCTTGATTGCTATCCTCATGTTCAACCTTGTCGATACTTTCTTTATCGCCATGCTCGGCACCGATGCACTTGCTGCCATTAGCTTCACCTTTCCGATTACCTTTGCCGTTAACTGCATCACGATGGGGATAGGGGTCGGGATATCTTCTCTTATTGGTCAACAACTCGGACAAGGGAACCATCACGCAGCTTCCCGTCTTGCTAGCCACGGGCTATTACTCGCTGTTCTACTGGTGTGTATCGCTTCTGCATTGGGAATAATGAGTATCTCTCCCCTGTTCTCATTATTAGGCGCAGGGCCTGAACTTATCCCGCTCATTGAAGAATATATGGCGATTTGGTATCTCACGATTCCATTGCTGGTTATCCCGATGGCCGGCAACAGCGCCATTCGTGCTACCGGTGATACGAGAACACCAGCCAAGATCATGATGCTCGCTGGCGGGATCAACGGCTTACTGGATCCCTTGCTGATTTTTGGGTTAGGGCCGTTCCCGGAGCTCGGTATTCAAGGTGCCGCAATGGCGAGTGCGATTAGTTGGGCTGGCGCTTTATTGGGTGCAGGTAGAGTGTTGGTGTTTCGTGAGAAGCTCCTCTCTTGGCCTGTTTGGAGTATGTTGAAATCTGACTGTCTGCGTATTTTACGTATCGGCACACCAGCAGGCTTAACCAGCGCAATGAACCCGCTGTCTGGCGCACTATTGATGACAATGCTTGCCGCTCAAGGTAATGCTGCAGTGGCGGCTTATGGCGCAGCACAACGTATAGAATCAATCCTGATGATCGTCATCATGGCGCTGGCCTCTATTTTCACGCCGTTTATGGCTCAAAATATGGGAGCGAAATTACACCAGCGCGCGTTCAAAGCGCTTTTCAGTGCAATGCATTTTGGGTTTGTATTCCAGCTATCTATCTTCGTTTTACTGGTACCGCTTAGCTGGCCATTGACCTATTTCTTTACCCAAGACCCCGCCGTACAGAACAGTCTTTGGCTCTATCTGGTTATTGTGCCAGCCAGCTACGGGCTGCAAGCCATAATGATGTTGCTTGTCTCTGCCTTAAATGCACTACAGAGGTCAGCACAAGCCATGTGTTGGAATCTGATACGACTCTTTGCTTTATTGCTACCAGCAGCATGGCTAGCGAGTGGGTGGTGGGGAGTACAAGGGATCTTTGTGGGCATTGCTGGCGCCAATACCCTTGCTGGCATTGGCGCTTACCTTTTTGCGATACGGCTTCGTCGTCAGTATCAATCGCAATCAACCATCATCGACGAACCAGTGGTTTAACCCTCGCAAAAGTGTTGAGTAAAAGTATAGCGTGAACCTTAATAGCGAAAGACTCTTAGCCTAAGCGATGCGTATCATCATCGTCTTTTTTCTTCTCAAATTCACCTTCAAAAACATCACCATTTTCGTCTCGACGTTCAAAGGGAGACTGTTCGAAAGGAGACTGGCCAAATGGACCTTGCTGCTGCCCAAAGCCCGCTTGGAACCCACTCTGCCCCATTGTTTGGATTGTCATACGTTGCATCAATGCTTTGGCGAGGTAAGCCCTTGGAACAGGGAGCAAAACCAACATACCAAATGCGTCGGTCATGAAGCCGGGGGTGAGCAGAAAAACACCACAAACTGCTAACATTACCCCCTCAACAATCTGCTGAGCAGGCATCTCACCTTGCTGCATTTTCTGCTGCACTGACATCAATGTCATCAAACCTTGGCTGCGCACTAAAGACGCCCCTACCACGGCGGTTACTAGCACTAACGCGATTGTTGGCCACATCCCAAGAGCACCACCGACTTGCACAAATAGCGCGATCTCGACAATAGGAACAAAAATAAACAAAAACAGTAAGATAGAAAACACAATAACCTCGTTAATGACGAAAGTAGCGCAGGTAATATCTTCCCCTGCTATGGATAATATGGTGGCGAATAACGCATTTTACAATATCTCCACCCAAACAAACTTCCCCTGAACCCGCCCTGAATTCTAGAACGAAAAAAAAAGCAAAAAATTGATAGTAAGCAAGCCATTGGCGGTGAAAATAAGTTACATTGATTGACGTTAATCACATACTCGTGCAAAAGTTGATTAACTTTTAAAAATCAGTGGTGGCTATATTGTTTTTTGTCACAAAAGCAACGTATTATCCACCTAGTTGTCTAAGAAGACAGGTATTTGCACCAGCAACTACACGCAAGAAAGGATTCTATGCACGGATTGAGTTGGCACAAACTTCAGCTTTTTTCAGATCCTAGAAGGCGACATATGTCACAGATGATTGAAACCCACACGCAAGATACTCACATCAGCACAGCAACTCGAGTAGAAGAAGATCTACTTGGTCAACGTCAAATTCCCGCTGACGCATACTACGGTATTCACACCCTGCGTGCGATCGAGAACTTCAATATCTCCAAAACGACTATTTCCGATGTCCCTGAGTTTGTCAGAGGCATGGTATTCACCAAAAAAGCTGCGGCAATGGCAAACAAAGAGTTGGGTGTTATCCCTTCTGATGTTGCTGACTATATTGTTAAGGCATGTGATGTCATTTTAGAAACAGGCCAATGCATGGACCAGTTCCCTTCAGATGTCTATCAAGGCGGTGCGGGAACATCGGTAAACATGAACACTAACGAGGTTATTGCAAACCTTGCCCTAGAGCTGATGGGTAAAGAGAAAGGCGATTACCACGAAGTAAACCCGAATGATCACGTCAATAAGAGCCAGTCGACAAACTGCGCCTACCCAACGGGTTTCCGTGTTGCGGTATATAACAGCGTGATGAATATGATCAAAGAGCTCGAGTACCTACAAGGCACATTTGAAGCGAAAGGTGCTGAGTTTAAAGACGTTCTTAAGATGGGCCGTACACAACTGCAAGATGCGGTTCCAATGACGGTTGGTCAAGAATTCAGAGCATTCGCGATCCTTATCAAAGAAGAAATTCGCTGCCTAAAGCACACAGCAACACTACTGCTGGAAGTTAACTTAGGTGCAACGGCTATCGGTACTGGTCTTAACGCACCAACAGGCTACCAAGAGCTCGCTGTTCAGCGTCTAGCAGAAGTGACTGGTCTGGCTGTCGTTCCTTCTGAAGACTTAATTGAAGCAACCTCTGACTGTGGTGCATACGTTATGATGCACAGTGCACTTAAGCGCCTAGCGGTTAAGATGTCGAAGATTTGTAATGACTTACGCCTGCTCTCTTCTGGGCCTCGTGCTGGTCTAAATGAAATCAACTTGCCAGAGATGCAAGCTGGCTCTTCAATCATGCCTGCAAAAGTGAACCCAGTGATCCCTGAAGTGGTAAACCAAGTCTGTTTCAAAGTGATCGGTAATGACACCACACTCACGTTTGCAGCAGAAGCGGGTCAGCTACAGCTCAACGTGATGGAGCCGGTGATTGGACAAACACTTTTCGAGTCTATCGAAATTCTAGGTAACGCAAGCCGTAACCTAGGTGAAAAGTGCATCGCTGGTATCACCGTCAACAAAGAAGTGTGTGAGCAATACGTGATGGGCTCTATCGGTATCGTGACATACCTCAACCCATTCATTGGCCACCACGAAGGTGACATCGTCGGTAAAATCTGTGCTGAAACAGGTAAGAGTGTACGTGAAGTTGTGCTAGAGCGCGGTCTACTGACTGAAGAGCAACTTGATGACATTTTCTCTATTGAGAACCTGATGAACCCACAATACAAAGCAAAGCGTTTTAACTAATCGTTCCTCGATAAACGCGAATGCTGTACCCGCCTTGGTCGGGTAAGACAAAACATAAAAGCGAGCTGCCTAGCTCGCTTCAGATTGCTGACGAACCCCACTTTTCGAAGTGGGGTTCTCTTTTATGAGCGGCCGTAGGCCGCGATCGCGA
>JBHOGO010000081.1:0-20010 GCA_043421945.1 bacterium sp. HQB-150 | reverse complement strand
TTTCCTTCTTGGTTGAAAGATCTGATCGCAGAGCCAGCTTTTAGTTCCCTTCTCTTCTTATCCCGAGTTCAGGTTAAGTAATAATCTAAGTACTAGCGCTAACCAAGGCTAAGTACGGACGAAGCAATAGCGAAGTAGATAAGAACACCACTGATATCTGCAATAGAGGTAATCATTGGCGCACTCGCAGACGCGGGGTCTAGCTTCAAGTGGTGTAAGATGAATGGCAGCATCGTACCAACCAAACTACCAACCATAACGATAACGATCATACTAATGCCCACGACAAGGGCTATTTCAGGTCCACCTCGGTAAAAGCCAAGCATATAGACGGCAGCCGCCATGCTGAGGCCTAAAGCCATCGAGACAAACACTTCCCTTCCTAGCATTTTGCTCCAGTCTTTTAGCTCTACATCACCAGTTGCAAGTGCACGTACCATCAGTGTTGCGGATTGCGAACCTGCATTACCGCCACTATCAATGAGTAGAGGTAAGAAGAACACGAGTGCGACATAAGAAGTGATGATATCTTCAAAGTGAGCGATACCCGCACCTGAGAAAATATTCCCAAAGACAAGTAATACCAGCCAAACAACACGTTTCTTATAAAGAAGTGCTGCTGAAGCATCTTTTAAGCTTGTGGTTAGCTTGCCGATATTAGCACCTTTGTGCATATCTTCGGTCGCTTCCTCTGTAACAACATCGAGAATGTCATCGTGAGTGATGATGCCAAGTAATTTGCCATCTTGGCTTGTCACCGGCACTGCCATCAAATCGTAGTGAGCAACGATTTGGCTCACCTTTTCTTTATCTGTGTCGCTCGTTACTGAAATAACATCTTTAACCATCAACTGTTCGATGGTTTGCGTTGGTGCCGCTAAAATAATGTCGCGTAACGATACCGTACCCAGTAATTTTCTATCTGCATCAACAATGTAAGCATGATAAACCGTCTCCGCATCAGGCGCGACGCGTCGTAGTGTATTGATTGCTTCGATTGGCGTTAGATCCGGTGACAAAAACGCATAGTCTGATGTCATGATCGAACCAGCACTGTCATCGTTGTATGCAGATAATAAGCGAATATCTTCACGCTCGGCATAGGCTAGTGCAGGTAGTAGTTGCTGTTGCGCGTCTTCTGGCATGCGATTAAAGAAATCAGCACGGTCATCAGAATCCATCGCAGAAACAATGGATGCTAGGCGGTAGCGAGGAAGGCGTGTGGCCAACGCTATTTGATTACGCTCAGAAAGGTGACTAACGACTTCAACTTGGTACTTAATGCTGAGTTGAGCAAACATTTCGACGACTTCAGCTCGCGACATTTGATTAAATCGCTCTGCAATATCGGCGGGTTGGCTTGCCATATAGACTTTTTCGTCATCGGTAACAATGAGACGAGGATCGTTGTGTATGAGTTCCATAATATATCTCCGGATTCGAAGATATACATATCCTCAAATCACGATAAGTAGCATAAGTTAAACCACCAACTAGGAGGTTCCTGTGTGCTTGATTGCATGGGGTGTGTTTCCTTATGAAAACCACGGATTGGCTGTTAAGCCGGGCAGGTAGGACTGCTTAGAAAAGAGAGTACTTACGCTACCTCACTCTGGTGAGGCTCGTAACGAAGAGAGACGACCAGAGGATTTAATAACTGTTTAAATGACAACTATAGGGGTCCAAGGGTAGTGCTCCGTATCGGTTTTTGATGGCGCGAACTTTACAGAAAAAAAGATGAAAATTCCAATGCAGAATGTAAGTAAATATATGTTAATGCATGTGATCTATGCGTTGATTTTGTGTGGTATTTTGAGTGTTTTACGTGAGCACTATCACGCTAAGGAGTGTGGAGTTACTAAAAATTGTCCGATTCTAAAAAAAATGTTGTTCATCGAATAAAATACGAATATTATTCGGGTTGTGGTTTCAAGGTGAATATTTGTGATGAGTAGACAATTAAAGCGTCAGCAAAGAGAAAAGGAGATCATCTGGTCAACCCTTTCTTTATTGAATGAGCAAGGCTTTTTAGACCTAAAGATGGCTGAAGTTGCGAAGGCGAGTGGTTGCTCTATGGGCGTGGTTTATTCGCACTTTGCCAGTAAAGAGGATCTATTGCTGGGGTGTGCGGTCGAAGTGACGCGAAAGAAAACTAGAATACTTGTTAAAGCAACCTCTTTGGACTTGCAGCCAGCGTTGAGATTAGCACTTATCCCTATTCTGATGTGGGAGCACGGTGATAAGCATAAAGGATTGTATGAAATTCTCCCTATGGCTTGTTTACCATCAGTGTGGAAACGAGCGTCAACATCACGGGTTGATGAGCTGAATGCTATTGGCTCAGAATCTCAAAATGTGATTTTACCAATCATAGATGCTATTTTTGGAGAAGATAGAGAGCACGCTGATGCACAGAAACTGTTGGCTGGAATGGTAGGTATTACCATGGGCATTTATGATATAAAAATTTCTGGGTTTAGTGTCATGGATATTCCTGAGGGGGTCTATACCGCTGCTCATCCATTAGTTGAAAATCTGACAAAATTATTTCAGGGATGGGGTATCGTTCTTGAATTGAAAGAGAGTGACTGGCAGCTACTTCGTGTGATTGCTTGTGACCTCATTACAGAGATCGATGAAGTTTTGAAATGTTAGTTTACCGTAATAGTCTTTGAGCAGCTGTATGCTGCTCTTTTATTTTATCGTTAATGAATGATATTCGGATATTGTTCGCGTTTATTTTATGGAGATGCTGGATGTCTTGTAATCAAATGAAAGTCGCTATTATTGGAATAGCGGTTGCTGCAGCACTAACTGGCTGTGGGCAAGAGGCAACAGAAGAAGTTAAAACAGAAGTCATTCGCCCAGTCCGCCTGATTACCGTTGCCGATGTTGAGCAACAAAATATGCGAAGATTCCCAGCCAATGTGTTGGCAAGCGAAGAAGCGGTAGTTTCGTTTCGTGTACCTGGCGAGTTAGTCGAGTTTCCTGTTAAGCCAGCAGAACGAGTTGAGAAGGGACAGTTGTTGGCTCGATTAGATGATCGAGACTTTAAGACAGAATTGCTATTACGTCGCACTGATTTCGAATTAGCACAACGTGATTTTGAACGTGTAGAGCAGCTGCGTAAAAAAAATGTATTGTCTCAATCTGATTATGATAATGCGCAAGCTCGTGTTAAGTCATCGCAAGCGGCATTGAAACTAGCCCAAGATCGCCTTGCAGACAGCTCGTTAGTTGCCCCCTTTTCTGGTCGTATCGCGCAAACAGCAGTAGAAAACTTTCAGTATATCCAGCCACAGCAAACAATATTAGTGCTTCAAGATGATCGAGAGCTTGATATTAGTATTCAATTGCCAGAATCAATACTCAATCAGATAGATGAAAGCACCATCGATCCTTCTTATCAACCCACCGTCACTTTTGCTGGAGGTGGCTCTAGCTACCCTGTTACTTATAAGCAGCATTCAACACAAGTCACCCCTGGCACCCAAGCCTATGAGGTCGTCTTCTCGTTAGAGGTTCCTGATAATGGTCAAACTATTTATCCGGGGATGGGGGCAACGTTGTACATGAATATGTCGAAAGTGCTGCCTCATTCTGCACCGGATAACTCATTCACTTTACCGATGACTGCGGTAATGAGTGATGATAATACCGGTAAAGCCCATGTATGGGTTTACCACAACGGTGCTGTTGCGCCAGTGCCAGTCACGTTACATAGCGTAAATGCCGAAGGTGTAGTGGTATCCGGTGACATTCAAGCAGGCGACGAGCTTGTCAGTGCTGGTCTTAATCGTTTGCGCGAAGGAATGAAGGTGAAACCGTTAGAACGTGAGCGAGGACTCTAAGAATGACAATTGCTGAATATTCAATAAAGAATAGGGTGATCAGCTGGGTAATGTTCCTGTTACTGCTAATAGGCGGTACAGTTTCATTTACTGGGCTCGGTCAGCTAGAGTTCCCAGAATTTCCTATTCCACAAGCGATGGTTAACACCGTTTATCCTGGTGCATCACCTGAGCAAGTTGAAGAAGAAGTGACACTACCTATAGAACGCGCCATTTTAGAGTTGGAATATGTGAAGCATATTGACTCTAATACCAGTGCTGGTATGTCGCAAGTTATGATTGAGCTGGATGAGAAATACCCAGCGGATGCACAGCCTCAAATTTGGGATGAATTACGTCGTAAAATTAATGATGTTCAGGCTGAATTACCTCCAGGCGTCTATCCCTCTCAAGTCGTTGATGACTTTAGTGATGTGTACGGTATTTTGTTTAATATCAGTAGCGATGATTACAGCTATCGTGAAATGGAAAATTATGCCGATTATCTACAGCGTGAACTTTTGTCTGTTAAGGGGGTAAAAAAAGTTTCAATTGCTGGAACAGTGACAGAGCAAGTTGTCATTGAGGTATCTCAGCAGGATATGCATAGCTTAGGGATCGATCCAAGTTGGATTCTGGGGATTATTCAAAACCAGAATGTGGTCTCCAATGCGGGCTCGCTCTATGTCCAAGGGCAATCTGTCCGGATTCATCCAACCGGTGAATTTAATGATATTGAAGCGCTTTCTTCACTGATTATTAGCCCACCGGGCAGCAATGAGCTTATTCGTTTAGGTGATATTGCAACGATCAGCCGTCAGTTCGATGAGACACCGACAAACCTTTACCGTAGTAATGGCCAGAAAGCACTATCGCTGGGGGTATCATTTGCTAAAGGCGTTAACGTTGTTGATGTTGGTATTGCTGTCGATAACAAATTAGCTGAGATTGAGTCGTTCCGTCCAATTGGTATGGACATGACCAAGGTATACGATCAGCCGACCGTAGTGGACGCATCGGTTTATGATTTTCTTGTCAGCCTCGCGCAAGCCGTCGGCATTGTAATTGTTGTGCTCCTGTTTGCTATGGGACTGCGCTCGGGCATCTTGATGGGAGGTATTCTTTTACTGACTATCTTAGGTACCTTTATAGGGATGAATATCCTCGGAATCGAAATTCAAATTATCTCACTCGGTGCATTGATTATCGCTTTAGGTATGTTGGTTGATAATGCCATCGTTATTACGGAAGGCGTCTTGGTTGGTTTAAAGCGCGGCATGACCAAAATGCAAGCCATTAACCTTGTTGTAACTCAAAACCAATGGCCGTTACTCGGCGCGACCGCGATTGCCATTATTGCCTTTGCACCGATTGGTTTATCTCCAGATTCAACGGGTGACTTTTTAGGGTCGTTGTTCCAAGTATTAATGGTTTCATTGCTATTGAGCTGGATTATTGCCTTAACTTTGACGCCATTTTTCTGTGAGTTGATGTTCAAAGAGGAGATTCGCTCTGCTGAAGATGGTGACATTGTTGACCCGTATAAAGGGTTGTTCTTTAACGTTTATCGATCTTTCTTAAAGAGAGCATTGCGACACCGTATTATCAGCATTTCGTTGACGCTTGGTTTGCTGGTTGCTGCGATTTACGGTTTTGGTTTTGTCCGTCAGGCATTTTTTCCTCCTTCAAATACGCCTATTTTCTACGTTGACGTCTGGATGCAGCAGGGAACAGATATACGTCAAACAGAAGAGACGATGATCGAGCTGGAGGCAAAAGCACTTGAAACTGAGGGTGTTGTCAATGTGACATCGGTGATGGGGATGGGGGCACAGCGTTTCATTCTTACTTACGCACCAGAAAAAGTATATTCCAGCTATGGTCAGCTGATTGTTGAAGCGGAAGATTTGAAGACTATTCAGGCAATGATTCCGGGAATGGAAGCAACGTTTGAAAGGAATTTCCCTGAGGTGGAATTTAAATTCAAACTGATGGATCTTGGCCCTGCACCAGCCGCTAAGGTTGAAGCGCGTTTCTATGGTTCTGATCCTGATGTTTTGCGTAGCCTTGCAACACAAGCTGTCGATATCATGGAGAACGAGCCTCAAGCTCATGCTATCCGTCACTCATGGCGCGAAAAAACGAACGTGGTTCGTCCTCAGCTTGATGAGGCCGCTGCACGTCGAAGTGGTGTGAATAAGCAGACCTTAGACAATACGCTATTGCTTAACTTCAGTGGGCAGCAAGTGGGTGTTTATCGTGATGGTAGCCATATATTGCCACTTGTTATGCGAGCACCGGATGAAGAGCGCTTGGATGCGAACCGTATTAACGAGTTACAATTATGGTCACAAGAGCGCAATGCTTGGATTCCTGTAGAGCAAGTTGTCACAGGGTTTGATGTTGAATTAGAAGATTCATTAATTATCCGTCGTGACTTCAAACGTATGATTTCGGTGATGACCGATGTACGTCCGTTCAGTGACGATACGTCTGAGTCACTTCGTCTTGCGATTAAAGATGAGATTGAGGCAATTGAGCTACCGCCGGGCTATAGCTTTGAGTGGGGGGGAGAGTATGAAGTTCAGCAAATGGCAACAGCGAGCTTGTTTAAGTTCTTGCCACTTGGCTATCTAAGTATGTTCTTAATTACGGTCTTCCTGTTTAATACAATCCGACAGCCATTGGCAATTTGGTTTACGGTACCGCTATCTTTGATTGGTGTTTCCGCAGGTCTGCTTATCCTGAATATTCCGTTTTCGTTTACGGCGCTGCTGGGGTTATTGAGCTTATCGGGAATGATTGTTAAAAACGGTATTGTCTTGGTTGAGCAGATTAAGATAGAACTTGAAGAGGGCGTGGAAATTCAAACTGCGATCGTCCATGCTAGTGTGAGTCGTTGTCGCCCTGTCTGTATGGCAGCATTAACAACCATGCTTGGTATGATCCCGCTTGTTTTTGATGCGTTCTTCCAGTCAATGGCGGTAACCATTATCTTCGGGCTAGGCTTTGCAACGATACTGACACTGATTGTGCTACCCGTTATCTATTCGCTCTTATACCGTGTGAAATACACCTAAACTTCGCGTTTAGGCTTTCATGCAATAAGGCTTTGATGACAATCATAAGGCATACTCGACGGGGTATGCCTTTTTTTGTTCTCGCGCTAAATGTATATAGATAGGAAAAACATGCCAAATATCTTTGAAAACCTCCCTCAAGATAAGCGTTCGGAGCACTTTGACGACCTTCTCACGCTTGCTTTAGGTGCAGAGACACGATTACGAGTTGAACGAATTGTCTCCTATGGGCAAACATCGCCAACGACAGGTTGGTATGACCAAGAAGAGAATGAGTGGGTCATAGTACTCAGTGGTATGGGCACGTTGCGCTTTGAAGATGGCAGTGAAACAACCCTTCGTCATGGTGATTATCACTTTTTACCCGCGCATACTAAGCATCAGGTATATGCTACTGATCCGGATGTCGCGACAGTTTGGTTAGCCATATTCTGCTAGTTGCTCGATATTAGTCGATAGGGCCGTCGAATAAAGCTTCTCCATAACGCTTGCCAAACTGAGCCAGCTAAGGATAATGCTGGCTCCAGTGGTCAGTACGAAGTTTAGACATGCGCCTCGATAAATTTATTTGCAAAAGCACGACATTGAACAAACATGCAGTGATAGAACATATTCTGGCGGGCGATGTTCGTGTTAACGGGGAAACTATGACTTCTGAGCGTAGCCAAGTGCATGAAAATAATGTGGTGTGCTTGCTGGGTAATGTACTGACGCCAAGACCATTCCGATACTTATTAATGCACAAACCTGCCGATACCATCTGCTCCAATATTGATGAAGCATACCCGTCTGTGCTTAATGGGCTTGATGTTGAATATTCTTCAGAGCTACACATTGCGGGTCGTTTAGATGCCGATACGACAGGATTAATCTTGGTGACTGATGATGGGCGTTGGTCTTTCCATATCACTCAACCTCAAAGTCATTGCCAAAAAGTGTATCGAGTAGGTTTAGCTAAACCTATCTCAGCAGATGCGGCAGCTCGTTTCAAAGAAGGCGTCCACTTACAAGGTGAAGTAGAACCGACACGCCCCGCTGAACTGTCGATCATTACTCCCACTGAGGTATGCCTAGGCATTACTGAAGGAAAATTTCATCAAGTCAAACGGATGTTTGCTGCGATAGGAAACCGTGTTGTGTCATTGCATAGAGAGTCTATTGGCAGTGTCACGCTGGATGTTGAATTGGGGCACTGGCGGTATCTTAGCGAAAAGGAAGTACGCTCTCTTTCTGTTGAGCATCAACGTTAAAAACGCCTTGAGTGTTTCCGTCATGCTCTGAAACAGGGAATAAAGAGAATAGTGCGGGGTATTAATAGGCGCGACAAGCGTGCTGTGTTAAGGTAGCGCGCTATTTTTTGTGGCGAGTCACTGGGGCTTGCCTGATGTTGCTAACCGCTAGGATCTCCTTTTGACTAATAATGATATTTTGCGCCGTATTCGCTATACCTTTGACTTTAAAGAAGCTGCAATGGTCGATATTTTCGCTGCTGCTGACCATAGCGTAACATCGGAGCAGGTGACTCAATGGCTTAAGCGTGATGAAGATGAGCAGTTCTGCAAAATGCATGATGTTGATCTTGCGACGTTCTTGAATGGATTGATCAACACCAAGCGTGGTAAACGTGAAGGCGAGCAACCTCAGCCAGAAAAGCGTTTAACCAACAATATGATCTTTATGAAACTGCGTATTGCCTTGGATCTTAAAGCGGAAGATATCATTGACTTGATGATGAGTGTTGATTTCCGTATGAGTAAGCATGAACTGAGCGCTTTCTTCCGTAAACCTGAAAACAAACACTACCGTGAGTGTAAAGATCAGATCCTTCGTAACTTCCTAATGGCCGTGCAGCGCCAACTTCGCCCTGAAGATACGGAAGAGTACCAAGACTCGGAGTAGTCGTAAGGCTCCCCTCTGAATCAAGCAAGACGCTATACTTTTCGTTTCACGATGCTGAGCGTTAGGTATAGCGAGTCTATAGAGACAAGCACCTCTTCATCAACGTAATCCACTTACGGCTGTTTAAACTTCCAAATGACGATATCTACTATGCTGTTTTCTGATCTTAATCTTAGCGATACGCTTATTGCTTCCATGCCTCCTCAATGCCATACGCCGACCAAGATTCAGGCATTGGCGATTCCCAAAATTTTAGAAGGGAAGGATTTGCTGGCGATTGCACAGACAGGAAGCGGCAAGACGTTAGCCTTTGGTTTGCCTGTCCTTGAAGCGATTCACCAGAAAGCCATTACTGGTGTGAGCTCATCCCCTAAAGCACTTATTTTGGTGCCAACGCGTGAATTAGCGACTCAAGTAGAACAGGCGATTCTGACGACGTGTCATGCACTGAATCTTCGTTCGCTACTTGTCTGTGGTGGTATTGATAAAGCACAACAAGTTGAAGCATTGACCCATGCACCCGATGTGCTTATCGCGACACCGGGACGTGTACTTGATCTCCTTAATGCAGGTGCTATCGATACAACACAGTTGAACCATGTTGTGTTGGATGAAGCTGACCGCCTGCTGGATATGGGTTTTTGGCCTGATGTAGAGAAAATACTGGCGCATTTACCACCGAAGCGCCAAACGATGATGTTTTCCGCAACGTCTCCAGACGCTTTGGGAGCACGCGTTCAACAAGTGTTAACGCAGCCGGTTATCGTGAAAGCCAATACCGCGAATAGTGTGGTTGATAAGATTGAAGAGCGTCTCTATCTGGTGAATAAAGGCAGTAAAGCCAATGTGCTTATTTCTCAAATAAAGCAGGGTGGTTGGAAGCAAGTCCTTGTGTTTATTGGAGCACGAGATAATGCAGACGCGATGTGTAAGAAATTGAACAAAGCGGGCATTCTTGCTGCAGCATTACATGGAAACAAAGATCAGAACGAGCGTGAACAGACCCTTGAGCAATTTAAGCAGGGTGACATTCATGTCTTGATTGCGACTGATTTGCTTGCACGTGGTATACACGTCGACAGCCTTCCCGTTGTGATTAATGCTGAGCTACCTGCTAATCCAGCCGTTTATGTTCATCGAGTCGGTAGAACAGCGAGAGCTGGCGCGCAAGGGGTGGCGATATCATTGGTGTGTCATGGTGAAGCGGATTACCTTGCAGCTATTCGAGACTTAACACAGCGAGAGTTAGCACTGCAAACGTTAGAGGAGTTCCCTGTCACGGATAAACCCTCGACGGGTCAAAGCAAGCGAGCACCGCGAGATAAAAAAGCAAACCGCCGAACCAACAATAAAAAGAGTATTAAGCAGTTTAAGAGCAAGCCAAAGCCTCATACTAAGTAATCGATGAGGCTGATATAACCAGTGATTAGTCGCCAAGTCGCTGCTGCCCATCACCACGGTGAGAAACAAGTGCCACTTTTTGGTGACTATTGCGATCGTTCGCGATTCAAAAGCGCGGCAGGTATACTAGCGACTCATATTGTTTTGAGAACGTCCAAATGTATCAATTAACTTTTTCGCTTAGTGAGTTTCTCGCTGAATACTGGCAAAAGAAACCGGTCATCATTAAGGGAGGCTTTAAGGATTTTCAAGATCCAATTAGTCCGGATGAAATCGCAGGGCTAACCATGGAGGAGGAGGTTGACTCACGTTTTGTCTCCAATCTCAATGGTGAGTGGCAAGCAGAGCACGGTCCTTTTGGTGAAGAGAAGTTTTCAAATCTTGGCGAAACGAACTGGTCGTTTATTGTTCAGGCTGCAAACCATTGGCACGCCGGTGCTGCAGAGTTAGTTACCCCCTTCAAATCGATGCCTAATTGGTTATTTGATGACTTGATGATTAGCTATTCTGTTAAAGACGGTGGCGTCGGGCCGCATATTGATCAATATGATGTCTTTATCATTCAAGGTAGCGGCAAGCGTCATTGGCGAGTCGGTGCAAAAGATATCGGACAATACACGGAAGTTTCTCATCACTCAGCTTTGCGTCAAATCGATTCTTTTGAACCGATTATTGATGACGTTATAGAGCCTGGTGATATTCTCTATATCCCACCGGGTTTCCCACATGATGGATATGCACTTGCACCGTCGATGAGCTATTCAATTGGTTTCCGCTCACCGAAAGAGCAAGAGCTAATGAGTAACTTTGCCGATTATATCTTGGCTCATGACATGGGTGATGAGCATCTTCATAAGCCAACCCTAGGTACACAGAATAATTTTGGTGAGATTTCGACGAGCGATTTGTCTTCGTTGACAGAGATGTTGAAAGCGAACTTAAATGATGAAAGCCGTATCAGTGACTTTATGGGCTGTATGCTGAGCCAATCTCGTCATCAGCTGGATATTGTCGCTCCAGAACCGCTCTGGACGGCAGAGGAGTTGGCATCACACATTCAATCCGGTCAAACGATTAATAAAGTACCTGGCTTGCGTGCGCTATACCATGAACACAATAAAAGTCAGTTATATATTAATGGTGAAGTTTTTACCGTAACGGCAAGTTTGTATCCACTGGTCGCAGCGTTATGTGGCGAGGAGTATATTGATGCAGCGGCATTACCTGATACGGCTGAGAGTGAGGCCATGGCGGAAGCGCTTGAATTAATCACTGGGTTGGTCAATAAAGGGTATTGGTTTATTGATGACCTGTAATTGAGCCACCTTTAAGTGTCTCGGTTTAAGTTCTAAAACGTAAGGGGAGGTTATTACTCCCCTTTTTCTTGTCACAATCTCACTATAAACGCTTCAGTGCTGTTGGCTTAAGGCAAGCTTGATGCCAAAGAAGAAGAACAAACTACCGGAAAATTTGGTCAGGTACTTGGTAACCGTTGGACTCTGTTTGACTTTCTTTCCTACCGAAGAAGACGACCAAGCCAAAAAATGACACCAAATCATGGCATTGAAGATAAAGATGCAACCTAAAAACACAAAAGCGAGTGCTTTATTAGGGGCGTCAGCAGAGATAAATTGTGGAACAAAAGCTAAAAAAACAGAGCGACTTTAGGGTTTAATGTGTTGGTTAAAAAACCTTGAAAAAAGATTTTCCTCAAAGGGGTTTGAACATGATGGCATGGGGATGCTATCTCTTTGTGTTTTGAAAAAACATGGTGAGTCCCATATAGAGCAAGTACACACAACCCACAATTTTGATAATGGAAAAGGCGGCTGCAGAGGTTGCGAGAATGGCAGACAAGCCAAAAGCGGCAGCGAGAATGTGAATGATGGTTCCTGACCCAATACCTAGGGCAGCAATAGAGCCAGCTTTAAATCCTTGGCCAGCACTTCGAGCAATGATGTAAAGGGAATCCGGCCCGGGAATCAGGTTTAGTGCGATACCAGACACAATGAATAGCCATAGCTCTGTAACTCCAAACATATTCAATTTCCTTTCGTTATGGTACGACCATAGCCGCTGATCGCAAACGTGATTAGAACAGTCATTCATCATCGTTTAATGTCTTACGATAGACGTTTGGTGATTGCCCAAAATGACGCTTAAAGCGGTGTGAAAAAGCATAAGCGTCTTTGTAACCAACGCGGGTAGCAATGGTGGTGATGGTGTCTTCTTGAACGGCCAATAAATCAATGGCGCGATTCATTCTCATCTCAATGATCTTCTGTAACGGTGAGCATTGGTAAAGCTTACGGCATATTCGACCAAGTTGTTCTTCACTTAAAAAACAGGCATCGGCAATTTGAGAAACTGTCCAAGGCAGGTGCAGTTGACTGCTGATTCGATTAAATTGAGTTTCGACTCTTAGCGCTGTATTCCCAATTTTTTGTTCTGTAGTGCTGAGGAGACGGGAAACCTCACTGACGTACAGAGACCTCATTGAAGGGCGACCATTTATTTCATGATGAAGCAAACTACACATAGCCCAAACTTGTTCAGAAGCATTGAATGGGCATACCCGTTGCCCATGAGCTGTGAGTACTTTCCACTCAGGAACCTGAGGCATGATAAACCAAATAAACTTCCAGCCTTGACATTCTGATGCTAACTCTAACCGATAAGGCAGCGTTGCTGGCAGAATAATCATGTGATGCGGAGGGACAATAATTTCATGATTATTTGTCGTGAGTCTACCTTCACCAGCCATCGTGCAAATAATAGTATGAAGCTCGCCACCCACCCTTTCGACGGCGTATTGGTCGCGCATATCTGCGACGCCACCCATGAGAAGCCCCCCAGCATTGAGCTCTGGAATCTGTGATGACGTTAAAAAGCGCTCATGACTGTTAGGGGAAACACTCACTATTTCATGCCATTCTCGAGATGTTTCACAATTGGATATGACGGGAATGGACATCATTTCACTTATTTCGAACATTTAGTGTTTTCTCAGTAGAACGTAAAGTGCCTTCAACGCTAAAGAGGGCAGAACATGAACACGATTGAAACTAGCATAAAGTGTAATACATCGCAGGTAAAGGTAACAATATCAGGGGCTTCAAAGCTTGCAGTTCCAATAGCATTACAAAGTGCATTAGGCGCATTTCTTGGGTTAACTGATGTATTAATGGTTAGTGATTTTGGACCAGAGGCGACAGCTTCGGTGGGGATAGCATCAAAATGGGTGTTTGTCGCGATGATGATCGGGGCAGGGTTATGCACCGCGACGGGGACGCTTGTTGCACAGTATTGGGGGCAAGGAAATACTCTGGCTTGCAAACAAGTTTTTCAATTGGCAATGAGGGTTGGAACCCAGTGGCTACTTCCTATTGCACTGGTGATGACATTAGCCGCCGATTGGATCATGGTTTTACAAACCAGTGATCCCCAAGTCATGGCATATGGGAAGCAATACCTTTGGTTTGCAGTGCCTATTTTATTATTGTCACTGGTTATATCGGTTGTTGAAACGAGCTTACGATCGAGTAATGAAGTCATGATCCCACTTGTGATTGGTAGCGCAACGATATTGGTTAATATTGTGCTGAATTATTGCTTCATTCAAGGTGGCTTTGGGTTCCCAGCCTTAGGTGTAATGGGAGCAGCATTGGCGACAACATTCGCCAGGCTTATTCAAATTTTAGTGCTGTTTTCAATACTGTATTGGAAGAAGCATTGGCTCGTTATTCATAAAGCACAAGCAGCGACAAAAAAACTAACTGAAAAGTTCCATTCATTATCTGTCCCCGCCATTGCGAATACGGTTTTCTGGTCGTTGGGGACATTATGTTATCAAGTTATTTACGGGCATATGGGGACATTAGAGCTTGCAGTGTTTAGCATGATGGGGCCTTTTGAGGGAGTCTGTTATTCACTCTTTTTTGGTATTTCAGTTGCGTGCTCTGTCATGCTTGGGCAGGCACTGGGACGTAATCAATTTGATGAAGCCGTCGAAATGACATCTTTTTTTATTCGAGCAATTTTGGTTTTAGGAGTGGTTGCTAGCCTCCTCTTACTTCTTAATAATGCTTGGTTATTGCAATTTTTAAAGTTGGATCAACCTGAACTCACCCCATTAGCAAAGCCTGCCATTTACTTGCTTGGAGCCACGATTTGGCTTCGAATGCTTAACCTTATACTGATTAACGGCATACTAAGAGCCGGCGGGGAAAACAAGTTTTGCTTGCGTATGGACATGATAGCGATGTGGATGGTTGGCATTCCTATTGTGGCATTTGCCGCATTTGTTCTTAAATGGCCGTTTGCGTGGGTATTAGCATTAATGACATTGGAAGAGGTGACAAAGTTTACTCTTTGCATTCGCCGTTACTGGCAACGGCATTGGCTAAAGAACTTAACGGTGTAGTGGACAAAGTTCACGATGTACCAGTGGTTAGGTGGCTCTCTTTCGATTAAATACTTGGTTTGTGTAGAGGAACCTGCGACAATTCGCGCCGAATCCCTAAACTTGATGGTCAACTATGAAACTTCTAGCCCGAAACCTGTCACGCGAAATGGCAGAACATGAAATCCGTGAACTTTTTTCTACTCATGGAACGGTTGCTGAGTGCACGTTAGTATTGGATCAAGAGACGGGTCTTTCAAAAGGATTTGCGTTTGTTGAAATGCCTGAAGAAGCGGAAGCGAAAGCTGCTATCGCTGCATTGAATCAAACAAAAGTAGCGAAAAATAAAATTCGTGTGAAACAAGCTGACGCATAATGAGCTGACTGGACTCCAGTAAGTACATGATGTGAAAAGCCAACTGCCCGAATGCAGTTGGCTTTTTTATAGTGTTAGTTGCATTTAATCGCGACTATTCTTCACTCTTGTTTCCGAAACGGAAATTGACACCACTTCGCCCAAAGTAATTCACTTCACCATCCTTAAACTGATGGGAATTTATCTTACTGTCATTCGCGGCATAACGTTCGAGTGCATCATTAGCATGACAATAACTTTGTGTTTTTCCAAACTCTTCTCGAGCGTGGTCTATGGTTCTTTCTGCCTTGCGACGTGTGGACGTTGTTAATGCTCGATCACTAAACATTACTTGCTGCTGGAGTAAGTTATTTGAAAAATGTTTTTTACAGACGGATTCATTCTGCGGAAGTGAAGCGAACGTTGAAGTAGCAGAAAGCGTCAATACGAGAATAAGTAATTGTTTAATATTCATAGTTCTTTACTGCTTGCCCACCAATGAAGAGAGACACTGTCGACAGTAGCATTGAGTACCATCGCTCGCTGGCTTTGAGAGGTCGTATTTAGGTACATCAAAGCACCAACAGCTTTCCTTGCCTGCGCTGATATCGCATTGTGCTGGTTTTTGGCAGCCAGGGCAGGTGTGCGTAGAGATGAGTCGACGAACACTGTTTATTTTGTAATCTCTTTGTTCATCGCTGAGCGAAACCCAACGGCTAATTTCGTTCAATGTCCGTGAACATCCAATACAAAATCCGTTTTGGACTTTACATTTTCCTAGACAGGGCGATGCAATCATTTTCAATAGGCCTACTTGAGTCGTGGGTAGTTGGTAATACCTGCTTGTTTAATCGATTAGGCGCATTCAGCTAACGACCAATCTAACACTAGATTGCTCAGGATACGTTGCTAAGTGGTGGAAGCAAGCGCTTTTTAAGCCAAGGTGTGTAAGTAAATATAAGGCATTCTTTTTTATTGTTTTGTTTATACTTAAAAAACGTGTTTTGCATGTTGGTTAGTGTGATTACGTTTATATCATGATAGTGGGCAAAAAATGAAATTGATGCCAGTTCCTACTTGGAGTGTTGTTGCGTTAGGGTTAGCACTTAATATAGGTGCTGCATTGCTGACGCATTTAAAAGTTGATCAGTTGAGTCAAAAAGCAGGGGTTATTGAACAAAAGCGAAATGAAAACAGTATGCTGATTTCTCAGATTTGGCAGAAAATTGAGACGCTAGAGCGAAAAAAAGAGTGGCTTCCTCTCTACTTCTTAGGGCTAGATAGCATGGAATTAAGTCTGCCTGCAGCCAGTGAGGGTAGCGCTGAAGCTGAGCTGCTTATGATGGTGCTCGACCCTTGGGTTGAAGAGGATACTGCTCTGGCGGTTGAGCCGTTAGTCTTTATTCTCAATGACCATCAGCAAGTTTTAAGAGAGAGTATTGATGGTCGATACCTGGATAATTTGCAGTATGTTGAGCAACATCAGTCGTTAATGAGAGAAATGGCAATGTTTAGGAATGTTGCGCTCTTTATGCAGCTCATTGGACTCGCGCTTATTTTGGCTCGGGATTTACGCCCGAAGGATAATTCGTGATTAAGAAAGGGAGAGAATGGCTAGTAGCCACCTCAAACTGTAGTCATCACAGCGTGACACAATAACAAACAGTCTGAGGTGAAAGCGTGTATTTTACTCGTTAGTTGAATTAATCACTTGAACTGTGGAGGAATGCAACATCACTCTTCATGCCGTCTTGTGACTGAGCTTCTAAACGAATAGAACGTGAACGTTCTAATGTAATTGGGATAAAGACTCGTCCGTTGGCGTTAGTGGTATACACTTCTTTGTCTTGAGGTACATTGGTCATTTTGACCATTGCACCAGCTTCAGGATTACCGTTGTTATCTCGTACGGTTACCCAAGCCCCACTTTCAGTATCAACTACGCGAATATCAGCAAGTGCTGAACCAGACATCAATATAAGAGCAGATAGAGTAACAGTTTTAAAATTAAACATAATGATTACCTTTTTGTCTCGATTACATACTTGGTGTTTTAGCGCGCTAAGTAATATTTCAGTTAATAAGACCTGAGAGGGACAAACTCCTTTCAATAAAACTGAAAAAAAATGCTATTAGATAGCATTTTTTTATAACTTGATGAAAATTCAGTGTTTAATTTGAAGGCTGATGTGAGGTTAATGTCAGTGGTGAAGCGACCTTTAGGTTGTGACCGTCGTTATTGCATCACTTTGTTGCCATTGCCCAAGCGCATGACCACGGCATATATCGTGGCCCCTAAGGTAGTCATTATTGGCTAATGCCAACAACGTCACCATATGCAGCAACCTTTTCAAAGTGAAGGCGTCCAATCTCATAGTACTCGACATCTTCGCTAATGTGCTCAATCCTCACAGCATCACGTTTTGTTGTGACTCGCTTCATACCTACTTTTGTCAGTATTTTACCCGGACGTATGTCTTTACTGAGATGCTGTGCGTAGATAGTTTCTAAATTAAATTGTTCAAAACCAAATGTAATGGCGGCTTGTGCAGCTTCAGTCCCAAACCCCTTCCCCCAATATTCTTCACCTATCCAGTACCCCAACTGACCACGGCCTGAGACGATATTTTGGATAGATACTGCTCCAATGAGCTGCTTTGATACTTTGTCTAAAACGGCAAAGTGGGCTGCCTCTTTTCGACGCCACAAGGCTGCGTGACTACCAACCCATAACCCAGCCATCCCATCTTGATAAGGGTAAGGAATATTAGCTGAACTCATCGCAATCTGTATGTTACCAGCAAGCTTCTGAATCCTATTAGTATCAGATAGCTCAAATGGTCGTAATATTAATCTATTTGTTAATATGTTGGGCTGTGTGAACATGTCTTAATCCTTTAAGATTGAACCGATCATTTTTGTACTGTTTATTGGTTAAATCAGCTAGCACGGTGTTATAAGACCTTAAATTTTAAACATGATCATATGATGTCACAAAGGTTAATAACCTCGTCGTTTCCAAAAATTACCTTGGTCTGCTGCGTAGAGATTGAAGGTCTTCTCAGCGATCGTTACCCCATCGATTTCCATCAGCATACGCCAGTCACCCAGTTTATTTTCGATCGGTGCCCAGATAGTATCACCAAGATAAAAGTCCCAGTCATTATTACGAATGTGAACCTCCCCATCGAATGGAGGCATGATGTCACCAGTATCAGTAGTGATGTCAGGGTGATAGATACAGTAGCGTAGTATTTTCCCTTTCCCTTTCTTAATGTTAACGGTGAAGCCAAATTCAACATCAATGGCTGCCGGAATGTCGGTGGTGAATGTCTGTATATTGGGTAAAAGTTTTGATTTCCCATCCCAGCCGGTATAGATCCCATGACTTAATATTTCTACGATGTATTTTGATTTTGCCATTAGATTTCAATCTTTAGAGTACGGTTAGATGCGTGATGTAGTGTGCGGTTTGAGCTATGCAGTGAGTGTCAACTTTGCATGCCGATAGCGTATGATACCATTATTTGTCATTAATGAATGACTCAAAACATTGAAAGGTAGGTAGAAGTGTGTCGTAGCAAAAGGGAGTTGTTACGTATAATTTGTGATAGAGATTCAAGGTGGCTAGTAAACGTTACAATAGTGATTCACCTTAATGTGATTTGGTAACGATAAGTATTGCAATACAATTCAGTGGTGATATATTGGTCGTATCGATAGATTAATGAGTTGAAGAAACTGCAATATTGGAGCATATCCCTCTACGTTACATGCCCTTGTTTCCACTTCCTCTATCCCTTTAATGCATGTTGTAAGTCTAATTGACTTTGAAATTGTGAGACTATTCACAAATCAGTAATCAACTGTGCACATTGTGTCATATATTGTTCATCGTTAATGACATAAGATATCTCAAGTCATTGAGAAGAACGGCTATTAAAAGAAAGCCATATAATAATTAGAAAAGGAGTTACCATGAAAAACAGAGCTAGAAGACTTTGGTATTATCACCAAACCCAAGGCACAAAAGTAAAACCCCTTACTTATAAGAAGTAAGAATAGACGACCTGAGTATAGTGATCCGACTCAGGTCCACCCAAATTTAAAAAGCCAGAATCGATGATTCTGGCTTTTGCCATTTTAGGTGGCACAAATATTAATGTCTCGGCTAGGTTACAACTGATATTGTTCGTCGCCAAGTAATTTGCTGATGTCACTTGGTTGGTGGTTGTAGAGTGATACAACAATCATTAATGTATCGTCGAGTGTGTTCTCAGCGATATCTTCAATAACATACACATCAGATTCTTTGTCTGCTAAACCACTGTCTACAAGTCGGTAGAGGCTATCTCTAATATCACCAGCGATATGAACTTGCTCTACTAATTCGTAATTACCTTGTACCACATCTGCTTGTGCAACGAGTGATGGCATTGCCATTGTTGGAAGTGCCGCTAAAGCAAGTAACAGAGTTGGGATGGTTAAAAATTTGCGCATTACGAATTCCTGGAAGATAACAAATTAATCACTAAATAAAGCAATAAAAGGGTATAAGTCGTTAGGGTAGTGATTCAAACACATCCTTTTGTCAGTGTATTGTCAGCATAAAAATAAGTGAGACACTGAGCGAAAAAATAGGTATTGGACATACCTTATTACTGTCTAAATCTGTCTACATTAATGGTTGATTATTTTATAGCCCATAAGATATGAGACAAGATCAGACTATTTGTAACAAGGCAGACTGTTAGTCACCCTATGTCAGTCGATGTGTTTCTAATGCCTTTAGAGCGCAAATATTGGGCATTATGACTGGGTTGTTTTATATAGCAGGAATGAGAATGTTGCTGGTTGATATATAGGGTTATTTTCGATGCTATTGCATATATGTACCTGATTACCACTAAAACTCAGTATTGATGGCTATACTTAGTAATAGACGTTGAGTGAGGAAATCATCATAGCTAAAAATCAAGTTCAGTTTCAAAAAGGCATTTCTATTCATAAGTTTATCTCTATGTATGGAGAAGAAGAGCAATG
>JBHOGO010000080.1:0-20657 GCA_043421945.1 bacterium sp. HQB-150 | reverse complement strand
ATTTCCTTCTTGGTTGAAAGATCTGATCGCAGAGCCAGCTTTTAGTTCCCTTCTCTTCTTATCCCGAGTTCAGGTTAATTATCTCTATCCGAGACTCTTTTCGATGGATACGAGGAGACTAAACGAACGCCAAATTAGCGCTCGTTGGTCATCAGAGTAAAGCAAAGTAGATAGAGAAAGGTGATTAAGACAGAGCGTGCGGTACGCGATTAGCCGACCAACGCCACTAAATAGAGACTGTTACGTACCCCGTGGATATGCAAACATTCAGATTCTGAAAAAATAACCGCTTCACGCTCACGAACGCGAATTTTGCCATTGATCCAAAGCTCACCTTCCGTGACGAGTAAAATCTGGCCATCAAACACTTCATGTCGGTTCATTCCTCCGCTCGGCACTTCAGTAAAGCAATAATCACTTGCACCAAACAAATTCAACGCCATTTCATTTCGGCTTTGTTTAGGGAACATCGAAATGCTCGGTTTACAACCATCAAAACAAAGTTGCTCTTTAGAGTATTCGGAAACTTCATCGTCATGAGTTTCATCTTGATACTGCCGTCCATGGAGCCAAAACTCAGCATCAAACTCAACCAAAGATTGTAACTGCGTTAAGGCCTCTAAGCACATACCTCGCAGAGGCATAAACATCTGATTATTTTCAAGCCTAAGTGCCATGCTCGGTTTTAAGCAACACAAGTTAAGTAGGTAAACATTAAGAATGTTCGCATCCAATGCCCATCCATGCTCATCATACCCTTCCACTAATTGGTGTAACCAGAAGTCGGGACTATCATGTTTCAGTTTGCCTTCACGATAACTCGACATCGTTTCCGATAAGATGGGATCAATCCAATGGTAAAGTTCTGCACTTGACGCTTTCACAATATGTGCATAAACACTCTCAACACCAAATAACGTCAATGCTTCTGCCAAAGGCTTCAGAGATTCTCGCTCACGAAACAGAACTTCAATCTCAAGTAATGGCTTAAAACCATAGAGGATATAAGTGGTACTCAGGCCGACCACCCAACTAACGTTTGGTTCTTGCAGATCGTCGCACCCAAAGAAATAGCTACTGCGCGGGCTTCCTATTTCATTCACTCGCAGTGTTTGAGCGCTAAACCGAGAATCGTAAACTTCAAGCGGTAACGTAAACACAGCTTCAGACTCAGCCCGCGGTTTACCACTGTACGTTTTAACCTTTAGGTCAGTGAAATCATTCAGACCAGAACCAAAGTCATTCGATGCCAAACTACACATACGGATACTTCCTTCTTACTCGGGTTACGTTAAAGTATTCCTTATAAGAATACTTATCCCTCTACTCTTAACCATAGAATTAACCTTTACTATGCCCTGCTACAAGTAGATATGCTGCCAAAAATGCAACAATGAGAAGATTGTCACGCAGGTTCGAAAAAGGCTGTGAAGCACTTCGATAGATTAATATCGCTATCTATATTGTTTATCTATCTGTTATCACTGCTAAAGTGCACTGCTTTGAAACGCGAACTTTCACACCTATCTACTTTAATGCCCTACAGGCATCACTTTTTTGACAGGGTGAGTATGGTACCCCTCCTTAAATTCAGACTAATCATTCGTCATCGCGCTTTTTTTACTTCAAAAGTTCATAGACACAGCAAGTTTCATTTTGATAGAATCAAATTTCACAACGAAACTTAAAGAATAAAAATCAAAAGTTGTTATCACTATGACCAAGCGAAACACGCAGCAACGCCGCCACAATATTGTCTCTCACGTCAATAAAGAACAAGAAGTTAGCGTTGATTCTCTCGCCAAGCTTTTTGCCACTAGTGAAGTGACCATCCGAAAGGATCTCGCTGAACTAGAGAAAAGTGGTCTACTGTTACGTCGCTTTGGTGGTGCTGTTGCGATGCCAAAAGAGCTAGTCGCTGCAGAAAACAACGAGCAAGTTTCAAAACGAAAGTTACAAATTGCAAAATGCGCCGCTTCACTCATTCGCGATCACAATCGCATCATCATTGACAGCGGCAGCACAACAGCCAGCTTGATTGAGCAATTGCACTCAAAACATGGCCTCGTTGTCATGACAAATTCAATTAATATCGCTAACTCTCTGAACGAATTAGAGAATGAGCTTACTCTATTAATGACCGGTGGCACTTGGGACCCACATTCTGAGTCCTTTCAAGGACAGGTCGCCGAATCGGTTTTACGATCGTACGACTTTGACCAACTCTTTGTTGGTGCAGATGGCATCGATCTTGAAAGAGGTACAACAACCTTTAACGAACTGATTGGGCTAAGCCGCGTCATGGCAGAAGTATCCCGTCAAGTTATTGTGATGGTTGAGTCAGATAAAATTGGAAGACGCATCCCCAACCTCGAACTGGCTTTTGAACATATTCACACTTTAGTGACTGATAACGAGCTCACTAAAGCAGACAGAACAAAAATAGAACAACATGGCGTCAAAGTGATTTGCGCGCCTGTCACTCAGGATTAGGAGCTTTATTTATGTGTGGAATCGTTGGTGCTGTAGCGCAGCGTGATGTGGCAGAAATTTTAGTTGAAGGCCTACGTCGCCTTGAATACCGTGGTTATGACTCAGCAGGTGTTGCTGTTGTCGACGCTGAATCTAACCTAACGCGCGTTCGTCGCCTTGGTAAAGTGCAAGAGCTAGCCAATGCTGTTGAAGAAGAGAACGTTGTTGGTGGTACTGGTATCGCTCACACTCGCTGGGCAACACACGGTGAGCCTTCAGAAGCAAACGCACACCCACATGTTTCTGCCGATATCGCAGTTGTTCACAATGGTATTATCGAAAACCATGAAGAACTACGCACACTGCTACAAGCTCGTGGTTATGTGTTCACTTCACAAACCGATACAGAAGTCATTGCACACCTTGTTGAGTGGGAACGTCGTACTTCTGATTCTCTTGTCGAAGCACTTCAGAAGACGGCTAAGCAACTTGAAGGCGCATACGGTACGGTTGTTGTTGACCGTAAAGATCCGAGCCGCATTGTTGTTGCACGCTCTGGCAGCCCTATCGTCATTGGCTTCGGCGTTGGTGAAAACTTCCTAGCCTCTGACCAACTTGCACTCCTTAACGTAACACGTCGCTTCATGTACCTAGAAGAAGGTGATGTGGCTGAAATTACTCGTCGTGACGTTACAGTGTTTGACGAAACTGGCCAGCAAGTGACTCGTGAGATCACCGAATCTAACGCCGAGCATGATGCGGGTGACAAAGGCCAATACCGTCACTTCATGCAAAAAGAAATTTACGAGCAACCAACAGCACTGATTAACACAATGGAAGGCCGTATTACTGCCGATTCTGTTGTAACAGAAGCGATTGGCGTTAACGCTGCAGAGATCTTAAGCAAAGTTGAACACGTACAGATTATTGCTTGTGGTACGTCTTACAATGCAGGTATGACAGCGCGTTACTGGTTTGAAGACCTTGCGGGCGTAAGCTGTGATGTTGAAATCGCCTCAGAGTTCCGTTACAGAAAGTTTGTAACGCGTCCAAACAGCCTACTGATCACGCTTTCTCAATCCGGTGAAACAGCAGATACGTTAGCCGCTTTACGCTTAGCGAAAGAGAAAGGCTACATGGCTGCAATGACAATCTGTAACGTTGCAGGCTCTTCGCTTGTTCGTGAATCTGACTTTGCATTCATGACACGTGCTGGTGTAGAAATCGGTGTTGCATCAACGAAAGCGTTCACCACGCAATTGTCTGCACTTCTAATGCTAGTTACTGCACTTGGTAAGCAAAAATCGCTTATCAATGCAGAGAAAGAAAAAGAGATCGTAACCGCTCTTCACGCGCTGCCTCAACAAATTGAAGCCGCTCTATCGTTTGAGAAAGATATCGAAGCGTTAGCTGAAGACTTTGCTGATAAGCACAACACCCTATTCTTAGGTCGTGGTGAGTTCTACCCTATCGCAATGGAAGCATCTCTTAAGCTGAAAGAGATCTCTTACATTCACGCAGAAGCATACGCAGCGGGTGAATTGAAGCACGGTCCACTTGCTCTGATTGACGCAGACATGCCGGTTGTTGTTGTTGCACCAAGTAATGACCTGCTTGAGAAGCTAAAATCAAATATCGAAGAAGTACGTGCCCGTGGTGGTTTACTGTATGTCTTCGCTGACTCGAATGCTGGCTTTGAAGCTGACGAAACAATGAAGATCATCGCTATGCCGCACGTGAGTGAAATCACGGCGCCGATCTACTACACCATCCCAATGCAGCTACTGTCTTACTATGTTGCATTGATTAAAGGTACTGATGTTGACCAACCTCGTAACCTTGCTAAAGCCGTGACGGTGGAATAATAGCAACGCGGTCGATGGGTTGGTTGTCGGTAGACATTAAAGTTTGGAACTGTGACATTAAAGTTTGAAACTGTACCACTAAAGTTGAAAACTTTTCAAACCCGGTTAAACTGATTAAAAGTTGACCGGGTTTTTGTTATGGCAAAATCAAAGTACGTTTTAACTGAAAAGCAGATCATCAAGCGGATAAGTGAAGGCCGAGGAGCAGGAAGGCTTTCTGGCTATAAGCCGTGGCTGTATGTCAATGAGGTTCCTTCAGAAGGTCGATCTCAGAGAGTTTACTCTCACCTAACGGGGCGGATTCATCATGTACTATCGGATCTTGAGTTCGCAGTCTTTCTCCTTCTAGACCATAACCCTGCCGTAACAGACATTCGTGAGCAGTTTCCACTCAACAGAGATGACACTCTCAATATTTCCAGGGAAGGTCAACTTTGGCACCCTTCGCAAGGAGGGGTAAATCTTGTCATGTCCTCTGACTTTTTGGTTAACACCGCTTCTAAAACTCAGCCCAAGTTCGCTATTCAAGCAAAATATTCCAAAGACTTAAAAGATCCGAGAACTATTAGAAGCTAGAAATAGAACGCCGTTATTGGCAGCTAAAAAGAATCCCCTGGTTCCTCGTAACAGATAAAGAGATAGACAAAACAGTCGTATCGAATATTGAGTGGTTATACGGGGTTAAGGGGTACTTTGATGAAGTAATAACGGATGAGCTATCGCTTACTTTTGAGCATGTCAGTGTTTATTTTGTTCAACACCCAGAAAGAAAAGTCGTTGATCTGTGTAAAGAGTATGACATGGCATACCAGCAAGATCTTGGTCAGTCGCTTTATGATATTCGTTTAATGTGTGCAGCAAGGCTTATAACGTTCGATATTCGTTTACCATTTCATAGTTTGAAAGCGAAAGAAATTGCGTTTAGAAGCGTTTCTTTGTTCGGGGGGCATCGTAATGTGGCCAGTTAACGAAACTTTAGCGTTTGACGGTAAGGCTTACCGCGTGCTTTTTACCGAGACAAATTACTTCTATTGGATTGCTATTGATGAGGATAAAGGTTTACCGGAAAGAGTCTATTTTGATGAATGCCGTAACTGGGTTGATGAAGGGCGTATAGAAAAAATTCCGGACCCTTATTCATACCTTCAAGGAGAGTCTTGGACCAAAGAGTCAAATGCATATCAGAAAAGGCAGAACGACTTTGATTTGATTAAGCCTATCGTAGATGGTGAAGGAGCATTTGACAAAAGGGTTCGAGCAAAAAGGTTTAGTCATGCGGTTGCCAATTCAAATAAAACCAAATCGACCATCTATCGTTTAGTTCGGAGATATTGGCAGCGTGGACAAATAAAAAATGCCCTAATACCAGACTACAAAAACTCAGGCGCTGCCGGAAAGAGAAGAAACTTCACAACAAATAAAGCTGGTAAGTCTAGGGTTTACGGTGTCGGTGATGGCAAACAAGTCACTGAAGAAATCAGAAAACAGTTCCGAATTATTTGTGATAAATATTTGATGAATGATAAAGGGAACTCCGTTGCTTATGCACATAGAAAGTTTTCAAAAGCATATAAGTTAAAGAACCCCAGTGTTGAAGAGCATGAAATTCCAACACTCCGCCAATTTAGATACTTCTACAAAACCGAGTATAGCAAGGTCACAAAGCTTACCGTTCAAACACCTCAAGGCAATTACAATAAAGATGTTAGGCCACTACATGGAACTGCAACCGAGCAAGCTTTAGGCCCAGGGAGTCGATATGAGATTGATGCCACCATTGCAGATATTTACTTGGTCGATGATGACGATGCAGACAAAGTTATCGGTCGGCCGACGATTTATATGGTCATTGATGTTTTTAGCCGTATGGTTGCAGGGTTTTATATTGGTTTCGATAACCCATCTTTCCCCGTTGCAATGAAAGCACTGATATGCAGCTTTAGCAGCAAAATAGAAACTTGCGCAAAATATGGTATCGATATTTCAGAAGAACAGTGGCCATGCATAGGCATTCCCGATGTGTTGCTGGCTGATCGTGGCGAATTGATGAGCCATCAAGCAAATTATTTGGTTGATGCTATTGGTGTTCGCCTTGAAAGTGCTCCACCTCGAAGAGGCGATGCTAAAGGCATTGTCGAGAGATCATTTGGTACATTGCAGGCTAAGTTCAAGCCCTATATGCCAGGTGTCGTAACTGGTAACAAGGTTAAGAAGCATGGTGAAAGAGACTATAGAGTTGAAGCTGCTGTGGCGAGATCAGACTTTATTGAAATACTGCTCTATTCAATACTTGCTCACAACTTAAACAAGCCATTGGATAAGTACGATCGTGCTCCTGATATGCCAGAAAGCCTTCCATCGATCCCTATTGAGCTTTGGAGGTGGGGCCTACAGAATCGTACTGGGCGTTTACGAGCTATTGATACGGATATTGCAAAACTACTGCTGTTACCTCGTCAAAAAGTCACTGTATCTGAATTGGGCATAAAGTTATGGGGATTAACCTACACAGGAAAAGAAATTATTCAGACAGGTTGGATGCACCGTTCTTCGGAAGTGTCTAGACCTAAAAAGCTATTTGCAGCCTATGAGCTTGGTTCTGCTAATCACATATATCTGTTTCCTGAAGAAGGAAAAAATACATTTTGGGTTTGTGATCTTTCTAGTCGAAGTAGAGAGTTCCGTGATCTAACTTGGTATCAAGTATGGGAACGTCAAGCAGCTCAAAAGCAGATTTTAGCTGAAGCTAAGTATCAATTTGCACCCATAGAACGAGATTTTGATGATCTTCTTGAAAAGAAACTGAAGAAAGCTACAAAAAATCGTAAAACCAGTACATTGAGCAACGCGCAAAAGATAAATGACATCAAAGGCAATAAACGGAATGTTCGAGAGCAAGAGAGAAAGGAATTAGCAATACAGCCAGTTAGGGCTAAACAAGAAGAAGTCGCATCGCTGATACCTATAAAGGGAGAGGAGGAAAGTTATCAACTGCCTGACTTCATACCGGAGCTATTTGATGATGAGGATGATAACTGATGAAGAAAAGCAAAGATCATCGTGTAGTAGCCGTCTATCAAAGTGCTACGCTCTCAGCTTATCGAAATAACCCGCTGATAGAGGCATTACCACCGATAAATAGTTTTCTAGACGACTCGATTGCTCTGAAGGGCTCGTTAAGGTGTACCGCAGAAGATATCCATCGAAATGGCATCGAAAGAGCGCATAGTATCTGTCGTGTTATTGATGATTTTTTCCAGCCCCTCAGTCAGCACATACAGTTGCATGAACGACTTTCATTGATGATACGGCGTGGCTATGTTGGAAGAAATCCCGAAACAGGTGATTGGGCAAGACATATACAAAATGGTTACGAGCGTGTTTTATCTGGTGATTTGAAGGCGATAAAGTTCACGGAAGTTAGTTCTACAGCCCAAAGCATGACATTGATTGGATGTAGCGGAAATGGCAAAACAACGGCGATCAAGCAGCTTTTGTCGTTATACCCTCAAGTTATTTACCATCCAGACAGAAATCTTGAGCAAGTCGTTTATTTAAAAATTGACTGCTCCCATGATGGATCACTGAAAGAGCTGTGCTTGAACTTTTTTCGTGCGATGGATAGAGCATTAGGGACATCCAACTACGAAAGACAATACTCGATGAGCAAAAGACCGAGTATTGAAACACTTTTAGCTGCAATGGCTCAGGTTGCAAATGCTCATGCAGTAGGTGTTCTTATTATTGATGAAATACAGCACCTTAGTCGTTCTCGCTCGGGAGGCTCTGAGAAAATGCTTAATTTCTTTGTGACATTAGTAAATACCATTGGCCTTCCTGTGATTTTGGTTGGAACACCACGAGCCCGCGAGATATTTGAGGCTGATATGAGATCTGCAAGGCGAGGCTCTGGGCTTGGAGCGATTTTTTGGGATCCAATGGAAGAAGGAAGAGAATGGAAAGCGCTCACGGATAAGTTATGGACTCTTCAATGGCTACAAAAACGTGATGAGGTGTTATCGGATGACATTCGTTCTCTATGGTATGACCTAAGCCAAGGTGTCTTGGATATTGTGGTTAAGCTATATGTCTTGTGTCAGCTGAGAGCAATCGCGACAAAAGTAGAAAGGATCACACCTAAATTAATGCAACAGGTTTACGAGGATGAATTAAAACCTGTTCACCCAATGCTAGCTGCTCTTCGCTCGGGTGATGTCGAAGAAATGATTAAGTTTTCAGACCTTAAACTAAGCAACACTGATAAACGGTTACTTGAGTTGCAAAAACAGGTAGCAACAACTGTTCAGCAGACACCAGAGGAGTTTGCATATCAACAGCTCATAACCGATGAAGAGCGACGTGTATATATGGCCCTAAAAGATGAGTTTGACTCAACGCTTTTAGCTCCTGTAATACGACAGCTATTTGATCAACATCCTGATTTGACATGGATAAGCTTACTCCCATTGGTACATGAGCTACTTGCTAATCCTGAGCTGTTAAAATCTAAAAAAGAGGCTAAGCCAAGTAAGGGAAAGAGGGCATCCGCAATCAAACAGACTCAGTGGCATACCCTTGATAGTGAGGATTTGAGGTTTGTTCACTCTCAATCTGATTCTGATAATGAAGTGTACACAGCAATGTCAAAGTCGGGTTTGATTCTAGACATTCAGTCACTGTTAGAAAAGGCGGTTTAATATTGCACTGCTTCCCTGTCCCTTATCCAGATGAATTAATCTATAGCTTGGTGGCTAGAGCTGGAATTCGCAGTGCGATTACAAGTTCTAAACAGCTACTAGATGAAGTGTATGGTGACAGAAAAGTGATTGCGACAACTGACCTGCCTAGTCATTTGTCTTCGATATCAGAGCAGCTAGTTAACACGGGACGATTTGACGTCCAACAGCTTATTTATGAACATACAATGTTCCCGGTTTACGCTCCTTTTGTTGATGAAAGCATTAGGATTAGAGCGATGGAGCGAATGGAACATTGTGCTAAGGGCTCTGTTCATCTAATGCTAGGAGCCCCAGCTTCTATTGTAAAAACGTCGGATAACTTTTGTGTTTGCCCAGCTTGTGTCGCGGAACAAAAGCAAAAATATGGGGAAAGTTATTGGTCTAGATTGTGGTTTTTGCCATCTTTACCTTACTGCCCTAAGCATGGACTTCTTAGTCAATCGACAACCTCTTACCATGATAGTAGGCACACGTATCATGCATGTGGCCGAATACAATGTCAGCCCCTTTTAAGTAATACCACGGATAAAGCGGAGCAGCAGGTTGCTTATTTGGCCAACAAAGCTAAAGAGGTAATGTGCTTACCAGCCCAAGACTCTCCGACTCAGCGTCAATGGAGTCTTTTCTACAATCATCTGGCGCACGACTTTGGCTGTGGAAAAGGCACTAAACAGTTCGCACACGATAAGATAGCTGAATTAGTTGTAAGTAAAATCGTTACCCCTGAGTTAACTATCAATTCTGATAGAGATACTAACTGGCTTCGAACGATATTTCGCCGCCATCGTAAAGCTTTTAGCTATCTACAGCACTTAACGGTTTGGTCTGCTTTTATTCCTGAAATGTCGGCTAGTGAAATCATTAAAGAAGTTAAATCAAAAGAGAAAGTGACGATATCCTTCCCTAAGGACAATGCTCACCTTATGCCAAATTCAAATGAGAAAAAACGTAAGCAGTGGCGTTACTTAATAGACAAGACTCCGATTAAGAAAGCACGCAAACTTCCAGGTGGTGGTGCACTGTATGCTTGGCTGTACCGAAATGATAGAGATTGGCTATTAGCTTTCAATCGAATCCATCAATCCCAATCTCATGTAAGGCAGAAAAAAGTAGATTGGAGCGCAAGAGACAGATCACTAACTAAGCAGCTTATTAGGATTGTCGAACGATTAGATACCGTTATTGATGGCCCACGAAGAAGCAAAAATTTTTTACTTAAGCAGCTAGAAGATTATGGCTCGGTGAGCAAAAAACTGAACTTATTACCCTTGCTATCTCTTGCTTTAAATCGGTATCAAGAAAGCGTCTTTGAGTTTCAAGCTCGTCGGCTAGTCATGGCCGTAATCGCAAAATCAAGAACAGGTTCAGGAATGAGTCGTTGGCAATTGATGCGTTCAGCAAGCCTTCCCAACGAAAGAATAATGCCAGTTATCGCAGATTTACTTGGCTGGGTAACTACAGGATCAGATTACAAATAAGGAAATGGTATGGGAGCTAGGTTTTACAAGTGTGACGATGATGTACGTATAGTCCATACAGGTAAAGTATTATTGCGAACAAGTGATTCGTCTTACCGGCCTTCAATTGAAGTTTGGTGCTATCCCCCACAGCAGAAAAATAATTTTCATGCGACTGCATTTTCTAACGTTCCTGCTTTGTATCGAGGAAAAATAATTAATCAAAGAGGGTTATCAGAAAGTTACGCTAAACGAGGGCGTCACAAATTTAGAAGTAATGAGTTCCTTCGACACAGTAGTTTGAATGAGTTCCCCGACTCAGAGTCAGCAGAGTCTTTGCGAAAGAAAGAGTCAGAGCAACATGCATTTGTATTAGACCGAGGCGCCACCGCCCCTAAACTGGTTATTCCTCAGCTTGAGCTGGCAAGGGTTTTATTTTATGCCAGCTCGTACTTATCGCGAGCGTCATTAATGTCTTCTCGTTTGCTTACAGACTTCAAGGTTGAAGTAAACACCAAGGAGGACTATGCCAATATCGAAGTGATGCAAACATCAAACTTTCCTCCTTCGGCATTCAATGATTCAGCAACAAGAGCAATGTTGAGTTGGTTACTTATTGATAGCAATGCAAAGCGTTCATTTGAGTCGATTTTTAGATATTTCAACGTCGAAAAGGAACGAAATATATCTGCGGGGTATAAGCGCTGGCTATTTCACTTCGACCCTCCTCAAATGGCAGGATGGTCTTTCGAATACGAAGGTAGGCTTGATGCAAGTGGTAGCTCCTTTCTAGTTGAAAAGATCACGGATATTGAAATTAACGCTCAAATGCCGTCTAGGGTCTACTTCCATAACCCGTCTTTTACGCATCCAGATGAAGGCCAAAAGCCAACGAGTGGTGGTGGCGGCCCTGAACCGTATGAGCGCCCAGAAGAACATATTATCGATGATGAACGTGAGGCTTCCGATGCTAACCATGCATTCTTAGTAGGTGAAAATACTTGCTCATTAAGGTTTAAAAATCGTTTTTCAACATCGAAAGCAACAACGCCCAAAAGGAGTCATCGGCCAGATAGAGGCAAAGATGCAGCTAAGAAAGCTGGTGATATGGTCAGTACCAATGAACCAGGCAGTAATGGTGAGATACCCTGTGCAGATATGGGCGGAGGTTTGCAAGATTGTACTGATAGATCAGAGGAGTATGCCTCTCGCTTTACGGCCTTTAACATGATGGTGCAAATGCTAGAAGAAAAATACGCCTGTACAATCATTGATTCTTACACTCATGAACTTGATCAGGTCGGGCGTAGTAAGTGTCATTTGATTGACACTTGCGCAAAGAGAACGATTCGTTGTGTTGTCGTGGAGCGAAATGGTCATGTGAATTACTTGCTCGAAGTTGATGTAACAGGTCTGAGTAAATGGATCTCCACAAAATGTATACGGCAGATTGATACTCGCAATTGGAAAGAGCAGTTTTCTCGAATCAAAAAAGGCGTAGTGACAAAGTCCCTTGGATGGCCAACCCAAGAAATGGATGCCATGTTTGGCTTCAAAAAGCATATTGGAATTTCTCATCCTAAATCAGTAGAGGGGCACCCGACAGGTATTCCAACAGAATCAATCTTAGATTGGGCAGGGAGGGTTGCTGAGAAGCTTTAGTGGTTTTAGCTATGTCATGAAGAAAAGTACTGACCTAGCTAGAGTTAAGTCTAGATGTGCTCTTTGTTCAATGAGTTAAAGTACATTCTTCAAAATGCAACTTAGGTCTGACTTCAAGAAATAACGTTTTTTCCTATGTACCACACCCTCTTTAACTTGACAAAACTTGACTTAATTATACACTCTCCACATGCAAAAAGTACTCAACACAGAAAACGCTGCTGAAGCGATGGAAAAGAAAGGACTGACACAGACTGCTGTGGCAGAAAACCTTGCTGTTTCCAAAGAAGCTGTTTCTCAATGGTTAAATGCTAAGTCATTCCCACGCCCGAACAAACTGCTTCAGCTTGGCAAACTGTTGGGCTTGACGTTTGAACAGCTTGTTATCAAACAAGAGCTTAATGCCCCTAAAGTTGCTTTTCGTAAAAAAGCTTCTGCAAAAACGAAAAGCCATCATGTAGATAAAGCTCAAGAAATGGGGCGTTTTTTGCGTCATCTTGTGCCTTACCTACCTTTTGATACTTTTGAAATGCCTCCAGTGCTTAAGTCACCAAATTGTGATTATGACTATTTGCGAAAAGTAGCAGACAAAGTACGAAACGACATAAACGTAGCGCCTACAGATAAGATTGACTTCAAACACCTAATTCGCCGCTTTAGTGAATTACAGGCTGTTGTTGTTCCCGTTTTATGGGGAACAAAACAACGTCATGAAAACGCAATTCATATCCATTTACCTGATTCTCAAACAACTTGGGTTTACCTTAACCTTGATACTAATATCCATGATTTCAAGTTTTGGATGGCTCATGAACTAGGTCACTGTATGTCTCCTGAATTGGAAGGCGATGAGGCAGAAGATTTTGCAGATGCGTTTGCAGGTAGTCTTCTTTATCCTCATGATTTAGCTAAAAAAGCTTACAATTCAATCAAGGATAAACCATCTTTGCCTCATAAAATAAACCATGTAATAGACTTGGCAGATGAGTTTACAATATCGCCTTATACCGTATTGGGGCAGGCTAACAAGTATGCTGAGCATGCTGGCTTACCGTTGATTGAACTGAGTAAAAGATCTTTTCCAGGGGCTGTGACTAACTTCAATAAGAAGTACTCAAACATGAGTGAGGCTCTTCTGAACCGAACTGGTCTTGATGAGCAAGGAAGGCCCAAAGTAAGGGCTTATCTTGAACTTGTAAATGAAGGGTTTGAGACGCCAATATTTGAGCTTCTGAAAGCCTACATTAAAGAACACAATAAAGGACCTGGGTTCGTGCAAACTGTGCTGGATATGCCACTCCTTGATGCCCGGAGTATCCACACAGAGCTTACCTGATGCCACAATCCAAGATTCTTGTAGATACAAATGCCTACCTTAGGTTGGCCCAAACGATAAGACCACTGTTGTTTGTCTCTTTTGGGGACGAAGAATACTGCTTATATATTTTACCTGAACTAAATGAAGAGTTGGCTGGCCGAAAACTTCAAAGTAAGTTTCCTTGGACGGAAGAAGACGAGTTCATTGAGAACAGAAAGCATTTTCCAAACATTGGCCGAAAGCAGAAAAAAGCGATCAAAGAAACGTTTGAATATGTTTGGGATTACGTTCAGTCCGACCTTCCTGGCCCATCTCGAGTAGACGCTTGGTATATCGCTTACGCTCTTGAACTTGGCGTGCCTGTTGTTACCGACGATCAAGACATGAGTGAATTGGCGCATGCTTTTGACGCGGAAGTGATGTCAACACTTGAGGTGCTTAAAATCATGTTAGATTGCGGTCATACAGACATGAAGACAATCGATGCATTATGCGCCTACTGGCAGCATATTTCGGATATGCCAGCGAAGTTCCATTCTGACTATCCTCGTCTTTTCGGCAAGTCACCACCACTTTAGATACCAGCCCGTTCCTACCGCGATCAATGCATCAAGTCAGATTCCTTTTTCTTTTACCTATGAGCAAAAAGTTGGCATATCGATAGAAATAGGTCTAGGTCATGAAGTAAAATAATGCGATTGATTTGGTTAGGAATTTAAATGTGGCTGCAAAAAAATTACTGAATATCGTCGATATTGAAAAGGGACTTGAAAACCTTTCAGAGCAAAACCTCTCAACCGATGAATATGGAAAGCAATTAGTACTACTCTTTAGCTCAGCCAATACGTTGAAACGCATTGCTAATGGTAAAGCCAATGCGCCCGAATTTTCAGAAGGCGTTCTATGGCGCGGGAAGCTCCACTATGCTCCTTGTTCCCCTGGCAGCCTTACAATTACGTTAGACGCCTTAAAGCAGTCGCCTAAAACGCTCCAAGCCAAAGTTAGGTTGCTTGTAGTGAATGATGGCACTCATATCTTAGTGTTTGACCGTAAGTTTGACGAGCTAACTGAGAGCACTGTTCAAAATATAAAAGATGAGCCGCAACTATTTCTGCCGCTTACTGGCCAAGAGAGGTTCCGAACCCAGCAGGAAAGTGAAGTCGATATTAAGGCCACAGGAAAGCTGGCAAAGTTCTATGATGCGCTTGTCGAGCACAATCCTGACTGGTTGGAAGGTGAAAAACGCCATGCTTTGAACCACTTTATGACCCAGATAATCTTCTGCTTATTTGCTGAAGATACTGGAATTTTTGCCAAAAACATATTCAGTCGCACCCTTCAAGAACGCGGGGGGAGCAGCGGAGAGCTTGTCTCTTCAGTGATCTCAGAAGTTTTCACTGCATTTGATTTACCAGATAACAAGCGGCAGGAGATGCCCGCTTGGCTTAACTCTTTCCCCTATGTTAACGGTGGCCTGTTTGCTGGAGAGGCTGAAGTGCCCGAGTTTACAGCCAAAGCATTTCGTTACCTTAACGAGGCTGCTAGCCTTGACTGGAAGCACATCAACCCAGATATACTTGGCTCCTCCATTCAGGCGATTGTAGATCCCACGATGCGTGGCAATTTGGGAATGCACTACACGTCTGTTCCAAACATTTTAAAGACCCTTAATCCTCTTTTTCTGGATGACCTGCGTACAGAGCTATTCAACTCCCTTAACAATAAGAAAAAGCTCGATACCTTTTTAGGCCGGCTTACCAACATTGTTGTGATGGATCCTGCCTGTGGTTCAGGCAACTTCTTGGTGATTGCGTATCGCGAATTACGGAAGTTAGAGCTGCAGGCGATGGATGCCTTACGTGACCTGAATCAAGGTGCTTCTATGGCTTTCGGATTTAGCTCCGTTATCTCCCTGTCCAATTTCTACGGTATTGAGTTAGCTGATTTTGCTGCTGAAACAGCCAAGCTTGCTCTATGGATAGCAGAGTATCAGCAGAATGCTCGATTTGTCGCTGCATTTGGCGCGGATATTCCTGCTCTTCCTCTACGAGAATCTAGCCATATTCTGTGCTCTAACGCCTTACGAGTTGATTGGCAGCAATTCTGCAGAGTTACAGAACGTAGGGAAGTTTACTTGGTCGGTAACCCGCCCTACCTTGGGTCAACCTGGATGAGCGGTGAGCAAAAAGATGATATGAAGCATGTGTTCCATAAACATACCAAAGCTTATAAAACTCTGGATTATGTTTGTGCTTGGTTTCTTAAAGCTGCTGAATTCAGCATAGAGAGCGGAGGAGCATACGCTTTTGTATCTACTAACTCCATTACACAGGGCGGTCATGTTCCAATACTATGGCCTTTATTGTTCGGAATGAAGATGGAGATAGGTTTTGCACATCTATCATTTAAATGGAAAAACAATGCGTCAGACAACGCAGGCGTAACATGCGTCATTGTAGGGATGCGAAGTATTACGAACCATCCAAAGTATCTTTTTGAGCAGGATCATGCGACAGAAGTAGATAACATTAATGGTTATTTACTCAACCTTCCAAATATTGAAGTAACTAAAAAGAAAAAACCTCTATCCTCGCTTCCCCCTATGGATTGCGGTAACAAGCCTGTTGATGGTGGTCACTTGCTGTTGTCTGAAGTTGAAAAAAATGAGCTTTTATTTACTTACCCTAAAGCAACTGACTTAGTGAAAAAATATGTTGGTTCTCAGGAACTAATCAAGGGAGTTATTAGATATTGCTTGTGGATAACTGAAGAGTCGAAAGAACTTGCATACGAAATCCCCTTTATTTCTGACAGGCTTGAGCAAGTCAGAAATATGCGACTGTCTAGCCGCAAAAAGCCAACTCAGGAGGCTGCCAGCTTTCCTCATGCTTTTGAACAGGTTAGGCAGTACGATTGTACTCACGTAATAGCTATTCCCCGAGTGAGTTCAGAAAATCGCGACTACCTACCTGTAGACGTGCTATCCAAAGGGGAGATCATATCCGACCGTAATTTCGGTATTTATGATGGGCCATTGTGGGCATTTTCAATTATCTCTTCAAAACTACACCTTAGTTGGATTGCTGCCGTGTGTGTTCGTCTTGAAGAGCGGTTTAGTTACTCCAATACAATTGGTTGGAATACTTTCCCTGTTCCACTCCTCACTGAACAACAAAAAGAGCTGCTCAATCAATCAGCTAGAAAAATTATTTTAACTCGCGAAAACCACTATCCCCAAAGCATCGCCGAGCTATACGATCGCGAAAAAATGCCGGATGACCTTCGCCAAGTGCATGAAGAGAATGATGCACTGCTGGAAAGCTTTTACCGAGCTACGCCATTCTCTGACGACAACGACCGCTTAGCCCATCTATTTGAACGCTATGTAGAAATGACCAAAGGGAACTGATCATGAGTCAAACTGTTACCGCTGTAGAGATTAACCTCGATGAGGTAAGGAAACCTGTACCATCCGATGAAATGGGGATGCGCCCCATGCAGCGTCGAGTTTTTGAGAAGCGAGATGCCCAATACCTACTAATCAAATCTCCACCAGCATCAGGTAAATCAAGGGCATTGATGTTTCTAGGGCTAGACAAAGCCTTAAAACAAGGCGCTAGAAAAGTCATAGTAGCTGTACCTGAAGTTTCAATTGGCTCCAGCTTTGCCAATACAGACTTAGCAAGTTATGGCTTTTATGCTGATTGGGAAGTGAACCCTCAATGGGATTTATGTAGCCCTGGCTCTGATCATGGTGCAGCGGCTAAGAGCAAAGTTAAGAAGTTACTTTCCTTCTTTGAAAGCGATGATATGGCAGTAGTATGCACTCATGCCACATTACGCTTTGCCTTTCAGGAGGCTGGCGAGGAAATGTTCGACAACTGTGTATTGGCAATCGATGAATTTCACCACTCAAGCTCCAGCAACGATAGTAAGCTAGGCGAGCTTCTGAGATGTGTTCTTCAGCGTAATAGTGCTCATGTTATTGCTATGACGGGAAGTTATTTCCGTGGCGATGATATGGCTATAATGTCTAGTGAGGATGAAGAACGCTTTACTCATGTTTCCTACACTTACTGGGAACAGATGGCGGCTTACAAGTACCTAAAAACACTCAAAATCAATTACAGCTTTTACAGTGCCTTAGATGGTAGTTACCTACAGGCTCTGCACAGAGTCTTTGACCTTAATAAGAAAACCATTATCCATATTCCTCACCGGAATAGCCCAGAGTGTGCGGGTAGCAAGTACGACGAGGTTGACTCAATTATTGACTATATGGGGGAGCTTCATGATACAGAGGAAGATACCAACTTCTGGCCTGTCAAAACAGCTAGCGGAAAAACTCTGATTGTTGCAAACCTAGTTGAAGACGATCCTGAATTCCGAGCTTTACTTCAACAATCGTTGCGTGACCCTAAACAGCAAAAACGTGTTGATGTGATCATTGCTTTAGGTATGGCTAAGGAGGGCTTTGACTGGCCCCCAGCAGAGCATGCCATCACCGTGGGCTACAGAGGCTCTCTCACAGAGATTATTCAGATTATTGGACGTGTCACGAGGGATCACGAAAGTAAATCCGTAGCTACCTTTACAAACCTCATAGCTGAACCTAAAACTGATGATGCAGAAGTCACTAATGCGGTGAATCAGATGCTCAAAGCAATTTCTGTCTCTCTCGCCATGGAACAGGCTCTGGCTCCAAAGTTTAAATTTATCCCTAAGAAAGATGGGGACACAAGAGGTAATGGTGAGCTCGATCCGAATACGGGAGCCATTGTCGTTGGCGTTAAAGACTTGCAAGAGCCTAAGTCTGAACGAGCCAAACAGATCATTGAGCAAGAGATGGAAGAGCTAGTTGCTGCAGTGTGTCAGAACCCAACGGTTGTAAAAGCCATGGCAAATGAGGGAATCACCGGTGAAGATGTTCAGGATGTCTTCATCCGTAGAGTGATTGAAGAAAAATACCCGAATGAGTCAGATGAAGATATTGAAGCCATAAGACAACAGGTAGCTGCGACCATGGCAATGGCTGCAGTTGGTAATTATAAAGATGATAGTGTTGGCAATTCTGATGATGAGAGCGGTAGTGAAGGTGGTAATAACAACTTTGTCGGACTTGTTCGTAAGTTTATTAATATCAATGATCTATCCGTCGATCTGATTGATAGTGTAAATCCTTTCGGAAATGCTTATGAGGTGTTAAGTAAGGGGCTAACGTCTGACTTACTTAAAAAAGTCCATGGAGTGGCTTCTACTCAGAAAATCAGAATGACAGAGGAAGAAGCTCTGGCTCTATGGCCGCGAATTCAAGAGTTTGCGCGTGATCATGGGCGGCCACCAAGTTTTGAAAGTGACGTAGCGCTTGAAAGGCGTCTTGGTGAAGCATTGGAATGGTTGAAAAACAAAAAACGTGAGCAAATGAGAGGCTAAGGAGAGCAAAATGGCTAAACGGTCCTTAAACGACGTTTTCAATAATGACCCGTTAGGGCTATTGGAAGTCTCAGTTACCAAGTCGAAAAAGCTGAACAATTACGCTATCTACTTTGACACATTCAAAGAGTTAGAGGACTTTATTGAAGCCAATGGGCGTGAACCTGATGTTGAAGCCGTGAATATCTATGAGGCAAAACTAGCTGCTCGACTTTCAAAATTACGATCGACACCTGAGGCCTTGGAAGATCTTGCACCGTTCGATACTAAAGGGCTGCTAGGAGCGTCTGCACCTGAAAAAAAAACGCAAGTAGTCACAATGGATGATATTTTCTGTAGTGACTTACTGGCGGATGATGACGATATATTCAACCTTACTCACGTGACTTCTGGAACAAAGAAGCAGACAGCTAGTCAGGATATGGCTACTCGTAAGAAGTGCTTGGATTTTGAAAGTTATAAGCCTCTTTTTGAGCAAATCCAAAGAGATCTAGATGACGGGAAGTTAGATACCTCGGGTATCAAAGGTGTTGCGGAAATTCAAAAAGGTCAGGCTTTCATTTTGTCTGGGCTGATTGCCTATGTTACCGAGGTCGGAGAGAAGTATGAACGGCGAAAAGGCCACCACAATGCTCGGCTACGGGTGATCTACTCAAATGGTATGGAGAGTAACTTGCTACTGCGCTCATTTGGGGCCGCACTCTACAAAGACAAATCAGCTCGCGTTATTTCAGGGAGCTTTTTGGAACCCCAAAACAGCAGGCATTATGATGAGCTGGTAAAAAGTGGCACTGTTTATGTGTTGCGAAGCCTCTCTAGTGACTCTGCAATCAGTCCGCACAAAGAGTACCTCCACAAGATAGGTATCACTACGTCTGATGTGAAGTCACGAATCACTAATGCTAATAAGGATGCTACGTACCTTCTAGCTGATGTTGAGGTGGTAGCGGAGTTTACCTTGTACAACTTCAACCTACGCGCAACTGAGCGTCTGCTGCACACATTCTTTGGCGATGCTCAAGCGGATATTGTCATCAGTGATCGTTTTGGTCAGCCGGTAAAACCAAAAGAGTGGTTTTTCTTACCCTTAGAGTTGATTAAGCAGGCAATTCGCCTAATTCAAGAAGGAGCAATCCAAGAATATAGATATTGTAGAAGCAGCGTTTCTATATTGAATAAATGACAGGTTAACGTTTTTCGGAGCCTTGCCGACATAGGGCTTCCTTGTGTTCTGGCATTAATTAGACTTGGTCGCCGTGACTTAGCTCTAACAGAGTTAGAAGTTTCAATCTTTGTTGTCACTATTTGTTATTTATAGGTCAGTGAGATTACTATAGTTTCAATCTTTATTGTCACTTTCTTCTCTGTAGTGCTACATGACAACAAGCCCTATACGAGAGAAATATTTCAATCTTTAATGTCAATCGACATTGGTTGTCGGAAGACAATAACGCCTGATCATTCGCAAATTTTACCAGTATTAACCTCTGATTAAGTTTTGCTTAGTCGGAGGTTTTTTTATGTCAGATGCAAATAAGCAATTCAATAAAAAAGACCAAAAGTGCTTGGATAAAAAACGTGGGGAAGGGACGAGGGCTGTTTCCAATCCTCCTCACTGACTCTTTAATTATCTGTGCATATTTCGGAGCATTCCGATCAGTCATTTCGGGATTATCCGATCACCTATTTCGGTTTAAACCGATCACTGATT
>JBHOGO010000007.1:0-95334 GCA_043421945.1 bacterium sp. HQB-150 | reverse complement strand
ATCAAACTCGGCTTCTCAAACTGCTTGGTGCTCTATATGAATCAGTTTATTCCTAAGTGGGCTGCGGAATCTCGGATCGATTCTGACGAACGGGCGGGCTTATTCATCACAACACGTTGGCCTTCAATGTCGAGCTTACCGATATTATCGATCTTGATATCGATTTTATTTGGGATCGAACGGAAAGTCCGACAGCAGACAGCGATAACATCCGTCCAGAAAAAGACAACTATCGCCTAACACTCGGAATTGGCCTTGACTTATAGAAAAATAATCGACGTTTTTTCCACACGATGATAAACGGGAAAAGTGACTTCCCGCATACCTTTACTCTCATGTGATTAAAATACCACCACTTTCTTTATTGATGGAAAGTATCAAAATCAGCCAATATTTGCTCTAGAGACTCAAATCGTTCAGGTTTACCTATCTTTTGCGTCAGTGCATTCACAAGCGCTTCGACCATCGCAAAGCCAGCGATTCGACTTTGAAATACTCCACTACTGCTACTTTCGATTAAAAGCTGTACATCACTGTAAGGTAAATAAGGGTTAACACTGTTATTTGTTAGAACAATAACTTTTCCACCTCGATGGTGAAACCACTCCACCAACTTCACTGCCAATTCAGAATAACGATAATAAGATATAACAAACAGAACATCTCCCGCCTGCATATCTAATAAATGATGTGGCAATAACGACACATCTGGAGTGAGGTGTTGCACATCTTTTCGTACATATCTCGACAACATTGTAAAATAAGTAGCCAAACCATTAGAAGATGCCGGACCAAATATAAATAACGCGTTATTTTTATTAGACATTAAATTTATAGCAGTATCGAACTTACGATCATCAAAAACGTCTGAAATTGAGTGAAGACTTTGGGAAAGTTCGCGTAAATAACCACTGCCGGTTATTTCTTCCTCATTTTCTGGTTGGCTAAGACGTGAGGCAATCTGAGTCGGCGTCTTCAGCTGCGTTTCTCTAATATGCAGCACTACAGCACGCTTAAACCGGCTATAACCCTGAAAGCCGATATTTTGTACAAAGCGACCTACCGAGGTTTTACTTGCGTTACAGCGCTTTGCTAACTCTTCGATACCTAAATAGGGAATTTGTTCAAAATGAGCAACGATATAGTCAGCAACACGCTGTTCAGAGTTAGGCAACGGTGCTTTTGCCTCAATTTTCAACTTAAGTTCAGCTAGGTTCAAAGTCTGTTCCATGGTCGTTATAAATTAAAGTCAATTAATTAATATTAAGTTAAGCATCCTGTAGGGGATTTAACATTGCTCATTTCAATTATTGCTCTAGATTAAAGAAATATGACAAAAAACACAATTGCCGTGGGGAAAGTTATTTTCCCATTTATTTTCATCGCTATTTACTATTTTATAGCGCCACTAAACAAACACGGAGCTTTACATGTTCGCATTAATCGCTATTCCAATAGTTATCGCTACTGGCTACTTTATCGTTAAAAAATACAATACTGAAGCATCTCTATTTGCTGCTGGCCTAACCATGATGTTGCTTGGCGCGTTGAATGGAAATACCGATTTTATTCCATCTAATGCTTCTTCTACTGGCGCTGTCGTTTTTGACTTCTTCGTTGTTATCAAGGCTCTTTCATCATCAACACTTGCTAATCTCGGCCTGATCATTATGGCTGTGGGTGGTTTCTCTAAATACATGGGCCACATTGGTGCCGCTAACGCAATGGTTGAAGTGGTCACAAAACCACTTTCAGTATTCAAAAGTCCATATGTGGTTTTAGCCCTCACTTATTTGCTAGGTCAAGTGATCAACATCTTCATTCCAAGCGCTGTTGGCCTTGCGATGCTCCTACTTGTTGCACTTTACCCTGTTCTTGTTCGTATCGGTTGTACACCTGCGTCAACGGCAGCGGTACTGGCAACGACAGCCTGTCTTGATTTAGGTCCAGGCTCTGGTAACTCTAACCGTGCTGCAGAAGTGATCGGTGTTGATGCTGCCAATTACTTTGTGGCTAACCAAATGATCGTTGCACCTGTTGTCATGATTGTTATCGCAGTACTCCACTTCTTTTGCCAACGCTACTTTGATAAGCGTGATGCGGCAAAAGGAATTAAAGCTGAAGAACTTAAAGTACAAGATAGTGAACATCGTCAAGTACCTAAGTGGTTCGCTATTCTGCCTGTTATGCCTCTTGCGATTTTGCTGGTATTCAGTGAATTCGTGATCAGCTCAGTGAAAGTCGACGTGGTAACAGCAATGTTCTTCAGTCTTGCGATTGCTATGCTCGCTGACCTGATTGTAAGTAAAGACCTAAAAGGTGTTGCTGCTTCAATGAAGGTTTACCTAGCAGGTATGGGGAATACATTTACAAGTGTGGTTGCACTGATTATTGCCGCAAACACCTTTGTCGTTGGCCTCACTGCAATGGGCTTCATCGACTTATTACTTGGCGCGGGTGCTAACTTAGGTCTTGGCTATGTGGCGATGCTTGTTGTGATGATTACTATCATTGGTGCCACCTCCCTACTGTCTGGCTCAGGTAACGCGGCATTCTTTAGTTTCTCACCACTAGCGCCTGAAGTAGCCGCTTCTGTTGGTGTAACAACGGCATCATTAGCACTTCCAATGCAGCTTTCAGCGGGTATCTTCCGTTCATTCTCACCAGTAGCTGGCGTGGTAATCGCTTGTGCTGGCGCTGCAAACGTATCACCGATTGCCGTCGTTCAACGTACTGCTATTCCAATGCTTGGTGGTATCGTATCACTCATCATTATGAGTGCTATCTTCCTATAACTTAGGATGACTTAAATTGTAGTGTTTACCATTGTGATAAGGGCTGCTTCGGCGGCCCTTTTTTCATAAGAACGATACTATCTGCGTCAATATGTGCTGAATTTTCTAGAGAGTTAGCCCAAACAGCAGTCATATCAAAGAACTTGATAAAGTAAAAAGCTCTTCACCTCCCCCCATCATTCATCTTGAATATTTTTCATGTTAATAGTGAATTAAATACACTGTTACCCATGCCCCTAACCCAGTATAACTACCATTCTGCTCACAAAAATATAAACAACACCATTAATGATTATTGACCATCAGGTTTGATTTAAAAGGTGTGAAACGATTAATGGGGAAAGCACTTAATATAACCCCATAATAAGTAATGATATAAAGACAGCTCTTCTATTGGACAATAGGACACAGATTACGATGAATAACGACTTCAGCTATTCCATCAAGCGCATTCGTCTTGATGAAAATTACCACCCGTCAAACAGCACGCGTATTACGACTAACTTTGCCAATCTGGCAAGGGGAGAAAGTCGTAAAGAAAATTTACGCAATGCCCTTAAGATGATTAACAATAGTTTCAATTCGTTAGCTCATTGGGATAACCCTACTAGCGATCGCTATTCTGTGGAGCTTGATATCGTTTCTGTCGATATCGATATAAAAAGCAGTGGCAATGCTTTCCCCTCTTTTGAAGTATTGAAAACAACCATTATTGACCATACAACGAATGAGTGTATTGAAGGTATTGTTGGGAATAATTTTTCTTCTTATGTCAGAGATTATGATTTTAGCGTCCTATTGTTAAACCATAATAAAGAAAAAACCACATTTAGTATTCCTGATAATTTCGGTGAATTGCATGGAAACATTTTTAAGCACTTTGTGAACTCAGAGGTTTACAAAAATAATTTCAAAAAGCGCCCTGTTATCTGCCTCAGTGTCTCTGATAGTAAGACCTATCATCGTACAGAAAACCAACATCCCGTATTAGGCTTTGAATATCAAGCCAACGAGCCTTCATTAACCGAACAATACTTCAAAAAAATGGGGCTACAAGTACGCTACTTTATGCCTGCCAATAGTGTGGCGCCTTTGGCCTTCTATTTCTTTGGGGATTTACTGAATGATTATTCGAACCTAGTACTGATTAGTACCATCAGTACGATGGGCACTTTTCAAAAGATTTATCGCCCTGAGATTTATAATGCTAATGCTGTTGCCGGAAAATGCTACCAACCCAATCTGAATAATGCCGATCACTCACTCACGCAAATCGTTTATGACCGTGAGGAGCGCAGCCAGTTAGCGATTGAGCAAGGGAAGTTCGCCCAAGAACACTTTATCCAACCATACCAAGCACAACTTGAGCAGTGGTCAGCGACTTACGCGTAATCAACAATCAAACTATACGGTAGCATTTACGATGAAAACATTATTACCCACTTCAACAGCTGGTAGCTTACCTAAACCTTCTTGGCTGGCTGAGCCTGAAACGCTTTGGTCCCCTTGGAAATTACAAGGTGATGCTTTAATTGATGGCAAACACGACGCCTTGCGTGTATCGCTGCACGAACAACAACAAGCCGGCACTGATATTGTGAGTGACGGCGAGCAAACCCGACAACATTTTGTCACGACGTTTATCGAGCATCTTAATGGCGTTGATTTCAACCAGCGCAAAACCGTTAAAATTCGTGACCGTTATGACGCAAGCGTGCCAACTGTCGTTGGGCCTGTGAGCCGTCAAAAGCCTGTCTTTGTCGACGATGCCAAATTTCTGCGCAGTCAAACCAAGCAGCCAATCAAATGGGCACTACCTGGCCCAATGACGATGATTGATACGCTCTATGATGCCCACTACCAAAGCCGTGAAAAACTGGCGTGGGAGTTTGCGAAAATTCTCAATGAAGAAGCGAAAGAACTAGAGGCTGCTGGTGTAGATATTATTCAATTTGATGAGCCTGCTTTTAATGTCTTTTTTGATGAGGTCAATGACTGGGGAATAGCCTGCTTAGAGCGCGCCATCGAAGGACTTAAATGTGAAACCGCTGTCCATATTTGCTATGGCTATGGCATCAAAGCCAACACCGACTGGAAAAAGACATTAGGCTCGGAGTGGAGGCAGTATGAAGAGGTGTTCCCTAAACTTCAAAAATCAAACATCGATATTATCTCACTGGAATGTCATAACTCTCGGGTTCCTATAAAGCTTCTAGCACTCATCCGCGGTAAAAAAGTGATGGTTGGCGCCATCGATGTCTCTACCAATGAGATAGAAACACCAGAGGAAGTCGCGAGTACCCTCCGAAACGCACTTGAGTTTGTCGATGCAGATAAGCTCTATCCTTGCACGAATTGTGGCATGGCCCCTCTTTCACGTACTGTTGCTACTGCCAAGCTGAATGCTTTGAGCGCAGGCGCTGAAATCGTCAGAAAAGAGCTTACTTTGCAACCTGATACATCAAGTCGCTCTTCGCAGCACAGATAAAATCATTTTTGTGCAAACCTTTCAATGAGTGACTCCACCAAGTTAATGTGACTGCGCCCCACTCTAATAATATGCTTGGATGGTGTCCCTCTTCTTCTGCAAGTCGTGCAATCTGATCACTAAAAGCCCACGCTTGTTTAAAGTTTCTGAACGAGTACCGCTTCGTGAGCTGAGGGATACCTTCTACCTCCACCAGCAACCACTCTTCTAATGTCTGAAACAGTGCCTCTTGCTCCAGCTGCTCTAGAGCCTTTGCCCCTTTAGCACACGATTCACAGCTTAGCTCTTCTAGCATAAACGCCCCCTTTAACATACACGCTTCTTTAACATAAACTAACGTCTGATATGAATAATTCTATGATGTACGAATTATGTCGCCCCTGAATGTTGCTCAAATCGTGGCGTGTTTAAGCCTTTTAGTTCAGCTTTTGCTATCTCCTCCATCAGGTCCACTTGGCTTAAGCAGTACAATTCTGCAATGCTGTCTAAGTAGTAGTAGATCGGCTGTAAAATATCGATGCGGTAAGGGGGTCTCAACACTTCACTCACCGATAGCTTCTCTCTTACAACCTCTGTACTTTCCAATGCGTATCGAGCTTCAGCAGGAGAAGAGAGAATACCTCCACCGTAAATTTTCATTTCACCCGCTTCTTTCACCAAGCCGAACTCGACAGTAAACCAATATAGCCTTGCCAGAAACACTCGCTGTTGGTGATTGGCTTGCTTACCCAACTCACCGTATTTCTGTGTAAATTGTGCAAAATCCTTATTTGTTAACATGGCACAATGCCCGAAGATTTCATGGAAGTAATCAGGCTCTTGTAAGTAATCTAACTCTTCCCTGCCTCGAATAAACGTCGCGACTGGAAACTTTTTTTCAGCGAGAAGCCCAAAGAACCGATCAAAGTTAATCAGTGCTGGAACGGGCTCGCACTGCCATCCCGTCGCCTCCACTAAAATTTGATTGATGGCTGGCAACTGGGGGACAGAATCAGTAGGTAGCGCTAACTCGTTGAGTCCATCAATATAAGCACTGCAAGCACGAGAATGAACGATGGGCACTTGGCGCTTAACCAACAAAGACCACACTTCATTTTCCTCTCTGCTCCAATCGACATAGCCCTGTTTATCTGGTGTTTTAGAGTGGTATTTCGACATCGTTACCTCCTCTTCAATCCCCTTCAGATCCTCTTTCAAGCCTAACCGCCTGCTTAAGAGTTGCCACTTAAGTAACGCACTCTTTACCCTTCAACTCGTAACAATAGTTTTACATTTCCCTGTATGGGCTATATTTCAGGAAGCGTACTGTGACGCTGGTGGACGATCTACCAGTCATAAAACGACAACGAGGAGCACAATGATGCGACGTTGGTTTCACTTTCCTTTGAAACAAGGTCAAACCTCTTCTCAAGCCCACTGCGACCTCCCTGAAGGTAGCTATGAGCGAGAATGTGGACGTGCTGGTTTTTTTGGTCCCGCAAGCCATATTTATCACCGCCATATGCCGACTGGCTGGAGTCATTGGCAAGGCTCACATCGTCCTCGTGCTTTCGATACTAATGACCTTTCTGACCATCACAGCACTTTCTGGCATTCACCCGTTATTTTAGAAAATAGTGCACTCAAAATGCGCATCTGGCACTGCAAGTCCGACATGACTCACCTTATTAGGAATGGGGATGGTGACGAGCTGCTATTTATACACCATGGAGAGGGGGAGCTATTTTGTGATTATGGACACCTGACGTACACCGAGGGTGACTACATCGTGATTCCCCGCGGAACAAGCTGGCGACTCTCCCCTCGCCAGGCCACCCGATTAATGGCCATAGAAGCAACGCATGATGCTTTCCAAACGCCTGACCGAGGCTTAGTCGGTGAGCACGCCATCTATGATCCTGCTATTTTAAAAACAGCGGAGATTAACCAACGCTTTCTGTCGCAACAGAGCAGTGACCAATCGTGGGACATTCATTTAAAAGCACGTAACGAAATAAACATAATATCCTATCCTTTCAACCCCTTAGATGCCATTGGATGGAAGGGAGAGATTACCGTTTTCAAACTCAACTGGCGTGATATTCGCCCATTAATGAGCCATCGTTACCACCTTCCACCCTCGGCACACACAACCTTTGTAGCACGTGACTTTGTCATCTGCACCTTTGTTCCTCGACCAATAGAACAAGATCCAGGCGCACTAAAAGTGCCCTTTTTCCACAACAATGACGATTATGATGAAGTCATTTTCTACCATCAGGGTAACTTCTTTAGTCGTGACAATATTGATGCAGGCATGATGACATTCCACCCCTGCGGCTTTACCCATGGCCCCCACCCAAAAGCCTATAAGCAACAAGGGCAAAAAGAAGCAACGGATGAAGTGGCAGTAATGATCGATAGCCGTGTACCGTTAATGCCGACACAAGAGGCAGAAAACATCGAAAATGCCGATTATTGGACCTCTTGGCAGGGCTAATTTACATTGTAAATGGAGAAACACCATGAAACTGGCTTCGCTTAACCATGGACGTGATGGACAGCTAATCATCGTATCCCGCGATCATCAGTCTGCTATGTTTGTTCATGATATTGCCCCCACTTTACAGTTCGCATTGGATAACTGGTCGCTGGTTGAGAATGACCTTCGACATCAGTATGAGCTGCTGAATTCGGGTAAGGCTGAAATAGTCTTTAAATTCAACCCATTAGACTGTCACTCTCCACTTCCACGTGCATTTCAGTGGGCAGACGGCAGTGCCTATGTGAACCATATCGAGCTGGTTAGAAAAGCACGTGGTGCTGAAATGCCCCCAAGTTTTTGGACTAACCCATTGGTTTATCAGGGGATGTCAGATAACTTTCTCCCCCCAAATGACAATATTGAAATCGTCCATCCTGAATGGGGCTGGGATTTTGAAGCTGAAGTGGCAGTCATTACTGACGATGTACCGATGGGCATTAGCAGTGAGAATGTTGAACCACATATTAAACTCATCATGATCGCCAATGATCTTTCATTGAGAAACTTGATCCCCGATGAGCTGGCGAAGGGATTTGGCTTTTTTCAATCTAAACCAACCTCTTCCTTCTCCCCGATTGCGGTTACTCCCGACGAATTAACTCACCACTGGCGAGAAGGTAAACTGCACCTAGATATGCAGGTTTACCTCAATGGCACGATATTTGGTCACCCAAATGCTGGTGTTGACATGACTTTCTCATTCCATCAACTCATTAGTCATGTCGCCAAATCTCGCCGCCTTGGTGCAGGCACGATTATTGGCTCAGGCACGGTCTCGAATAAAGAACAAGGGCGAGGCTCCTGCTGTTTGGCTGAAAAACGCATGCTAGAAAAAGTACATACAGGGACAGTAACGACCCCCTATTTAAAAGCAGGTGATCATGTCTCGATTACCATGATGACACCAGAAGGAGAATCCGTATTTGGTGAAATAGCACATGCCTTTTCCGGTGCATCTACCCCGTCAGATCCTGACGATGAAGAACCACATTATTAGAGGGTGAGTGATGGTCACACTTTACGATTATCCAAAATCATCCGCCGCTTATCGGGTAAGAATAGCCTTGAACCTCAAGCAGCTGCCTTATCGAAAGTTAAAGGTCTCTTTACTCGATAACGATCAGCTCTCTTCGGCGTATTTACAACTTAATCCTAATGGTTCTGTACCTACCCTCAAAACAGAACAAGGTATATTGACACAATCCACAGCGATCATTGAATACCTTGATGAGTACTACCCTGATCCCCCGCTACTGCCCCTAAATAGCTTTGAGCGTGCTCAATGTCGAGCGCTATCCCAACTGATCGTCAGTGATATGCACCCACTCAACAACTTACGTGCTCTCAATTACTTACGTGACAACTTTGCGACGACTGAAAGCCAAAAAAATCAATGGTATTTCCATTGGTTAACGCGAGGGTTTGATGCGGTTAATGCACAGTTAGTACAGAGTACAACCGCATTTTGTTGTGGCGATACACCATCGATTGCCGATATCTGTTTAGTTCCACAGCTCTTTAACGCAAGGCGATTCCACTTTGATTTAAGTCCTTATCCTCGATTGACCGCCATTGAAGCGGAGTGCCAACAACTCCACGCATTCCAACTCGCTCAGCCGGATAATCAAGTGTACTAAGCACAATGAACTAAGCACAACGCTCATGGATGACTGACGCCGATAGAGAAGCTTTCATAAGCTCATTAATTTTGAGTAAGATTTGGAAAATAGCCAATGCCCAATCCCCGTTTAGCAACACAAACCGACGCTTCCAATGCTCACGAACCATTGTGGAAGCCAAGCCGTGAAACCATCACTCACTCACTGCTTAATCAATTTATGGTGAAGTTAAGCCAAGATCATCAGCGACTTTTTCATGATTATGCTCAGCTTCAACACTGGTCGGTTGAAAACAGTGATCTATTTTGGGACGAAGTCTGGGCATTCTGTGATGTGATTGGCGACCGTGGACAAAGAATCAGTATTGAAGGCCCAGCAAAATTTGGGGCGTTCGTTGCTAGCAGAGACACACTATGGTTTCCAGATGCAACCCTAAATTATACCGAGAACCTTTTGCACCATGCCTATCTCCACCCTGATGAGCCAGCATTAATCTGTGAGGATCAAACGGGAAAAAGCGAAACAGTCAGTTGGCAGCAACTCTGCGACCGCGTTTCCGTTTTACAACAATGGCTACAACAAAAGGGGATCAAAGAAGGAGATGTGGTTGCAGGTTATCTCCCCCATATATCTCAGACTATTATTGCGATGCTTGCGACCACCAGTTTAGGTGCGACATGGACATCGACTTCACCCGACTTTGGTGTAGAAGCGGTTGTTGAACGATTTTCACAAGTGAAACCAAAGGTTCTATTCTGCTGTGATGGTTATCAATTTGGTGAGCATACTGTACCAATGGGTAGTAAAAACATCGCTGTTCTTCGGGCATTACCCAGCATTAATGCTGCGTGCCAAATCGACGATTTAGACATCGAACAAGCTGAAGATTTTGAGCTTGATTCGCCCTTTTGTCATTGGAGCGATATTTTTTGTCGCATTTCAGCAAATGCTCTTCATTATCAACGAGTCAGCTTTCATTGCCCTTTATTTATCCTTTATTCATCAGGGACAACTGGCAAGCCGAAATGCATTGTTCATTCCGTCGGTGGGATTCTTCTTAATCATCTCAAAGAGCACCAGCTACACTGTGATATCAAACCAAAAGACCGTGTTTTTTATTACACAACCTGCGGCTGGATGATGTGGAATTGGCAGGTCTCTGCCCTTGCAAGTGGAGCATGCTTAGTGCTTTATAATGGGCACCCTTTACATACCCCTCTCGCACTATGGGCGCTCGCTGACAAACACCACGTCTCTTTATTTGGGACTGCCGCGCAATACTTAGAAACCATCGAAAAAGCGGGCATTGTACCTCATGATCACTATTCGTTGACTCAGCTCAAAACGATTTGTTCAACAGGATCAGTACTTCATCCCCACCAATTTGATTATGTTTATCGCAGTATTAAATCTGACGTTCATTTAGCGTCTATCTCCGGTGGCACTGACATTTGTGGGTGCTTTGTATTAGGCAACCCAATCTCTCCGGTCTATCGGGGTGAATGTCAGAGCCTAGCTCTGGGCATGGATGTTGCTGTTTATCAGGATCACCAAGCGATCCGAGACCAAAAAGGCGAACTCGTTTGTCGCAACAGCTTCCCTAACCAACCGCTTGGTTTCTTCAATGATAATGGGGAACGTTATCACAATGCATACTGGCATCACTCTCCTGCCGTTTGGCATCATGGTGATGAAGTCATGCTCACTCAACATGAAGGCGTTATCTTTTTTGGGCGCAGTGATAGTACGCTTAACCCTGGAGGGATACGCATTGGTACTGCGGAAATCTACCGACAGGTTAATCAACTGCAGGAGATTACGGATAGCCTTGCCGTGGGGCAACCCTATGAAGGCAGTGAACGCATTCTCCTTTTTGTATCATTGGCAGCAGAGACAGTCCTTACCGAGCCACTCATAAACAAAATTAAGCATCACCTGAAAACACAATGTTCACCACGCCATGTTCCCGCAAAGATCTATGCGATTAGTGCTATGCCACGCACTAAATCTGGTAAGCTCGTGGAACTCGCCGTCAAGAATATTGTGATGAACCGTTCCGTCACGAACGTCGCTGCTATTGCTAATCCTGATGTGCTAGATGAAATACGCCGCCTCTTTGTGAATGCATCTGATTAACAGCATCACAAACTATTCATAGAGAGTGTTTAAGATCACTATGGCTGTGAAATCAAGTACTCTGCTAAGACACGCACCTAGTACAGCATTCGATCAATAATGGATGACAGGGACAATGACAATAACTGACACGCCCATGAAATTAGTTTCCCCTCATGTACAGTTCGAACAATCGTTCATGGCTTTCATTGACCATTTTGTCGAAGATGACCCCGTGCATGGTGAATTCTACGAAGATGCCTACTCGCACTTCCCCCGCTACGTTGAGTCGCTAATCAACGAATCTCAGGGCGTTCTGGCTCACCGCTTCCAAGTGCCCTGCCACCATTTTTGGATGCTCTCCCCCGAAGGAGAGGTCGTCGGTGCAATACGCGTACGCCATGATTTATCCATCCCTTTCCTTGCCTTTGAAGGTGGTCACATCGGCTATGACATTGCCCCAAAATATCGAGAGTTAGGCTATGGCTATCAAATCCTCTCGTTAGGACTCATTGAAGCGAAAAAAATTGGATTATCAGAAATCCTTATTACCGCTGACGAAGATAACGTTGCTTCACGAAAGATTATTGAAGCGAATGGCGGTAAATTTGAACGGATGATTTTTGGGAAGGTCTACCCCCACCCTATCGCCCGATATTGGGTGACGATCTAAGTGAAAATTAGAACTGCACGAAATTTTTAAGCCTTAGGATCAACAAAAGCTCGAGGAGCAATACACGAATGCCTATACTTTATGAGGTCAATATTCAAGCAGCGGTATCCGTTCAACACAGTCTATCCCATACAGTATTCACAAGGATTGTTTATGAGTCGAATTACGATTGAGTTACCCGAGTCACCACTTTACGAAACGGAAATGCGAGTTCGAATATCAGATGTAAATTACGCTAATCACCTTGCCAATGATGCGATATGGGGGTTTGTAAATGAAGCCCGTGTACAATTCCTGTGTTCAAAGGGCTACAGTGAAGCTGATGTGGAAGGGAGAGCCACTATTCTGAGCGATGCAGCTATCGATTTCGCTAACCAAGCATTTTACGGTGAGCCGATTGCAATACAAGTCTATGCCGATGACTTTACTTCCAAAGGCTGCTCGCTCTATTTCCACCTCTATCATGCCGATAAAGGCTACACCATCGCAAAGGCGATGAATGGGGTGGTCTTCTACGACTATCAGCAACAAGCAACCTGCGAAATACCACCAGAGTTTGTCGCTGCCTGCGTCGTCGCTTCTGAACAGATGCAAGCCGCTGCGCGATAACGGATATATTGCCCTATAAATATCTGTAGATAACTCTGTAAATACCCTTAGTTGACTCAATACACAACATTGATACATCTCGCATTTGGCGGTACCGAAAAACATATCGTTATTGCCAAAGCGGTGAAGGGCAACGTATCCTACGACGACCAGCTGCAGAAAGAACAATCCGTCGTGATAAATAAACCGCTATCCCTATGGCAACGCTTCAAAGTCGCTGCCGTAGAAACACTCGATTTCAAATCTCGCTTATGGGTCGTCAATGTCCATAGCAGCCGCTTACAAGATGATTCTTATATCGTTAATGAAGACAACTTTTCCGAACCGCTTCAATGGATGAAACGCCAGCAATTTAGTGACGATATGTTGGATAAAGTGGAAAGGATGCGTCGATCTCAGGTTGTTGTTTTCAACATTGATGAAGTGAAATATCGCTTACTCAGAGTCAAGTAATATGTATACCCTCAACAAAAAGCAAAAGAGCCTCGTTCGAGGCTCTTCAAAAGATATTTTTGTGTGACTTCGACGACCTACTGCATCTTTGAGTAACGAAAGCACATTCGTTGGCTATCGTTAAAAAGAAACAGCAAGATAATTAGTCTAAGTCTGCCTGCCAAGGCATCTCTGGAAGGACAGAGAGATTTTCAGCGTAACGCTTCTCATCGAAGGTCGCTTCATTTTTCATCACATCAAACACTTCAATCGCAAGTGCTGAGGCAATAAAAGCAATAGCATCTTCACGTGAGTGGCCTGTCATCATTAGGCGCATCAGCGTCTCTTTGACTTTAATCGGCTGACCATCGGCAAGCTGATTTTCGACGATCTCGACAAGTGTTTCGCCCGTCATCACATCGTCTTCGTTGATGCTTTCTGGTTTGATTTCGTTAGACATCAAAAGCTCCATTCACTTAAAAGCTAATTGCTTTACGGCCTGTCGTGCCGTCTCGTTTCTCTTTCTTTGGCTTCGCCTTTTTTGGCTCAGCGGATACGCTCGGTGCAGGTGAGCTGACAACAGGTGTGCTCACTGGTGGCGCAACATCTGGCGTGAAATCAACTTGTGGCTGGAATTCAATAAAGTAATACTCTCCATTAAATTCAATGATGTCGCCTTCTTCAAGCTTTCTACGCTTGCGCTGCTCGAGTTCACCATTTACCGCTACATAGCCTTCAGAGATGACGAATTTCGCTTCACCACCACCAGATACCAAGTTGGCTATCTTTAGCGCTTTATAAAGCTCTATCGGCAAACTGTCGACACCAATAGGCTCCGCTTCTACCTCAATCTCAGTGATTTGGTCGGTCATACTATTCAATCTCAGCGATTACACTTATTCAATTGTTGGCGAGTTTAACGCAAAATAACAGAACTGTAATTATAAAATGAAACGGCTAAAGACAACTTCGCCTTTATGAGACTCTAGCTTGTGTGAAACCTCACAGCACACGGAACCTATCAAAGGTTCCGAATGAGAATGTGCTGCCCAATAAACCCCATTAGGCTGCTGGAAAAACAAGAAAGCATCAGAAGCCGCAATGTACCCAACCAAGTCGTTACTTGATAATTTCTACACGCCGATTTAATGCCCGACCCTCTGCGGTTGAATTCGTTGCTATCGGCTCAAGCTTTCCTTTTGATTCAAGAGATATACGCTCAAAATCAATATTACGCTGTTGAAGGTATTGACTCACACTCTCTGCACGACGCATTCCGAGTTCATGGTTGTACTCAACCGTTCCAATATGATCGGCATGACCACGAATTAAGAGAGCATCATCAAGGTTGTACTCTTGCTGAGCTACTCGATTTAAAATGTTAACTGAATTTCGCGTTAAATTTGATTTGTTAAAATCGAAGTAAACCCTCGCTGCCACATTTCCGTCTAACATGGCATATTCGATACACTCAGAAGGAATAGATTTTAGAATCGCTTTTGACTTCGCATACTCTGGGCTGGGGATAAGATCAGAATCGCTGGGAACCAACAAAAACTGACCTTGGTGTGGCATTACTGATACACCACTTTTTACATGTACAGAATACTCTGAACCTACACCATTAGTACCACAGTAATCGATATACGTTGTTTCTGCATTGACTTGACATGTAACTAATACCATTGCCATTATTAATAATTTAATATTCATAGTCTACACCTTTATTTGTCAGGGGTTAACCGACCTATTTCTTCTGTGATCAATTCTAAAATTGTATTTAATATATCGTCTTTATTTTGTGCTCTATAAACATTATCGTTGCCGATACACTCTCTCAGATATTTATTCTTAGAGTCGTTAACATCATAATCGAAACCGATCAGAGCCAATTTCGCATAAATACCCTCTTGCGCATCACTTAACTGCTCTCTAATTTCAGTACACAAATTATTTTTATGTAACATTTCCATTGTCGTAGGGAAGTTATCTAACCCATCTGATAGGAGAATAATTAATCGGCGATCATTGGCACTACCAGCTTTAACTCTTGCATCGAAAAGTTGCGCTCCACTAATTAACCCTTGGTAAGAAGCTGTCCCCCACCATGGTTTAAAAGTTCGCATCGTTGTCTTTAACGCTTCAAAATCATCTGTGAAATCAATATTCCAAAAACTTGATTTTAATTGGAAAATAAGCCTGTAGTCTTCACGATCAACGGTACTATTAGTTGCTTTATAATCACCTTTACAGTTAACCTCTTGGTTATCTGTTCTATCAATAAATTTCCCATCAAGATCAAAGTAAATGAGTTCACCTACAGAGCTATTGTTAGAATTATGGTATTCATAATTAAACATATTTAATACTGTTTCATTTGCCTCACTGTTACTAATATTACTATGAGAATTAGGGACAATATAATTCCTATAGCACATTCGATACTCTTCAATATCAACATTGTCATTAATTTTGTTGTGATAAAGTGAGAGATCTTTATCAGAATCGAAGTATTTACTATAATCACCTTCTGTTATTGTATCTTTAAATACAACTCGAGCAGGTATAGGGCTAACGTTTCGATTATAGGGTACAAATGCTACTGTACTTTTTGTACTTTTATCCTCTGATTCAAGATCATTATATTTCTGTAATTCTTTTAGTACATCAGAGACGACATCATATAAATCTTCAATTTTAGTTTTCTCTCCTCCTGTCCAGCCATATTGCATCGAACCGGAGAAGTCAGCAACTAATGCGACATCAATAGCGGTATTTTGATATTTATTAACAACGGATCGGGCACCAATATCCATGGTTGTAGGCATGAAAGATTTACTTTCATCGCCAAACCAAGATTCACGAGTGACTGTTGCTGCCACATCATATTGATAATAACGCTGACCACCACTTTCAAGGCTTAAAATACATTCAGGAATATCTTCACAATGCCGCTTAGTAACAGTAATAGAATCACCGTCGAGTCGTTGACCAACATACTGATCCAAATAATGACCAACTAACGTCCTGTTTTTATCTTCATCATCACTCGCTTGAGCCGAAACGGCCAAACTTGCCGCTTCAACACCATCAAGCAAACGGGCTCTGGTTTGAATACTGTAAGCTGCGTCAGAACCGAGGTAAAATATTCCGAATAGTGCTGGCACCATCATGACGAATAATATCGTCGCCACACCTTGCTCTTTACCATGCCTCATTGCTACCTCCCGATAATCACAGCCGTCGAGCTAACATGTGTCAGTTTCTCAGCCCCTGTAACTCGACCGAACCAACTACCAGTTTCATAACATAACGTGACTTGGTAAAGCCGCGCTTTTCTCCCCCAGCTCGTTGTTACCCCGATTTTGTTTTCTATTACCGCTAACCCATCATCTTCATGTGGCTCACAATTAATCACAGTAGCCTCTCCTTCCTCGGTATACGGGACATACACTCCTACATCAAGGGGGGAGTTTTCTTGATCGTAGAGCTGCTCCTCAAAGAGAGCCGTGAGATTATGTACGGCATGGCTCCCTGTCGTTCTTGTCAACGAGCCTTCGAGTAATTGATATATCGCATTAACATCATCTTGCGTTAACTTGTAGGGGTCGCAGTCACTGTCCCCACTGCAGTCGCTGTAGAACTGAGTACGCTCCTTTAGCAAGCTAACGGCAGAAAAAGAGAGGCGATCGAGCTTCCCTTTCATCGCCAGTTTATCCACGATATCTCCTGTAAACGCGAGTACGAGAGAAAAGAAAGTGGCGATCATCACAAACTCGACAGTGAAACTACCTGCCTGCTTCTGCTTCTGCTTCTGCTTCTGCTTAGTAGTTAAACTGATCACGCTCATACTCCTGTACAACCATCACCTCACGATGAATATCTAAACCCTTAGTAATGAAATAGCTAAAAATACTCTTGAATTCATAACTCAGCCCATAGACAGCAATGGCTCTGTCTTCTGGCTCTCCGCACAAGTTGATTTCAGTACCTTCATCTTTAATACACTCCTTACCATCAAAGTCTAAAAAATCACCAATATTGGTATAATAGCGAATTGACAACGTAAACTTGTCTTCATCGACAAGAAAACGCCACAGCGCATTTTCGCTTGTCATTCGTGATAAAACGGCCTCATGATAGTCAGTGTTTTCGCGCTTTGACGAGTGTCCAATCTCTGCTATGGCCAGATCAGTGATAGCATTGACATACGATAGGTAACTCATTTCCACCCAAGCCATCATCATTAGCCAGAAACCAAAAAAACCCATAGCTAATTCAACGCTGACACTTCCCTTTTGGTGATGGTAATGCTTTTTCACGCCACACCTACCTTATAGTATTAGAAACAAAGAGCGTTCCAATTTGACTACGGACGGTATCTTTATCAATATGACTAAATAGCTCATTGGATAGAGCGCTGAACTCTCGGTCATCTTCTAGCATTGCCAATGAGACAAGAAGATTCATTTTCATGCGTTCATCAGCGAGGCCATTTCTATATAGAGGGTTCAATTTCCTAACCGCATCGGAAAAACGATGTTCCATGATATCAAGAACGGCAAGATTATTAATAACAATGTCATCACTATATTGTAGCGTTCGCGCATGGTTCATTTGAATTCTTGCACGAACAAAATCCCCTTCCGACGCATAAATAATCCCGAGTAAATTGTGAGACTTAGCATTGTTTGGGTATGCACTTATCTCTTTATATAGGTATTTCTTAGCAAGTTCGTAGTCTTCGTCATGATAATAAACCCAAGCTTTGGTATGAAATAAATCTTCTACAATGTTTTTATGACTATTGTCAGTATTTTCCGGTAACAAAGTCATATGAAAATTAGCCGAATCTAGATCGTCTAACTCTACATACGCATTGACTAACTTAATTCGAATATCAACTTGTTCACTCACAGTAAGCTGCTGCTTATAGAGCTCTATAAGGGCAGGGTAGTCTTCACGATTTTGATACATTCCTTCGCTTGCTAGTTGCTCTTGAGTTGGTTCATAGCTTTCTCTTGCTACATTACTTGCACAAGCTGAACAAAGCAGAGTAAAAATAACGAATAATATTCTCATCCTAATGACCTCATTATGCCAGGTGCAGCAATCAAAATAACGACGGGCATCATGACAAATAATATTAAAGGAACCGACATTTTAGCACCTAGCTTCCCTATTTTTTCTTCTAAAACGAGCATCTGCTCATCTCTAATATCACCCGCTAGTGTCGTTAATACCTTATATATACTTGCACCATACTTTAGGCTTTGCTTTAACGTCATTACGAAAGAGCGAAATTCACTTGTTGGGTACATAATATAAAGTTCTTCTAACGCTTCTTCCATCGTCACTATCTGGGCACGATCATTGAGTCGATTAAGCATGTAGCTCAAGTCGCGATCGAAAGCCCGCATCTCATGCGATAGGTAGCGCACTGAAGACTCAATCGTCATACCACTTTGAATGCATATTGCTAATAGATCAATGATATAAGGTAACATCCCTGAGAGCTTTTGCTTCACGCTTTCAGATCTCGCCCTTAGAACAATATCAGGAAGTAAGATAGTAACAACTAACCAAAAACTAAGAATGCCTACACTCGTTAAGAGCTCAGTTTGATTCCCCAATAAAAAGTAGTATCCAATCGAACCAGATAAAAAAAGAATATACTTACATGGTGTAATAAACCTTGCATATTTCGTATTATATAAACCTGCTGAAATCATTTGATCTTTGATATCTTTCTCATCAAACAGTAGGTTCTTCTCAACGGTCCTAGCGGCATTATTCACCGTCATCGTCAGTGCTGAAGAAGATTTATCAATATTAATACCATAACTATTTAATTGGCGGTTTCTCTTCAACATAGATATACCAACATAGATGAAAGAGACTATCCCTGTAATACACATACCAATTAACACCATCACTTGTATTCGTGATGATGGGATACCTATCAACCCTGAAATATCCATTATTTGATACCTTTCATCAGTAATTTGATAATTGACAATCCTATTAACTCACTAATAATGACATAATAGAGTACTGGACGACCGTCATCATTAAACATGACAAAATCATAATTTTCTGGGCTCAAAAACTGCAGCATAATAAGAAATATAAATGGGATCGCTCCGACAATTTTTGCTGATGCCCGTGCTTCTGATGTCAATGCCAACTTCTTTTTTTCAATTGTCCGAGCATTAAACATTAACCTATTTAAACGGGACATGATCTCTTTAAGTTGCCCGCCTTGATTCATATTTGCTCGTAAGGTGATAATAAAAAAGTAAAAATTTTTATAGGGAAATCGTCGACAAGATTTAGCAAAAACATCATCTGGGTTCTCACCTAGCTGTAATCGCTCACTCATTGCCTTAAATTCACGACCTACTGGTCCAACCATCGTATCCCCAACATACCTTATCGCGTGGACTAAACTCTCACCTGACGATACGGCACTACTGAGCATATTAAGCGCATCAGGAAAGGATTGATTAAAAGCCTGAACTTCTTTTTTCTTAAAGTACAAATAGCCGAGAACCAGCCCAATAACAACAAAAACCACCGTAACAATGTAAGCGTTCCCTCGAATAAAACGGCGGTTAAATTCAATAGAAAACACCATTAATAGTAATATTAATCCTGCGATTTTAAGAGGCGCATACTTCCCTAAGCGCTTGTACACAGTACGAATCATATCACCTGTGCTTTGCCACCACGTTCTTTCAAAAAGGGCATCGAAATCGATCCCTCCCTCTACAGATTTTTTTGTCTGTATATAGGTATATTCACTGTCCTTCAGATAAGTATGAGTGGGTTTTCGCTCCCGCCAAGCGATAAAAGCAATTGGAATACTCAGTAATATCAAGAATAGGTAAATCATACGACCGCCTCGACATTGGTATTCAATGCGTTCATTAGCTCATTTTTCAAACCAAAAAACGATGCTTTTTCCACGAGTACAGATCGTTTCATTAACCCGTGAGTGACAAAGTCACCCGCAATTCTCACTTGTGACTCATCGCTATGCGTGGGAGTAAAACGGAAAATCTCTTCCAAGACAACACTGTCACCTTCAATGCCAACAACTTCAGTAATATTCATGACTTTTCGACTACCGTCATGTAAACGACTGACCTGTACAATGATATCGACGGCACTCACTATCGTACGTCGTATTGCATCCAATGGAAGATTATTGGTCGCCATCATGACCATAGACTCAACACGAGCAATAGCATCTCTTGGTGTATTAGCATGTAACGTTGACATTGAACCATCATGCCCCGTATTCATTGCTTGAAGCATTTCGAATGCTTCCCCTCCTCGACACTCACCAACAATGATGCGATCAGGGCGCATACGTAACGCATTAATAACAAGCTCTCTTGCACCAACGGTGCCTGTATTTTCAACACTAGGGGGGCGGGTTTCTAAGCGAACAACATGCGGTTGCTGCAATTGCAACTCCGCAGCATCCTCGATAGTCACAATTCGTTCTTTTTCCGAGATGAAATTCGACAGCGCATTTAGTAGCGTTGTCTTTCCTGAACCAGTACCACCAGAAATTAATATATTAAGACGACAACGCGCAGCAATAGAGAGTACCTTGGCCATTTCAGTACTCATTGAGCCATATTCACAATATTTTTGTAAGCCAAAGCGGTCTTTCTTGAATTTTCTGATAGAGATAGCAGTTCCATCAATAGACAACGGCGGAATGATAATATTGACTCGGCTTCCATCTGCTAATCTTGCATCGCACATTGGCTGTGAATCATCCACTCGACGCCCTACTCTCCCTGCAATTCGCTTTGCTATATTGAGTAACTGCACTTCATCGACAAATTCAATGCCTGCTTTTTCAATTAACCCTCGCCTTTCTATAAAGATATCGCGATAGCCATTAACCATGATATCGGTGACAGTTTCATCATCCATTAAATCTTGCAATGGACCCAAACCAAATATCTCATCACCTAAGCTTTTCACAAAATCATGCCGTATCACTGACGGAATCGACCACTGCTCTCTAGCAATAATCAAGTCAATTGCGTGTGATATTTGACTGGAAAGTTCATCGCGAGTTAATTTATCCATCGCGTCTGACTCTAAGGCGTCAAATATCTGTTTACGGATAGAAATATAAATTGATTTAGTTTCAACCATGATTATCTCCCAAACATACTGAAGAGCTTAGATTTCTTCGCCTTAGCTCCCAGAATAACGGAGGAAAGTTGGTTCAAAGATTTCCCAAATGCGGTCTTAAATAATTTTTTATCATTCTTAGAAAGCACTAACTGATTGATATTTTTTGTATATGGAATAACGGCATCAATATCCTGCTTAAGATAATCTTCAACTTCTTGCTTAGATACTGTTGCGTATTTGGCAGGCATTACATAATTGAGTACGACAACAATTCGCAGAGTTTCGTCATCAGCGCTTTCTAGGAGTAAATGCTTAAGTCGCCCTGCATCGCGGAGTGATGATACCGTAGGTACAATGACCATAACCACGCAGCTAACCTCATCAGTCAGATGAGTATTGTGAAAACCAACAGAAACAGGATAATCTTCAATAATAAAGTTAGTGCTATAAGCCAACTGATCGACGACGGCATTGGTGTAATCATTCATATCACCCAGCGCACGCTCAGTGGATGAGGATGTTAACGAAAGAATGGATAATGCAGAGCCCTCTTTCTTCAACATACTGTGTGCAGACGCCTCATCGATACTGGTCCCAAACGTCGACAAGGAAATATTCCGTTTAGGCAACTCATTCAAGCCCATCATTATATCGAGGTTTCCACCCCAATAGTTATGGTCGACCATGATGCAATTCGATAGGTGTTTCTTTGACAATAGCTTTGCTATTTCAGACGCAATTAATGTTGTCCCTACCCCGCCTTTGGTCCCCATCACGCGAATCTTTTTGGCTTTCCTGGTAGGGATACCGATGTAGACATCCCGTTTATCATTATTAACGGTGTAGATATAACTTAAAAAGTCTTCTTTCGCGACAGGCCACAGGAGATAATGAAACCCAATATCGCGTAAGTTACGAATGGTTGTGATCGCATCTTCTTTGCCAATAACAAGCACTCTAGCGTCCGTTGGTAAAATAGCGCTGTATGCTTTCGCTTCTTTAACCACATCAGAAGCCGTAGTGAGATCCAATATGATGAACTTTAATTCATGTTTAGTTTTCGCTTTATCAATCGCGGATCCTGTCAGCGATCCTGAAACATGGAGCTGAAGCCCCTCAAAGCGAAAAGCCTCGTCGACAAAATCACGACACTCTTTACTGGAAAAAAATCCGGCAATAACGACTTCTTGTTTGTTACTGCTTGTAGGTTCTTTATTTATACTTTCGACTAGATCAAACATAGCTTGCCCCTACTCGTTAACGACCACTGTCTTTTCTGGGCTAATCATTGATTTCCAACGCAAACTATCGGCATAGCAGCCAATAATATTATCTTCATGGTATTTCCCAACTGTTGCTGGTTTGCAGATGGGTGTTATCGCTTCATAGGCGATGGTGATAATCTGCAAATCCGCACCAGCACTGAGTGGAATGTCGGAAGGGTAAACACTGATTTGATCGGATGAAAGCCCTCGCAGCTTCATTTTCCCTGCATAGGAATTTGCTAATTTTTTTCCTTTATCCGTTTGCCAATAAATAATTGCCGATCGATTAGCAATGATATTCCAGTGCGCATCCACAAATTTATCTAATCGGTTCTCTGCTGCCTTACTGTCCTCTATTAAAAGTGACATCTGATACGAAACAGGCACCAAAGTGATATCAGGTCCTACGTTGTAGCCTGTTACACAACCAACCAAGAATACCGAGGCTGCCAACAATACACTTTTGCATAATTTCATAACTTGAACCCTCCTTCTGACAACATTGTATCGACCCAAGGCAGCTCTACTTGTTTTGGTTCTACGCCAAAGAAGCGGTGCAGTGTTGAAGTACGCGACATTGAAGGTAATTGAACTTCTGTCATTTCGACAGGCTGGATAAGATTCACCGTGGCAACAATCACCAGCTCAGTTTTCACACGCTCAGTTAATGTATGGCGAAAGATTGCCCCTAATACAGGGATGTCACCGACAAACGGGATTCGTCGTAATACTTCCCTCTCTTCTGTGTTTAGCAAGCCACCGAGCATAAAGCTTTGACCGTCTGCCAGTTCAATGGTTGTTCGTGCACGTCTTGTTTTTAGTGACGGTAAGTTGTACGTTTCATTAGCATATTGTGTGTCTAGTGCGCTCACCTCGGGCATTAATGCTAATTTAATTTTGTCATCACGGAGAACTTTGGCGGCAACATCAAGTTTGATGCCGAAGTCTTTATATTCAACGTTTGTACCACCATCAACAATGGTGACGACAGGTAACTCACCCCCCACTAAAAAGCTGGCTGACTCGCCACTAATAACCGAAAGGTTCGGCTCTGCCAAAACCTGACCGACAGTATCATCGCCCACAGCGGTAATCACAGAGACAATGTCGCTAGCACTAAAACTCGTCAATTGGTCAACAAAGACACCAGTACCACGACCACTTGACCCTAACTGAATCCCAAATTCTTCTAAGAAAGAGTGAGTAACTTCCGCGACGGTTAGTTTCACATTGACTTGCTTGGTTATGGCGACTTCTATATGGTTAACGAGGCCGGAATATTCTCGCTTAGTCATAAAGTCAAACTCAAAAGTAACTTCTCCCCCGGTTTCATCGGTAGTTTTCCACTCTTGTGTTGACACTTTGCTACTTTTCGCAAGTAACTCCCCGACCATGTGGTAGATGCTCTCTTTCTCTTGGTCAGTTGAAACAAAGCCGGACAATACCACTTGTTCACCGATATTAGAGACCTTCACATTCGCTTCAGGGAAATGCAGCTGCACTTGCTGTTGTACGTTTTCTAAACTGCGGTTCACTCTAATTTTTCGAGAGAGTAATGCCCCACCTTTCTCGTCATAAATAATTAATGCTGATGTGCCGGTTACTTTACCGAACACAACAACTTTATTGCTATCAACGACTTGGTAGTCTGCAATCCGTGGGTCAGATAAAAACACTGTGCCAATATTTTGTTCAAAGTTGAGTGGGTATGCCTCACCTTCACTCACATTCAGCATTCGCATCGCGTAATTAAACGGCGAATACGAAAGTAAGAGGATTAAACTCAACATACGAAAAAACGACATCATAACTCTCCCTATTTAATCACTGAGTAGTCTGCTCGGAATTCAGTCACAGCTCGATAATTTGGCAAAACATCACCCGAGTTAGCATTAAGCTCATCGATTCCGTCCTCTCCTAATGATTTATGGACTTCTAAAAATGCCAATTTTTTCGCTATTGTTAAGGTAGCGACTTCTTTACGACTCAATTCAAGGATTAAGCTCACTTTTGTATCTGTTTTTGTATTTGTTCCACTGCCTGATTTGACTTCTTTTTCTATAACTTGCAGTACGGGAATGGAATTTAAAATCGGCCGTATCTCTAGTGTTTTATCACTACCTACATCGTCAGATCGTGCCAAATTACTTTGCGTTGAAGAAATAGCAACAATATCAACATCGCTACCGTGACTAATGATCCCGCCGATGATCTCATCCGGTTTAACATTAATGGGGAATGGGACAAAACCATCTCGAATAGTGAGATCGACATAACCGTCTTCATCAGGGGCGATAAAATGGTCTTGAGTGACATAAGCCCCCTCTAGGAGGTCATTCGCGGCAATCATACCGGGGACTATCTCTAACGAGACGTCGGCATCAAAGCCAAAATAATTCGCTTCGCTTTCATCGACTCTTTTTAGTGCCAATTGGTCTCTCGTGACGATTTGACCAATGGTAGCGGTCTCTTTCATGTACCACAGCTTAACGAGTGTTGGCTCATCAAAAGGTTGAGTCGTTACGGTTACCTGCTCAGATTGATTGGTTTCCATAAAGCCTGACAAACCATATGCACCAACACCGACAAGTACAATAGATAGCAACACAAGAAATTTAGACTTCATTATTTGTTACTCCATTTACATGGATGCTAAGACACCAAAAAAACCCACAAAACAGATAGGAATGGCATAAGGAATGGACTGAATGTCACCATGCTTCCTGCATTTTGAATCTACATAGCAAGCAAATGCCACTAAACCACCAACAAGACAGGTCGCAAGAATAAACAAGGGGATAAGTTTAATATCAATAAACAAAATGAATATTAATAGTAATTTAATATCCCCTCCCCCAAAAAATCCTCTTTTGTGAAAAACCACACTCAAAAAAAAGAAGACAACTAATAGGGCTACATTCTGTATGCTCACTGATTTAAACATAAAGCAGAGGTAGGTGAGCAAGACGTAAAGGACTGCATTTGGGACCCGACGATTTAACAAGTCTCCACAGGAAACTAATATCAGAATAACAGCAAGTATAGACATCATACTAAGTTCCTAATGCAATCATACTAAACCATATTTAATTATGGCGTTGGTGGCGTCCCTGCTGAAGTAATATTCGAAGTTATCTTTGTTATAGCAGTTTGTAATGCTGCTTGTAATGATGAATTAAAAACAGCTAATACAATAGTGGACATCGCTACCGCAATGATCGCATATTCAACCGCTGTTACACCACGCTCATCTTTAATCATTCCTTTTGTATCATGAATGAAATTTTGAACTGAAACAGACGATCTCAAAATTAGATTTTTCATTTCACACCTCAATTTAAGAAAAAACCACTACAATAATATGACCTATCAGTAGTGAAAGACCATCCCATTAATATATCTTTACATCTTTATTCATGCAGCATCAATTCAGAATCAATTAGTAAAACAATGACGCTCAAACAAAATGGATAGCATCATAGATACTATTTAAAATTTATTATTGCATTGATACCGAGATACTAAAAACATCTGATACTGAACTGACACTATTCGGAACTGATCAACCTTTATACAAAAGTATCATTGATACCAGTCCTCTTACCTACATTAATAAGTCTTCCCTGTATCAATCAGTATCGATATGAATATATTAGGTAGAAAAAATGCTAACTGCCTGTGTTTTTATCAACAAGATTACATTTAACCACTAGTGATAGGCTTATATTATAGAAAATATTTTCAAGAGTACACTATTGATAATTAAGTCAAAGTGACTTAGTCGATCTTTGTTCGATAGGTAGGTGGAGCATTAAATCTAAACTGCTGATAATACGGTTATTTATTCAGGTTTGACTTAACTTATAAGAACTTTTTCATGAGTATAACTTTGATTTTGGTCGTTTTATTCAGATGCATTGACTCATATGCTTTACTCATATATTTGATTCAGGTTATTTCATCCATTCACAGGCTAAATCTTAAGGCTTATTCTGTAATTTTCAGAGTTGCCTCTTCCGATGGCCTGCCCTTCAAATCAATAAAACCTATTATGAAGAAAGCCATCGATTTCAATGATGTTGCTTCTCCGCTGTCTCCTTCTGATATTTTTGAATTAAATCACGCTGCAGTGGAGAACAATTCTTGTCTGTGACTATCTGCTCTAAATCATTATGTTCATCAATAATAGAGCAGTATGAACGAAGTACATATAGCTCAGAGATGTAGCACATTGCATTCGTCAGTTTTGCTTTTTCGATGGCATCACTAACGACTGAGTAAGCGAGTGTATATTGACGGCTTGCGATGAGTGTACCCCCAAGAATTGTCGCATAAAGTGTATCCGTTAAAGCCCCCCCTTTGTCTGCTAACCATCGTTGGTGTGCATCCACAATATGATCAATACACGCTTTATCTCTTGTTAGTTGATAATTAGCCCAACCCAAAAAAATCTTCGATATACCAATGTAGAAAGGATAAGAGCGCTCCTCAGATATCGCCTCCAACAAAAGTGCATATTTCTTTGTATTCGCCACATCTCTAACATGCCAATAATGCCATGCCAGTGATTGATACAGTATCGCCAGATTGAAGGATGAATCTTCAATTTTGGTATTTTCAATTGTACTCTGTACTTCTAGCTCTAGCTCTAGCTCTAGCTCTGGAGAGTTGAGCATCGTTAGTGACTGTAATTTGAACATTTTGCACATCACCCTCTCTGTACTTATTGTTACATCACATTGCTCCGTTAACAGAATGGCCTCATTTGAGAATTCATATGCTTGAGCATGGTTACCACACCAAAATCCAGTATTACTGAGTGCAACTAAAGCCCTTACCTTTTCATCTTTGCCACCGATTTCATCGGCTAATACATTTAATTCCTGAGCATAAGAAAGTGCCATTTGCAGATTTGATCTTGAAAGTTTGTATGCCCAAAGAGAGAGCAATGCTTCACTTTTCTGTTTGTAATGCAACTTATTATCACCGCATTTTTTCACAACATCTTTGTTGATATTAACTACATCCTCACAACTCCAACCTAAATTCATTTGTTTGGAATGACCTAAAGTAAGTAACATATTGATATCTAGTACTCTTGCGTCATTGATGATATCTATGGATAACTCTTCACGGTTCTCATACACCTGTTTAACTAAATCTCGGGCATTAGATATTTTAATTTCTACTTTTGAAAACACACCTTCCTTTAGTAAAATTTTTGCTTGTTCAAAAACAAAGGAAGCAGACTTTAGTTTATTTCCCGCTGAGGCATTCAATTTCGCTAACCAACCACAATCTTCATATGAAAAATCACTTATTTCACTCTCAATTACATCTGCAAGCTTTATATATAAGCCCCTCCTTTCTGTAGGGATTATATAGTTTATAATCGCATAACGAACTATACGGTTAGTTAGTGTGATTTCCTTCTCTTTCGTGATGGAGAAAATTGTAGTATTGTAAAAGTCACTCTCCAGCATTTTTATATTATTTAACTTAGACAAAGTATTAACTGTTAATGGTCGATCACTTATTGATAAATAATAAGCTGCTTTCTTTGTAAAAATAGACATACTGTTAAGATTATTTTGAACAGCTAACTGTGCTGCATCTGGCACTGTCTTTTCAGCATCAAGCAATTTTGACCATAAGAAAAATGGAAGACCTTGTGTTAAGTCATATAATTGATGAATACTATGCTTATCAAGTGTGTCAAATACACTTAATTGATAATAGCTTTTCAGAGTAAGTGGTGCCAAATGGATCGTTTCATCAGTCGCTAAATAATTATTAGCACTCAGCACTTTTTTCGAGACTTCAGATGAAAATACAGTACAAATAGGTAAGTTTTCAGCCATACTACTGATATGATTAAGCCTCGACAATGTCTCATCATTACTTTCATGAACGTTATCAACTAACATGACATAAGGGGCGTGAACTTTAGGTCCTTGTATTCCATCTCTTGCCTGCAACAGTCCCTTCACCAGTTCCCACCAGTCTATGTCAGTGCTGTGCAAATCGAAATACCTAGTATGAATACCATTGATGTCGCAAAAGTTCTTTACCTCATACAATAAACGAGTCTTTCCTAGACTTCGTTCACCATGCAAGAAGATTGAGCGATAACAGTTTTTCACTATGGAGTGATCAATTTGATTTTTTATTGACGTCAATTCAGTATCACGCCCAATCAACGGTTTTAAGTTATGATGGTCAACAGAACTAAAGTTCAAAAGTTCATAATCATTATCATCTAAACCTCTGTACTTGTGCCCCATTCCGTAAACAAACTTAAATATTTCGCTTATCACCAAACTTCTAGCAGGAATATTTCTAATTTTAGTAATGCATTTCAATAATTGTTCTTTTGTTAAAGAAATATCATTCTTTGTAATTACTACCTTTTCTATAGAGACATACATAATAAAAGAGGCAATAGTGGTAGATTGAGATTTTATTCCTTCAAATATATCATGAATCGTTGAAAAAAAGACACTTGGTTCTACCCCTATAGGGTTGTCTATAAGAGCAAACTTGCAGTTTTCAACCTCAACTTCACCAACCACATTCAATTTAAAGAAATAATGGTTAAAATATGAAGACAGTATTTTATCTGATGAATGAAATGCGACAACTGTAACTAATTTGGTTTGTAAGTTAGCATTTTCTTTTTTTGTTTCTTCTCTTGAATCAATGACTTTAGTTAACGGGCCTAATCCACTAACAGATACATCTTTCGTTCTTTGTAATGTTTTATATGTTATTACCGATATTTCTGACTCAGAAGTCGGTGTTTTATTGATGTGACTACTTAAGCTTTCAGAGGCGACCATTAAATCTCGAAGCTCTACTTTGTAGTATTTTGCCATATTTTTTATTGTACGATAACTAACCGCTTTACCTGTTTCGGCCCGTTTAATCGTCGCTATAGAGACAGGTATACCTATCTCTTCAAAAGCTGATGCCAGCTGCTCCTGACTGAGGCCCAGCTTTTTTCTTAATCGTCGAAGTTTTGAATTATCTACAACCTCGTGCACCAGCTTAGGGGTGGTCTTATCCATAATAGGTCACCTCATTATCTCGGAGCATAATGTCAAAACATGACATTCCACCAGTAAATACCCACCCATAATGCTATCTGTTGCACATCAAGTCAAATTCAATCACAATTATTAAACTACGCTCGATCAAATGTTTGCATTACATTTGAAACGTAATTCATTGATAAGGCGACATAAACAAAAGAAAACAGTAGAAAGATAGGTACAAGGAATGAAATGGAAAGAATATATCAACCTATACTCGTGATTATCAAAGACTCTAATCACGAGTATAAGGTAAGGCTCATAAAGCCCATTGTGCAGTATGTAGGCTTAGCTGATGAAACTAGATACCGATACCTGCACTAAGCACGATTGAGTCTGTCGTTAGTTTGCCCATATCACGATATTCGTAGCCAATGGTGAAATCAACGAGAGGGAAAATTGTCAGAACGAAGCCTGCTCCTCCCGTAAAGCCAATACCATCATCTTTTGTTGGATTATGGTCAACATCATAGTAGTTGGCACCGGCGCGTGCGTACACATCACCAATAATTAATGGGAAGTCAAAACGCAGTGTGACCGGAATAGTCGTATATTTGACTGTTTGCTTACCCGCAGACAAAGAGGTATTCACCTTCCCTTCACCTGTTGTATAGCCTGCATTGAGGCTTAGAAAAGGACCAACGCCATAACTTGCATGGACACCGTACTCGTAACCATACTCGTTACTGCCACTGCCACTAAGACGGGTTGCACCGCCATTCGCGCCAACAGAAAGTCCAACTAGTGCCAAAGATGGTGCACTTGCTGTTAGCAGTGCCACTGCTAGAAGTGTTTTTTTAAGATGCATATTCCCTCGCTTGCCGCTTGCTCGCTAAGTATTAAAAGTGGTTTAATCAAAATACTGCTTTAAGGTATCAGTATGTCTGCAAAATCAATACCTTTGAGTTAAATTGTACATGACACACTTATGTTCGTATGTATTTTATCGGTCAATTTAACAATTTCTTTAAATTTTAGGGATCCGACTATGTTTTGTCCTCATTGTGGTGCAATTGCATTTTCAGCTAGCAGTCAAAAGTCCTTTCATTGTGCAAGTTGTGACTTTACCTATTTTCAAAATGTTGCAAGCGCTGCTGCTGCTATCATCGTAGTAGAAAATGAGGTGCTTATTGCGATTCGTGGTCAAGAACCAGGAAAAGGAAGGTGGGATTTTCCGGGGGGCTTCATCGATCCCCAGGAAACGTTCGAAGAAGGGCTCGCTCGTGAGCTTGAAGAAGAGCTTGGCTGGAAAGTGCATCACCATCCTTACCCTGTTGATATGCAGTATCTATGTGCTTATCCCAATCTATACCCTTACAAAAACGTCACTTATCACACTCTTGATACTTTCTTTGTTATCACCCTAGACAGCAAGCCCCCACAATTTACTGCGAATGACGGTGTCGCTGCTTTGAGCTGGGTATCCATCAATGCAATACACCGTGATAATTTTGCTTTCGACTCCGCACGCCTCGCAGTAGATAAATTTATCACTGTACACGATAAGACAGCATGAATTAGATTACCGCAAAATAGATGATTATTCTGTAATTTTGCAGGAGTTCAACAGCGTAACGTAGGGCTTTGCCTTACGACTGACCAAATATTCGACATTAAGCCAATCTGCTGGTAAATTGCGTAGCTTTTTGCCCCCGGAGTTGTTTCCCCTCAATGTTTGAATTACGCAGTAACCCTAATGCATCAATCCGTGCTGACTTGTTCGCCGGCTTAACCGTCTCACTCGCTATGGTCCCTGAAGTCGTCGCCTTCACTTTTGTAGCGACCGTGGATCCTATGGTTGGACTCTATGCCGCTTTTATTGTAGGCCTGATCGCCGCCATTTTTGGTGGCCGCCCAGGAATGGTGTCTGGTGGCGCCGGTGCCTTAGCCGTGGTGGTCACAGCGTTAGTGGTACAACACGGCGTAGAATACCTCTTTGCTGCTGTGGTTTTAATGGGGGTAATGCAACTGCTCTTTGGGCTATTTCGCCTCGGTCGATTTATTGCTCTGGTACCCTACCCTGTGATGCTTGGTTTTGTTAACGGATTAGCAATCGTTATCTTCCTGGCACAACTACAGCAGTTTCAGACGCTTGAAAATGGCCAATGGCACTGGCTGTCTGGTACACCAATGTTAATGATGCTAGGGCTAGTGGGTCTCGCAATGGCAATTATCCATTTTCTACCTCGCTTTAGCCGAACAATCCCCGCCTCATTAGTTGCTATCTTGGTGGTAACAGGGCTAGTACATGGTTTTGACTTGCAAACGGCCACTGTTATTGACTTCGTTCGCAGCATGTCTGGTAATGCTAATGCGAGCCTAAACGGCACTTTACCTAACTTTAGCCTGCCAATGGTCCCGCTAAGCTGGGAAACACTCAGTATCATTTTCCCTTATGCACTGATCCTTGCCGCTGTAGGTCTACTAGAGTCTTTGCTGACATTGAACTTGGTTGATGAGATTACTGAAACCCAAGGCCAGCCTAACCGTGAATGTGTCGCTCAAGGTGCAGCGAATATCGTCTCAGGCTGCTTTGGTGGCATGGGTGGCTGTGCCATGATTGGTCAAAGCATCATCAACTTAAACTCTGGTGGTCGGTCACGTCTATCCGCAGCAACATGTGCACTGTCGATCCTCGGCTTTATTCTGTTTGGGTCTCAGCTTATTGAGATGATCCCACTTGCAGCACTCGTTGGTGTAATGTTCATGGTCGTACTGGGTACCTTTGAATGGGCGAGTCTTCGCATGATTCGCAAGGTGCCCCAGACTGATGTCTTTGTGATCGTGCTGGTAACCGTTGTAACGGTATTAACTGATCTTGCCCTCGCGGTATTCGTCGGTGTCTTAGTCTCTGCGCTACGTTTTGCATGGGATCAAGCAACACGGCTAACCCTTAGCTCACAAGCCTCAACAGACGAACAACGTACTATCTATCATCTAGAAGGTATTCTGTTCTTTGCTTCTGTGACTCACTTCCATAGCCTTTTTGATATTAAAGCAGCGCCTGAGCATTTTAGCCTCGACCTAAGCCGTGCTCGTTTAGCGGATCACTCTGCACTGGAAGCTATTCATAAACTGAGTGGGAATTTCCAAGCACAAGGTAAGATACTCTATTTGCTCGGTCTTTCTGAAGAGTGTCGAGCTCGGCTTGATCGCGCCGACGATCTCGTTCAAGTACAAGTCGCAAAGACTTCTATTTAGTTGTTAGTTTAAGCAATTCACATGCAAAAACAGGATTGGCACACTGCTAATCCTGTTTTGTCCCTCTTTTTTATCACTCTTATTAGTCACTTCCGTTCCCGAGTATCAATATAAAAATTATTTATTAAAAACATAAATTTTGATAATTTTTTATTGGAGACCCACTACTCTATACTTCTCCACATCGAAACAAGACACAAGACACAAGACACAAACAAATTAGAGATTTGGAGCAGACAATGAAAATGAATCACATCGGCATCATGGTTGGAGATATGGATAAAGCGGTAGAGTTCTACACAAAAGCGCTTGGACTTCGTATTGTTATGAACAACACTAAAGTCGTTGAAGAGCGTGAAAGTGCTATCGGCCGCATGTGTATTGCGGTATTCGGTGAAGGCTTTAAGGGCTTTAATATCGCCCACCTAGTGACAATGGATGGTATCGGTGTTGAATTGTTTGAAATGAAAGATCGTCAAGAGCGTCATGAAGTCGATTTCTCTCGCCTAGGCATCTTCCACTTCTGTCTTCAAGTATCAAAAGAGCAGTTTGAAACGGCGATCAAACGTGTTGAAGAATTTGGCGGTAAGGTTCGTATGGATATCATGCGCTACCACCCTGAAGACGAATTAAAGCAAGCACAAATGGTTTACCTAGAAGACCCGTTTGGCAACCTGTTTGAGTTCTACTCACACTCTTACGAAGAAACATACGCTTCTGATTACGAATAATAAGCAACGAAGTTGGCTCAAGCAGCATGAGTATTATTACTCATGCTGTCTTTTTGTGCGTGTTGATGGGTTGACTTCTTTTCTAGTCGACTCACTTATCATCAACAACTGATTTTAACCCCCGCCTCGAGTGCGCCAAGCCTCTTGCTTAATTAACGTATTTTCATGGGCTCGAAAGAATGGCAAGTAGAGGAAGTAAGCATTCACCATCGCCAAAACAACCATCAACGCATTCATGGCACTGCCATTTGCACTAAGAAATGCACCAATAGGGGCTGGCATCGACCAAGGTAGCATCACAACGATGCGATCGAGGACCTGAGCAGACATTAAAAACCAAGCTATCGTGGCGTTGATCATCGGTACCAATACAAAAGGAACCAGAAATAGAGGGTTCATAATAATCGGAAAACCAAACAATATCGGTTCATTGATATTAAATAGCGAAGGTAATAACCCTACTTTACCAACAGACTTTAACTGCTTCGACCGACTCCGCATTGCCAAAAAGACTAAAGGTAATGTTGACCCAACCCCACCGATGAGAATAAAAAAGTCCCAAAAACCGGGTAAGTAAACATGGGGTAGCACGTCAGCACCAGCAGACATTGCAGCTTGGTTATTCAGTAGATTAGACATCCAAAATGGATTCATAATCCCAGTAACTAATAACGCGCCATGTATCCCAACAAACCAAAGCAGCTGACACACGAGTATCGACAAAAGAACTGCGCCAAGACTATCTGATGCAAGTAATAACGGCTGGAAAATAGTCTCTATCCACTGGGGGAAAACGACACCTAACCGCGTTTCTAATTGATAGTTAAAGATAGAAATCGACAGCATGATAAACATCAAAGGAAGCAAGAGTTTAAATGCGTTGATCGTCATAATGGGGACTTCTTCTGGCAACTTAATATGCCATCCCCGATCATAAAAAAACCGAATGACTTCAACAGCATAAATACTCGCAATAAGCGCTGTAAATAGGCCAGCACCACCAAGATAACGTAAGTCACCCTGCCCCTCGGCATAAAAGCCCGCAAGTAACATAAATGCCATTGATCCCGTTAATCCAGACAACCGCTCTGGCATACCATACTGCTTTGCTAGGCTAGCACCTGTTCCGAACGCAACAATCAGTCCCATCAACCCAAGCGTCACTTGATAAGGGGGAAGTAATACAGGCTGCCATGCCAAAGCGAGCTGGTACCACTTTGCTGCTAGACCACCGTCATCGGGCGTCAGTGGCGGGAAAATAAAGGGGACAAACAAACAACCAACGACAATAAACGGCATCGCGAGTTGAAAACCATCACGAAGCGCTGTGAGGTGTTGGCTGCCTGTTAAAAGCTTGGCCAATGGCCGCATTGACTGCTCTACACTCGCCGTCGCGACCCGCATAAATGACTGTTTCATTCCATTGTTTTTCTTTTCAATATGAGCTTTCACTCGAAATAGAGGTATAGATTACCTAACCATGGAAACAGAAGGAAATCACATCACATATTATGCTGACCAGAACACATAATCGTGAGGCTGAGAGAACAAAAGTTACGACTCTATTTGCATAATAACAGAGATAAAAAACCGTTTTTTAATACCTATTAGCCATTAAAAAGAGTTTCCCCCACCTTTCAAAGCATTTAAAAACTAGATCAACAATCACACTTTTTACGGCATTTTTAGCATTTCTAGTGACCATTTTCACATCAGTAAGGATTGCATTTGGAAACCGGTTTCCAAATGTTTTCCAAAGGCGCATAGTAAATATCAACAAGGCGGCAGGACGTAAATAACGACTGAATTGCCTCGAAAGACAAAACAGAATTACGACTCAGGAGAGACACCATGAACAAAATTATGCTTTGCTGCTCTGCAGGTATGTCTACATCAATGCTTGTAAGAAAAATGGAAATCGTCGCGGCAGACCGTGGCTTAGAGGTTGAAATTAAAGCCTTTGGTGCTTCTGAGTTTGATGACCACGTAGGCAACTACGAGGTGGTTTTGCTAGGTCCTCAGGTTAAATACATGCAAGCAGATTTCCAAAAGCGTGCCGATAAGCACGGCATCAAAGTTGAGCCAATCAACATGATGGATTACGGCATGCAGAAGGGCGACAAAGTGCTGGACTACGCACTATCACTTATTGGCTAAATCACCAACGCTCATCAAGATAAGGAATGAAAACATGGGTGCAGTCTACGATAAAATGGTGAACGTGATTGAACAAAAAATCACGCCCATCGCTGGTAAACTCGGTCAGCAAAAGTACGTTACTTCAATCCGCGATGGCTTCATTGCCGCGCTTCCTTTCATGATCGTTGGTTCGTTCATGTTGGTGTTTATCTTCCCTCCTTTTGCGGCAGATACCACTTGGGGGTTCGCACAAGCGTGGTTAAATTTCTCTGAAACATACCGTGTACAATTGATGCTACCGTTCGATTTAAGTATGGGTGTCATGACCCTGTTTATATCGGTCGGTATCGCAGCAAGTTTGGCTAAACACCATCAACTTGATCCAGTAACCACCGGGTTGCTTTCGCTGATGGCCTTCTTACTTGTCGCTGCACCACTTGAAAATGGCGCTATGTCGATGCAGTACTTCTCAGGTCAAGGTATCTTCACTGCGATCATTACTGCACTCTACTCAACGGAAGTTTACGCTTTCTTGAAGCGTAAAAATATCACTATCAAGCTACCACCAGAAGTGCCAACCGGTGTAGCTCGCTCATTCGAAATTTTGATTCCAGTATTGGTCATTATTCTAACATTGCACCCACTTAACCTGTTCATCGAGTCATCGACGGGCATGATTATCCCTGAAGCGATTATGGCGTTAGTTGAGCCACTTGTTGCTGCTTCAGATACGCTACCTGCACTACTACTTGCTGTACTTGTTTGTCAGATTCTATGGTTTGCTGGTATTCATGGTGCCCTGATTGTGACTGGTATTATGAACCCATTCTGGATGGCTAACTTATCGGTTAACCAAGCAGCAATGGCAGCAGGCGAAGCGATTCCACACATCTTCGTTCAAGGCTTCTGGGACCACTACCTATTGATTGGTGGCGTAGGTTCTACACTACCACTGGCGTTCTTATTGCTGCGTAGTAAAGCGATTCACTTACGTACGATTGGTAAAATGGGTGTCGTACCTGGGGTGTTCAATATCAACGAACCAATCCTATTTGGTGCACCGATTATCATGAACCCTATCTTCTTCTTACCGTTCATCTTTGTACCGATGATCAACGCAACGCTAGCTTATTTCGCATTAGACTTTGGTTTGGTCGAGCGTGTGGTATCACTCACTCCTTGGACAACACCTGGACCAATCGGTGCTTCATGGGCAGCAAACTGGGCATTTAGTCCTGTCATCCTCTGCTTCATCTGTATGGCAATGGCTGTTGTAATGTACACGCCTTTCCTAAAAGCTTACGAGAAGCAACTGCTTGAACAGGAAGCTGCAGATAACGCTGCACAAGAAGAAGCAACTGGCGTACCAGCGACTGCGTAAGCCACCAATAAAGAATCCTAAACAAAACATTCGACAAGGCGCTCGTTGACGAGCGCTTTCATTGAGAGACTGATTATGAAATACCAATTTCCGGAAAACTTTTTTTGGGGTAGTGCTTCCTCGGCAACACAGTCTGAAGGTGCAGCATTCGACGGCGGTAAAGGCGATAACATTTGGGACCTTTGGTACAAAGAGCAACCAAATCGTTTCCACAACGGCATCTCAGCAACAGAAGCATCAACCTTCTATAACAACTACAAATCTGATATCCAATTAATGAAAGATATCGGTCACAACAGCTTCCGTACCTCAATTTCATGGTCTCGTTTGATTCCTCAAGGTACAGGTGAAGTCAACCAAGAAGCGGTTGAGTTTTATGGCAACATGATTGATGAGCTAATCGCGCAAGGCATCGAGCCCTTCATCTGTTTGTTCCATTTCGACATGCCAACAGCGATGCAAGAGATTGGTGGCTTTGAGAGCAGAGAAGTTGTTGAAGCCTATGCCGACTTTGCTGAAGTCTGTTTCAAACTTTACGGTGATAAAGTGAAGCACTGGTTCACATTCAACGAACCAATTGTGCCTGTTGAAGGTGGTTACTTATATGACTTCCACTACCCTAACGTTGTTGACTTCCGTCGTGCTGCGACTGTTGCTTACCATACGATGCTTGCTCACTCAAAAGCCGTTACTCGTTACCGTGCACAGCAGTTAGATGGCAAGATTGGTATCATCCTAAACCTGACACCTTCTTACCCCCGCTCTCAAAACCCAGCAGACCTAAAAGCGGCCAACATTGCTGACCTTATGTTTAACCGCAGCTTCTTAGACCCTGCAGTGAAAGGTGAGTACCCGCAAGAACTTGTTGAATTGCTAAAAGAGCACGACCAACTACCTGTTATCGAAGCACAAGATTGTGAAACGATTGCTGCAGGCAAAATTGATATGCTGGGCGTGAACTACTACCAACCTCGCCGTGTGAAAGCGCGTTTCAATGCGGTAAACACAGAAGCGCCATTCATGCCTGAATGGTTCTTTGACAACTACGAAATGCCTGGTCGCAAGATGAACCCACACCGCGGTTGGGAGATCTACGAGCAAGGTGTTTACGACATCATGATCAACCTACGTGACAACTACGGCAACCTGCCATGCTACATCTCAGAAAATGGCATGGGTGTTGAAGGTGAGGAAAAATTCCTTGTCGATGGCCAAATTCAAGATGACTACCGTATCGACTTTATCAAAGGCCACCTAACTTGGCTGCACAAAGCAGTAGAAGAAGGTTCTAACTGCGTTGGCTACCACCTTTGGACCTTCATTGATAACTGGTCATGGGCAAATGCGTATAAAAACCGTTATGGCTTCTACCGCCTCGATCTCGAAACACAAGAGCGCAGCATGAAGAAGAGCGGCGAGTGGTACGCTGATGTATCAAAAAATAATGGTTTTAACGAGTAAGTATTAACGAGCAGGCTTTAACTGAAAATGATTAAACGCTCAGTTGAAGCCAAATCGCAATAAGTATTAGCGAAATGCATTTGTGAAGAGTATCGATGAAGAATAGATTCATCACCAATGGCTTAACATAATGCTACTCCTTGAAGATTAACGTTTCAAATTAGTGCTGGCAGGTAACCCCCTACTTGTCGGCACACCTCAACGAAGCACGTTGGGATAACAAATAAAGAGGTTCACCATGGATTTAGAAGAACAAGTAATGGGCATTATCATCAACGCTGGTCAATCTCGTAGCCTGTGTTATGAAGCACTGCGTCATGCTAAAAATGGCGAATTTGACGAAGCAGAAGATCTACTAAAAGAAGCACAAACTTTCGCCAATGAAGCGCACCTTGTGCAAACTCAACTGATTGAAGCGGACGAAGGTGAAGGCAAAACTAAGATGACACTTATCATGGTTCACGCTCAAGACCACCTGATGACATCCATGCTAGCAAAAGAGCTCGTCACTGAAATGATCGAGCTTCATAAGCGCGTCGCTGCTTAATGTAACGATCATGCAGAATCAATAAAGAGAGCAACCTCTCTCTTTGTTGATTCACCTTAATGGAATTGATCGCTAAGGTTGCGGCATTCTGTGATGTCAGTACAATAACAAATGGAAATCGATTTCCGTATCACACTTTTGTTTCAATCATTTTACTCTCGCGACTAAGGTCCTTATATGGCAACCATCACTGATGTCTCTCGTTTAGCTAACGTCTCTAAGGCGACAGTCTCACGCGTACTCAGTGGAAGTCGTGGTGTCAAAGAAGAGAGCCGACTTGCCGTTGTGAAAGCGGCTGAAGAGTTGAATTACCGCCCAAATGCAGCAGCACAGACCCTTGCAAACCAATACTCAAACTATATCGGTGTCATTCTATCTACAACGGATGCTGGGCAAGTTTCTACCTATTTACCCCTACTTTCTAAAGCGCTGAAGAGTGAAGGTAAACATATGCTTGTTCACTTTGCTGATAGTGACAGCGAGCAACTCAAATTAATTGGGGACTTAGACCAACACTGTGATGCCATTATTACCATTGGGGGGAGTGTCTCTAGTTCAGCATATAACGAGAAAGTGGTTTCCATTGATGGTGATGCGGGTACCTCTGTCGGTTACGACTTCGCCTTTGCGGCTGAAAGTGCCAGCCGTTTTTTAATTAGCAAAGGTCATAGCAGTATTGCGATCATTGTCGATGATGAAGGTTTTGCGGCTCAACAATCACTAACAGGGTATAAGACGGCGCTCCAAAACTCGGCATTGCCGATCAACCGTCAGTTACTCGTCACCGCAAATAACAATACTGAACAAGCGATAATGGCACTGCTTAACAGCTACCACCCATTTACCGCACTAATTGTAATGCGTGATAGCCAAGCCGCTATTGCTATGCGTTTACTGCGCGACTTTAACCTCGCAACACCCCAAGAGGTCTCAATTATCTCTTTAGAAGATTCAACACTTGCCGAGCAACTTAACCCGCCACTGACCTGTATTAGCTACCCTTCTCAGCAAATTGTTGACCTCGCGATCGAAAAGCTCTTACAGTGCTTAAACGGTAAGCTTGACGAGAAAAAACCGTTGATCACAGGATCACTGATTAACCGCCAATCAGTGATTAATCGATAGATACTTAGCAATAGATTCTTAGCGATATCGTTCTTAGGTGACGGTGATAGTTCATAGCAGTTGATGAGCACTTCCTCCCTTTACTCCAACCCTAATGCCTTTTATCCTCTAACTTCATCGAAAATCCATAAAAGAAAATAATCAAACCAGAAATTGAGAGTACTTGGCTATCAATATTCACTACCCCCATAGAGCCTGCGTAAGCAAACAGTGAAACACCACTTAATTGCAGCGTATACTTTGCTATTTTTTTAACGGCACGGCTTCTAAGATCCTTTTCATTTACATCCATGTCATCACCAATCATATAATTATCTATCTACTTCCTGTAGATTTGGACAACCATATTCCGTAATAGGCTTATATTCAATAGGCGCTATTATTCACCCAGGAAATACCCAAACGAGAGCGTTGATTAACAATCTTAATATCAGTCACTTACCACCCGTTAACGATTATATAGAATGACTGAATAGTATATAATTTAATCTATCAACTGTGAGTTAGTGCACAATCAAAAATTATTGAACTTCAACAATAGATATCGCTCTATCAATGAATAGAATGCCATCTAAATGATCCAGTTCATGTTGAAAAATTCTCGCGACAAAGCCGGTTAATTCTGCTGTTTTTTCGCTGCCATCTGCACACTGATATTGTACTGATATGTTGGTATACCGTGGCACTTCACCACGACATTCAGGTACGCTTAGGCACCCTTCCCACCCTAGTTCTGTCTCCTCCCCATGGGTTAATAGTTGCGGATTAATCATCAACTCTGGGGACATAAGCGGAGCATCGGGATAGCGGGGATTGGGGTTAGATGCCACAATAAACGCGCGAATAGACACACCAATTTGTGGTGCAGCAATACCGACACCATTGGCATCTTGCATTGCGGTGAGCATTAACGAATAAACGTGCTGGTAGGCCTGAATATCCGTCACGACTTCTGCAATATCCCGTAAAACAGGTTCACCATTAGTTTTGATTTCAGCCCGTAGCTCTATCATTTTTACACTCCTGTTACTTCTTAGAACTGTTGCCATCGATAACACTTGATGCACTTTTGATTATGGTTTCAGAAGCTAAGACTTTTCCAAGACTGAGCACCCTCTTCCACTCTTTTTCCCACTGAATACTCTTTTTATCTTGGCGGCGTCTATTTAATTGAACAGTAGCAGCCTCATCCAAATTAGCGACAACAGCCATTTCTAGCGCATCAATATTGTGAACGTTTGGCATCTGCGAACACAAAGGAATCCAAATCACTTCTTCTTTCAGGGGCAGCGTCACTTTCAAATGGTTAATAAGATCACTGACCATCTGTGCCTTTGGTGTTGTCGGGTTTTCAAGCATTAACCGCTCCAATGGCTCTTCCGGCCCCAACTGATCAATATGAGTGATGGCAATAACAACAGGTGGGCATTGACGGGAAGGGTTCGCCGCATAGAAATCATTTAACGCCCGAAAGAAGCTGACATCAACTTGACGCGCAGACTGCGTTGCTTTCACAACCCAAACAATGAAATCACTCTTCACGGCATCATTAAGTCGACTTGATAACTCAGAAAGAGTCACTCCTGGGCTGTCTTGATAAATCACGCGAGTGTTTGCGTCATAATCAAACTGATAACCGACAGTCTCATCCGTTGTTGGAAGCACACCGGATTCAGCGACGGTTTCGTTTAGAAGCTGGTTGATTAACGACGATTTTCCTGCATTTATTTGCCCCATGAGACAAACCGTAGAAGGCTGAACATCGCTTGCTAACGGTGTAGAAGGCGCTTCCGACAATTGCCAGCGTCCGCTGTATAAATCGATAGCCACTGCACTCGCTTGCTCTAACAACAAGCGTTTTGCGCGATACTGAAGGTGACTACCCGCTTCATCCATAGCACGATTAAACACAACACCACGAATTTCTCCCAAAATAGCACTAAAAGGATTAACCCAACGCGCCACGCGGTAAGTGTTGCTTGCCCATTTCCAACCCGTTTGAACCTGACTCTTATGGCTATACAGGGCAATAATTTGATCGATACGAACTTCACGTGCCATTGGAAGTGAGGACTCGACATAGTGACGATAACGCCGACTCACTTCTTCGTTTATCTGCAATAGCTCCGGTAAAGTAAATGCATAAACAGCGCGGCTATTATCAGGAAAATAGACTTCAGAAATACGCTTAAATTGTGCAAATGCGCCTTGGTAAAGTGCTGACCATTCAAGCTCTGGTTGGTCATCCAACCATGCCATTTGAGCTTCCCATACCTCTTGCTCTCGAGTACTCCAAGCTTGATCAGCGCGAGATACACTTTCTTTGTTTTCTGACAGTTTCGCTTTTTTTTGATACAGAAAATGAATCAAATAGCTGCTAAAAGTTAATGCCGTGGTAACCAAGAGGAATGGCCACCACCACTGCGTCTGCCACAACCAATAAAGCCCCGCACCTGCAAGGGCAAAAATAGGCATAAACCAACAGAATGCTAAAACCAGTTTCACTTTAGGCAACCACTGCCACACCGCCTTAGTCGCCATTATTTTTCTCTTTCCTTACTGACTTGGCTTCAGTTAATGCTTGCCGATATATCATTTGTAAACTTTCCGCATCAACAGGCAAATCTAACTTTGATTGATAAAGGAAATAGCAGGCAACACGCCCTAGCGCATAGGTCGTGGAAAAACTGATCACCGCTGCCGTTGCACTGCCAACCGTTTGCCCTATTCCTGGGATTAATTTTGCGAGTTGTCGCCCGCCCAATTGCCCACCGTAACGAAGCAGCATACTCGCGCCAAGTGCCGACGAAAATGCCGACAAACGCTTCCTATCCCACTCAAAATCATACTTTCTCCCCAGCGTGTGGAGCAGCTTACCCTGTACAGTAGGAACACTCACAAGACCCACACCGGGTAAAGTATCGGTTGCAGCTGCTGCACTGGCATACCAAATAATTTCCCGCCTTACTCTCTGAAAATGCAGGCTTTCTGCATCCTTCGCATGGTGTTGATATAACCAAAGGTGAAGCTCAGGTAACAGTGCTGCAACGGCTTCTCTGAGTGCTTCAATATCTTCTTCAGCATGGGCATTGTACTGAATGGCCTGCAATGACTTTCCATTCACAGCAGCTTCGAATTGATGTTGTAACTGCGCCATTGCTCGCTGAGAGTCAGGCAGGTTTAAACCATGCTTACGGCTAAAGACCAATAAAGCATTCTGCTGTGGGAATGCCTTCATCGCCTGCTTGAATGCTTGCAGCACCGTGTCTTGATCGGGGTCATCCAGCGCAATGACAACCACAACGGCATGGCTTTGCGCTTGGCAATAGGCAATATCTTCTGCAGGGTCATAGTCGACTTCATCCAAGCCTCGACTATCTAAAAAGCCGACGATTGGCTGCTGCTTGGGGTGTGAGTATAACGTCGATGTTTTAGTACAAGGTTGGTAACCATTACCGACCACAACATCACTATCGCCAGTAAGGGTTTGAATAAACGTCGATTTACCGGATCCCGTTTTACCAAGTAACCATAACGTTGGTAGCGGCAGTGCATTCTGAGACACAATGCTTTCGTCCGGCGCGGGGTTGATGACGGCTTCATACAATCGTTGGAATATCGCCGACTTTATCATCTTAACCTCTAGTCATTATGAGATTAATAGTACATACCTCCAAGCTAACCCAATGGACTACATAAATACAAGCCTCGATGATAACAATCCGCAGCAATATCCATTAATAACAAGCGCCTTCATCTTATAAGTGACGGCGCTACGAATCGATCTCGGTATATGACTAATGGCTATGCTCTGCTGAATGTTCTTTTTCACGGCCAGTTTCATGATGGTGATGGTCGTGGGCTTCATCTGTTGTAGTCCGCTTATCATGAGATTGAAGTGCATCTTCTACACTAAAATTCACGGTAATATCGCCTGCTTTTTCGAAGGTCAATACGACAGGGAAGCTCTCACCTAAAAGAGGAACTTTCTCAAGTTCAAAGAACATAATATGTAAACCACCCGGCTCTAATGTCACCATGTCATCTGCTGGTACATCAATAAAGTCAACTTGTCGCATCCTCATCATACCGTCACTATGAAAATGGTTATGAAGCTCTATCTTTCCCGCTATCGGTGAGCTTGCACGAATAAGACGGTCATCTTTTATCCCATGATTCGCCACATCAAAGAAACCGGCTATCACTTGAGATGTCGGTGGCACCTCTTTAGACCAAGGATAATCAATCGTTAAATCGCCTAGGGTAAATTCGTCAGCCTTAGCCACACTAACGAGAGAAAGAGCCAATAGTAGAGCAAGTGTTTTAGTCATAGTTTCGCTTCTTAATGCACAGATGGAAATAACAATGCATTAACATTAACAGTGCTTTAACAACGCGTGGAGTAAGATGAGGTGAAGGTGTGATATTGAGCAGATCAAAGAGCCTCGAAGCTCGTAAAGCACTTGAATGGTATGAAGGGAAATATCACTGATAAAGCAATATAGTCGTCATAAAAAAGCCACCGAATTAATACAGTTAACGTATTGATTCGGTGGCTTTACAGTGATGACGCTAAATCAACAGACTTTGCGCTATACACTCATCGTGCAACTCTACGATGTCGCAAGGTCTGGCGCATCTTCTGATGATGCCAAGTGCAAGAAATGCAAGTGACGTTCATACTGGCTTAGTGCATCGGCAATGATCTGCTCTTTCGTATAACCAAGAACATCATATTGCTGACCACCTTGAAGAAGGAATACCTCAGCACGGTAGTATGCTGCTTGCTGATCAGCTTCTTCTTCACTCGCATACGTTGGCATCGCAAACTCTTGTAAGCGGATACCGTAAGCAAAGTCTTCAACTTCATCTTTGCTCACAACCATACGAACACGAGAATCACTGATTTTTTCAATACTCGCACTCAACCCATTTTTTTGCATTTCATCAGCAAGTTCAATTAAGGCAGGTTGCACAGTGTCAGTAATAAACGATGATGCTTGGTTTTCATCTGGTCGAGACACCAATGAGCTAATACGGCTTTGCCAGCTGACGTTCGCTTTTGCGTATTGCACCGAAGTGTTGTGGTTCTGAACACTATTCATCAACATGTAATCGTTACGTAAAGCTTTAAATAGCGAATAACAGAATGCCAAGAGCAATAATGTTATAGGGAACGCGCTCACAATCGTCATGGTCTGCAAAGCAGCTAGACCGCCCGCACCCAGTAGCGCTGCAGCAACGATACCTTCAGATGAAGCCCAGAATACACGTTGCCATACCGGTGGCTCAGCCGCGCCGCCAGATGTCAGGGTATCAATAACCAACGAGCCTGAATCTGAAGAACTCACAAAGAAAGTAATAATTAACACCACACCAAGCATCGAAAGTACATTCGACATAGGCATGATTTCAAAGAACTTAAACAGTGCAACAGGTACATCAGCAGCAACAATGTCGCTCAGTGATGTCATTCCTTCATTGATGATCGCATTGATAGCAGTGTTACCAAAGGCTGTGAACCAAAGGAAACAGAAGCTACTTGGTATCAGTAATACGCCAATCAAGAATTCACGGATAGTACGACCACGCGAAACACGAGCGATAAACATACCCACGAATGGAGACCAAGAGATCCACCAGCCCCAGTAGAAAATCGTCCAACCGCCAATCCACTCTTCTTTAGGATCATAGGCATAAAGGTTGAAGGTCATCGTCACAAGGTCACTGAGGTAAGCACCTGTGTTTTGTACGAACATCTGCATAATCAGGGCAGTAGGGCCTACCACGATCACAACAGCAAGAAGTACCGATGCCAAGATAATGTTAACTTTTGATAACTGCTTAATGCCATTATCGAGACCCAAAACCACTGAGATAGTGGCAAACAAGGTGATCACGACAATCAAGCCCATTTGAACTTGAGAAGAGACTTCTAAGCCAAATAGATAACCTAAGCCCGCATTTACTTGCATCACACCGTAACCGAGTGATGTCGCTACACCGAATAACGTACCAATCACTGCGAATACATCAACAGCATGACCTATTGGGCCATGAATGCGCTCACCAATAATAGGGTACAGCGCCGAACGTGGTAGTAATGGTAATTTATGGCGATAAGAGAAATAAGCAAGAGAGAGTGCCACTAGTGCATAAACAGCCCATGCGCTGATACCCCAGTGGAAAAATGTAATTTTAAGCGCTTGTTCTGCTGCTTCAACACTAAAGGCTTCACCTGTCGGCGGCCACATGGTGTGCATAACGGGTTCTGATACGCCGTAAAACACCAAACCGATACCCATTCCCGCAGAGAATAGCATCGAGAACCAAGCACCTAAACTGTACTCTGGCTCTGCGTGATCTGGACCCAGCTTGATATCACCCAAGCGGCTGCACATCACAAAAATAAGGAAAACAAAGATGATTGCGACGGCGGCTAGATAGAACCAGCTCACGTTTTGAATCAACCATTGCTGGAGAACTGAGAAAAACGATCCTAGTTGCTCCGGTATTATGACGCCAATGGCGACCAAAATAGAGATAAAGAAAACCGATGAAAAAAAGACGGGTTTATTCAAGTCCGTAGACAAACGAAACTCCTGGTTATGCCCCTAGCTTATGAGTCGGTAAATTGTGGTATTTAACCTTACCAACTCGCCTTAGAGCTAAAAATGTGCGGGGATAATATCACATTTCATTAGTACACAAAGAAAAACTCTGCCGACGGTCTTTTTTCTCATCATAAAACGCACAGAATTCTGTTTAATTATTACACAAATAAATACATTGTCATCTAACGGTTTATGGGAAATATACGTTCGCCGAATAACAATACATGCTTTCAAACCTGTCATAAGGATTAAGAACAAAGAATAAAAACACGCAATTACAGCTATTTACCAACACACTCCCACCTGAATTATTTTTTCACCCCGATTTCACATTCAACTTATAATCCCGTCCCCCAAAAAAAAGATTCGAATTCGTTGTTTTTTTATCTAGACGTCATTTTTTCAGCAAATTCACCCAGAAATGCTTAATACACATTTAAATAGAGTACGAACCTTTCGCTCAATTTGAACGTATATTAACCAATCAGCACTATCAGTTGTCTCAATGCATTCTTCGAAAAAACTCACCTCAAGACAAAAGAGGGCTAAATTTGATGGACATCAACCGAACGCTAAACTCATCATCGGTAGTTAAGAAAATACAACTCACATTTGCTAGCATAGGGGGATGCAAGATAGTCAAAAATAGAGGTTTGCCAATGATTGAAACGATTAGAAATGTTTTAGGATTATGCACACTACTTAATGTCGCTCTGCTCTATACATGGTTCTTGATTTTTACGTTTTCTCATCACCGCCTTCACCAACTAAGCAGCCGCTGGTCGATGCAGTCAGTGCAACAATTCGACCGCTCAATGCACCGCTCAATGGCACTGCTCAAAAATTTTACCCTTGGGGCACTTCTTCTCCCCTTTATGCTTATCCATCTCTATTTGATGATGCATTGATTAACTACCGATTCCGGCTAGTTTCTTCGTTCCGATTCGTTACACTCTAATCATTAGAATTTGTTTAGCGTCGTGATATATGGAACAGAGCCACTACCAAAGAGCACGTCTCTCTCGCGATTATCGCTTTGATGGACTCTTTTTTACTGCCGTTAAAACAACGGGGATCTATTGCCGCCCGATTTGCCCTGCACCTGCTGCAAAAGAAGAAAATGTTGAATACTTTGAATCAGCAACTTCTGCTGCAAACGCAGGCTACCGCCCTTGCATTCGTTGTCGACCGGATAGTGCGCCTGGCTCCCCAGCCTGGCTTGGATCACATACGACCCTTCGTCGCGCCATCACTCTCATTGATCAATACGGATTAAGTGAGCAGCCACTCTCTGCCCTGTGTGAACGTCTCGGCATCTCCGAGCGATATTTACGCCAACTTTTTCAAGACCATGTTGGTATGTCGCCGAAAAGCTACGCCATTTATCAGCAACTCCTTTTCGCAAAACAGCTCCTCCATGAGTCTTCGCTATCGATTACGGATATTGCTTTCGCCGCAGGTTTTAATAGCGTGCGACGTTTTAACGATGCCTTTCTGAAACAGTTCACCCTAGCACCACGACAAATTCGTCAATCCCAAAAGCCCCTGACTCCTAACCACCTTGAACTGTTTCTCACCTACCGTCCTCCTTATCATTGGCCAAGCGTGAGACAGTTTTACGCTGATAGAGCCATCGATGGGCTAGAGTGGCTCACTGATAATAGCTACGGAAGAACGTTTACCCATCAAGGCATCACTGGTCGCTTCACTGCAACACACTGCCCGGAAAGGCATGGATTTCTCGTCACTATACATACTGATGTAATCAGCGACTTGCATTTGCTAATCGCGAATATTCGACGTTGTTTAGATCTTGATGCTGATGTCAGCCACATCGAATCAGCGCTTGAAGCCGCGCTGGGTATCACGCTCCCTGTGAAAGGTATTCGTTTACCCGGAATATGGAGCCCTTTCGAAGCTGGCGTACGGGCCATATTAGGTCAGCAAGTTTCAGTAAAAGCCGCTAAAAAACTCGTTGAGAAAGTGATTGATAGCAATGTTCATAACACGAGAAAAGACAACATCGATTCAGATAATAACACCACTTCAAAAAGCAGAAGGTTTCGTTATTTTCCAGAACCCAATGCCATCAGCCTTGAAATAATCAATAGCTTAGGGATGCCAACGCGTCGTAAAGAAACCCTCGAACGGTATGTCGATTATTGCCTCAATAACCCTCACTTTAGTCCTGATGACTTACTGACACTCAAAGGCATCGGCCCTTGGACCGTTGACTATCTAAAACTTCGCGGTGTCAGTGACCCAGATATATTCCTGAGTGGCGATCTTGGAATACAACGAGCCATCGAAAAACTAATCACCACGGCATCATCCGATAATGCCCCCACCTTTAATCAAGAATTAGCAGCGCCTTGGCGCAGTTACCTCACTTTCTATTTATGGAGCGTTTTGGATGTATAACCAATTCATTAATACTAATATCGGTTGGCTAGAAATCAGAGCCTCAGACTACGCAGTAACAGCTATCTTGTTCGATGCAGACTCCGCCAATACTGAAAACGGGAATGCGATTACACAGCAGTGCTACCTAGAGCTAAAAGAGTACTTTGCAGGAAAGCGTGATCGCTTTACCGTGCCTGTCGATCCGCAAGGTACCGAATTTCAACGCCAGGTATGGCAAGCTTTACAAGCTATTGGGTTTGGCGAAACGTGTAGTTATGGTGATATTGCAAACCAGCTGAATAACCCTAAAGCAGTCCGTGCTGTCGGTGCTGCGAATGGAAAGAATCCGATACCGGTTATTATTCCCTGCCATCGCGTCATTGGCGCTTCTGGAAAACTAACAGGGTATGCTGGTGGGCTTGATAAAAAGAAAAGGTTACTCAACTTAGAAGGGGTTAAGACTGCTAATTGAAATAAATGACGGCGCTGATGCACCGTCATGATAGTAAAGCTTTGACTGTTTAGGCTGCAGGCGCTTTCAGTGTCAACATACCTTCTGTCACGATGAAGTCGATAATGGTATCTAACCCCTTACTCTCTTTCAGGTTAGTAAAGACATAAGGCTTGGTTGGTCGCATACGTTGTGTATCGCTCTCCATCACTTCAAGCGATGCCCCTACGTACGGTGCAAGGTCAATTTTGTTGATCACTAACAAGTCAGAGCGCGTAATACCCGGACCACCTTTGCGAGGGATTTTTTCCCCTTCCGCAACGTCTATAACATAAATCGTCAGGTCAGCAAGCTCTGGACTAAACGTCGCACTTAAGTTATCACCACCACTTTCAACAAACACCACGTCTAAGTTTTTATGGCGAATCGCTAACTCTTCAACAGCCGCTAAGTTCATTGAAGCATCTTCACGAATGGCGGTATGTGGGCAACCGCCCGTCTCTACCCCAATAATACGATCAGGATCTAACGCTTCGGCACGGGTCAGAATTTTCGCATCTTCTTGCGTATAAATATCGTTAGTCACAACCGCAATATTTAATCTATCGCGGATAGCTTTACATAACACCTCTAACAATGCCGTTTTCCCTGACCCTACCGGGCCACCAATACCAATACGAAGAGGCTGTTTGTAACTTTCCATTTTCTTAATCCTTTTTATGAACGGAATAATCGGGTGTACTGCGTTTGATGCAGCGTACTCGCCATGGCTAGCGAAGGAGTAAAACTCCCAATCATCCATTCTTCTATGTTCAATGCTTGCTCAATAGCACTTGGGAATTCGTCAGTAATATTAATCAATGCTAACTGGCCATCCGTTTGCCCAAGAGGGACTAACTTCACGCCAGCTGTCACGATATTCTCTAACCAACTCCACAAATAACCCTGCTTGAGTGACATAAGGTCAATGTGCCAATGCCGAGCTGCAATACACAACCCTAACAACTGGTTAGGCTGGCTATTGATAGAAGCCGTTACTGACGTATCAATATCAAGCTTCTTAAGTAATGTATTCAGCGCAAGACCACGTTGGCGCTCTTCAGCCCGTAACTCGCTGGTTTCGCGGCTGGTATAAAGCACATCACACCAGTGCTCTATCACTTTCATTTCCGCTGCTTTTTGCGCTGAGTTTAATAATTTTGCCGTTTTTGCATCAGTGTTGTCAGCATCTGCATGACTTGAATCTGCTTTATCGAGTTCTAAAGATGCTAAAGCGTTATATATCCGGTCAATAATGGGGAGCTCTAGCGTTGCAATGCTCGCCGTCATGATATGTTTCAACCACAATTCCATTTCAACACGGTTTGTCACCCAGCCCGCTTCAACTGCATATTCAAGCCCCTGCGAGTAGGTAAAACCACCAATTGGCAAAGACGGACTAATTAATTGAAACAGGCGATAACAAGCCACATCGCTAGGTGTCTGATGCAGGTTCATCGCCATCACCCATTATGCGGCAAGTAAAAGTAGCGTGCTTGCCAACGCAACACCGACTGATAACCATTTTGACTTGGCAAATTGCCCCATCATACAGCCAACAAAGATAAGTGCTGATGCACTCAATGCCATACCGAGAGAAAACTGAGTTATCTGATTTGCCGCTTCAACACCGTGCGCATACCCATGAAAGAAAATCATCCCGATAGTGGTATAAATGGCGGTGTTCACTCGGGTAGACGAAGGGGAGAAGATTTGCCAAAGCGCCACACTCACCGCGAATAACGACACCATGATGGCAGGCTCAACCATTACAGAAAAGCCTAGCCACTGGCCGGCTAATAAACCAACCAATAACGCGCCAATTCCCGCTCCAGCAAGCTTAACTTTTTTAGTTTGAGATACTGCGATACAACCAAGAATCAAACCAAACGCTACCAACATGATTAAGTGATCAAGCCCTGTCACAGGGTGAACCAGACCGGAGAACAATGCGCTAGAAAAAAAGGTTTCTGAATGGCCATGATGCCCTGGGTGAGCCAGTGCGAGTGAAGGCATCAGTAATGCTGACAGTGTTGAGAATGCAGCGAATAAACGGGTTTTCATAATCGTATCCTTACGTCGTGTGAGTATTTAAATGGTGCAAATGGCACAATGTATCCCATTGCACGTTGTTATCGTCTTTCTTATTTTTATACTTTTTTTAACGATATCGGGCGACAGTGGCAGCCTAATATCATTTTTCGTTTATCTTAATCACAATGGTTAAGCATTAGTGGTGATGGTGACCGCCACCTGAACGACCACCATAAGCACCACCTTCTGGCTCGAAAGAAGCCTTTTCAACGGTAACGCTCGCACCTAACCCTTCAACCATTTCATCAAGTACATGATCATGTTGATAGCGAACCCAACCCAGAGAGACCTCTAATGGCACGTGACGGTTCCCTAAGTGATAAGCGACGCGAGTCAATAGCAAAACATCATCACAATAGATGGTAGAAACGGTTTCAGGGGCTGCTTTGATTTCAACGATGATCCCGCACTCACTGTTTAACTGCTCACCGCCGCGAAGGATATGACCACGTGGTAAAAAAAGCCCCGCTTCGCGACCATCATCTAAGGTGACTTTTAAACGGCTTTTAATTCGGCTATCGATTGGAAGGCTCAAAAAACCATCCGGCGTTGCTTTAGTCATCGTGTTAATACTTGTCAGCTCAATCATGTAAATACCTCAATCTCCTTAAAGATTATTTAAAACAAGAAATAGCGTTGCGCCATCGGGAGTACTTCTGCAGGCTCACAAATAAGTAGCTCACCATCAGCGCGGACTTGATAGGTTTGTGAATCAACCTCAATTTTTGGCATCCAGTCATTGAGCTTCATATCCGCTTTACTGATATCGCGGCAATGGCTTACAACGCCAATTTGACTCTGCAAACCTAGCTGCTGGTCAATATTTTGTGCCTTCGCTTCTTGAGAAACGAACAACATAGAAGTGTTCTTACTGGCTTTGCCATAACTGCCGAACATCGAGCGATAGTGCACCGGCTGTGGGGTAGGAATAGATGCGTTAGGGTCTCCCATTGGTGCCATCGCAATCATCCCACCTTTAAGAATCACACTTGGTTTCACACCAAAAAAAGCAGGCTTCCACAATACTAAATCCGCTAGCTTACCGGGTTCAATAGAGCCAATTTCATGCGCCATACCATGTGTAATCGCTGGATTAATCGTGTACTTAGCCACATAACGCTTTAAACGGAAGTTATCGCTATAGCTAGAGTCTTCTGGCAGGCTGCCGCGTTGCACTTTCATTTTATGTGCTGTCTGCCACGTACGAATGACCACTTCACCCACACGGCCCATCGCCTGAGAATCTGAGGCAATCATCGAAAATGCACCCAGGTCATGCAGAATATCTTCAGCCGCAATGGTTTCACGTCGAATACGAGATTCAGCAAACGCAACGTCTTCCGCGATAGAGGGGGATAAATGGTGGCATACCATCAACATATCGAGATGCTCATCGACAGTATTCACGGTATAAGGGCGAGTTGGGTTGGTTGAAGAAGGCAAAACATTGGCTTCACCCGCCGCTTTGATGATATCGGGGGCGTGACCACCACCTGCACCTTCCGTATGATAGGTGTGAATAACACGGTCACCAATCGCACCCAGCGTGGATTCAACAAAGCCTGACTCGTTTAATGTATCCGTGTGGATAGCGACCTGAACATCCATTTCATCTGCAACGGTTAAGCAGGTATCAATCGAAGCGGGTGTAGTTCCCCAATCTTCATGCAGCTTTAAGCCAACAGCTCCAGCAGCAACCTGTTCGCGGAGCGCTTCTGGCTGGCTTGCGTTACCCTTACCCAGTAAACCAAAGTTCATTGGAAACTCATCTAATGCTTCAAGCATACGATGCATGTTCCAAGGGCCAGGTGTACATGTGGTTGCGTTCGTTCCCGTATTCGGTCCCGTTCCGCCACCAATCATGGTTGTCACACCGGAAGCGAGCGCTTCTTCAATCTGCTGAGGGCAGATAAAGTGAATATGTGAATCGATACCGCCAGCGGTAAGGATAGCGCCTTCCCCTGCAAGTACTTCAGTACCCGGACCGATAACAATATCTACCCCCGGTTGAACGTCAGGGTTACCGGCTTTCCCTAATGCTTGAATACGACCACTTTTAATTGCCACATCCGCTTTGATAATGCCCCAGTAATCCAATACTACGGCATTGGTGATCACTAAATCCGGTGTTTCAGCACTTGGGCGCTGACTCTGCCCCATGCCATCACGAATAACCTTTCCGCCACCGAATTTCACTTCGTCACCGTAAACGGTAAGATCTTTTTCAACTTCAAGCCATAAATCCGTATCAGCAAGGCGCACACGGTCGCCAACGGTCGGACCAAACATTTCGGCATAGGCCTGTCTGGAAATCGTCGCCATTATTCATCCTTAAATTAGCTATTCTGTCTTTGCTATTTATTGTGTCAGTGCACGTAAAAGCTCTGCCGCTCAACCTTTTAATGCTGAACATCGCAATGAGCTCATTGAGAGAGAAAGCCGTTACAGCTTGCCCATCACTCTGCCCTGAAAGCCATATACTTCGCGCTTTCCGCTATAAGCCACCAGCTCAACGGTTCTTGATTGACCCGGTTCAAAGCGGGTCGCTGTCCCTGCTGGAATATTCAGACGGAAGCCTTTGGTGATATCTCTATCGAAAATCAGCGCCTGATTTGCTTCGAAGAAGTGATAATGCGAACCCAATTGGATTGGACGATCCCCAATATTTTTGACACTCACGGAGACCGTTTCTCGCCCTTCATTTAGGGTAATGTGCCCTTCTGGTGTTTCAATTTGTCCTGGCACAAAGCCAGAGTAATGCGTATTCGAACCTGACAAAATATCTCTCCTTAGACGTTCGCAATAGCTCGTTTAGCCGTTGTTAGCCATAGTCCTCGGTTAAAGCTAATCGCTAGTAACCTAAGCTCTTTTAGACCTAACCGTGATTAAACCTGGCCTCGATTAAACCTAATTGTGATTAAACCTAACGGTGGTTAAACAATAGGCTCATGAACCGTAACGAGCTTGGTGCCATCAGGGAATGTCGCTTCAACTTGAACATCAGGAATCATTGATGGAACACCTTCCATTACATCTTCAACTGACAGTAGCGTGCGACCAAAATCCATTAATTCAGCCACTGTTTTGCCTTCGCGTGCCCCCTCCAAAATTGCACTACTAATAAATGCAATAGATTCAGGATAGTTAAGCTTTAAGCCCTTATCTTTACGCTGTTGTGCAAGCATCCCTGCACAAAATATCAATAACTTATCTTTATCTCTTGGTGATAATTCCATATCGCAGCCTGTATAATTATTATGAGCTTGCCTAGCCTAGACATTGCCCTACAAGTTCTTTCTATGGGTCATCTCGCCCATTTTCTACACAGCGAATAAACTGCTGTATAAAGTAAGGCCGCTTTAGGCAGCGACCTTTTTAACCGTTATCTTTTCAAATGCCATGTATTGAAAAATCATGGCTTCCAAATCCAATCGCCAAGAAATTAGCTTCAGCGTGCTACGTTGCCCAGATACGTGGTACTTCAGGCTTTTGCTCCGTCAGATATTCACGGGTCATTTGCCATACTTGGCTAAAAGCGTGAAGAATATCTTCGCTCCAATCTCCGAGCGCTCTGACAATCATTAACCCTTCAACTTGCGTCACACCGATCAACAAAGGCTGTTTCCCTGCCTCAGCGGACTTGTTGATGTTCTCTGTAACAGTTATCAGCAATTTCTGAACCAACTTTAAAAGATCATCGTCTTGTGCCGTAAAATAAAAAGTCCCCATCAACGACCTATTCAGTAACCCATTGTTTATCATAAGGTTATCTAAACCAGAGAAATTCACACCTTCAGTGATAACTCTCTGTCTATCAAGGAAAATTTCGGTTTTACCCACAAGGTGACCACGTTCAAATCCCTCATTTAGTGCAGGAAGTCCAAAACAGTGCATCTCCCAGCCCCAAAATAGTGCATCCGACTCAAGGTGAACTTCAGTATCAAGTCGAGAGTAAGCATCTGAAAAGAAGATATTTTCTTGTGGAAACCACTCAAGACGCGCTCCCTTTTTCACACTCAAGATCTGCTTTTGATGTGAAAATTTGTGCTCAGAACGGTAGAACTTGGTCGCCCCAGGTGTGGTAACCAATACATTCGCTTCCTCTTCGACACTAACACTGATATTTAAGCTATCTCCACCCACAACACCACCAGGCGGGTGCAGTACATAAACATGACATGTATTGCCGTCAGGATAGAGGGGTCTTTGGATAGCCAACGGCCCTGATTGGGTACGATGCTTGAGCACTGTCTTATCGCCGCGCTGGGTGAAAGTGAGTGCTAAATTGGCTTTCCAACCCTCTCTGGTATCTTGCTCAATATGTTGACCTTGAGTGCTAGGCACAGAGCCACCTGTCACAGGTGGGCAAGCACTTTGACGTGCAGGCCCCTCCTTTTCGCTATGCGCGGCAGTACTCATCACCGTCATACTGTTAGGTACTCTTTGATTAAGCCTTCATCAAGAGTATCCATTTCTCCCGATGCCACTTGGCGACCTCGATCAAGGATACAAAAACGGTCCCCGACACGGCGAGCAAACGGTAGCTTCTGCTCAACCAATAAAACAGTCAGCCCGAATTTTTCATTCAGCATTCGGATGATGTCACCAATATCTTGCACAATATTGGGTTGAATGCCCTCAGTTGGCTCATCGAGAATGAGTACTTTAGGGTCAACAACCAAGGCTCGGCCAATCGCTAGCTGCTGTTGCTGTCCTCCAGATAAATCTCCGCCTCGACGGTGAAGCATCTCTTTTAAAACCGGAAAAATCTCAAAGATAAACTCAGGAATTTGACGATCTCCCTTGGCTCGAATAGGCAAACCAACTTCTAAGTTCTCTTTTACCGTCAACAGCGGGAAAATTTGTCGCCCTTGAGGCACATACCCAATACCTTGACGTGGGCGATCTTCAGCATCACGTGATAAAAGTGATTCGCCGTTAAGGGTAATGTCACCACTTTCGACTTTCACAAGCCCCATAATCGATTGTAGTAACGTCGTTTTTCCAACACCATTACGCCCCATTAGGACAGTACATTTACCTTCTGGTACCTGCATATCCAAATCCCAGAGAGTATGGCTCTCACCGTAATATTGGTTTACTGCTTTGATGTCCAACATATTATTCTCCGAGATAGACTTGCTTAACTTCAGGGTGCGACTGTACTTGATCCATACTGCCTTCTGCCAAAACATGACCTTGGTGTAGAACCGTCACATGACTCGCTATCGAGCGCACAAAATCCATGTCATGTTCAACCACCACCACCGAGTGTTTACCGGCAAGTGAGTTCAAAAGCTCAGAAGTGCGATCCATTTCTTGGTGTGTCATCCCCGCAACGGGTTCATCCACCAACAAAAGCCGAGGCTTCTGCATCAATAGCATACCTATCTCTAACCACTGCTTCTGACCATGAGACAAGTTGCCAGCAATGTTAGCGGCTTCATCTTTTAAATTGATCAGTTCTAAAATCGACTCTAAATTGTCTTTTTGCTCGCCCGTCATCGTGGCCGTAAAAGTGCCCCAGACTGAACGCACCCCAGACATCGCAAGCTCTAGGTTTTGCCAAACACTTAAGCATTCGATCACGGTTGGCTTTTGAAATTTACGCCCTATGCCTGCATTGGCGATTTCAGCTTCATTCATCTTGAGCAGGTTAATGTTGGAGCCGAGCCATACGCTACCGGTATCAGGCTTGGTTTTACCTGTCACAATGTCCATCATGGTCGTTTTACCTGCCCCATTTGGTCCAATGATGCAGCGTAATTCGCCCTCTCGGATATAGAGGTTAAGGTCATTAATGGCTTTAAAGCCATCAAAACTCTTATTCACCCCTTCGATATACAACAAAATGTCGTGACGCGTATCGATGGCAGGATGCTCTTCAGGGATCAAGAACGGGAACACTTCGTTACGTTTTGTCAGTGAGCTCACTGTGTTTTTAATACGGTGAACATTATGCATAGCCGTCATACCGTCGCCTCCTCAGCAACCACTTTTTCCGATTCAGCAACGGGTGTTTTCTTTCCACGTTTCTTAAGGCGTGCACTTTGATCGCGCACAAAACCAATAACACCTTGAGGTAAATACATGGTTGAAAGCACGAATAACCCACCGAGCGCGAATAACCACACTTCGGGAAACTCCACTGTAAACCAGCTCTTGGCATAGTTAATAATCAGCGCACCAACAATAGCGCCAAAGAGTGTTGCTCGACCACCTAGCGCAACCCAAACCACAATTTCGATCGAGACAAGTGGCGCAAATTCACCGGGGTTAATAATGCCAACTTGTGGGACATATAGCGCCCCTGCTATTCCAGCGATCACTGCCGACAAGACAAACACCCATAGTTTGATGCCATCAACGTCATAACCCATAAAGCGTGTCCGCGACTCTGTATCTCGAATCGCGAGGGCAACACGCCCTAAACGGCTCGTCACCACCATACGACAGACCACATAACTCACGATCAAGGCAATACCCGTGGCGATGAATAACCCCACTTTAGTTGCATCATTTTGGAGGCTAAATCCAACAATATCTTTAAAGTCAGTTAAACCATTATTACCGCCAAAGCCCATTTCATTTCGGAAGAACGCAAGCATCAATGCATACGTTAAAGCTTGAGTCATAATGGAGAGATAAACGCCAGAAACGCGAGAGCGGAACGCCAAATAACCAAATATGAAGGCCAATATCCCCGGCACTAATACCACCATTAAGGCCGCAAACCAAAAATGGTTGAGCCCATGCCAGAACCAAGGTAATTCACTCCAATTTAGGAACACCATGAAGTCAGGCAAAATGGGATCGGCATACACGCCTCGGTCACCAATTTGGCGCATTAAATACATCCCTATGGCATAACCGCCAATGGCGAAGAAAGCACCATGACCAAGGCTTAAAATACCGAGGTAACCCCACACGAGATCAAGCGCTAAAGCCAGCATGGCATAGCAAAGGTATTTCCCCATTAGAGAAATGGTGAACGTTTCGACATGAAAGAAATGCCCACTTGGCAATACACTATTTGCCAACGGAATGAGAATCACAGCGGCTAAAATAGCCAGAATAGTCAGCTGACCACCCTTATCACCTTTCATTGCTGAAAGGACAAACGATTTTGTCTGCATGTTGTTTTCCTTAACCTTCGGCAGCACGACCACGTTGTGGGAATAATCCACGCGGTCTTTTTTGAATAAAGAGAATAATGAATACCAGCACTAATATTTTCGCTAGTACTGCACCTGCCCAAGGTTCTAAGAACTTGTTAAATAGACCTAAGCTCATCCCCGCAACAAAGGTTCCCCATAAGTTGCCGACCCCGCCAAAAACCACCACCATAAACGAGTCAATAATGTAGGCTTGTCCCATATTGGGTCCCACATTGGTAAGCTGAGACAGTGCTACACCGGCAATACCAGCAACACCAGAGCCAAGCCCAAAGGTCATCGCATCAACACGTTCTGAGCGAATCCCCATAGCTCGCGCCATCGAACGGTTTTGTGAAACCGCACGCACTTGAAGGCCAATAGGGGTTTTCTTTAACACCATCAGCAGGCCAACAAACACCATCACACAGAAAAGCAGGATATAAAGACGGTTATAGGTCAACGAAAGCATTGGGTTGATTTCCCACGCGCCCGACAACCAGCTAGGTGTACTGACTGAACGGTTCAATGGGCTGAAGATTGAACGTACTGCCTGTTGAAGAATGAGACTGATACCGAAAGTGGCGAGTAGTGTTTCGAGAGGGCGACCGTATAGGTGACGGATAACACTTCGCTCGATCACAATGCCCACCAGTCCTGACACGATAAACGCCATCGGAATCGACAGTAATAAAGAAGCACCAATATGGTTTGGCATTAATTGCTGCATCACATACGTGGTATAAGCCCCAATCATAATTAGCTCACCGTGAGCCATATTGATTACGCCCATTACCCCGAAAGTGATAGCAAGACCGATACCAGCAAGCACTAATACCGAGCCAAGACTGAGCCCAAAAAACAGTGTCTCAACCCCAGAGTAGAGCGCCTGACTTTGTTGATAGCTTGCCAACGATCGTTCTGCCGCTGCAACAATGTCGCTATTATCATCACTGCCAAGAAGAGTATTGAGAGTCTTCAGTACGATAGACTCTTTGTAGTCACCTAAAAGGTTGATTGCCTCGACCCGAGATTCTACCGACTGAGACTTATCCAGTGCGGTACCAGAAGCCAACGCTAATAGAATAAGATCACGAACATCACTCTCTGTCTCAACCTCTTTCTGTGCTTCAAGAGCACTGAGGAGTTCGGCATCCGTCGTACCAAGTAACGTTTGTACAGCGCTGTAACGTGCTGCCTTGTCACTGCTGGTAATCCCAAGTGTCGCAATCTCTGATCGAATAGCCCGACGAAGGTTATTGTTCACTCTGACCTTCTTGAATGAACGAATATTGTCGATGGGTAGTGATTGATTATTCCAAGCAGACAGAGCGACTTTCGCCGTTTTGCTGCTCTCGATAATAAACAGCGATTCATGATGCTCACTGGTTTTATCGCTTAGATAATAGAGATTGCCGTTTAGCCATGCGGATAAGATAGGTTCAACCGCATTGTCATTTTCTTGTGAATCATTACTTTGTGAATCGACAGCTTGTGAGACAAGCCAATCAATTGCTTGTACTTTTAGCGGTGTTTTTTTACCTAATAGCGCGTCAGTAAAACTTTGCTCGCTATCGATACTTGCCCAGGAAAAATTAATGCAAAGGCAGAATAGAACAACTGCTTTCAACATTTTTAAAATTGTTTTCATTACATACATCCTTGTCGAGCCTAAACGCGCCTCCTCTTTTTGGGAGATCAATTGTAGCGCTTAGGAGCATCGTAATAAGGGCGCTAAACTTCGCTGGCATAACGTTTATAAAAATGAATAAAACGCTATCAATGCCAATGAGCAGCGCCCATTGTAGAAGCTCAGTCAGGATCTAGTTAGAGCCTGCACACTTGCCAGTTTCTACATTAAATGCACCACAAGAGAACGGTTTAGACCAGCTAGAGAATAGCTTCGCTGATTCTGGTAGGTATTTAGACCATGCATCACCTGCAACAAGACCCGTGGTTTCCCAAACTGTTTCGAATTGACCATCATCTTGAATTTCGCCAATAAGAACAGGCTTAGTGATGTGGTGGTTAGGTAACATGGTTGAATAGCCACCCGTTAAGTTAGGAACAGAGATACCAATCAATGCATCTTGAACAGCTTCAGCATCAGTTGTACCCGCATTGGTTACCGCTTGAGCCCACATGTTAAAGCCAATATAGTGCGCTTCCATCGGGTCATTGGTTACACGGTCTTCACTCTTGATGAACTGCTGCCACGCTTCAACAAACTCTGCGTTTTCGTCTGTCTCAACACTCATGAAGTAGTTCCAAGCAGCAAGGTGACCAACCAGTGGTTCTGTATCCATACCTGAAAGCTCTTCTTCACCAACAGAGAATGCGATAACAGGAATGTCTTCAGAAGAGACACCTTGTGCACCTAGCTCTTTATAAAATGGAACGTTTGCATCCCCGTTGATCGTTGAGACCACTGCGGTTGTTTTCCCTTCATCCCCAAAGCGTTTGATATCAGAGACAATAGACTGCCAATCTGAGTGACCGAAAGGCGTGTAGTTAATCATGATGTCTTCTGCCGCTACACCATTTGCCGCCAAGTAAGACTCTAAAATTTTGTTGGTCGTACGAGGGTATACATAGTCTGTACCGGCAAGAACCCAACGCTCAACACCAAGCTCATCCATCAGATAATCAACGGCTGGAATCGCCTGTTGGTTTGGCGCTGCGCCTGTGTAAAAGACATTTTTAGATGACTCTTCACCTTCATACTGCACTGGGTAGAAAAGAATACTGTTCAGCTCTTCAAAGACTGGCAGCATTGATTTACGAGACACTGATGTCCAACCACCAAAGACAACATCAACTTTCTCTTTTTCAATCAACTCACGCGCTTTTTCCGCGAAAAGAGGCCAGTTTGACGCAGGATCCACAACAACTGCTTCTAGCTGCTTACCTAAAAGACCACCCTTCTTATTCTGCTCATCAACAAGCATTAACACAGTGTCTTTCAATGTTGTTTCACTGATCGCCATTGTGCCTGATAGTGAATGTAAGACACCGACTTTAATGGTCTCTTCCGCTACTGCCATACCTGATGTCAATGCCAGTGATGTGCAAAGTGCTGCTAGTTTTAGATTGAACTTCGTGCTCATGGGTGCTTTTCCTTAAAGTGAATTGTATTCAATTTAAATAGTTACAAGAACGATGCCAAATTTTCCTGACTCACTAAATACCCTTAAAGCATTGAAATAAAGGTATTTTTTATTCTGTGCTTTTTTTTGGTGCACATAAATGCCGACGAGATGTGCTTTTTTAGTGCAACTGTATGTGTGTTGACCCAAGAAGAGGCATTCGTCAACGGATAGAAAAACACTAAGTCGTTGAATTTTAGTGTATGACAATGGCAAGCCTTAAGACGCCACCATGTCGCTATGCTTAAAAGCCATACTTCAAGGCTATATCTAAAAGCTGTAACTAAAAAATAGACCTCCAAGCACCAATGAAGCTGTCATGAAACTGTACGTAGAAGTGATAGATATCAGTCTCTTGCTGTTTCAGTGTTATAATTCACTCCTCATCACAGAACACAACTTAGGCGAAGTAAGCACTTGAGCAATGTATTTTTCCATCGATGTCGACACATTCTCTATTTCATGTGGCATCGGCTTAAGAGTAGCGGCTTGCAAATGCTCGCCAGCTTTATCCTTGTTCGAAGCGCACTGCTGACCTTATTTGTCCCTTTCGACCTTTGGGTTACCTCAAAATTGATGGGGTTTTACGGTGTGAGTGCCATTGCCAATCAAGAACTATTGGCATTCCTGCTTTCTCCCGTCGGCTTTATGCTGAACCTATGGTTTGTCACCCAACTGAGCTTCGTTTTCTTTGTTGAACAATCCACCATTAGTATTTTGCTTGCACAACATGATGTGGGTAAACGATCCATTCTCGACACCTTTCGATTAATCATGCAGCGTAGCTGGCGAGTCATTAAGGTAGTGATTGCTCAATCTGTCGGGGTAAGCTTGTTACTGGCCACTTTGCTGTGGTGCGGGCGTTGGGTCTATGGGCTTATGCTCAGTGACTGGGATATCAATTACTATATAAGCCACCAACTGGGTTCGCTGTGGATGGCCATTGGCTTGCTGGTTTTGATTACTCTACCCTGCGTTGTGCTGGTACTTCGCTATTGGGCTAATTGGTGGCTAGCGCTGCCATTAAGCCTCTTCCAGAACTGCACTCAGCGGCAGCTATTCAAACAAGCTCGCCGCTTAAGCCAAGGGATTTACCTGCCTATATTATTCGGTCATATTGCATGGCTCTTCTTCCGGACGACCGTTGCCGCTATTTTTGCAGGAACGCTCCTGTTTGCGTTAAACCCTATATTACACTGGACAACCTCCGACCCTGATCGCTACTCATGGCTGATGCTTGCCAGTCTACTTCTGCTTGGATTGGCGTTTCTGGTCAGCTTCATCGACCGATTTATCTATGCCAGTTGTCAATACTATGTCCTACGTTTACAAACTAAGCGCCTTAAACTGGTTAACGAACAAAAACACTTTGTCGGACTAGAACGCAACACACAGCGCCGTGCTTTATTGAGTGGCTTTATGCTGGTCATTGTTTCATTGGCTGCTATAAACGGTTACAGCGATGTCCGCTCTTTCGTCAAACACCTACAAGCGGGCTCTTCAGGCTATATTACCGCACACCGAGCTGGTGGCTTCGCATACCCTGAGAACAGTGAAGCGGGCATACAGTACTCAATATCGTTAGGGATCCAAAGCACTGAAATTGATGTGCAGGTAACCAAAGATAGACAAATCGTCGTTTTTCATGACAAAGATCTAGGTCGAATGATTGGTAACCCTCTGGTTGTCGAAGATGTTGAGTATTCGGATATCGTGGCGGCATACCAGGATCAAGATCGTATCCCTCCCCCCCTTTTGACCGTTCTGCTGGATAAATATGCGCATGATATTGAATTCAACATTGAATTAAAGCGCTATAACCAAAGCTTTGAGCTTGCGTATGCTATGGCAGAATTATTACCGAACTACCCACAAGCGATGATCGTTTCCAGCCTTGATACTGAGCTATTAGCACGGGTGATTAGCGAAACGGAAGCGACCCGTCCTGAGCAGCTTCGTTATGCATTGATTTATGCTGCCAGCGTCGGAGAGTCTTCGCTAGAGCGCGATGTTGATATGTTAATGGTGAGCGACCAATGGCTTAACGCGTGGCGAATCATGGAAATACAACATCGTGAGCAAGAGGTATTAGTTTGGACAATTAATGATGCCGATGATATGCAACGGTTATTCTTGCTCGGGGTTAATGGAATTATCACCGATGAACCTCAACGAGCGCTGGACGCCAAAGCCACCATTGATGAAATGGATTTTTCCGAACGTACCTTACTCACTTTGCGTCACTGGCTATCACTTTAAAGTGTCGCAATGGCATACTCCCCCACCGAAGTGCTAACGCGACTTCGAAGGGGAATGCTTCTTTCAAACCGTATGGCTTAGAGAGCGAATGAGGTTAAATTAAGTTATTTACATCCACCCAACGATCATTCTTTCTAATCAGGTCAATGATTAATTGATATCGGCAGCCATCTTTAAAGGTCTGATAAGGTTCAACGGTTATACCGCTGATATCACTTACAAATTCGCTCGCCAAGTGAGTCCAACTGCGTTGCGTTGGGCACTCGATATCGGGGAGTTGTTCCTTAATATCATTCGGCAGTGCAATCTCTTGCCACTCTCCATCTTTCCATAAATGGAGTGGTCCATCACCGTAGTGCCCTTTAATGTAAATTGAACCTTTGCTTCCATGGAAAACAATATGATCATCGCTAAAGCGCGGTGTTAATCCCCCATGTTTAAACAGGACAGAGACGGGATTAGCCGTTGGAATGCGACTCTCTATTTGTGCAAGAACGGTGTAAGACCACTCAACATCACAGTCACGCCACTCTAGGTTTTCATCATTAATATCATCAGGGATAAAGTTACGACGCTCTGTGAAGTTATGTACTCCCTCAACCACTGGTGCTTTTGGCATATCGTTACGGACTTCACCACTAATGGATAGAATATTCTCGCCGACGACAGACGTCACAATCGACAGCAAGTGGGTAAAGTTATTATTCAATCGACCACCACCTGCAGCGACACTGTGTGACCAGCCGTAAGGAATATGTCGGTCTAAATTGAAGTGTGAAATACACTCCACTTCTGTTGGCTCGCCTATCGCACCAGCAGCCACTAACCTTTTGGCATGCATGATTTCGGGCATATAGCGGAAGCTAGAAGCAAACGCTGTTTTCACCCCTTTTTCTTCCGCAAGACGGTAAACCTCAAGGGCTGTTTCACCACTTTCTGTCAGGGGCTTATCGCAGAAAACATGGCAACCAAATTGGATCGCCTCTTTGATGGCTGCGACATGTGCACCACCTGGCGTTGCAATAGAGACAATATCGGGTTTGCATAGCTCTAATGCCAATGCCCAGTTTGTACCTGAATATGGAATCCCCATTTTTTTAGCGACATCGGTTACAACATGCTCTGTACGACCGACAATACCAACTACCTCAGCGCCTGCGTCACGAAAAGCTTGAGCATGCCCTTGCCCCGCAAAACCAGTGCCAAAAACGAGTACTTTTTTCATCTTAAATTCTTCCTTTAATTTTTTAGCCTACATTTCAGAGATATAGGTTCACTTTTCATTAACTATTCGCGGTATTTACCAATGCCACAATGTACCGTCTTCTAAGCGACTAACAGGTAAGTACGAGCGCTTGTACTCAAATTTCGCCGCCTCTTCTTCATCAAATTCCACACCAAGACCAGGTGCGTCACTCACAATAATCATGCCGTTGTCTAACTTCATATTGTGCTTAAATATTTTTTGACTCTGTTCATTACCAAAACCAACAAATTCCTGAATACCGAAGTTATGTGTCGATATATTGAGATGCATATGAGCGGCGAAACAAATTGGGGACAGGTCTGGTGCACCGTGTGGTGCTGTACGGACGTTATAGACAGCAGCAAAATCGGCAATCTTCTTCATCCCTGTAATACCACCAGCATGCGTGGCCGCCGTTCTTACATAGTCAATCCATTGATTTTGAATAAGATCCTTACAATCCCAAACAGTGTTATACGTTTCACCTAGCGCCAATGGTGTGGTTGTATGATGACGAATCAACTTGTAGTTCTCTTGATTCTCAGCAATAGAGGCATCTTCCAAGAACAACAGGTTGTAAGGTTCTAGCATTTTGCCTAACTTGGCAGACTCGATAGGCGTTAAACGGCTATGAGTATCATGCAAAAACTCAGCTCGCTCACCAAAGCGTTCCTTAGCCTGCGCAAAAAGCTCTGGTACTAATTTGAAGTATTTGCTTGTTGACCACTCTTGCTCAGGCGGTAATGGACGATTGCCTTGCAGTTCAAAATAGTCCTTCTTGTCACCTAATACACCGTAGGTCTCTTTCAAACCCGGAATGGCGGCTTGAAGGCGGATGGCTTTGAAGCCTTGCTCAATATAGTGCTCAGCTTTGTCGAGTGTATCCTCAATGCTTTCTCCATTAGCGTGCGCGTAAAGCTTGACGCCAGAGCGGCATTTCCCACCCAGTAACTGATAAACAGGAAGGCCAGCAACTTTACCCTTGATATCCCACAGTGCCATATCTATTGCTGCAATTGCCGCCATGTTTATTGGACCACGGCGCCAATAAACACCCATATATAGGTATTGCCAAATATCTTCGATGCCATGTGCATCTCTTCCAATCAGACATGGGATAACATGCTCTTCAAGATACGTAACAACAGCCATCTCTCGACCATTGACGGTTGCATCACCTAAGCCATATACACCTTCATCCGTTATCACCTTCACAGTGACAAAATTACGACCCGGGTTAGTTACAAATACTTTGATCTCTTTGATCTTCATTTCTCATCTCTCTTGTCACTGCGCTAGTTCGCAAATCAGTCAAATTTATAAAGTAAAACGGTTTAGTAAATCGGTTTACTTGCTATAATCTAGACCAGCCGAAAAAATGTCAACGCAGTAGTTTTGACTCAGTTAACAGTTTGAGAAGCTAGAATGAAAAAAGTACGAATAGTCGATGTTGCGTCACACGCTAATGTTTCAAAGAGTACCGTTTCTCAGTATTTGAATGGTCGCTTTGGTCATATGTCTGCTGAAACCAAGCAAAAAATTAAATTGGCCGTTGAAACGCTAAACTACGTTCCAAACCCAATCGCTCGAAGCCTTAAAGTAGAAAAAACAAAAACCATTGGGGTTGTTGTCCGTGATATTTCGGGGTTCAATACGAGTCGAGTACTACGTGGCATTGATGATTACTGTAAAAAGATGGGCTACAACGTCTTGATCTATAACAGTGACTTTAATGCAGAAGCAGAAAAACAAGCACTCCTTTCACTCAGAGAGGTCTGCGTTGATGGCATTATCATTACTTCTTCTGGTCTAAATACTGAGCTAATCAATCAGTTTATAGCCAGCAATATGCCTGTGGTTCAATTTCAGTTAGAGCATCCTGACTGTTTAAGCCCTATTGTTCTCTCCGACTATCGCGAAGCAGCATTTAATGCGACGGAATACCTTATTAAGCTTGGCCACACCCGCATCTGTTTTATGACCCAAAACTATCAAACGAGCTACTCCCGGAGTGCACGTTACCAAGGTTATCAAGAGGCATTGACCCAATACAACATTGAGGCTAATGACGATTTGATTCAATACTGGCACCGAGAATCAGGGTTTTCTGTCGACCCAGTAATGCTACTTCAACAAAAGAACCCACCGACTGCCATATTTACGCAGCACTTAGCAATAACCACAGAGTTACTGCAACAGTTAAACGCGGCAAATATTCAAATACCCCAACAGGTATCAATATTAGGCTTTGATGAGATTCCAATGGTTGATCTCTTTAAAACGCCTATCTCGGTCATCAAGCAAGATGCTTATCAAATTGGAATTGAAACCGGTAAGCTCGCGATTCTATCCATAACGGGTCAGCCTTCCCCTGAACATCACGCACGCGTCATCGTGCCTTGTACACTGGTAAAGCGTGAATCTTGCAGACAGCTTTAGCGTTTCTAATGCCTTCGCTATTTACAGTATTTCGCCATCAAAAAGCATAATAGGGATGAATTGATCACGGCAAACCGTTAGAATTGCCGCCCTTGTTTAGCTGCCAGTTGTACCGATGATGCCTACACCCGATTCCCTGTTTATCCCGTTCTCTACTACTGATATCAATAATGAAGATAACAGCCTTACACATAGCGAGAACGCAGTAACGGCGCCTTCGATACCAGAACGCTTTACCTACCCGTTCTGTTATACCCCGCACCCTATTGCAGTCCGTGCAGCACACGCGTTACAAAAGCACCTAGACGGACCTCTTTGTTGGGCGCATAACTTTGGTGTTAACGGTGGCACCCTTAACGATGACAGTACCGCCATTGGGAAAATGTTTGGTGTCCTCGTTGTGAAGAACGCAAAGGGCGAGCTCGGATATCTACAAGCATTTTCAGGTAAAGTGGCTGATCAAAACCATTTGCCCGGCTTTGTGCCTCCTGTCTTCGACATGCTCGAAAAAGACAGCTTCTTCCTTGTTGAACAAGAAGAGATCAACGGCATCAACCGACAACTTAAGCAGCTGTTGGCAAGTGAAGACTATATTGATGTTGAAGCCCAACAGAAACGTACGCAGTCTGAAGCTGATGAGGCGCTGGCGAAACAACGCTTGATGATGCAAGAAAACAGAAAATCACGTAAACAGCGTCGCCTCGACATCGAAACGTTACCTGAAGCCTCCCGTGCCGATGCACGATCTGCGCTTAACCAAGCCAGCGTTATCGAAAAGCTTCAGCTACGAGATTTAAAAGAAGAGTGGTCAGTAAAAGTCGAAGAGGCAAATAATGCCCTATCGGTTTATACCAAACAGATTGATGCACTCAAGCAACAGCGCAAGACCCAGTCTAATGCACTACAGAAAAAACTCTTTGCCCAGTACCAATTCCTCAATGCCAACGGTGAAAGTCGTGACTTAGGTGAGCTATTTGCTGATGTATTAAATGGTGTACCACCCGCCGCGGCAGGTGAATGTGCAGCACCTAAACTGATGCAATATGCTTATCAAAACGACTTAACACCGATTGCAATGGCTGAGTTTTGGTGGGGACGTCCTCCTAAGTCTGAAATTCGTCGTCACGGTCAATACTACCCATCTTGTAAAGGTAAATGCCAACCGATACTCACTCATATGCTTGAGGGGCTAGACGTTGACCCTAACCCACTTTTGGTAAACCCTGCAGAAGGGAAAGTGGTTGATGTACTCTATGAAGATGAAGATCTTGCGGTTGTAAACAAGCCAGCAGAATTCTTATCAGTGCCAGGGAAAACTATCTCTGATTCTGTTTATGCTCGGATGCAAGAACGTTACCCTAACGCAACAGGCCCACTGATCGTCCACCGCTTAGATATGTCGACATCAGGACTCATGGTGATTGCAATTAGCCAACGTGCGAATAAATACCTTCAGCAACAGTTTATTCAACGTACAGTGAAGAAGCGTTACTGCGCGATGATCAACAAATTGCTCAGCGAAAAAAGCGGTACCATTGCATTACCAATGCGTGGCGACCTCTATGACCGCCCACGCCAACTTGTTTGTGAAGAGCACGGAAAACCTGCTGAAACCTTTTGGGAAGTCATTTCAGAACAGGAAGGGAAAACGAAGCTATTCCTTTACCCTAAAACAGGTCGTACTCATCAGTTACGTGTACATTGCGCACACTCAGAAGGACTAGACAGCCCTATTATTGGTGATGACTTGTATGGTATTCGTGATAGACGCCTACACCTACATGCTGAAAGCCTTACTTTCGTTCACCCTATCACTCAAGAAACAATGAGTTTTCAGGTTGACCCTGACTTTTAAATTTAAGTATTTCTTAATCACGATCATCGATAACAAAAATGGGCCCCTAAGTGGCCCATTTTTTACTACTCTCAATTTTATATTGTTTAAAATATACCTGATTATCATCGAGCCTCAGCTAGTTTAAGTAGCCTCTTTGGCATTGGGCTATTTGAATTCTCGAGTTCAGCAATTGATTGAGTATCTTCTCCAAATTAAACCTGCGATTGAACGTGAAGCTAAACTCGCCAAGATAGCGGGATTCAACACCTCCGCTAGTGACGATAGCTCAGTGAAAACTTTCTGCTTCTTTTATGCTAGTGAAACAAGCTAACCCATCTGAAATAACCAATGATTTGGGTGTGAGATGACGACTAGCCCATGCAGTTATCTCTTTAGCTTTAAAAGCGTAAACAACGCTGAACCGCATCTTTATCGGGTGACCTTCTTCATTCATAGAGACAGCTACCACAAAAGAACGCTTGTGTTTTATTTGCCATGTTGCGTTATAGGAGATCACAAGTTGGCGGGAAAGCTCTAGAGCAGGATCGGAGTAAGGAGAGAAGCTTTTATTCACCATCCCCTTTCTTTTTAGTCTTATTAAGGGTGAGATAACCTCATTTTCGTTTATGCCGAAGACATTATAATGAAAGGGGATCCAAATGGCTGTTTATTGCGCCAGGGTTACCTTAACAATGGCATGATCCGTACTTTCACTATCCAAGGCATAAATTGGGTTGATCAAGTGTGCGTCATAACACTCATACTGTGTCACTGAGGCGATACTCGATGCTTCTGCGTGATCGAAAGCGCTATTTACCATGATGTAATCCAACACACTTCCTTTAGCGCCATAATAGTGTGTTGGTGGTCTGACTAAATCATCAAGATAGGTGCTTACTTCATTAAAGCTGGCTTCATTGAGAGCAAGAGCCTCAGTGTCGCACTCATCATCGGCTTCGGTTCCTAGCTCACGAACGCCTAACTGGCGATAGAGATCCCAGCTATCTGTTAATGCAGAACTGGCACTTAAGCATCTGAGCGTATCGCTGGCCAGAGGCTCATTAAAATCCCCCAAGACCACGACCGGTGTTACCGTCTGACTGCCTGAATCAAGCTGCCTATATTGGGTTGTTGCAACATAATCATGAATAAAGAGTGCCTCTGAAGCACGCTGAATTTTGGATGCTAAATCTCCAACGGTGAACTGATGATCAACTGCTGCTTTTAGTGATTTATTGATGGCACTATTGGTCGCAGATGAAGAAGGCTTCGTTGCCTGATTCGCTGCTGGCTTCTGCGTTAATTCTGCTTCTATTTCAACATTGGTTAATGCAGGGCGACGGGACTTAAAGTGAACCACAATAAACGTTATCAATCCAAATTGTGGATGCTCCACTTCAGCAATAACAGGCACTCTGCTAAAGGAGAATTGTGCAGACAGTCCGAGTTGTTTAATCAACGCTGACGAAGGCTTGAAGGGCTTAACTGATGTGACAGGGTAACGACTAGCAATACCAACGACTGGGCTATCAAAGATATAATCATGTCGACAACGCGGGGCATCAACCACTTCTAGCTGATAGCCATGAGGGGCTAATTGTCGTGCTAGCGCGTCGGCACTAAATATCTCTTGAAAGCCGATAACGTCAGGTAGGTTCTCCTCTAAATAACGGTCGATCCAATCACATTTTTTCTTCCATTGTGTCGCCGATAGAATATTGTCCAATTCATACGCTGCACTGGGTGGCTCAATAAAGTTGAGTAAGTTCCATGTCGCGACCGTTAACTGCGCCTTTGCTGGCTCTGTTGAGTCAGTCCTCACTTCACTATCAGTACTTTCGCTGTTCTTAGAACTGTTACTGCTATCTTGATAAGCCATGTGGCCCCTTAGCGCGTTCGTCATCTTATGACTATACCAGACAACGACGCACTAACCAGATAATGACGATGAAGCTTTAGTTTCTAAGCTTTAATTTCCAAACTCTCATGTCAGAGCCTTTCCTCTCAGTTCTGCCCTATCACATACACTATTCAGATTAACCATTCACTGAAACCCTTGCTTCTGGGTATAAAGGACTATCTCGCACTTTCCTTTAGTTCATGCTTCATCAGCTCTCGGTTTGGGAAATAAATCTTTTTGATATCTTCCAGAATGGCATACAAACACGGCAACAATACCAGCGTAATGAATGTCGCGAAGAGAATGCCAAAGCCTAATGAGATCGCCATAGGTACCATCAACTGCGCTTGGTTAGAAGCGTCTAATATCATGGGGGCAAGCCCGGCAAAGGTCGTCATTGTCGTGAGTATTATCGGTCTAAACCGTCGCGCACTTGCCTGATAAATAGAACGATGAAGGGCTATTCCCAGCGCTCTATTACGATTTATCTCAGAGATTAAAATAAGGCTATCGTTTATCACAACGCCACTTAATGCTAACACCCCCAAAAGACTCACGACGCTTAATGTATACCCTAATAAAGCATGCCCTATCACTGCGCCGATAATCCCAAAGGGGATAACGGTCATGATGATGAGTGGCTGTGTGTAGCTCTTAAAAGGAATCGCCAGCAAGCAGTAGAGCGCTAACGCAACTAAAGCACCGTTAATCATTAAACTGTCTAGGCTCTCTTTCTGCTCAGCTTGGTCGCCACCAAATCCCATATCTAGCCCTGGGAAACTGTTTTGTAATAACGGGAACACATCTCTACCAATGGTCTGTGTTAACACCATTCCCTCAGACGCGGGGGTGATATCCGCGCTCACCGTGACAAGGCGTTTTCCGTTCTGACGCTGTATTTGCGACGCCGAAAATTCGCGCTGGATATCGGCGATTTGAATTAATGGCACTGTGCTGTCACCAACCTTGATGGGCAACTGCTCTAAGTGATGTAAACTCGAACGCTGCCAATCAGGCAACTTAACCATAATATCGACTTCATCACTGCCCCGTTGCTGACGAATCGCGCGGTTTCCTGCGAAGGCATTACGAACCTGTCTTATCAACGTCTGCTCAGTCTGCCCCATACTCTTCCCTTCAGGACGAAGTGAGAGTGTCACTTGCTGGCTACCCGCCATGAAACTGTTTTCTATATCCACGACCCCCGCATACTCACTGAGCATCTGAGCCAATGACTCACTTGCTTCTTTAAGCACGAGATTATCCGCATGACTTAGCTCGACAGTCACGCCAGCAACATCCTCGCTCGGACCACCACCCGCCGCTGAAAAACGCAACGAGTTTACCTCATGAATATCTCCCACCTTTTGCCGCCAGCGCTGCGAAACTTCACGGGTAGTTAACTCACGCTCTTCCGCTGGGTAGAGGAAGATTCGAGTAATAAGGGCTAACTCTCCATCTCGATAGCGAGTTTGTGACGATATGCCCTTTGCAAACTGACTGCCTCCTTCAGCCTTAATTAACTCCAGCGCCGCAGATTCAAGTTGCCGCCTCACCGATTCAATATCCTCATCCGACACGCCAACCTGCATGTAGGCTCTTGCTGTCGAATACTCCGACTCGACACGCGGCATGGTCGTAAAACCAAGATGCCCGCCCATCACATAGGAAAGTGTTGTGAACAACATCGCAGTGGCGACAGCCGCAACGGTATAGCGGTGGGATAATAGGCGTGACAGCAAAGGAATATAGTGATGTTGAACCAATCGCTGTAGGCCGCGCTGAAACAGGGATTGCAATCGATTAAAAGGCTTTAACCATGTCGGGTTGCTATTTTTCTTAATGTGCGCAAAATGAGCTGGCAGAATAAATAGAGCTTCTATCCAAGAAATCACAAAAACACAAATCACCACCACGGGAATGACTTTAAAGGTTAGCCCCAAGGTTCCTGGTAAAAACCAAATAGGTATAAAGGCAACAATATTGGTAAGAATACTGAAAGTCAGTGGTACGGCGATGCTCTTCGTCCCTTCGATAGCGGCATCAAAAAAGTTTTCGCCTTCGCACATTTTCGCATGAATATTTTCGCCAGCAATAATCGCATCATCCACGACGATCCCCAGCGCAATAATAAAGGCGAACATTGAGATCATATTGATGGAGACATCAAAAACAGGTAGGAATAGAACAGCCCCAAGGAAAGCCGTTGGGATACCCATCGTCACCCAAAATGCGAGCCTTACATCGAGAAACAGCGCCAGCAAAATCAGCACAAAGACAAGGCCATAGAACGCATTTTCAAGCAGTAGTGACATGCGCTGCTGATAGATAACAGCGTCATCATTCAAAACATCTAACGTGATTCCTGTTTGCAGCGCCGCTTCGATTTCAGGCATCAGTTCATAAACAGCCTCAGAAATAGAGGCTGGGGTTTGGTCGCCAATACGATAGATACGGATACTGGCAGAAGGCTGCCCATTGTAGAAAAAGCGATTCCGTTGATCAGCAAAGCCATCGGTAACCGTCGCAATATCTTCCAGCAGCAGTGATGAGCCAGTGTCGGTTTGCACCACCACGATATCATCAAAATCTTGCGCCCAGTTGCGGCTTTCATCGAGCTGAACAAGAATTTCTCCGCTCGCCGTGTCTAATTTCCCCCCAGACTGGTTAATCGCATGACGGCTGATGCTGTTGGCAATGTCATCTAAGCCGAGATCATAGTACTGCAAGGTTTGGCTATCGACTTCAACTTGCACTTCGTATTTGGAGAAACCGACGACTTCAACCTGAGTCAGCGACGGAGAAGCTAATAACAAGCTTCTGATTCTATTACTGGTCTCTTTTAATGCAATGGTGTCAACATCACCATAAAGAACCAGTTCTAATGACTCTTGGCGTCTTTCGTTGCGACTGATATTGGGTCGTTCAGCCCCATCAGGCAATGTAGCCTTATTGACTGCACTCTCTATCTCTCTCAATGCCGATTCAGCATCAACTCCATTCATCAACTCAGCGGTGACTCGGCTATTATTGGCATTAACGCGGCTGTGTACCTCTTTTATCCCTTCGATGTCTGCAATCGCATTCTCGATAGGCAATGTCACCCCTTGCTCCATTTCGTGTGGTGTCGAACCTGAGTACGAGATGGAAATTCGAATCGAATCTCGTGGATAGCTTGGGTACACCTCTTTACGAATTTGCAGGGACATCAGCAAGCCACCAATGATAAAGACCAACATCAGCAAGTTTGGCGTCACACCGTTATTGACCATCCATGCGATTGGCCCCTTGGAACGACTCATCCGTTTTGCTCCTTGCGTTTATTACCACCCGCTGTTTTTGACTTCTCTATGTTGGGTATCTCTTGCTGCTGTCGAGGTGTTCGGGGTAATTGTTCCGATTTTGATTGTTTTTCTTTGTACTCTGCGACCGCAATCCCTTCGACGGCGCCGGGCATCGCAGTGGTGATGATTTTATCGCCAGGCTCTAACCCTTGATCAATTAGCACACTGTGTTCATTTCTAAACGCAATGGATAGCTCTCGCGCTTCTAATTGTTTTTGATCATTCATGATCCACACATACTTACCTTGCTGAAGGTATTGACGTGGAATGGCTATCACGTCATGGAAGGGTTTTGTTTCTATTTCTGCATGCAGAAGGGAATTGATAAGTACCTTGGGTTTACCCTTGTTTTCAGGACGATGTGCAAGCGGGTCATCAATTTCAATCATCAACACTGCTGTCTTTATCTTGCTGTCTACATCAGGTAAAAGGCTCACCACACATCCGTCGCGATAATCATCACTTCCCCACTCGACAGGGTTACGTATGATCACGTTTGCACCAGGGCAGCGTTGACCAGATGCCGCGTCCCCTTGTTCTGGAATATCAATATGACGTAATTGGTGTGATGGCACATTAACCTTGAGCCAAAAGGACTCAGTACCAACAAGATTCATTAAGGTATTGTTTTCTCTAACTAAGCTACCATTGGTAATCTCCATAGAGAGAATTTGTGCATCAAACGGTGCCGTTATCGTCGTTCGCTCTAGCTCCAATTTTGCTTTGTTTAGTGAAGACTCATATCGGGCTATCTCTGCTTTAATTTGGTCGAGTTGAGGTTGTCTAAGTACTAATAACTCCTCTTCAGCTGAGAGAGTGTGACCATATATATCAAGCTCTAACTCCGCCGCTTTACGACGGCCGATCTCTACTGCATATAACGCCTTTTGACGAGCAATCTGCGCCTCTGCTTCGTCAATAGCAAACATATAGTCCCTGCCATCAACCTCTATCAAAACATCACCTTGCTTCACAAAGGCACCGGGAACCCATTGATTTGACAGTTCAATAACCTCGCCGCGAAGCTGTGATTGAATGTCAACCGTTCGCTTCGCTTCTACCGCCCCATGAGCCGTGATGACAGGCGTCGCTGTGACGGTTTCCACTGTTTCTACATCCACCTGACGAACAGGAGGTTTGGCTTCTCTCGCTCTTTTATTCGGCGTTGGAGATAAAAAATAATAACTCGATATACCACCGGCAAATAAAATAATAAATGGCAGTATCCACTTTAGATAGGTATGGCTTGAACGAACGAAAGAGTCATTACCATTGAGTCTTTCATTGCCAACGACGGTATTGGGGCTGTTATTTTCCATCTTAAACTGCCTTGTCTGAAACGATTGCAGGTGACGTAGGAAGTCTTCCACCAATCGATTGATAGAGAGAAATATGAGTATGCAACGCTTGTCTTTCGGCACTGAGCTGTTGTTTTTGTAAACTGAACAGGCGCTCTTGTGCATTGAGAACATCGAGATAGCTTTGAATACCTCGGGTATACCTGACGAGTTCCATATCAAGAATCTTTTCAGCATGTTGGGTTTGCACATCAATACTGTTCAAACTGTCATGCTGGCGATCAACTTCAATCAGCCCCACCTCGACTTCTTGAATCGCTTCAAGGACTACCTGTGTATATTGAAAAAATGCAATATCCGCACTCGCCTCAGCTTGCTCAAGATCAGCAGCAAGCCTACCGGCATTGAAAATTGGGACGTTGAAACGAAGTCCTAAATCTAATTTCCAAATATCGAGCAAGTTGTCAATTTCATCTGTCCTTAAACCACCAGAGAGTGAAATATTCGGCAGTTGTGCCGCTTTAGCAACACCAATGTTGTGGTGCTCTCCCATGTAGTCATACCATGCTTGGCGAATGTCTGGGCGCTGATGAAGTAGTTCGGTAGAAAAGACCGCTATGGCAGGGCTGGGAATTGTAATGGCTTCGCTATATTGCCAATCTATCGGCGCATTAGGGCTTTTACCGAGTAAGATATTCATCTGTTTTTCTAAGATGGTTAGGCGATATCCTGCGTCATTGTATTGCGACTCTAGCGACTCCAGCAACTGCTGCTGACGCCATACAGCACTAATACTTTCTTGTGCATACCGAAAACGTTGTTCAGATATTGCGGTGATTTTTTGCGTGTTATCGATCTGTTTAGCAAGAAGCTTCATGACCTGGACTTGCTCATGAAGTAAATACCACTGCCTTGCCACATCCCCTGCCAACGCTTGTTGGCTCGTGGTAAACCGCTCTTCTATCGAGAGTAAATTAAAGTAGGCAATATCGGTGTTCAGTTGCTGTTTCCCCCACAAATCCAATTCCCAACTGGCTTTCAACGATGCGTCATTCGCAGTCGTCGAGACACGAGATTCGTGGTTGTAGCTGTATCCAGGTTCAAAATCTGCTGAGAGGGTGGGATAACGACGACTGCCTTCTGAATCGAAGACGGCTGCGGCTTTTAACACCCGCGCTTGCGCTGTCTTCAAAGTGAAATTTTCTCCTAGTGCTTCATCAATCAATAGATCTAATTGGGGCTGTTGGAATTCAGTCCACCACTCCACGACAGTCTCAGTCTCAGTCTCATGTGTCTCAGATAGACCTAAATCCACCGTTATCGTGCGATTTTCAGGTAACTGTACGCAGCCAGATAAAAGAAATACCGTAAGCAACATATTCAAAAGACGAGAGGGTTTCAAAAAGTGAGGAAAAAGAGAAAAGCTCGCTGCCTTAGATAATGCACTCGACAAAATGGGAATATTTATCATAGATAAAAGTCACAAAACACTTAATGAATAACACCTAACCGAGAACGTTAGATACCGACTTAGCAAACACAAAACCATTTTAATCAAATGGTTATACATAGAGTTAATATACCCTACACAAGGTATTAATCTATTTAAAAGCCGTCTATTTACCCTACTTTACGTTCGCTTACACAGCTTTAACTTATAGACATTACCGCCTAGAAAAGCCGAGCTCGGTATGACTCTGCTTTAGGTTACCGTTCGATCTTTTAAACATACTTTTTAGGGAATAGATATGGATGTAATAGAGATACTGATATGAACATCATAGCGATGCTGATTTAACCGTCGGAGTCAGCTTGAGACTTTTCATTTTAGTGCTGTAGACACAATATTCACACTCGCTGACATAGATTTACGCTAGGCACACACTCCTTTAATTACATTATTGTACGGTGTTCAATATCAAATAAAGGGAGCCAAGTTATGATTTCAAATACACTGATTCAGAATGAACTAAACGCCAAAAACAACGCAACAACTCACCTTTCATCAAAAAAAATGACCGCCAAAGCGCTCACATTCCTTTTTATTATCACCACAGGATTAGGCTTTACCACACAAGCAGAAGCCCGTAAGTCAAACGGTGGTAAAAGCCTTAGCAGCGTTGTCGTCAAACCTTCAGCAAGGCATAAACCAAAGAATGTTGTTGTGATCAAAAAGCGTCAACCGCCGCGACATAGACACTACCGACGTAACAGCCTACCAAGGCTAGCCACGTTTGCTGTAATTGCGGGTGTCAGCTATGCCATTATCGACAACCACTATTACAAACGCCAAGGCGACCAATACATTTATGTTGAAAGCCCACGTCGATAGCCAGCAATCAACTATCAAGGGCTCGTATCATCTCAAACCTGCGCAGCCCTTGTAAGACGCGCTCTTCCGCTAAAACCGTCAGGTTTCTGATAATGGCATTAGTCAGCACCAGTGACGTACTCACCGATTTAGTCCCTTTCGTTTCTCCTCGGTATATTCTCAGCAGCAATATGTCTTGGGGAACACTCACAGAGCTAAGATCACTAATACCAATAACCTGAAGCTGCAGGTTGCGAGCAATTTTAATCAGTCGCTTCGTCGTGTCATTCATACTGTTATTAAAGAAAAGTATCATGACATCTTCTGGTTGAGAGCCCGCCAGCGATTCCGCGAGTTTGGAACGCCCTAGAGGCAGCGTTTGCGCTTGAATACTTGACCGATTTAACCGACGAGAAAAGTGTTCAGCGAATCCTTCAGTGTTATCTTGACCGTTAATATAGACCTTATTAGCAGCAAGAATCAGTTTGGTCGCATCATCTAAAGTGCTCTGCGATACCGCACTTGCCACCAATTTAAGGTGCTCTATTTCCTGTTCAATCGTCGACTGCAGCACACTCCCTTCGATTTGTGCCATTGTATGTTGATGACGCTCACAGGCATCCACAGAGTGATTAGCAAATTTCACTAGATATCGCTTAAACTCAGGATGCCCTGCAAAGCCAAGCTTCTTTGCCAATCTCACCAATGTTGCAGGGTGCACACCAATCGCATCGGCAACGTCTTTACCGCTATATGCAGCGTGACGGGCATCGGCTTGATAGTAATCAATCACTTTAACTTCTGATTTTGTCAATTTTCCATCTGCGCTTTTGATCAACTGATGAGTCGCAGCACGGAATTTTGATTGGTAATCAATGTGATGGTTATTCATGTTCACTACTTTTCGAAATAATTGCGCGTAGCATAAACAACGAAAGTGAACGTTATATGTCACTGTTGCAGTAAGCAGGGTTTTGCAATTATTATTTCAAATAGGATATATCCTATACATAACAATCACTTAGATTAAAGTTGCAACGATTGCAAAGCTTTCTTCAATAAACACACGCTTAACTGAAACAATTTCGTCATCATCCATCCCTAGCATGCACCGCAGTCTTTGATATAAAAATGGAATAGAAAATGAAACTGCGTCTTTCTGTACTTGCTCTATCTTTAGTTGCCGCTGGTGCAATCGCAAAACCAGTAGAAGTTGAACTTTGGCATAACCAGTCTGGTGATGATGAAAGGGTCTTACAAACCATCGTCGATGACTTTAATGCTGCGAACGACAACATTGAAGTAAAAGCGACATACAATGGTAAATACGCGGATATTATTACTAAATTACAAGCTTCTATTCCAGCGCGCCGTAACCCAGAAATGGCCATTCTTGAAGTGACTCAATACGGTGTCTTTGCAGACGCGGGTGTACTTAGTGACCTCACTTCTTACTATCAAAAAAGCAGTGAGTTTACTGAAGAGCTCCAACCGTTTGCTCTAGAAATTGGTAACTACCAAGACGGCAACTATGTCATGCCATTTAACTCATCGACGCCGCTAATGTTTGTCAACAAGTCTCTACTTGAACAAGCTGGCTATGAGTCAATGCCTGCTATGACTTCATTCGATGAAATCCTTGATGTCGCGAAAACGGTTCAAGCAGAACTAGGCGACAACAATGTCTACGGCATTAATACACCAAGTCAATTCACTCGTTTTGGTCTTGTGATGCAAAACGGTGGTGATTGGGTTGATTCTGTGACCAATGAATCACGACTAGCCGATCCAGCGACAATTGAAGCGTTCCAATGGATGGGTGACCTCTACGCTAAGCACCGTGTTGCCTCAGCAGAAAGTATTACCGACGAGACAATGGTGAAACAACACTTCAGCGCTGGTCGCGTTGCTATTCATTTCGATACAACTGGCAACCTAGGTAACTATACACGCCTTTTAGGTGACGACCTCGTGGTGCTCCCAATGCCTTGTACAGTTGAATGTCGTGTACCAATCGGTGGTGCCGGTGTCGGTATGCTAGCGAACATTAGCGATGAGAAAAAAGCCGCCTCTTGGACATTCATGCAATACCTAGCACAGGCTGAAGTCAGTGCTTCATGGTTCCAGCAAACAGGTTATATGCCCGTTAACAAACATGCGCTTGATATTCCTTCATCAAAAGCATTGCTTGAAGAACACCCCTCTTTCTCTACTGCCATGGCGCAACTACCGGTTGCACAAGGTCGCGCTCGTCCACCAGCTATGGCTTGGATCCGCGCTCAAGAACAAGGCATTTGGGAATCGATTGCTTTGGGTCAACAAAGTGCAGAACAAGCACTGAAAGCATTCAATGGCCGAGTTGAATCTCGTCTTTAATCTTCAAAATGGCGGGATTCGTCCCGCCTAAAAAGCAGTCATATGAAAAGATTAATCCCCTACTTATTTGTTTTACCCTGTCTACTACTCATAGGCATATTTACCTACTGGCCAATTGTTTCGTCATTCTTTTATAGCTTCCATAGCTGGAACTTCTTAAGCAATGACATGCCATTTGTCGGTCTCGATAACTACAGTGCCCTGCTATCAGGCGGTGAATTTCGAAACTCACTTTATATCACACTCATCTTTGTCGTGATTTCCGTACCGGTACGATTAGGGCTTGCGCTGTTATTAGCTAATTTTTTGGTCACCGAAACCAAGTTAGTCCGCTTCCTGCGTGGTGCTTACTTCTTACCATCGGTCACCTCAACCGTTGCGATTTCAGTGATTTGGAGTTGGATTTTTGCCACTGATTTTGGTTTGGTGAACAGCATTTTATCAACGTTTGGCATGGAGAAAGTCACTTGGCTTCAGTCACCGATGCTTGCACTGTGGGTTGTGATCATCGTGAACACTTGGAAGCAGCTCGGCTACGATATGGTGATCTACGTTGCAGGGCTGCAAGCGATCCCTAATGAGCTTTATGAAGCCTCTCAAGTCGATGGCGGTAAAAAATGGCATGTCTTTAGACGCGTTACATTCCCATTGGTGATGCCGACAACCTATTTCCTACTGATTATCTCGGTGGTCGAATCTTTCCAAATATTCACCATCGTCAATGTCATGACAAACGGTGGTCCCGCTTTCGCAACCGACATGCTGGTTAACCTGCTCTACCGGACCGGTTTTGTGTTATTTGATATCGGTGAAGGCTCTGCATTGGCTGTGATTTTATTCGTTATTTTGCTCATTCTTGCAGTAGTAAAATCGAATTTGATTGGTAAGAAGGTTCACTATGAAGGCAGTTAAGGTTACACAACTCGAAGCGAAAAAGACGTGTTGGTCACTCTCCATGGTCATTTTGACCGCCATGGGACTCATGTTTCTGTTTCCGATTGGCTATGGTGTTTTCTTATCGTTTATGCCGTTTGACATGTACGCCTCTGGCAAGATTGGATTCTCGCTAGAAAACTATACGCTGGCCTTTACGGAAATGAATTTTCCACTCTACCTAATGAACACTGCCATCGTCTCAGCAGCGGTGACCGTATTAAGCCTCACCGTTTCCATCTGTGCCGCTTACGCGTTTGCACGTATCGAATTTAAAGGACGTGAAGCTCTCTTTTGGTTAGTCATTGCAACGTTAATGGTTCCGGGGCATATCAGCTTAATCCCTAACTACCTCAACATGGCGAAAGCGGGGCTATTAGACAGCTACTGGACCTTAATACTGCCGTCAATCGCCAGCGGTTTTGTTACCTTCTTCTTACGCCAGTACTTTAAAGGTATACCAAAGGCCATGGATGAAGCGGCATGGATTGATGGCGCAAACCACATTCAAGTCCTGTGGAAGGTCATTATCCCAATGGCTCGTCCAGCAATTGCAGCCATGGCGCTGTTCACTTTCTTTGGTGAGTGGAACTCGTACATTTGGCCGCTGATCTCCACAGACAGTGAAGAGGTCCGCACATTACAAATTGCCCTATCTCGCTTGTATTCAAGCGCTGCTGACGACGGCATGGTGAACTGGCCACTGGTCATGGCAGGTGCGACCTTAACCATGCTACCAACATTATTATGCTTCAAGTTAGTAGAGAAACATTTAGTCCGTGGCATTGCCATGGGTGCGTTAAAGTAAGAGAACAACATGATTAAATCAAAAATTGCATCACACCGTGGCGGAACACTCGTGTGGGGCGAAAACTGCCGTCGTGCATTTGAAAATACCCTAAGCTTACCGGTCGAACTGGTTGAGTTTGATGTCCATCCGACCAAAGACGGGATCATTGTTGTCCACCATGACGCAACCTTAGATCGCACCACGGATATGAAAGGCCCTGTGAATGCTAAAACGTGGGATGAACTATCACAAGGCAGCATCAACTACTCTGGCGGTCAAAGAATCATGACCCTAGAAGAGCTTTGTCATCTATACCGTGACAGCCACATCACATTGCGTTTAGAGATTAAAGGGGACGTTAACAAAGCCCCTTACCCTGGCATTGTCGACAACGTTCTAGCGGTTTTAACGGAAACAGAAATGATGTCAAAAACCATCATCTCTTCCTTCAACTGCGAAACCTTATCCGAAGTGGCAGAGAAAGCACCTGAGCTATTTACCATCTGGCTCGTGGCAAGAAACCTGCCGAACCTACTAGGCACGAACTACCTGATAAATACGGCGCAATCGATGTGTGTTAATGAAGTGTCGGTTCACGTTACTCAATTAGATAAGCAAACAAAACAGACCGTTTTAAAACACGACTTAAAATATGGCTGTTATGGTGCCCACTCTGCTGAATTAATTCATACAGCACTTGAACACGGCGTCTATGCCTTTACAACCGACCGCCCAGACTTAGCAATCTCGCTTCGAAATGACTTCATGTTGGAGAACGCATCATGACTACAATTGCTTTAAAAAACATCGACAAAACGTATCAAGAAGGCAATCAAGTTGTCTTTGATGTCAACATGGAAATTGAAAGCGGCGAGTTTATTGTTATCGTGGGCCCATCAGGTTGCGGTAAGTCAACATTGCTCCGCATGATCGCTGGTCTTGAAGAGATTACGGAGGGCGACTTAATCATCAATGGCAACCGCATGAACGACGTATTGCCACAAGATCGTGACTTAGCCTTCGTCTTCCAAAACTATGCGCTCTACCCGCACCTGTCTGTCAGAGATAATATTGCATTCAGTCTAGAGCTACGTGGTGTGGATAAACGTACTCGTCATATCCGCGCCGAAGAAGTCGCTAAAACTCTGCGTCTTCAAGACTATTTAGATAAAAAACCAGGCCAGCTTTCAGGGGGTCAGCGTCAGCGTGTCGCTATGGGCCGAGCGATTGCTCGTGATGCAGGCATCTACCTAATGGATGAGCCGTTATCTAACCTTGATGCTGAGCTTCGCAATTCAATGCGTGCCCAAATTAAGCAATTGCATCGTACCCTAGGTAATACAACGGTTTACGTTACCCATGACCAAATAGAAGCACTGACGCTTGCTGACAAAATTGCGGTCATGAAGAATGGTGTCTTGCAACAGTTCGCCAGCCCAGAAGAGATCTACGACAACCCAGCCAATGTGTTTGTTGCCTCGTTCATTGGCGCGCCACCTACCAATATTCTTCCACTAATGGTCGAAGGTCATCAAGCGGCATTGATGGAGCGTATCGCTATTGATGTCACGCCAAACACCGCCCTGACAACAGGTTGTTACCGCCTCGGTATTCGCCCTGACAAAATGGCTATTTTAGAAGCGAGTAAAGAAAAAGACGTTTGCTGGCACACCACGGTAGACTTAGTTGAGACGACGGGAAGTGACCGCATTATTCACTGCACCACTAACGGTCACAAGTTCCTACTGTGCGTTAGCCGTGAGTACCGTATCCAAGAAGGTCAAACGATCGATGTTGGTTTCGATATCGCTGATGCCCTGATCTTTGATGGCGAGACGGAAGAGCGTATCTACACGACGTTAGAAAGAGCCAAAGAAGCGGCATAGGTTAAGTTCGCCTTAAACAGTTCCTGATACAGCGTATTAAGAAACGTATTAAACAGCGCTTAAAACAACAGAAAGTGAAATGATGGATCCCTGTCATTTCACTTTTTTTTCTATCTCACACCGTTCAAAACTAATTTTCACACTGATTAAAGCTAAATCTCACATCGTTAAAACTAGGGCTAAAGGCTAGGCACTCGTTGCTAGGTTAAATGTGTTTGGCAATAAGTATTCAATTATAGCTCCGCGCCATACAAGCATAAGTTTACAATACTCGGACAAAAACACCGTCCAATTGAACTACATTCACTGGTTAACTACGCATACGCTTATCACCAAAACTCTATTTTCAATGCACACATGTTTAAACGAGATTTTTTTGTAATAAGCCTTTATTATGCGAAGCCTTTTTTGCACATAACAGCCAGAAAAAATAAGTGCACCCAGCCTCAACTTAACACCACAGGCAAATTATGCGGATATTACCGATCACTCTCCTTGTACTCACCAGCCAACTCTTCACTAGCCCGCTTTTCGCTGCGACGGATCGCCTCCAATGGACACTCAGCGTACCCGTTGACAGCGATCAATCCGGTTTTGCTGACAACATCAGTGAAGAAGCTCTTAACGATGACTTTCACTTTCCTCCGTACTTTTTAGAGAACCCCGACAATAGCTTTACCTTTATGGCGCCTGTTGAGGGTCCAAAAACGTCGGTAAACACGAAGTACACGCGTTCAGAACTGCGTGAGATGCTAAGACGTGGTGACCGCTCTATCTCAACAAAAGGGATCACCGCAAACAATTGGGTATTCTCCACAGCACCGCAAGAAGACCTAGCCAACGCAGCGGCAATAGATAGCAAGATGGAAGCAGAATTAGCGGTTAATCACGTCACCAGCACCGGTGATAGAAACCAAATAGGCCGAGTCATTATTGGTCAAATTCATGCTAACCATGATGAACCTATTCGCTTTTATTACAGGAAGTTAGCGCACCACAACAAAGGCTCTCTCTATTTTGCCCACGAGCCTTTAGAAGGCGAAGAGCAATGGTATGAACTCATTGGGGGTAAATCGAGTGCCATTGATGAGCCTCAAGACGGTATCGAACTCAATGAACGCTTTGGCTATCGCATCGATGTATCCGGCCATACCCTAGCCGTCACTATTATGCGAGATGGCAAAGAAGATATTTACAAAGAAGTCGATATGTCTAATAGCGGATACGATCAAGGCGGGCAATACATGTATTTCAAAGCTGGCGTGTATAACCAGAACAATAGCGGTGATCCTGATGACTATGTCCAAGCAACGTTCTACCGAATCGACACAGAACATAGTACTGAGTATAAGGAATAGGTAGCCGGTAGTCTGATAGACGAAAATACAAAAAGGGAGCAATGCTCCCTTTTTTCATGCTTAGATTAACAGAAATATCCTACTTTATAGGATCACATCAATTCGCTGGCTTTCTATTTTCCATTTTGGGCGAGGCTGTCTATTGAGAAAAATGACTCAACCGACTACTAAGTGGATCCCCTCGTCATTAATGGCACAAGCATCCCCATACTGTGATTTTTTTTGCTGAAAAATGTATTTGTGAACGGCTATAGGTCAATTAGAGATAGAGATCACACGTCAAACGAAGCAACCTAATCAAAAATTGAGGATAAACAGGATTTCATGTAACCTCACTGCCAATAGAAACGTTTATATTGCGAATGAACACTCTGTTATGGAATACAATTTATGGCATAGGCACACCCTTTCGTCGAGAGAGTCGCACATTTAAACGCCATAATGATCACCACATTCGCTTACGAAATTCGTCATCAGCTAAGAGATGTTAAGTTGCAAGCGATTCAAGACACAAAGTCGAGAACGCGCAAAGACTGAAAGTTTGATTCAGCGACTGACACAATCACGTTAAAAAGGTCATCAATGTCTACGTATAAACAAAGTCACGTCATGGCGAAGCCAAGTAGCTCTGTGTGCAACCTTGACTGCACGTACTGTTTTTATCTTGAGAAAGAGAATCTTTATCCCGAGCGTAAAAGTCACTGGAAAATGTCACCAGAAACCCTTGAGCTTTACGTAAAACAATACATTGATTCATACGATACAGAAGATGTCGAATTCGCATGGCAAGGTGGTGAACCAACCTTAATGGGGCTCGACTTCTTCCGTAAAGCTGTAGAGCTACAACAGAAATACAAAAAAAATCATCGGATTACCAATGCATTTCAAACTAATGGTTTACTGATAGATGATGAGTGGTGTGAGTTTTTCAAGAAACATAATTTTCTAATTGGTGTTTCAATTGATGGCCCAGCACACTTACACGATCACTTCCGCGTATCTCGATCAGGAAAGCCGAGCCACGAGAAAGTCATTACCGCCATCGATAAGTTGAAAAAGCATGGCGTTGAGTTCAATACGCTGACCGTTATAAACAGTGAAACAGCCAAACACCCAGAAGAAACCTATGACTATTTAGTCGGTATCGGCTCGACGTTCTTACAGTTCATTCCGATTGTCGAACGAACAGCCAAACAAGTCACTGAAGAGGGGCTATATCTTGTTAGCCCTGACCATGAAGCCGAAGCTGACGTGACGGAATGGTCTGTACCGTCACTTGCTTATGGTCAATTTCTGAATCGTGTTTTTGATCGTTGGGTAAAAAAAGATGTTGGACGTATTTTCGTCAATACTTTTGACTCGACGCTGGCGACATGGTGTAACCAACCTTCAGGTATCTGTGTTCAAGCTGAAACTTGTGGACACGCATTTATTATTGAATCTAATGGTGACCTTTATAATTGTGACCATTTCGTCTACCCAGAGCACAAGCTAGGAAATGTTCATACTGATACCATACGTAATATGAATCAGCTCGACGAAGCGATTCAGTTTGGTAAAAACAAAAAAGAGAGCCTCACACGACAATGCCTGAGCTGCAAGTACCGCTCTGCTTGCCATGGTGGATGCCCTAAACACCGTTTTGTACGTTCAAAGTCTGGTCAACATGGTCATAATTATTTTTGTGCTGGTTTGGAGTCGTTCTTTAAACATACAGAATCGCAGATGAAAACAATGCGCGATCTCTTATATCGTGGTCGACCTGCCTCCGATATCATTTACCTTGACCTACAAAAACAACTCACAACAAAACAGTTTAGCGGTGGCAGGAACTCCCCTTGCCCTTGTGGGAGCGGGAAAAAGTTGAAGCGTTGCTGCCAAGCATAATGCCAACAGCCCTTTACGACTCATAAACACTGTTATTTTCAGGAAAAAGCACACGACCTAATAAGCTTATTACTGGTCGTGTGCGGTTCATGAAATACGATTATTTAGTAAAGCAAGCGACTCTTTCTTTGGGTAAAACGACATTGGAGACAACCACTAATAACACCATTACCGATACAACGGGCCATAACGTTCCGTTATGAAGGAAAATTGCCAACCCTCCCATCATTGCACCTGCTAAATATTGTCCAGCACCTAAAAGTGCAGCTGCCGAGCCCGTATTATCTGTAAATTGGCTCATATATAACGCACTCGTATTTGGCATAATCGCCCCTAACATACCCACAGCTCCCATGATCCCTAACGTAAAGAGATGTACCGAAACATCCAAAGCAGTAAAGACAACAAGGGACAAAACAAATAGTGCCTGAAACCCAATCCCTACACGTAATAATGTATGCGCAGAGTGAGAATTCAGCTGCTTCGCATTGCATCGATTGACAAGCATATTTACTGCCGTGTTTGCAACAAACACAAGACCAAACAACTGCTCACCTAGCCCAAATTGACTCTGATAGATAAAGGATGCATTTGTCACAAATACCATCATGACACTATACCCACAGGACTGGACAAGTAATAAGCGCATCGCTGTTCGGTTTTGTAGCACCATAAGGTAGCGACGGTATGCAGGCACTTTTTGTTGTTCGATTTTACCTGGAGATTTCGGCAATGACTTGGCAACGAGCATGGCTACAAATAACGCATAAAGTGCCGAAAAGTGAAAAATATTCTGCCACTTACCCGACAATAAAATTAATGCGCCAATACTTGGTGCAATTGCCGGAGCCAAAATCATAATCATGGCAATCAGCCCAAACAGCTTTGCGGCTTCGTTACCTTTTTCCCTAGCCCTTACGAGAGGCGCAATACAGACGCCTGCAAATCCCCCGCCAATGGCTTGAAAGATACGTGAAATTTGAATGACATGGAGGTCCTGCGAAGACGCAATAAGCAAAGAAGTCATCGCATAGACAACCAGCCCGCCAATAATAAGGACGCGTTTATCAAAACGATCAGCAAATGGACCGCCTATCAGCTGTCCAAGCGCCATCCCAAAAATATAAAAGCTTACCGTGGTCGCAACAGCGTCAACCCCAATACCTAAATACTCCGCCATCGAGGGAATGCCGGGCAAATAAGCGTCAACCGCAAAAGGGCCAGCCGCCATAATAAGGGCCATTAAAATAACAAAATGCCGTTTAGGCATAAAACCTCCATCAATTACGCTTAACTACTTATCTTTCTAGGAAAGTAGATTGGACTAATTTTATCTTTCTGGCAAGATATATTCCATTCATCACTCAATAGTACTGCCATGACCATAGAAAAATTTGATCACTTCCTGACCCTGATGGAAGAAAACTGGCCTGAAGCTTATGAAAACATGGCTGTAGCAATGCCATGCATCGATAAGATCTACTCCATTAATGAAGCGGTACGCACCAAAATGATGGCTGAGTATGGGTTACAGTCCTCTGACTTTGGTCTGATGACGGCACTAAGAAGATCTCCACCACCCCATCTGCTTACGCCAACAGAGATTTTGGACTACATGCTCATTAGCTCGGGGGGATTAACAAAGGCTCTTTATCGACTCGAAGGTAAGGGGTTCATTACTCGAAAAGCGTCATTGGATGATGGGCGAGTAAAGCGCGTTCAACTGACCGATACCGGTAAGAGTACCATTGAAGAAATTATTGCTAAGCTACAGAAAAACCATCAACATTTTTACTCTGATTTTACGCAGCAAGAAACTGAACAACTAGAAGGATTACTCGCAAAATTACTGCTCTCCTTAGAAAAGTAGTTTTCAAGTAAGAGCTCCACTACTGAGATAGAAATTAGTGATAGCGGTCTGGGAATACAAAAGCAATAAGGCTGCTCACAAGCTAACATTAGTAATGTGGTCACTTTACTCAAACATGGGTCATTAGCAGAATCGTCCTTATTATTTCCCTCAAAACGATACCCTAGATAATGGCGTTTACTGTTGGTTGATTGTTGATTGTTGATTGTTGATTGTTTCGATAAATGCCACGACTCCTCATGACAAGGACGAAATTAAGGTGAATAGGATAATGAGATCAAGATTACTTGCTGCCGTAAGCGTATTACTTTCTATTTTCAGTACCGCTAGCCAAGCACTGCAAGCTGAGGTTGTCGCTGAAGGTCTCGCTGTACCGTGGGGATTAGCCTTTATTAACAACGAGCAACTACTTGTGACCGAACGTAACGGGGGGATAAAACGGATTAACCTCAAAACGAATAAGCAAACACCGTTAAACACTCCCAGCCATATTGCGGCAGCCGGACAAGGCGGCCTACTCGATATTGCTTTTAGTCCCAACGACCCTACACGTGTTTATCTTACTTACAGCAAAAAAGGTGATGGTGGTGCTGTAACGGCTTTAGCAATGAGCCAATATATCGATGGCAGACTTTCAGCTTGGGAGGATATTCTCATTACAAGCTCTCTAAGCACTACCAGCCGGCATTTCGGTAGCCGTATCGCATTTGATAATGATAACAACCTCTATATGACCATTGGTGATAGAGGCGAGCGTGACAACGGTCAAAATACTCATAACCATGCAGGCGCATTACTTCGCCTTCACCAAGATGGTAGCCCTGTATCAGACAACCCCTTTTACCACAGCGATGAAGGTGCAGATGAAGTCTACAGCTATGGCCACCGCAACGCACAAGGACTTTACTACGACAGCGCAACAGACAGCCTATGGTCGATTGAACATGGTCCACGTGGTGGTGATGAGATCAATCTGATCGAAAGAGGGGCTAATTATGGCTGGGCGAAAACCTCACACGGTAAAGAATACTGGGGTCCGCTCTCCGTGGGTGAAGCTGAATCGTTACCGGGAGTTATTGATCCCAAACTCGTCTATATTCCATCCATCGCCCCTTCTGGGCTAATACTTTACCGAGGAACTCGCTACCCAAGCTTAAACGGCAAGTTACTGGCTGGCGCCTTAAAACTTACCCATATCAATGTTGTCAGCCTTGATAATAAGACGAAGGACAACGGGGACATTAATAACAGCGAATTAGTCGAAACTGAACGCCTTTTCACGTCACTCGGTGAGCGTATTCGTGATATCCAACTCAGCCCTGACGGTTTTCTCTACTTCTCAACCGATAGCGGTAGAATCTACCGAATAATTCCCTAATGACATAGCCTTAACTGCCTCTTGCCATAAATCTGTTAGAATCATTCAGTGTGCCTTTCCTAAACCGTAGAAATCCGATGCAGACCGCCCCGAAAACATTTTATGAGCAAGAGTTAGATCGCTTGAATCAAATGATTTGGTTCACGCTCACTAGTCTGAGCGACCTCTGCCTGAAATTTCCCAACTCTGTACTACTTGATCACCACGTACAGCATGAAGTGTATCGAAGTTATTTAACGTCGTATCACAATGGCTCGGAATGCATGTGACAACGTCACCTATGGTAAACGATTGGCTGTGTTCTGAAAGGTGTAGAATACCATGCTCATCCCCCCCGGTTTGATACCTCACATCGTCCCTGCCTTCGACAATTGGCATACCAAGATCAATCGACAAACTTTTCATTCCTGCATCGATAACGGCACGTTGTTGGGTAGGATGACTAATGACAGTGCTCAGTACTTTTAATGCCGCAGAAAAAGGTATTTCTGTCTCACCTTTTAATGACTCATTGATTGCCGTATAAGAAGCATCCATAAAGATGAATGAGCCCGCTTGGATCTCCGTGAAGCCCTTTCCTTCTGTTGCCTCGAAAGTACCAGTACCACCTCCCGAAATAACGTCTGGAGCCATACCTTGAGGACGTAATGTATTTTCGACAAACGAGAATAACTCTGTAACGGCATCCCGTGCCATCTCTGCGCGCTTTTCATTGCCTTTTATTAGCTGGAGGTGACCACTGTATGCTTGAAGGCCGTCATAAATCACACCATCCGTTTGTTGAATATCTTCAATGAGTGCCACTAGTTCATCACCAATAGCCACGCCACAACGCTGCTGCCCACTTTCCACTTCAATCAACAAGCGTACCTCAATACCCGCGGCTGCTGCATGCTTTGCAATCGCTTGAACATGTTGCGGATGATCAATCACTTGACGAAAAGTGAAGCTTGGATAAGTGCGATGTAGGTTGATCAATCGTTGGTATTTTTTATCACCACCGATAGGTGTAGTAATGAGAATGTCATTCACACCACCAGCAGCCATCACCTCGGCTTCACCTAGTTTCGAGGTACAAATCCCAACGGCACCATAGGTCATCTGCAAATGGGCTAAAGCTGGAATTTTATGCGCCTTAGTGTGCGGTCGTAACGTTGTATTCAAGTTTTTGATACGCTGCTGCATCGTGGCAAGGTTGGCTTCAACAACATCAAGGTCCACAATTAATGCGGGAGTATCTAACTGAGATAATTTCATGACAACAGCTTCTATCAATTTAAAGGAAAGTCTAAGTGCAACATACCTGAGAACGATTATCTTAACCATACAAACTGTTCAGCTAGACTCAAATACAGTTTTTTTATCCAATTAAATCAAGGTATAAACTTATCAATCCTCCCCTACGGCTAACCACAAATAAACGAATGCTATGATGTCTGTTATATCTCGTTCGCACTTCATTATTCCGCTAAATCATTTTGACCTCCCTAGTGAATAGGGGTAGCGTATCAGTTTGTTTTTCAATTGAGATTTCGTTCCATGCCATCACCTCGAATCAAATTTATCGCTACGGATATGGACGGCACCCTGCTTGATAGCCATAAAACATTATCACCTGCATTTTTCACCTTATTTCCCCGCTTAAAAGCGCAAGGTATCTTGTTTGCTGCAGCCTCAGGACGCCAGTATTACAGCCTTTTAGAAACGTTTGCAGATATCCAAGACCAAATGATTTTCATTGCTGAAAACGGCACGCTAGTCATGCACAAAGGTAAAGAGCTTTATAGTGCCGCCATTGAACGAAACGACACCCACCGAGTGATTGATACAACACGTCAGATCGATGGCGCATTTATCGTGCTCTGCGGAAAAAAGTCCGCGTACATTGAAACAAAAGATCCGAAAGCATGTGAAGAAATTGCTCGATACTACCATCGCTGTGAGTACGTTGATGACTTGCTCAGTGTTGATGATGAATTCATCAAAGTTGCCATTCTGAATTTTGGCGGAACTGAGTCGCTGGTCTATCCGACGATTAACACCTCTTTTGGGCGCAGTCATCAAGTGGTAGTTAGTGCCGCTATTTGGTTAGATGTCATGAATGCCAATGCGTCGAAAGGTCATGCGATCAGGCATTTACAAGACACCTTTAATTTTACTTATGAAGAGACCTTGAGCTTTGGGGATTACTTTAACGATGTTGAAATGTTGCAAGCAAGCTATCACGCCTATGCCATGGAAAACGCGCACGAGAAGGTAAAAGAGCACGCTCGGTTTATTGCACCAAGTAATGATGATAATGGTGTACTGGTCGTACTCGAAGAGTTACTCGGTAACGCCTAGCAAAGCGTTCCTTTCTACAGGCTGGTGACCCACTATCACGACACTGTACTTGAGACCTTGTACTTAAGGCATTGCTCTTGTGACATTGCTTTTGAAAGGATGAACTTGAATAAATGAGCCCATACTTTGGGCTCCCAGCCTACACTGAATGCCACTACCTAAAGCCTTAGCTAGAGAATGATGGAAGAAAAATAACGGGTAATCGCTTCGATAACCTTAACGGTATCTTCACGTGTAATACCAAGATGAGTCACTAAACGCATCGGGTTCCCCGGCGTAACGATAATATTTTCCTCAGCAAGCGCTGACGCTAAGGCTTGCTGGTTGACCGTATCTGCCCATCGAACAAATAGGATATTCGTTACTACATGGTCTGGATTGACATCACACTGTGGCAACGCTGCTAATGCGACAGCAATTGTTTTTGCATTGGCATGATCATCTGCCAGCCTGTCGACATTGTGCTGTAGAGCATACTGCCCGGCCGCCGCTAACATGCCAATTTGACGCATTCCACCCCCCAGCATTTTTCGCCAACGGCGGGTCTGGCGAATAAAGGCTTTTGTCCCTAGCACAAGCGATCCCACTGGCGCACCCAGCCCCTTAGAAAGACAGATCGTCATCGAATCAACGTGTTGACTAATCTCTTTAATATCAACACCTAATGCAACGGCTGCATTATAAACGCGTGCCCCATCAAGATGGAGCGCAAGGTTATGTTGATCAACAAACTCACGCGCCTGCACCATATAACTCACGGGTAATACTTTTCCATTGATGGTGTTTTCAATGCTCAGCAATCGAGTTCGCGCAAAGTGGTCATCATCAGGCTTAATAGCGGCTGCCAGCTTCGAAAAGCAAAGTGTGCCGTCTTTTTCGTTTTCTATCGGCTGAGGTTGAATAGAGCCCAATACCGCAGCACCGCCTCCTTCAAACATATAGTTATGTGCCTGCTGTCCACAGAGATACTCATCACCTCGCTGGCAGTGCGCCATTAACGCAAGTAGGTTTGCCTGAGTACCTGAAGAGCAGAACATAGCAGCTTCGAATCCATGACGCTCAGCAGCCCATCGCTCTAATGCGTTGACGGTAGGGTCATCCCCATAAACGTCATCCCCTACCGGAGCATTCATCATCCATTCACGCATCTCTGCATTAGGTTGGGTGACAGTATCTGAGCGAAAATCGATAGCCATGTGGTGTCCTTGTCATCATATAGAGGTCGGGAAACGGTCGTATCACCGATAATGAGACATCATCGCATAGCCATATTTTCCCCACAACTGGGCGAAGTAATATATCAGTGAATACCACCATCAATTTTAACTCTGTGAATATCTACCTCCTTTGCAAAATCTACGGACATAACAAGAGCACAACTTAGTGCATAATTACAAATAACACCCGCATCTATTGATATAACCCATAGGGACAGGGCATCCGCATGAGTGGTTATGATTTAGCCATCGATGCAATCCCAGCAGCCAATACTTTCTCTAAAAAAGCAGGATTCATCATACAACGCTTTTGTTTCATAGGGACGCTAATCTTTGTTGGCTCTGCTCTGAGCATATTTAGTGACATGTGCCTCAGTCCTGCTAAGTTCTCAGCGGCATTTT